>JAFSKL010000030.1 GCA_017448985.1 Paludibacteraceae bacterium
AGGCCGTTTGGGACCGTGCTCACGATCTGAACAAGATCTCCGCGGACCAGGCTGCGTTCCTCGCGCAGAAGGACACGCCGGGTGGCAAGCGCACCATGAACGCCTACCTCTGGAAGCTGGAAGGCGAAGCCTACGACGCGAACCATTAAGCGTCGCGTAGTATGCGTAGTTTCCGTAGTTTGCGAAAATTACGAAGATTACGAAGATTACGAAAACAACGGAAAGAAGCCCAATATCGAGGGCTTCTTTCTTTCTTGCCATCTTCCCAAATAGATTTTTGCCAAATTCCCAAACAAAAATGCGCCAAATTCCCAAATAGTTGCAAAATTAGTGCAAGGGAATATGATGCTCGTGCTTCCAGCGTTTGTGTTGGAGCACGAGTTCATTTTTGGTCTGCGGTGTGCAGAAAGTGTCCACAAACCGCTCCCAGATATAGTTGACCGCCAGCGACGACGGATGGACGAGGTCATCGGCATAGAACCTATAATCCCGGAGTTCGTCGAGCATTATTTCAAAGGCTTCGAAATAATGCAATTTACCATTTGCCCATTTACCATTTACCATTTGTTCTATGGCTTGCAGCAAGGTGGCTTTGCTCAGCTGGTTCTCGTGGAGGCCGTCACGGATATGACGGATGGGCGAGACGGTGAAGATCCAATGCTTGTCAGGATAACGCTCCAGGATCGGACGCCAAGCGGCTACTATCTCATCGACGGACAGACGGCGACGCGTGAAACAACTCTCCGGCAGTTTGTGGCAATTGCCCACAATCCCGTAACCCGTAACCGATACCCCATCACCCCTCATCTCATACACCCAGGCGGTACCGAAGGTGACGATCACGACCGTAGCCTCAGCAAGGGCCTGCTGCATAGTCTCTATGGATGCCCGAACCGCCTGCTCCGTTTCCTCTTTGGTCGGACGGGAGAACGAGCCATGGTGCGCCATCGAGTGCCAGAGGCCGTCGTGGTTTATCAATTGAAGATTGGAGATTGAAGATTGAAGATTGATAGCCTGCGCGATGGAGAGCGGGTTATAGAGCGTGCCGAACGGGTTGCAGGTCACCTGCAGATACCGTTGCGCCATCTGCTCACCTATCTCATCCGCAAAACACGACCCGACCAACAGGATCTTGTCGTCATACCCGATCTTCCACGGGCTCGGTTTAATATCTACTATCGTCTGTAACTTCACTACTCAAAGTGCATTACTTGTGCGGGACTGATTTTGGTTACAATCATCGACGGGAGCAGCAGAATGAGCATCGAGAGGGCAATAGTCAGCACATTGAGCGCGATGATCCATCCCCATGCAAACATCACCGGCACCGAGTCCACATAGTAGGTGGTGGCGTCCAACGGCATCAGATGGGTCCAGTACTGCAAGGCCGCCAAGCCGAGTCCGAGCACATTGCCCCACAACACTCCTTTGCCGATGAGCATAGCCGCTTGACCCAGGAAGATGCGCTGCACAAACCTGTTATCCGCACCCAGGGCTTTGAGCGTGCCGATCAGTTGTACGCCGTCCAGAATGAGGATGATGAGGCCCGAGACGATGTTGAAACCCGCCACAAGCAGCATCAGAATGATGATGACAATGACATTCAAGTCGAGCAGGTCGAGCCACGCAAAGATAGCCGGATTCTGTTCGTGGAGCGTTTGTACGTAATAGACATTATAGCCGTTCTCGTCCAGATGATTCACCGTAGCAAAATAGATGTCGTCTGCCGTCTCGTCCAGATAGCGCAAGTCATCCACGAGGATCTCCACGCCGGAAAAAATATGTTCGTCCCAGCCCTGCAGCCGACGGGCCGTCTCCAGCGGCGCCAACACGAACAGGTCGTCATACTGCCCGAAACCCGTATCATAGATACCCGATATGGCAAATCGCCGCGCCCGTATATCCGTCTCGTCCACGAAATAGGCATTGACAGCTTGCCCCACTTGCAGTTGCATCGCCCGGGCCATCAGACGCGACACCAACACCTCTTGCGGCTTGGTCGGAAGCGCACCTTCGACGATGTTGTGCGCAAAGAAATCCCAATAGTCCGTTCCCTTGAGCACGATGCCGTGGAAAGCCGAATCGGTCTTCAACATACCGGGTTTGGTGATAAACGGCGCCGCTTGCTGCACATGTGAATAAGCCTCCAATCGCTGCAAGAGGCTGTCGGAGACCTCTATCGGTTGCAGGTCATAAGTGCTGTTGTTATCGAACGAGACGAGTTGTATATGTGCTCCGAAACCGGCTACTTTTTGCGTAATGGTCTGCTTGAATCCCACCACGATACAAATGGTCAGAATCATCACCATCACACCCACAATGATTCCTGCCAAAGCAACGCGCACAGCAGGTCGGGACTGACGATCCTGACCCTTTTGCGAAAAATATAGCCGAGTTGCTATTTTTAGTTCACTATTTGGCATGATTTTTGTTGTAACCCTTTTAGGCGGAGGCCGCTTCTCCCGTTCCGTCGGGAGAACGCTCCGGGCATAATTTTTGTGGTGTATTTTTATATGTTTAAACGCTTATTCTTGTTTGTTTCGGCAGCCCTGTTATGGGGCATTGCTGTGGCTCAAGAGCCTGCCGGTGAGCGTCTGCAGCGCACTCCCGAGGAAGAGGCTCTCAAGCAGACGATGCGCCTTGTGCGCGAGTTGGGAATACAGGATTCCGTTCGCTTTGATACCATCTATCGGATGCACCTCAAGTATGCCCGTTTTCGTCAGAAGGGTCTCACGCGTGCCGAGAACATGGAGCGGATGCAGTCGATCTATGCCGAGCTGGAGAAACTGCTCACGCCCGAGGAGTTCGAGCAGTTTATGAATCACCCTGCCGAGCAGCCTCGTCGTCCACGCGGAGCCAATGTCTTAACACCCGGTAAACCGATACCGCAAAAAGAGCTCCAATCAACAGACCGGCAATGATATCCGTCGGATAATGTGCCCCGAGGTACATACGGCTGTACGCCACCAAAGCCACCCAAGTCATCAGACCTGCGGTGGCTGTTTGTTTGCGCCAAAGGAGGCTGAACAGCGTAGCCACGCACATCGTATTGGCCGCGTGGGAACTGCAGAAACTGTACAGCCCGCCGGTATAGCCCCGCACCAGATGCACAGGATCGAGCGCCGGTTCATGGGTAGGGCGTAATCGGCACACCAACGGTTTGAGCACGCCGCTGCATACAAAATCGCTCAGCCCTACCGCCACACCAAAACCGATCAGCACGACCAGCACCGTTCGCCAGTTGCGGTATTTCCATACGATCAGTCCCGCTAACAGCACATACAACGGAATCCATGTAGCGGTGCGGCTCACATACCACATCAGCGCGTCCGACCACTCCGCATAATGGCCGTTGATCCATAATAGTATATCGGCATCGATATTCATTAATCATTAATCATTATTCATTGATCAGTACAGCGGTGTGGCAGGCGACGACGGCAGCGGTCTCGGTACGAAGGCGGCTGTTGCCCAGACTGACGGGTACAAAACCCAACGACAGAGCTTGCGCCACTTCCTGTTCGCTGAAATCACCTTCCGGACCGATCAGCACCAACACGTCTCTACCCTGCTCCACTTCGTCTTTCAGCACCCGTTTGTCCTCTTTGTAGCAATGCGCGATGAATAGTTGCCCCTTTGTACATTGCACCTTGTTACTTTGTTCTTTAATAAACGCGTCGTAGGGCGTCAGCTCGTGAAGGACGGGCAGATAAGGCGTCAGGCTTTGTTTGGCGGCAGAAAGGATGATTTTCTCGAGGCGGTCGGTACGCAACTGCTTGCGCTCGGAGAAGCGGCAGAGCAAAGGTGTGATCTCGTCCACGCCTATCTCCACACATTTCTCAATGGCCCATTCGAGCCGCTCGATATTCTTCGTCGGCGCTACAGCTATGTGCAAATGGAAATGATGATGAGGCTGCTGTTTCTCGCGGGTCAGGATCTCGAAGTCGCAGTGCTTGGGATGCGGATTGGTGATACGCGCCGTGTAGGTCGTTCCCTTACCGTCCGTCAACAATATCTCATCGCCCGTCGAGTAACGCAACACCCGCACACAATGGGCACTCTCCTCCTCGGAGAGCGTCTGACGCGTTTCTATGTCGGGACAATAAAAGAGGTACACGGGAAATTAAAAATTAAGAATTAAAAATTCAAAATTACAGTTCCGATTCTTTGAGTCGCTCGGCGTTTTCGGCTACTTGCAGGGCATCGATTACGCCTTGTATGTCGCCGTCCATGAACGCGGCGAGGTTATAGACCGTGTAACCGATGCGATGGTCGGTGATGCGGCCTTGCGGGTAGTTGTAGGTACGGATCTTGGCGCTTCGGTCACCGGTTGAGACCATGGTCTTGCGGCGCGCCGCTATGTCGTCGATATACTTCTGATGCTCCTTGTCGTAGATCTGTGTGCGCAGACGGGACAGCGCCCGCTCTTTGTTCTTGGGCTGGTCACGCGTCTCGGTACACTCGATCAGTATCTCCTGCACCTCGCCCGTGTTGGGGTTGCGCCAGTTATACCGCAGCCGGACACCCGACTCCACCTTGTTCACATTCTGTCCTCCGGCACCGCCTGAACGGAAAGTCTCCCATTTGATCTCACCTTCGTTGATATGCACCTCGAACTCGTCCGCTTCGGGTAACACGGCCACCGTGGCTGCCGAAGTGTGTACACGCCCTTGCGTCTCGGTCACCGGCACTCGTTGCACTCGATGAACGCCCGACTCGTACTTGAGCGTACCATAGACATTCTGCCCCGTGACATTGAAGATGATCTCCTTGTAACCGCCGGCTGCTCCTTCGGTAAACGACGAAACGGTATATTTGAAACCCTTGATCTCGAAATACTTGGTGTACATGCGGAAAAGGTCTCCGGCAAAAATAGCCGCTTCGTCACCGCCGGTGCCGCCACGAATCTCCATGACCACATTCTTGCCGTCCTCCGGATCCTGCGGCAACAGCTGCAGTTTGAGTTCCTCTTCCAGTTTGGGTATCTGCGGTTCCAGTTCCTCTATCTCCGCTTTCGCCATTTCCTTCATCTCGGGGTCGGACTCATTGTAGAACAGGTCCTTGGCGTCCTGCAGGTCGTTGACGGCTTTCTTGTAGCGGGCAGCCACCTCAAGCACCCGTTCCAAGTCGTGGTACTCACGGTTGAGCCGCACATAACGGGCCTGGTCGGCTATCACCGACGGGTCCGTGATAAGCAGACTCACTTCATGGAACTTAGCTTCGAGACCGTCTATTTTATCGAGAATGTTCATGGAAGTCGTTGGTCATTGGTCGTTAGTCGTTGGAGTAGGCCTGCAAAGTATTCTGCAGCAGGCTAACGATGGTCATCGGTCCTACACCTCCGGGTACAGGCGTGATATAGGCCGTCTTGGGTGCCACCTGCTCAAAGTCCACATCTCCGACGAGCCGGTAGCCTTTGGGACTGGCGGGATCGTCCACGCGGTTGATACCCACATCAATGACCGTGGCACCTTCTCTCACCATGTCGGCGGTGAGCAGTTTGGGACTGCCCGCAGCCACGATGATGATGTCGGCCGTCCGGCAGATAGACGCCAGGTCTTGGGTCTTGCTGTGGCAGACAGTGACGGTGGCGTTACCGAGCGATGCGGCACTCATACTCGGCAGACTCAGATAAGGACGCTGCATCAGCAGCATTGCGATAGGCTTGCCGACGATGTTCGAACGGCCGATGACGACCACATGTTTGCCTTCGGTGGCGATATGGTAACGCGCCAGCAGTTCACGGATGCCTCGCGGTGTGGCGCTGACGATGGACGGCAGTCCTTGCACTGTTCGACCCACATTAGCCGGCGTCAGGCCGTCCACATCCTTGCGGTAGTCGATAGCCGAGAGGATGGCCGTTTCTGCTATATGCTCAGGCAGCGGCAGTTGTACGATGAAACCGTCGACGGACGGGTCGCTGTTGAGACGCGCCACCTCGGCGAGCAGTTCCGCTTCGGTCACGGAAGCCTCGAAAGCCCGTTTCTCTGCCTCTATACCCACTTCGGCACAGGCCTTCATCTTATTGGCCACATAGGTCTCTGACGCGGGATTATGCCCGACGATGACAATGACCAGTTTGGGTACACGGCATCCTGCGGCTCGCAACTGCTCCACCTGTTCGCGGATCTCCTGACGAATGGTGGCAGCGATATGTTTTCCGTCTAACAGTATCATTTATTCATTGGATTCTTGATTTTCCTCTTTCTGCTTCTTGGCGTGCTTGCGTTCCCAGCGCATCACCTTGTACTCCTTCCAGATGGCTTTCCACTCGCGCTTGGTGATGTACCAGGTGTTCTCTTTGCGCGGCGGACGGTACACGGGCCGTGTCTCTATCTGTACGGTGCGGCGGATGGAGTCGAGGTGCGTGGCTTGCGCGAGACTGTCGCTGTAGAGAAGTGCGTCCTGCTCGTCCGCTTTATGAATGCGCAGCTCATCGACATTCATCTCCGTTGTCGGGTCATCCATCGGCATGGCTTTGATCTCGTCGTAGAACATCTTCACGAGCTTATAGACGCCGAATCCGAGCACAGCCACCACCACGAGCATCAGGCCGTAATAGGCCTGCCGGTCACGCATCTTTAACCGTCCGCCGGGTCCGTTATAATTGCTCGGACTGTCACTGCGATGATGATGGTGATGATGCTTTTTCTCTCCCCAATGCGGCTGATATGTTTTCTCCTCACTCATCGTCTGCGTCCGCCCATTTGTTGTACTTTGCGCATCATCTTGCTGGTCTGTTCAAACTGCTTGAGGAAGCGGTTGAGTTCGACGATGCTCACGCCCGCGCCTTTGCAGATACGGTTCTTGCGGCTGCCGTTGAGCAAACTCGGATTGGACCGTTCGGCAGGCGTCATCGAATTGATCATCGCCTCTATCGGTTTGAAGGCATCGTCGCTCACTTCGACACCTTTCAGGGCCTTGTCCATACCGGGAATCATACCCATGAGGTCTTTCATCGAGCCCATCTTTTTGATTTGGTTCAGTTGCCCGATAAAGTCATTGAAGTCGAACTGATTATGCGCTATCTTCTTGGATATACGCCTTGCTTCGGCTTCGTCGAACTGCTCTTGCGCGCGCTCTACCAGCGAGACTACATCACCCATTCCGAGTATTCGGTCGGCCATGCGGGCGGGGTGGAACACGTCCAGCGCCTCCATCTTCTCTCCCGTACCGATGAACTTGATTGGTTTATCGACCACTGAGCGGATGGACAGCGCCGCACCGCCTCGTGCATCGCCGTCGAGCTTGGTCAGTACCACGCCGTCAAAGTCCAGACGGTCGTTGAACTCCTTGGCGGTGTTCACGGCGTCCTGACCGGTCATGGCATCCACGACGAACAAGGTCTCGCTCGGCTGAATAGCCTGTTTGATGGCGGAGATCTCATTCATCATCTGCTCATCCACGGCGAGACGACCGGCAGTATCGACGATCACCACATCATAGCCGAACTTACGGGCCTCCGTGATGGCGTCCTGTGCTTTCTTGACAGGATTGGTCTCCTCCTCGGCCGTATAGACCTTGGCATTGATCTGCTCACCGAGGACACGCAACTGCTCGATAGCGGCGGGACGATAGACGTCGCAAGCCACTAACATGACGCGTTTGTTCTTCTTCGTCTGCAGGAAATTGGCGAGTTTGCTCGCAAAAGTGGTCTTACCGGAACCTTGCAGACCGGCCATCAGGATGACGGCCGGCGAGCCTTTGAGGTTGATCTCCTGTGCCTCACCGCCCATGAGGTCTGCCAACTCGTCATGGGTGATCTTGATCATCAGCTGTCCCGGACGAACGGCATTGATCACATTCTGGCCCAGCGCTTTCTCCTTCACGCGGTCGGTAAACTGCTTCGCCGTCTTGTAGTTCACATCCGCCTCCAACAAGGCTTTGCGGATATCCTTGACCGTTTCCGCAATGTTGATTTCCGTTATTCGTCCTTCACCCTTGAGAATCTTGAAAGACCGTTCTAATCGCTCTGATAAATTATCAAACATAAAAAATATTTACAATTTGGTCATTTACAATTTGGTCATTTATTGGTTCATTTAACCATTTAATCATTTCAGGGCGCAAAATTACAAAAAAATTCTCATATATGCAAATTATTTTTGCATAATTAAGCAAAACGGCCGCTAAAAGCGACCGTAATGCGATAGGAGAGAGTGCTTATTTGCCGGTACCGACGCCTGCTCCACCGCCTCCGCCGAGACGGTTGAGTTCGTCCATATCGCCGACCTTACGCTGCTTGTGCTGCTGGTACTGACCGAACATCCATGTGAGCGAGAGCATAACGCGTTGCTGGCGGACGGTGTTGCGGTACCAGAAAGAAGTACCTTCTGCCCCGCCCATATCCTCGTTGGCGAACACACACGAACGCGCGAGGTCCTGCACATTGAGGTTGAGGATCAAGCCCTTGGACATAATCGACTTGCGGACACCGAAGTTGAGGAACAGCGTGCTACCCATTTTGGAATAACCTGTGGTCATCGGGCTGGACCAGTTGGCGTCAAAGGTGAGTATCCAGTCTTTGGGCAGGTAGGACGAAAGCGTTCCGCCGACATAACCGTAGTGGTTGCGATTCTCATAGACAGGCGAGCCGTCTTCCTTTTTCTCGTAGGACTTGTTGATGAAGTGCAACCAACCGGCGTTGACGGTCAACGCCAGCCAAGCGCCTTGCATCGACTTGGAACCGTCTTCCATCTTTATGTATTTGGGCACAATGGGCAGCTCGGTGAGGGATATATTGCCGCCGTGAGTGGTACAGGTACCGAAATTGACCCATTTGATGGAGCCCATTCCGTTCGGCATGAGCGTCGTTTTCTCGGAGAACATATCTTGCGTGTGAGCGAAATTGAAGGTCATGTTCAGGTACTGCGTCCACGAGAAATGCAACTCCACGTCGTTGTTATACTCCGGCGTGAGGTCCGTGTTTCCGGTTGTGTAGGAATACGCATCCACGTAGGCCACAAACGGGTTGAGCATGTAGTAACTCGGTCGTTTGATACGACGGGCGTAGCTGGCGCTGACGCTGATCGGTTGCTGCAGTTTGCCGAGCGGAGAGGTGGTGTAACCCACAAAAGCCGTCGGGAAGGGGTCAAAATACGACTTGCGGGTAACGGAGTCGGCGCTGAGCCAGTTGCCGTTACTGAACGTGTATTCACCACGCAAACCGAGTTTGACGGACCAGTGGTCGCCGAACTGCTTGCCGACAGAGATATAGGCCGCAGCCACATGCTCGTCGTAGCGGAATTTAGCCAGATTGTCACTGATGAGCGAGCCGTTCATAATGGAGTCGGTCGTCATATTGTTATCCGTCGAAGAGAGCGCATATTTGACACCGCACTCGATCATACCTGTCTGCCAGAACTTGGTCTGGAAATCCAACTTGCCGCTGTAGATATTGATCACCTGCCGGCTGTTGATATCGAGTCCGAGACGATGATCCGGGTACTGCGTCTCCTGGAAATTGAGCTCGCGGTTATTGTAGCGGTTATAATCCACGTTGACCGTCAGTTCGCGCTCGAGCGCCTCGGAGAACGTATGGGTGTAGTTGAGGTTCGCCGTGTGCTGAGGCATAGAGATGTTGTCGGTCGTGGCCGTTTTGCTCCATGTGGTATCCGTTCCGATAGCCGTATAAGCCGTGTTGCGGCCGTCAATGATCTGCTGCTTGATGCCCACAAACGGCACATTGAGAATGAATCCGAGCGTGTTCAAGGAGTCGATGTACCAATCGTTGCCCACCTTGAGCATATAGTACTGGAAATTGATGTCGTAGCCCGACAAGGAATAATTGCTCACACTCGGCGAGGTCTCGGTGGCAGGAATCGAACGGCCTGTCTCAAAATCGATATCGTTCTGCGCAAAGACTTGCGTCAACTGGCCGAAAGTGTAGGTTTTCTCGCCGCGGTAGTTGAGCATCAGCGAAACCATCTCCTGACTCAGCCAGCGTTTGACATCGCCGAAATACATACCTCCGTACCCGGCGGATAGCATACCGTTCAGACCTTTCATCATATTGCGCTTGGTCTTGATATTGATGATACCACCCTGCCCGCTTGCGTCGTATTTGGCGGAAGGATTGGATATGATCTCTATCTTCTCAATCGTGTTACCGTCCGTTCCGTCGAGCATCGCTTTGAGTTGCTGGCCGCTGAGGTACGACGGCTTGCCGTCGATCCATATCTCCACAGATTTGCCGTTGACGGTGATGTTGCCGTCCTTGTCGATGCGTACACCCGGAGCACGACGGAGGATGTCGTTACCGTTGGAACCGGCGGAGAGGGGCGAGGCGCTCACGTTCACCACCAGCTTGTCCATCTGGCGCTCGATAAGCGGTTTCTTGGCTTTCACTTCCAGTTCCCGGAGTTGCTCTGTCTCCTCGCGGAGCACAAAGTCCGGTCCGCCGAAAGCCGTTTGATAGCCGATATACGAGGCCTGGAGGATGTAGTTAGTCGTTGGTCGTTGGTCGTTGGGTATTGGAATCTCGTAACGCCCGTCATCATCGGTGATGGCACCGGTGATAAGCGTCGAATCCTGCGAGAGGACGGAGATGGTCACAAACGGCATCGCGTTGCCTTTGCTGTCGATGACGCTACCTTTAATCGTTTCTGCACTCGCAAAGCCCATGGCTCCCAGCCAAACGGCAATGAACAAAACTATCTTTTTCATATCTTATCTTTTTTACAATACTGATACATGATTCCGGAAAAAGTTACACGTTTATCACCTCTTTTTCCGAAATCCGGTGCAAAAGTACTGCTTTTTGGTGACATACACTATGAAAAAACGGACATTGTGCTATTTGCGGCCATTTTTCAGGCAAAAAAGACGGAGAAATCGGCGGTAAGTGGTATTCCGAGCATTCGGAAATGGCTTGGCGAGACACATCCTAACAGTTGGAACTCCATGGCCATGTGACTGAGGTCGTAGTACCCGTGCTCCAGCGCCACGGACATCAGGTTAATCGTTTTGCCGCCGGCGGCCGTTCGTTGCATGGTCTGTATAGCGCTGTGGAAACGGTGGAGACGGACGAACTGCTTGGGCGGTATGCCCACATAGTTGCGGAAGACGCGCAAGAACTGGCGCTCTCCCAGACATGCAACCGAGGCCATTTCGGCAGCAGAGATATTGCCTTTAGCCGCATCACAAGCCGCAATCACCTTGCGCAGACGAGCATAATGGATGTCCATCCGGTGCGGCAAATGCCCGATGAAGAAAGCATCCAACAGCGGCGTCATCTGCTCCGCTTGCGGCGTGAACTTGAAGATGCTGTCGAGCTGCAACAGTCCCTCATCGCCGCTATCCTTTGCCGTCAACACTTGGCCGGACAACTGCTGCAAGTCAATGCCCAAAAGGGCGTGCATTCCGCCCGGTTCGAAATCCAACAACATACCCTCGAACCACCCGCTGAGCGTGGTCAGTCCTATGGTCTTCTGATTAGCGCCTAACAGCGTTAAACCGTCTGTATGGGTGCCGCAGATCTCTACCTCCACGTTGCGCATAAAAATGAGACTGCCGTAGTTAGGTAGCAGCGGCTGCACATGCTTGCCGTTCACGAACCGCGGGTCGTCCGTCGGAGGCGCCATCGTATCCGTCGAGCCCTCCGCGCGCACAAACACATAGCGCGTTATATAAGGTGACAACACCTCTGCCGGTGGAATGATCTGGAAATACATCCGTCCATTTTTCTAAATTCGGCACAAAAGTACTGCTTTTTTCTGACATATGCAAGTACCAACAACAAAAAAGTGCCCTTAAAAGCACTTTTTCTGACGTTAGGAATTGAATAGATGAATGGAAGATTGGCCTATGACGGTGCGTAGTGGTAATAGAGTGTTTATGTAAATACCCTTACAATGAGGCGTAATTGAGTCCGTTGATAGCAATCCTTTTTATCTTACCCATACTTTTTTGACACCCTTGGCAGTATGCACGATATAAATGGCACTTGGGAGAGAGCCATTACGATTCGTTACATCTTGTCCGGAAAGATTAAATACGCGGAAAGACTCAGAGCAAATAATGGTAGCCGGCAACATACGGACATCAATAGTCATGTCTTGATCAATATAATTAATCGGAGTAGTTGACTTAAGAGAGAAACTCAAACCGGAGGGATCAATTGCCCCTACTCCGCGCGTTGCCTCCCAGAAATTATAAAGGCCGTTTATGCCGTCATCAGAGGTTTGACAGAACCATCCTATTCCTGATTCATATGAAGTCCATTCATCCGATGTCAACGGCTGCTTGGAAAGCACGACGAAGAGTGCTTTGAACTCCTTTTGGGAATTGGTACAATCAGGGACTCTTTTCCCAAGTAACTCAATAAGCGAAGCCTGCGTGTAATGGATACGCGTATCGGAAGTGAAACATATACGCGTCTTGCTCTCATCGTAGTACTGGAAAGACTCAGGCGGTACGTCCAAAAAAGCATCAAACTCATGTACTGAATCGATAGGCAACATACCCATGAGATACAACTCCATTTCGTTGTATGGGACACTATTTCCCCCATTCGCATAGGTGCCGAAAGATTCCACAGAATACTTATTGGCTATGCCATCCACATTGGTTAGGAGTGTGCTTTGCTTAAAACCGCCAAGTTGTCCTTTCGTATTACCGCCGCATATTCCCCAATGGCCGCTTTCTACTGTGGGGATGGCGAAATTGGCCCAACAATGACAGAATTCATGCAGCGTAGGACCGTACTTAATAGCATCCAAATAGGGCAAATACATCAAAGAGAAAAGTTTACCGTCTGAGCCATAATAAGAAGAGTTGCTATAACGCCCCATTCCTATACCTTCAACATTGTTAGCAACAGACCGATTCACACCATAATAAGAAAGAGTCTGAGGACGTTCTTTTTCGTTGGTAATCAACATGATCATATCGAAATCGTCCTTGAAATACTGGTACAACTTCTTGGTAATAACACTTGGTTGTTCACTTTTTCGGAAATCATCATTAAGGATCCAACTATCGTAGTCTGCTGTGGACATCACATAATTAACCACCTTGTCAGAAGGGCTGATAAAAACCGAATCTGAAATTTGCAGTGCATAAGCACTCACTGACATAGAAATCAGGATAAGAGTAAAAAAGTGTTTCATATTTTTGTGTGTTTGTTATTTAACCGTACAAAAGGCATACGGCTTTTGCATAAATTTGACGGCAAAATTACTAATAATTTTTGATATATGCAAATAAATTCTATTTTTTTGTGCAGATTTAAAAATTTAGGGCAATTATTGGTCATTTTTTGACAAAAAAAAGCTCGCTCATTCCGTGCGAACCGCCTAAATCGTTTAATTATATATATTTCCCCCTATTGTCCTTATGTTTTGGGTATTTTGTTGTTATAATCTGGTCCCGTAATGGTCCCGTTCATGATTCGAGACACTCACTTTTTACGCTGTTGAGCCAAGCGGTATATTGAATGACTAACACGTCAATAAATCACAAAACAAAAGCCTTGTATCCAGGTGGCGATAAAGCGACTGACATTCCGCTACGGTGTAGCATGTTTCGCATGTTAATTATATACGGATCGTTTTTGCGGTCTCGTACGGGAGCGGATTCAAACTGTTTTTCCGCATCCTCTGCCATTCGGCGGAAGCGTGTTGCTTCTTCGCCGTACAGCGTCGGAATAGCTTTAATTGCTGTTGCCATAATAGCTCCTTCCTAATTAAACTTTGTTCTTTCTGCGCTATCAATGACATGCGCATACTACGACAGATATCAATTTCGGCTGCAAAGTTACAAATAAATTTTGATATATGCAAATAAATATTGAAATTTCTATTATTTCTTGCGGAGGTAAACGAAGAAAGTGGTGCCTTTGTCGGAAGTTTCGAACTCAATACGGCCACCGGAGCCTTCGACGATATGCTTGGAGATAGCGAGGCCGAGGCCGTTGCCGTTGGACTTGGTGGTGAAGTTCGGACGGAAGATTTTCTCCTGTATATCCGCGGGGATTCCGGGCCCGTTGTCGGAAATGGAGATCTGTACCTCGCGCTCCGAATAAAGGGCGTTGAGCACAACGATGATGTCGGGACATTTACCATTTGACCATGTACCATTTACCATTTCGCTTTCCAAGGCCTGGATGGCATTCTTGATGATGTTGACGAAGACCTGCGAGATCTGTTCCTGGTCGGCGAGGACCATGACGCCCGAATCGGGGCCGACATAACGGACTGGGATCTGCTCGTCGTTGGCGCGTTGGAGCGTGATGACATGGGACAGTTTTTCGGCAATGTCCACTTCGGTCGTGACCACATCGGGTTGCTTGGCAAACGCAGAGAACGACTGAGCGATGTGCGCCAAGTTGTCGATTTCGGAAATGAGCATTCGGGATGTCTTGTCGAAATAAGCGTCGAACTGGTCTGTGCCGTGCTTGAGTTGCAGTTTCTGTACCGACAGTTTCATCGGCGTGAGCGGATTGTTGATCTCGTGTGCAATCTGGCGCGCCATCGTCCGCCACGCGCTCTCACGCTCGGCCTTGGCCAATCGCTCGGCACTCTCCTCCACCCTGTCCACCAGCATGTTATAGCGCTCGACGAGTGCTCCGAGTTCGTCATGATACGGGTAGTCGATATGGTTGCTTTTGGAGCCGATCTCGAAATGGCGCATTTTGTCGTTGAGCATATGGATAGGCGCCGTCATGGAGCGCGCCGCCCAGAAAGAGAAGACGAGCGCCAGCAGGAGCACAATGATATACGGCGGCAGGAGTCGGGCCAGCAGTTTGTCCACTTCGTAGGCGCGCGTCTGTTCGCTAAGGAAAGACGGCATCGCGATGTAGCCGATGGTCACAAACGAGCCGTTATAGAAAGGCACATACGAGACGAGGTAAGGGTGCGAGGCGAGCTGTTCGTAGCAAACGACCGAGTGCTCTTCGGCGAACAGCGCTTCCGGTGCCATCCGTCGGGAGAGGATACCGTTGTTGAACAGCGCCATGGACGACGACGCTAACAGTTCACCCGAGAGCGTATAGACATGGATGTCCTGGTTGAGGTCGTAGCCCAGGTCGTGCAAGTCGATGGTCAGACCTCGTGTCTGCGCCGGCGTGAGGCTCACGTCCCAATAATAGAGCGTGCGGAGGTAGGACTGGATATACTCGCTTCGCGTGAGCAGGTCCTCCCGTTGCCGCTGTTCGTAGTTCTTCTGAACATACCGCACCGACATGACGAAGATATAGATGAACACGGCCATCACGCAAGCCAGGATGACATACATGATACGGGTGCTGAGCGGCATATTGCGAATACCGCGATGACGAATGAGACCGATGATTCCCAACAGCAACACCAAGGCAAACAGCGCCAGACAGATGAAGAAATAGGGATTATTGGCGATTGATGATCGGCGATCGGACGCTTGTTCTTCCGATTCGAGCAACTGCCGGAAACTGAAGGTCTGCGATGCGACGGTATGGATGTCGGTGTAGTCCTTGAGTTCCATATAACTGAGCGGGATGACGGTAAGCACATTGTACAGGCCCGCTTTGGTCCAGCGAATCCTGGTCTGCGCGTTCGCAAAAGCTTTGTCCCGCCAAGTGTCGTAGGTGAACAGGAACACCTCGTCCGCCGCCAAGCGATTGGTGGACCAATAGACCATTTGATGCGCATTGAAGATATAGAAAAAGAGGTCCTTATCCTTTTCGGCGATAGTACGAATCGAATCCATCGGCGCATATCGCACCAACGCATCGCACAAAATATTCGTTCGCTGTTCGGCATAGGTCTGACGCTCCGCCAAACGACGCTCCTCACTCTTGGAACGGAGCGACTGACAGGCACTAAAGCACCAAAGAAGGCCAAAAATGGCTATAAAATGAATTATTTTTTGCATTTTTCTCATTTCCGCTTGCAAAATTACTACAAATTTTGTACCTTTGCAAACTTTTTTGAAAAAAAATGCAAAAATGGTGCAAATTTTTACTGCTTTACTGCTTGGATTGCTCACAATTCTGGATCCGTGTACCCTGATGACGAGCATCACCGCGATCGGATACATTGACAAAGAGATCAACAACCGCCGTCTCGTTTTGACGAACGGATTGATGTTCGTGTTGGGCAAGCTGGCGACCTATGTGCTACTCAGTATTCCGTTCCTGATGGGTGCCCAGACGGAGGGAATTCAGCATATTTTAGGTCATTGGGGCGAGCCTATTCTGGCGGCGTTTATGCTCATTTGCGGCATTGTGCTGCTCTTCAGCGGGCATCATCACCACGAGCACGACCACGGCATCAGCAAATGGCTCAAAGAGACCGACAGCAAGGAGAGTTGGCTGTGGTCGTTCATCCTCGGTATTTTCTTTGCGATAGCTTTTTGTCCGCACCGGCTCGTCTATTTCCTGACGATGATCGACATCACGCTGACGCTGCCGAGCAGTTGGAACTGGCTGATGCCCATCGTCTTCGGTCTCGGCACGGGTCTGCCTATTATGCTCATTGCGTGGCTGGTCAGCTACAGCGCTGTCAGCATCGGCAATCTCACCAACCGGTTGCAGACCTTCGAGAAATGGTTCCGCCATATATGCGCCATCCTGTTCCTGGCGCTGGGTGTGTATCTGGCTGTGCATTGTGTGATAGAATACCGTGAGCATGATGGATGCTGCGAGCATGAACATTATGAATTAAGAATTAAAAATTAAAAATTAAGTAGTACTGATGCGATAACTTTAAGAAAAAAACAGACAAAACACTTTTGAATGATTAAAAACTTTGTTTTTTGTGTCAATTGCTGCTAAAAACTCCTTAAAAATATATTTTTAGATAGTTTTTACCACCAATTCCCCCAACT
>JAFSKL010000023.1 GCA_017448985.1 Paludibacteraceae bacterium
CATCGTCGGTCGAATCTTAAAATTCGACCTATACGCAGCAAAAATTGCGCCAATAACCTCACGGAGGATTTTTACTATCTAAATCATTGTAATATAGCATGTTAACTAACATATAAAATTTAATTTAGTGGACACTAATGAGTTAATAATTATTTTCGCAATTACGCTAAACGTAAATACGTGATTACGAACCGTATTGTTTCACTATTTCGTCCATGATACGAAAGACGTCGCTGACCGTTTCTGCCCGAAGAAGGGCTATGCGTGTCTGCTTGAAGTCCGGCAGGCCCTTGAAGACCGGCGAGGCGGCGAAGTGCCTGCGCGAATGGAGGATGCCTTTGCGCTCGTCGTTGCCGCACCAAGTAATGGAGGAAAGGACATGTTCCTTGAGGATGGCGACCTTGTCTGCCATAGAGCGCGGCGAGGGGAGCCCTTTCATCTCGGCGAAGATCCAGGGTGCACCGAAGGAGGCTCGTCCGACCATGATGGCATCGACTCCGTAGCGGTCGAAGCATTCGCGCGCGCGTTCGGGCGTACACACGTCCCCGTTCCCTATTATAGGTATATGGATATGCGGGTTATTCTTGACCTCGCCGATGAGAGTCCAGTCGGCTTCGCCGCGGTACATCTGGCTGCGAGTACGGCCATGTATGGCCAATTCTTTTATTCCGCAGTCCTGCAACCGCTCGGCGAGATCGACGATGAAGGGTGTTCCATCGGCGAGGTAGAGACTATTCTCGTCCCAGCCGAGGCGGGTTTTGGCAGTAACGGGTGTATGCACCGCATTGACGACGGCGCGCGTGATCTCAAGCATCTTGGGCACATCGCGCAATAGTCCCGCTCCGGCACCTTTGCCCGCCACCTTCTTGACCGGACAGCCGAAATTGATGTCGATGAAGTCCGGCCGGGCCTGTTCGACTATTTGCGCGGCTTCGGCCATCGACTCGGCGTTGCGCCCGTAGATCTGTATGGCCACGGGGCGTTCCTCGTCATGAATGGTCAGTTTGCGCGTGGTGGAAGCGATATCCCGCACCAATGCATCGGCATTGACGAACTCGGTATAGACGCGGTCCGCCCCGAAGCGCTTGCAGAGTGCTCTAAACGCCGGATCAGTCACATCCTCCATCGGAGCAAGATAAATCTTATTTACCATTTGGTCATTTACCATTTGGTCATTTATTTTATCATTTAGCCATTTAGTTATTTTTATTCAATGTGGGATAGCTAATACGATGATGGTTCATGGCGGTGAGGCGGGCTGTGAAGACACGGCGGATGTCCTCTACATCCTTGAAAGAGAGTGGTGTCTCGGCAAATTGTCCGTCCGCAATCTGGGTATCGATCATCTGATTAACCGCTTTGGCGATCGACTCTTCGGAGAAGTCCTCGAGGCTGCGCGAGCGCGCTTCGATAGCGTCCGCCATCATGAGGATAGCGCCCTCTTTGGTAGTCGGCTTGGGACCGGGATAACGGAAGAGCGAAGCATCGACCTCCTCATTGGGATGGGCGTTGCACCAGGTGTTGTAGAAATAGCGGACGAGTGAGGTACCATGGTGCGAGGTGATGAAGTTGATGACCACTTCGGGCAGGTGGTTCTTACGGGCTATCCGTTCGCCTTCGGTGACATGCGAGATGACCACTTGTGCGGCGTCACGCGGATCCATGGTCAAGAGCGGATTCTCCACGCCGGTCTGATTCTCGACGAAGTACAGCGGGTCGGACATCTTACCTATATCATGATAGAGCGCGCCTGTACGTACGAGGAGTGCGTTGGCACCGATGGCCTTGGCGGCTTCGGCAGCAAGGTTGGACACCTGCATCGAGTGCTGGAAGGTGCCCGGAGCTTTCTCCGCCAGCGAATGGAGCAGTTCGGAGTTGATATCCGTCAGTTCGACCAAGGTGATGGACGAGATGAAGCGGAACATCTTCTCAAACATATAAATCAAGCCGTAGCAGCCGACTGTGAGCAGTGCCGCGATGAGGAAATAGAGATAAGTCCACGAGTCAATGGAGGCCAAGACGCCCGTTTGCGCGAAAGTGATGGCGGTATAAGCGATGCATTGGGTAAAGAGTATCCACGCGGCTGTCTGCACCAGTTGGGCGCGGCGCGTCATGTCGGACAGCGAGCTAACCGCTACCATACCCGATACGATTTCGATGAAGAAGAACTCGACGGGAGCGGGTACGACGATGGAGGTGATGAGGATAGTGGTGAAATGGAGGTAGAGGGCCGTTCGTGAATCGAAGAAGACACGCGTGAGGATAGGTACCCACACGAACGGGATGAGATAGACGGAGAGGTTGAAACGCAAGGCGAGACAAGCCAACGCTATGACGATGAACATCTGCAGCGCGAAGAAGAGGAGCGTCGAAGTGGAGCGCAGGTATTGGATGCGGAACACATACAAATACACCACAAAGAGGCACAGGAAGAGCACCACCAGGATGGCCTCGCCAAGGATGGAGAGCTTGCGCTGTTTGTTGCCCAAAGACTCGTCGTCATAGGCGCGGCGAAGCGACTGGAGGATCTGGTAGTTGCGCTCGGTCACTATCTCGCCGTGGTCGATGATCTTCTCGCCTTTCTGCACCATTCCCTGCGTAGGCGAGAGCGACGAGAGCAGCTTGTCACGCATCTGGTCGGTAAGAACCGTATCGCGAACGAGGTTCTGCGCACAGTCGTAGCCGTAACGGGCAAAAGCCGACTTTGGCGTATAGACTTCGGAGAGCGGATAGGTCTTGGAGAGGTTGTTTTTCTTAACGGCTATACGGCCGAAGCCCTCGCTTTGCAACCACTCCATTTCTTGCAAAGAGATGACGTTTACATCCCGCTGTGCTCCGCGGAGATACTTATAGCAAGGCGTGAAGGTGGAAAGGAGTTGTTTTTGCTCCTTGGCCAACTGGTCGTCCGTCTTGTAGATAGGGAAGTCAAAATCCGCCGTGAGCGTGTTGTAACCCCATGGTTTGCCCACCTCAAAATGGTAGCGGAAGGTGTTGTTATACCGCGGAAAAAGGAGGACGAGGACCGTTGCCAAGAGCGCAAAAATGCTCAAACGAACTATCGTTTGTGCATATTTGGAGTTGAAAGCTGAAAGTTGAAAGTTGAAAGGTTTCATTATCGCTTCGATTTAAAAAATTCTTGTATCAGTTGCCGGCATTCATCTTCGAGGACGCCTGCGGTGACGGTAGCTTTGGGATGGAAAGTGCGTGGTGCATAGACGGTGTAGCCACGTTTGGGGTCGGGCGCACCATAGACGATACGCTTGATTTGCGCCCAACCTATGGCACCGGCGCACATGGCGCAAGGCTCGACCGTCACATAGAGCGTAGCGTCCGGCATATACTTACCGCCAAGCGTCTCTGCAGCCGCTGTGATAGCCTGTATCTCGGCGTGAGCCGTGACATCGGAGAGTGTCTCGGTCAGGTTATGTCCGCGACCGATAATGCGGTTCTCCGAGACGATGACGCAGCCGATGGGTATCTCGTTGGCGGACAGCGCTTTTTCGGCTTCGAGGAGAGCGAGGTGCATAAAGCGCTCGTCTGCAGACCGCTGCGCTGTAAGACCGCTCTGCTGTAAGACCGCTGCGCTGTAAGACCGCTTTGCTGTAAGAAACTTTTCCAATTCTTCGGGTTTGTCCTCGAAGTGATTGCCGATGACGACGATGGAAGCGCCGGCATCGAAAGCGGCGTTCATAGCTTCGGGAGTACGGATACCGCCTCCGACGATTAGGGGTATGGAAACGGCCTTTTTGACAGCTCGGATGATGTCCGATGAGACGGGATGCAGGGCACCTGAACCGGCTTCGAGATAGATGAGTTGTTTGCCCATCATCTCAGCAGCGATACAGGTATCCACGATGGTTTGAATGTCATTCGGATCAAGCGGTTTGGTGCCCGTGACACGCATTGTGGAAGTCTCTATTCCGCCATCAATGAGGATATAGGCAGTTGGGACGAAATCCAGTTGCGATTCTTTGATTTTACGCGCAGACTTAACTTGCTGTCCCACAAGGTATTCAGGATTGTTTCCAGACAATAAAGAAAGGAATAAAATGACATCCGCTTCGGGTGAAAATTGTGACGAATTTCCGGGGAAAAGGACGATGGGAATCTGGTCGTTTGTCGTTTGTCGTTTGTCGTTAGATAGTTTCTCTTTTAGGGCGCGGATGAAATCGGTAGGGTCACCACCAGTAGAGCCACCGACGAAGATATAGTCCGGCCGGCAGGACTCCGTGATCGGGAGGCGAGAGAGGTCGGCTTTCTCGGGATCGAGAAGAAGAGCCAATTTTTTATTTACCATTTCTTTACTCATTTCATTCGTACGATCTGCTTCGCAGTATGGGTCATTTACCATTTACCATTTATTTTGTCAATTAACCATTTGGTCATTTCCATTCGAAAGTTTCGACCATACGGATTACATCTTTGCGCAGATATTCATACACCGGCGCGAGGGAGTCGGCGTTCGGCTGACAATTACAATAGACGGAGGCCCGGAAGAAGTGGCGCGTCGAGTCGGTCACGAAGAACTGACAGGACGAGGCCGTGTTTCCTTCAAGGTCAAAGAGCACACCATAGACGTTCGCTTCGGGATGGGCATAGTCCTGCTCAGGAATAGCATTGGCGAACGAGGCGTTGCGATAGACGAACTCCAGTGCATCGTTGGTCAGTTCACGGAGATTATTGCGCACAGGCTTGTATGAACAATGGATAGTAGCGTTGAGACTTGGATAGAAAAGATTGATCCAATACGGCTCGTCCACATCGCTACGCGGCTGTACCACAGCGTTTTGCGAGAGGGCGAAGGAGTAAGGATAAGTCGTTAGCCGATAGTCGTTGGGCGTTGGCCGATAGTCCTCAAACGGGATATAGGAGGTGTCGGGAAGGGTGATACGGTAATAGCCGTAGGGCTTGGGTGTTGAAACATGGTTGCAGGCAACACACAATATCAACACCAAATTCAAAATTAAAAATTCAAAATTAAAAATTAGATTTTTTTGCTTAAAGCCCATAATCCTCCAAATTACGGTGCAAAGGTAGTATTTTAAATTGAAAATTGAAAATTGAAAATTAAAAATTTGATTTTTTCTATAGAAAAAAGCACTTTTTGCAAAAAATGTGCGCGCGCGCTTGCATATATGAAAATAAAGTTGTATATTTGCACGCTTTTTTGAAAAGTAATTGAATAGAGCCGGGAATGACATAGGCTTGACGTTAGTCTAACTACTAACGAATAACAAACGAACAACCAACGAACAACCAACGCTAACCAGACAAATGAGTATGGAAACAAAGAATAATTATTGCGTGATAATGGCAGGCGGCGTAGGAAGCCGCTTCTGGCCGTACAGCCGGACTGAGAAACCGAAGCAGTTCCTGGACTTTTTCGGAACGGGTCGCAGTCTGCTACAGATGACGGTAGACCGTTTCCGTCCGTTGGTGCCCATTGAGAATGTGTTCATCGTGACGAATGTGGCGTACAAGAGCCTGATATTGGAGCAAGTGCCGGACTTGGCGGAGGGTCAGATACTATGCGAGCCGGCGAGACGAAACACGGCGCCTTGCATTGCTTATGCTACTGCACATATCCGGGCGCTTTGTCTGCAACGTGCCTATGGATGGACGAAAGACGAGTGCAAGCAGTTAGAGGGCTATACGAAGGAAGGAAGCATGAAAGGGCGCAAAGACCTTCCCAAGTTTCAAGATATAGACTGGAACCGGCCGGAGATGCAAGCGAACATCGTGGTGGCGGCGAGTGACCATCTGATATTGGAGGAGGAGAAATTCCGCGACACGATCCGCAAGGCTTTTGACTTCGTGAGCCGTAACAAGGTGATTTGCACATTGGGTATGTCCCCTACCCGTCCGGAAACAGGATATGGGTACATTCAATTTGTCGCGGACAATTTGGATGAATTAAAAATTAAAAATTCAAAATTAAAAATTGAGGGCGGAATTTATCCTGTGAAGACATTTACGGAGAAGCCGAATCTCGAGATGGCGAAGGTGTTCCTGGAGAGCGGCGATTTTCTTTGGAACTCGGGAATATTCATCTGGAACTTGCAGACGATCAGTGAGGCATTCCGGTACCTGTTGCCGGAAGTGGCAGACCGTTTCCGCGAAGGCGAGCTGCTGATGGGTACCGACAAAGAGGAGAAATTCATTGAAGAGATATTCCCAAAATGTCCGAACATATCGATAGACTACGGCATCATGGAAAAAGCGGACAATGTGTTTGTACTGCCGTCGAGTTTCGGTTGGTCGGACCTCGGAACTTGGGGCAGTCTGTATGAGTTGAGCGAGAAAGACGAGAACGGCAACGTGAGTCTGCACAGCGAGACCCATTACTATGAGGCGGAAGGAAACATCGTTGTTCTGGAGCCCGGCAAAGTGGCAATCGTACAAGGCGTAAGCGACATGATCATCGTGGAAGAGAAAGGCGCCTTGCTGGTCTGCAAGAAAGCCGAAGAGCAACGAATCAAAGAATTTACAAATAATCTATTTAATACTTAATCACTATCATGAGTTATCTGAATTTTGACAAGACAGTGCTTGTTAATCTGGAGCGTTCGCTCCAGAAAGAGATGATTCGGACCAACCGTGCAGGCGTGTACAACTCGACGACACTGGTCGATTGCAACACGCGTAAGTACCACGGCCAACTGGTGATGCCCATTCCCACATTGGGTGACGACAATTTTGTGTTACTCAGTTCATTGGACGAGACAGTGATCCAGCACGGCGCAGAGTTCAACTTAGGCCTGCACGAGTACAGCGACAATCATTTCAGCCCGAACGGGCACAAGTACATTCGCGAGTTTGACTGCGAATTGATTTCTCGCACCACCTACCGCGTAGGTGCCATGATTCTGCAAAAAGAGCGTCTGCTGGTGAGCTTTGAACCGCGTGTACTGATTCGTTACACGCTGTTGGAGAGCGGTAGTCCGACGACCTTGCGTTTCCGTCCGTTCTTAGCGTTCCGGAATGTGAACGAGCTGACTCACGAGAACCCGCTGGCCAACGCGAACATGGACGAGTGCGAGAACGGCCGTTACAACCGGATGTATCCCGGCTTCCCGAACCTATACATGCAGTTCAGCAAAGCTGTGGAGTATCATCATGACCCGCAGTGGTACAAGGACATCGTCTATCGCAAGGAGCGCGACAGAGGTTATGCCTACAAGGAAGACCTGCTCGTTCCCGGTTACTTTGAGTTACCGATGAAGAAAGGCGAGAGCGTCATTTTTGCCGGCGGTGTGACGGAGTGCAAGACGAGTCAGTTGAAAGCCGTTTGGAAGAAAGAGCTGGAGCGCCGTATCCGGCGTGAGGACATGTTCTCGACGCTGAAGAACAGCGCGAGCCAGTTCTACAAACGCGAAGGCGACAAGTGTTATCTGTTAGCGGGCTTCCCGTGGTTCAAAGCCGATGCCCGCGCCACCTTCTTCAGCGTGGCCAGCTGTACGCTGGACATCGACCGTCCGGAGTACTGGGACGCGATCGTTAACAAGACGGCCATCGACGAGATTTTGAAGTTCATGCACGGTCGCGGCAACGAGATCAAGATGACAGGAATGGACGAGCCGGATGTGCTGCTTTGGTTCATTCGCGCTTGTCAGAAATATGCGCATAAATATACGGTTCGCGAGGCGGCGGACTTGTACGGGCAGTTATGCCTGGATATCATCACATGGTACCGCAAGCAGAACCATCCGCGTGCCAAGTTGCATCAGAACGGTTTGCTCTGGGTGGATGGCACTCAACGTCCGGCGACATGGATGAACTCGACCGAGAACGGATGGCCGATTGTACCGAGAACGGGCTATGTGGTGGAGATCAATGCCCTCTGGTACAACGCTATGCGCTTCACGGCAGAGATGCTTCGCGAGATGGGTAAAGAGACGAGTGCCGACCTGATGGAGTATCAGGCAGAGATCACCAAAGATGCGTTCGTCAAGACCTTCTGGAACGGGCTTTATCTGAACGACTACGTGATAGACAACTACCAGAACAAAGAAGTTCGTCCGAACATGATATGGGCGGTGGGTCTGCCGTACAGTCCACTGGACCGCAAGCAGCAGAAAGCCGTGGTGGACATATGCACCAAGGAACTGCTGACGCCGAAAGGTCTGCGTACCTTGAGTCCGAAGAGCGGTTTGTTCTACCCCATCTATAACAGCAACGCGGCAGACCGTGAGCGGGCGCTGCACAACGGTATCATCTGGCCATCGACCATCACGGCGTACTCGCGCGCGTACATGAATGTGTACAAACACAGCGGAACCAGTTTCATGGAGCGTCTGTTGGTGGGTTTTGAGGCCGAGATGGATCAGCTGACTATCGGTACTTTGAATGAGTTCTACGACGGCTACCCACCCTACAAGGGACGCGGCGGCATGAGTTCGGCTCCAAGTGTAGCGGCTGTAATCAGTCTGATGGACACATTACGTAAATACGAGCGAGAGCAACGCGAGGCTGCGGAGAAAGCAGCGTTGGAGGCTCAAGGAAAGGAGGCACAACAATGAAAGCGCTAATGTTCGGTTGGGAGTTTCCTCCCCATATCTTAGGCGGTTTAGGTACGGCCAGTTACGGTCTGACACGCGGTATGAGCGAGCAGAAAGACTTAGAGATCACATTCGTCATTCCGAAGCCTTGGGGCGACGAGGATCAGTCGTTCCTGCGCATCATCGGTGCCAACAGCGTGCCTGTTGTATGGAAAGATGTCAACTATGACTATGTCAAAGACCGTCTGGCAGGCAGGATGAGTCCTGAGGAGTATTACCGTTTGCGCGACGGTATCCGTTACGACTACCGTCGTATAGGTACGGACGATTTGGGCTGCATCGGTTTCTCGGGCCGTTATCCGGACAACTTGATTGAAGAGATAGGCAACTACGAGGCGGTGGCTTCGGTGTTGGCACACAGTCTGGACTTCGACATCATTCACAGTCACGACTGGCTGACTTATCCGGCAGGCGTGTTTGCCAAGCAGATCAGCGGCAAGCCTCTCGTGATACACGTTCACGCTACGGACTTCGACCGCAGTCGCGGTAATGTCAATCCGACCGTTTATGCCATCGAGAAACGCGGTATGGACGAAGCGGACCATATCATATGCGTGAGCAATCTGACGCGTAACACGGTAATCGAGAAATACGGTCAGGACCCGCGCAAGGTAAGCACGGTGCACAATGCCGTGGAGCCGTTGGCTCATCCGGAGGAGTTCACCAAACCGCCTCGCAAGGACAAGTTGGTGACCTTCCTCGGCCGTATCACGATGCAGAAAGGTCCCGAGTACTTCGTGGAAGCCGCAGCGCGCGTGCTGAGCAAGACAGACGGAGTGCGCTTCGTCATGGCCGGTAGCGGCGACAAGATGGCGGAGATGATTGACCTCGTAGCCAAACGCGGCATAGCCGACAAGTTCCACTTCCCCGGATTCATGCGAGGCAAGCAGGTTCAGGAGATGCTCGCGATGAGCGATGTCTATATCATGCCGAGTGTGAGTGAGCCGTTCGGTATCAGTCCGCTGGAGGCGATGCAGGTAGGCTGTCCGTCCATCATCAGTCATCAGTCAGGCTGCGCGGAGATTCTTCAACACGCCATCAAGACCGATTATTGGGACATCGATGCGATGGCCGACGCCATCTACGCGATCGTCAAGTATCCGGCGATGTACAAGAGCCTGCATGAGCTCGGAATGGCGGAAGTGAACAACATCAAGTGGGCCGACGCCGGACTGAAAGTCCGCGCAATTTACGACAAGGTCATAAATCACGCGTACTAATTCAAAATTAAAAATTAAGAATTAAAAATTAGCATTATGAAAAATATATGTTTATGCTTTCAGATGCACGCACCGTACCGTCTGAAACGTTACCGTTTCTTTGAGATCGGTCATGATCACTATTACTACGATGACATGGCCACCGAGGAACATGTTAACTGGTTAGTTGAGACATCGTATCTGCCTTTGTGTCAGACCATTCGCGACATGATCAAGTTGAGCAAGGGCAAGTTCCATTGTGCCATCAGCGTGAGCGGAACGATGATTGAGATGTTCGAGCAGTTCAACCCCGAGATGATTGATATCCTCAAGGAGTTGGCGGCCACCAAATGTGTAGAGTTCCTGTCTACTCCTTATGCTTATTCGCTGGCTTCGGAGTACAACGAGACGGAATTCAAGAAACAGTTGAAGTTCCAAGGCGACTTGTTGGAGTCGATCTTCGGCGTGAAGGCACAAACCGTCTGGAACACGGAATTGCTGTACACGGACGAGGCGGCGTATAACCTGAACAAGTTGGGTTACAAAGTTATTCTGACGGAAGGCGCCAAGCATGTGATCAGCTGGAAGAGCCCGAATCGCGTATTCCAGTCTGCCGGTGCTCCGAAGATGAAAGTGCTGCTGCGCAACACCAATCTGAGTGACGAACTCAGTTTCCATTTCTCGGATCCCAATTGGGCCAATTTCCCCATTGATGCCGAGAAATATGCAGACCAGCTCAAGGCGCTGCCTGAGGAAGACGAGCTGATCAACATCTGGGTAGGCGCGGAGACTTTCGGTATCCGTCAGAACGCCGGAAGCGGTATCTTTGATTTCCTGAAAGCGCTGCCTTACTATGCGTTGGAGCGCGAGATGGGCTTTATGACTCCGGCCGAAGCTGCCAAGAAATTAGCGGCTAACGATGTGCTGTCCAGTCCGTATCCGTTGACATGGAGCGGCGAGGCCAAGGACCTGAGTATCTATGTAGGCAATGACCTGCAGCAAGAGGCGTTGAACAAATTGTACGCCGTGACGGAGCGTGTTCACTTGTGTCAGGACAAGGCGCTGAAGACCAACTGGCTGCGTCTGCAGGATGTCAATTATCTGCATTACATGAATCATATCGATCAGGGCGAGACGCAGTATGAGTCGGCTTACGATGCGTTTATCAACTATATGAATGTACTGTCCGATTTCCTGCAGACCGTGGAGGAGCAATACCCGACAACGATTGAGAACGAAGAGTTGAACGCATTGCTCAAGACGATCCGCAACCAGGAAGAGGAGATTCAACTTCTTCAAGCAAAGCTTAAGAAGAAGAATTGAAAATTGAAAATTGACAACTGAAAATTGAAAATTCTTCGAGGCGGAATAGTATTAGTGCTGTTGGCAGCGACCCTTATGGCCGCTGCCAGGCCGCCTCGTGTGAAGACCATCGTCAAGACCTGGCAGATGCCTACTTTCAGTGCCGTAGCGGATACGATACCGTTCTCGGACACGGTGACGCTCAATTATCACGACATCGATGTGCAGCAGGACTATTCGCTGAGCAGTACGATGAACGGTAACGTGCTGGTCTCGCCTATTCAGTCCCGCGTAGTCAATCACCGGCTGAAGACCATTGACGACCCGTTTGCGTGGAGCCTGACGCCATATGTGGTGACACCGCAACAGCAGCGGTTTTTCAATACGACGACACCTTTCTCCACCGTGGCGTACAAGAAAGGGTTTATTTCCGGACACGAAGAGAACGACATCGATTTTCTGTTCACCACCAATCTGGGCCGCAAGACCAATCTGGGTGTGGAGATGGACTATCTGAATTCGGCGGGTCACTATGCCAACACAGCCGGTAAGCTATATAGGGGTTCCGTATGGGGCAGTTATAACGGCGCACATTATACGATGCATGCAGCCTTCGGATGGAGTCAACTCAGTTCATTCGACAACGGCGGTTTGAGCGATGTGAGCCAGTTGAGCAGCAGTCTGAACGCAGAGGACTTGCCGGTAAGGATGAACGCCATGACCGGCTATCGTTACCTGAGCGGTTTTCTGCATAACCAGTATGCCATCACCAAAGAGCGGGAGTATCACGATTCGATAGAAGTGATAGAAGACGGACGAAGGGTGAAGCGGGATACTATCAAAGTGGAGTATATACCGCTAATGACATTCTCGCATTTGTTTGAGACCAATAACTCGAACCGGCGGTACATAGAGAAGACGGCAAACCAGGGCTTCTACGACACCACTTATTACGACACCGGCAAGACGAATGACTCGACTGACGTGCTGACAATCCGGAATACGGTAGCCGTGACATTCTGCGAGGCATACAACAAACTGCTCCGATTCGGTATTACGGCCTTTGCGATGAACGAGTGCCAGCGGTTCCTGAACGACAGCGTGCCGTACGACAGCATCTACGACTACAAGTGGACGAACAACACGTTTGTGGGCGGTGCGATCCACAAGCACAGCGGAGCGAATCTGCACTACCATGTGGAAGGACAAGTGTGCGTGGTGGGTTACAAGATCGGCGAGTTTGACGTCAACGGCCGATTGGAGACGAAGTTCAATGCCGGCAAATACCCGATGATTATTGCTGCAAGAGCGTTTGTGAAGAGTGAGACACCGAGTTGGTACTGGCAGCATTTTCGCTCCAACCACTTGAAGTGGGAGAATGATTTTGACTTTACTTTCCGGTTCTTGGGCGGTGCTACATTTTCGTATCCCACCACCTGGGTCAAGCCGCATATCGATTTCAGTTTCGAGAATCAGCTGAAGCCAATCTATGTGAGTGCGACAGACTGGCAGCCGAGACAGTATGCGGGGAACGTACAGATTATAACCGGCGATGTGGGAGTGGATTTGACCACTCCGTGGATCAACTTAGAAAACAGAGCGGTGCTCCAGCATAGCACCAACGACAGCGTACTACCCGTACCGCTGGTCATTTTACAGCATCGACTGTATTACCACGGTACATGGTTCAAAGCATTGGACGCCCAGATAGGCGTCGACGTGCGCTATTTCACGCGCTATCACGCGCCGGTGTTATGTCCGGCCACGGGGATGTTCGCAACGCAGCAAGAGACGATGGTGGGTAACTACCCATGGATGAACGTATATGCGAATTTTTATGTGCGCTCCATCCGATTGCGTTTCTTTGCGCACTATCAGCACATAAACCACCTGTTTATGAGCAAGAACATTGACTATCTGACTATGCCGAATTATCCGACCAACAGAGATGTATTCAGGGCGGGGCTGGCATGGCACTTCTATAACTAGAGTTATAAATTGGAAATTGGAGATTGGAGATTTGATATATGGTAGTAACACAGAATTTGAATAGAATCATCATCTATGCGCAAGATGAAGCAGAACGGCTGATGAACAAGCAGATAGAGCCGGAACATTTGCTGTTGGCTATTATCCGTTTGAACGGCAGTACGGCATACGAAGTGCTGCTGCAGGCATCGTTCAATGCAGAAGAGGCAAAAGCGCACTTGGATAGGTCGTTGCAAGGTGAAGGCACATTGATTCAACCGGCCGAACGGACAGCTCAGACAGACAGGATTCTGCGTATAGCAGAAGGCATCAGCCGTGAATACAAAGCGGATGCCGTGGGTTCGATACACTTGCTGTTGGCCATTATGCGCGAGCATATCAACAAGGCTGCAGCATATCTGGAGGATGTGTGGGGACTGAGTTACGAACGATTGGTGGAAGTATACGGACAACCGCATTTCACAGTAGAGACGCCGAAAGACGGCAATCAGCAGTTGGGCGACGTGAATGATGACAACTGGCAGCCGAAGAACGAGCAACAGCCCAAGAGCAAGAGCAGCAAGACAACAGCTTTGGACAAGTACGGTCGAGACTTGACGCGTCAGGCGGAACAAGGGAAGTTGGATCCCGTGGTAGGCCGTTCGGTAGAGATAGAACGCGTGGTACAGATCCTCAGCCGGCGCAAGAAGAACAACCCGATTCTCATCGGCGAACCCGGTGTGGGCAAGTCGGCGATCGTGGAAGGCTTGGCGTTGCGTATCATGACTGAAGAAGCCGGTGCGCTGAAAGGCAAACGCATCGTGACGCTTGACATAGCGTCGATGGTAGCCGGAACTACTTACCGCGGGCAGTTCGAGGAACGGATGAAGAACGTGATCACGGAACTGCGCGAACATCCGGAAGTGATTCTTTTCATCGACGAGATACACACGATCATCGGTGCGGGCAATGCGCAAGGTTCGTTGGACGCGGCGAACATCCTCAAACCGGCGCTGGCCAGAGGCGAGGTACAATGTATAGGCGCCACGACCACGGCCGAATATGCCAAATCGATCGAGAAAGACGGAGCGTTGGAGCGTCGTTTCCAGAAAGTGCAAGTACGTCCGACGACGACCGATGAGACCATCGATATCCTCACGCGTCTGAGCGAGCACTATGCCCGCTATCACCATGTGGTTTATACTTCGGAGGTGTTGCGCGCGTGTGTCAAATTGAGCGAACGCTACCTGACCGACCGCGCTTTTCCTGACAAAGCGATCGATGTGATGGACGAAGTGGGCGCGCGCAGTCACGCCCGGCAACAGGCACTGGAGGAGCTGGACAAAACGGCTTATACGATTACAACCGAAGACGTAGCCGGTGTGGTGAGTATGATGTCCGGCGTGCCTGTGCAACGCGTGGCAACCGCGGAGAGCGAACGGCTACGCAACATGGGCGAGTCCTTACGACGCAAGATCATCGGTCAGGACAAAGCGGTGGAAACCGTCGTTCGTGCTATTCAACGGAGCCGTCTGGGACTGCGTGACCCCAAACGACCGATCGGTACTTTCTTCTTCCTCGGACAGACAGGTGTAGGCAAGACCTATCTGGCGCAATGTCTGGCAGAAGAGATGTTCGGCAGCAAGGATGCGATGATTCGTTTCGACATGTCGGAGTATATGGAGAAACATACGGTGAGCCTGTTGGTCGGTGCGCCTCCGGGCTATGTGGGTCACGAAGACGGCGGCAAACTGACGGAGGCCGTTCGACGCAAACCCTACTCCATTGTGCTGTTTGACGAGATAGAGAAAGCGCACCCTGATATCTTCAATATCTTATTACAGGTATTGGACGAAGGTCGATTGACCGACCGGCAAGGTCATATCGTGGATTTCCGCAATACGATCATTGTACTGACGAGCAATGTGGGAACGAGGCAGTTGCAGGAGTTTGGCAGCGGAGTCGGTTTTACTTCGAGTGAGATGAGTCAGAAAGAGACGAATAAGATGCTGCTCAAAGCCTTGCAGAAACAGTTCCCGCCTGAGTTCGTGAACCGTATTGACAATGTGGTGACATTCGAACCGTTGAGCCGAGAGACGATTAACCGCATTGTGCGTTTTGAGATCGGGCTGCTGCAACAACGACTCAAGACGCAAGGACACCAACTGAGCGTAACGCCCGAAGTGGTAGGACAACTGGTGGAGAAGAGTTACGACAAGAAGAACGGTGCCCGTCCTGTGAAACGCGCCGTTCAGACTTATTTGGAGGATCCGCTGACAGATATTCTGCTCAGAAGACCGAATCAAAAACGAATAACAATCAAAAAAATAGAAAAAGTATGACAGTAGAAATTACAGACGCCAACATCAAGGATGTAATTGCGTCAGGCAAACCGGTAGTGGTGGACTTTTGGGCCGGTTGGTGCGGTCCGTGTAAGATGATGCTTCCTATCTTGGAGGAACTATCCAACGAGTACGACGGACGCATCGTAGTAGGCAAGTTGAACGTAGATGACAACCCTGACACCTGTGAGGAATTCGGCATCATGAATATCCCGACGATGCTTTTCTTCCGCAACGGAGAACTGGTCAATCGTCACGTTGGAGCCTGCCGTAAACAGGATTTGGCACAACTTTTTGATGCTCTTTTGTAAAAAAAAGAGGGGTAAACCGTAAAAAAATGCGCAAAAATTTGCGTATGTCAAAAAAAAGCAGTACCTTTGCGCCCTATTTTGCCTAAATAGGCACAATTTGGTGTGTCAGTAAGGCTACTATTGTGTCTGCTAGGGTATATAATTTATAGGTAGCGGTTTGTGACCCTCCTAGGCGGAGGCCGCTCCTCCCGTTTCATCGGGAGGACGCTCCGGGGTTCGGTAGCTCAGTTGGATAGAGCAACAGCCTTCTAAGCTGTGGGTCGCGGGTTCGAATCCCGCCCGAATCACACATATATTGTTTATTTATGCGTCAATTAAAGATTACAAAATCAATTACCAACCGTGAGTCGGCGAGTCTGGACAAGTATCTTCAGGAGATAGGTCGTGAAGAGCTGATATCGGTTGAGGAAGAGGTGGAACTGGCCGGTCGTATCCGCAACGGCGACCGCGCTGCATTGGAGAAACTGACCAAGAGCAACTTGCGTTTCGTCGTTTCCGTGGCCAAGCAATACCAGAATCAGGGCTTGAGTCTGCCCGACTTGATTAACGAGGGCAACTTGGGTCTGATAAAAGCAGCCGAGAAATTCGACGAGACACGCGGTTTCAAGTTCATCTCTTATGCCGTTTGGTGGATTCGTCAGTCGATTCTGCAAGCTTTGGCAGAGCAGAGCCGCATTGTTCGTCTGCCGTTGAACCAGGTAGGTTCGATGAACAAGATCAACAAGGCCTTCCAGCGTTTTGAGCAAGAACACGAACGCAAGCCGAGTGCAGAAGAGTTGGCAGAGATGCTGGATATTCCGGTAGATAAGATTGCCGAAACGCTGAAGATGTCCGGTCGTCACGTGAGTGTGGACGCGCCGTTCGTGGAGGGCGAAGACAACAGTCTGATCGATGTGATGGTGAACGAAGATTCGCCGAACGCCGACCGTGGCCTGATCAACGAGTCCCTTTCGACGGAGATTGACCGTGCGTTAGCTACTCTCACGCCGCGTGAGGCAGATATTCTGCGTAAGTTCTTCGGTATCGGCACACCGGAAAAGACATTGGAGGAAATAGGCGATGAGTTCCATCTGACCCGCGAGCGTGTTCGCCAGATTAAAGAGAAGGCGATTCACAAACTCGAGTCCGGACAACGGAGCCGCATCCTGATGACTTACCTCGGTTAATCAAAAAGTGTAGGCTGGTCGCTTTCCAGTTTGCGGAGAATAGCCCGCATCAGCGTCTCACGAATGAGACGACTTCTATTAGCAACACCGTATTTATCGCAAAAGCGATCGAGAGTGCGCAATTCGCTCTCGTTCAGCAAAATAGAAACGCGATATTCACGGGGTTGTTTTTTCATGTCAGAAATACAAAGCTATTTTGATGCCGGGCATGAGGAAATTGCGCCCGACATAGTTGACGAAAGGTTCCGAGTCCATCGTTTCGGTCAGATGGATCTTCGCTTGCTGGAACTGCGCAAAAGCGACTACTGCCACAGCGGTGTGAGGATTGATCTGATAGCGATATCCTATATCCGCGCTTGCGTACAAACCGCCGAGGTAGTTCTTGCTCAGCGCAACGCCGTAGCCGATAGCCAAACCGGCCACAGGTGCATGTTTGCTCTCGGTGAACGGAATACGCACAGCCGCCTGAATGGGCAGGAAATTGAATTTGTCTGCGCCGAAGAAGAGACCGTGGTATCCCAAACCGCCTCCGACAAACAGATGCCGATCGGCAATATGGTGCGTGCCGACGAGCAAGTCCACGCTGAACGCTCCTCCTACCGCTTCGTTGGGATTAACGGCCACGCCGCCTGCCAATTCCAATAAGATAGAGATTTTCTTGGAGGTTGTGATTTCTTCCGTCGAGGCCTCGGGATCTTGAGAAGTCGAGGTTTCGGATTCGTCTGCCAGAATCTCCAATACATCTGCACGAGGATATTGGAAACGCGCGCCGTCGGCATCGCGAAGAATGACTACTTCGTCGTTCTGGAAAACGATCTCGCCTCGTACGCGTGCGCCCGTACGCAATATTAATGTTTCCGCGTGCGCGCACAATATAAAGGCACAAATCAGGGATAGTATGGATAGCGTTCTTCTCATTCAGGCTGCAAAATTACAAAAAATATTTCAATTACGCAAGCATTTGCGCCAATTTATGCAAACTCGAAGTCAATTTGGGCACGATTTATGTCTGCGCGGACCACTTTGACGCGTACTTCGTCGCCTAAAGTGTGAGCAATATGGTTCTCGGCGCAAACGAGTCGGTAGTTCTGTTCGTCGTACTGCCAAGTCTCTCCAGGGAAGCCGATTTGGGAGATATGGATGAGGCCTTCACAGCGATTTTCGTCCAGTTGGACAAACAGGCCGAATTCGGTCACGCCGGATATATGTCCGGTGAAGATCTCGCCGATATGGTCAGCCAGCCAGAGGGCCTGGAACAGTTTGATGGAGTCCCGTTCGGCTTGCGCCGCTTCCTGCTCGCAGGCGGAACAATGCTCGCACATCATCTCCAGTTCTTCGCGACTGATGGATGCTTTTTTGCCTGTCAAAATATACTTCTCCACAAGGCGATGAACCATCAAATCGGGATAGCGGCGGATAGGCGAAGTGAAGTGGGTGTAATGGGAAAAAGCAAGCCCGTAATGGCCGATGTTGTAGGTCGAGTAAACGGCCTTCGCCTGTGCTCTAATCGTCAGTAAATCAATGGTTTGCGGTGAGACACGCGCTCCCATCCGTTTCTGAAATTTCTTGATATTATCCAGTTTCTCGCCGTCGGGCAAATCGTGTACACGATAGACGAACGGGCGTCCCGAACCTACCGATTTGGCGACCGTACGGTTGGCCAGTAACATGAACTCTTCAATCAGATGGTGAGATTCGTTGGGATGCTCAAAATAGATCTCCGTCGGATGGCCTTTGTCGTCCAGTTTGAATCGTGTCTCGTCCTGCTCGATGGTCAAAGCGCCGTTGGCTATTCGTTCTGCGCGAAGTTTGATGGCCAGGGCGTTGAGGGTTTGAATGGCCTCGCTTAAACCAGGGTCCGATCTTCCGCTCCCTCCTCGATTCTGTGCCGAATCCGTGTCGTTTCCGTGTTTTGGATCAATAAGGGCTTGTGCCTGATCATAATCGAGGCGGAAGTCGGAACGGATAACGGTACGGCAAATCTTATATTTAAGTACGCGCGCGTCCGAATCCATCTGAAAAACGACGGACATGCACAGTTTGTCCTCTCCGGGCCGGAGCGAACACTTGTCGTTGCACAGTTCTTCGGGCAACATAGGCCGAACCTGATCGACCAGATAGACGGAAGTTCCGCGTTTGTAAGCCTCGTCATCAACGGGAGTGCCGGGTTTGACATAGAAAGAGACATCGGCGATGTGGACTCCAATCTGGTAATTTACCATTTGGTCATTTACCATTTTATCATTTATTTCGTCATTTGGCGATTTAACCATTTGGAAAGAAATGGCATCGTCAAAGTCCTTGGCATCAGCCGGATCGATGGTGAAAGTGAGGACATCGCGCATGTCCCGACGACGCAAAATCTCGCTGCTTATTTCGTTGGACTCAAACATGATTGCTAAATAAATTGCACAAATTTTCAATAATCGACTGCAAAATTACAAAAATTCTTGCACATATGCAAAAAAAGTTGTAACTTTGCACGCTTTTTTGAGAAATTCATCGAGATGTCAAGATCTCGAGATATTGAAAACACGAAATTAAGAAAAAATATATATCATTATGAAGATTAAAGTAAGTAATGTGAATCAGCCGCAATTCAAGGAGTGCAATGTACATGCAACCCTTCCTGCGGACCTGAGCAAACTGCAAGAATTGGCGTACAACCTGTGGTGGACGTGGAATGGCGACGCAAAGGATTTGTTCCGCTACATCGACACTGAGGCCTGGCATCGCGCTAACTCGAACCCGATTGTGCTGCTCAATACGATCAGTTACGACCGCATGGTAGAGCTGTCGAAAGACGAGAAGTTCATGGCGCGTTTGAACGATGTCTATGCCGAGTACAGCGCTTACATGGACACGCCGAAAGACAAAAAGAAACCGACTATTGCGTACTTCTCGATGGAGTACGGTTTGACCCATGTGCTGAAGATTTATTCGGGTGGTCTCGGTATCCTCGCCGGCGATTATATCAAGGAGGCTTCGGATTGCAACGTCGATATGACGGCTATCGGATTCCTCTATCGTTACGGCTATTTTACCCAGACTCTGAGTCCGGAAGGCCAGCAGATTGCCAACTACGAGGCGCAGAACTTCAGCAACCTGCCGATCACGCAGATGAAGGAAGAGGACGGCTCGAACATGGTGATTGAAGTGCCTTATCCGGGTCGTACGGTGAAAGCGTACTTGTGGCGCGTGGCTGTTGGACGAATGGATCTGTACCTGCTCGATACCGACAATGAGCTGAACAGCGAATGGGATCGTCAGATCACGCACCAGCTCTACGGCGGCGACTGGGAAAACCGCATCAAACAAGAGATCTTGCTCGGTATAGGCGGTGTGCTGGCCCTGAAGAAATTAGGCATCAAGAAGGATGTTTATCATTGCAACGAGGGTCACGCAGCCTTGATGGGTCTGCAAAGATTAGTGGATCTGGTGGCCGAAGGTCTGTCGTTCAACGAGGCCAAAGAGGTGGTTCGCGCAAGCGGTTTGTACACCTGCCATACGCCGGTGCCCGCAGGTCACGACTACTTTGAGGAAGGTTTGTTCTACAAGTATATCGGCGAATATGCCGACAAACTGGGCATCGAATGGCACGACCTGATCGGTATGGGTCGCACCAATCCTGACGACAGCAACGAGAAGTTCTCGATGTCCGTCTTTGCGCTCAACACGTGTCAGGAAGCTAACGGTGTGAGCTGGCTGCACGGCGAGGTTTCGAAGAAGATGTTCTCGCCCGTTTGGCCCGGTTATTTCCCCGAAGAGCTGCATGTGGACTACGTCACCAACGGCGTGCATATGCCTACTTGGGCAGCGTCCGACTGGAAGAAAGTATATAAGAAATATCTGCCGAAAGAGTGGATGAACGACCAGTCGAATCTCGACATGTGGAAGGCTTATGCCGATATCCCTGACGCGGAGATCTGGCAAGTGCGTATGGGCCTGAAACGCAAGATGATGGATTATATCAAACAGCAGTTCCGCGAGGACTGGATGAAGTCGCAAGGTGATCCTGCCCGTATCGTGCGCGCGCTGAACGAGATGAATCCGAACAACCTTATTATCGGTTTCGGACGCCGTTTTGCGACGTACAAACGTGCACACTTGCTCTTCACCGATCTGGAGCGTCTGGACAAGCTGGTGAATAATCCCAATTATCCTGTTCAGTTCCTCTTTACCGGCAAGGCGCACCCGGCAGATGGCGGCGGACAAGGCCTGATCAAGCGTATCATCGAGATCAGCCGAATGCCGCAGTTCCTTGGCAAAATCATCTTCCTGGAGAACTACGACATGCGTCTGGCCAAACGTCTCATCTCGGGTGTGGACATCTGGCTGAACACGCCGACTCGCCCGTTGGAGGCTTCCGGTACTTCCGGTGAGAAAGCGCAGATGAACGGCGTGCTCAACTTCTCCGTCAAGGACGGTTGGTGGTACGAAGGCTACGTGGAAGGCGCCGGATGGGCGCTGACCGAGAAACGGACTTACGAGAATCAGGCGCACCAAGACCAACTCGATGCCGCTACCATCTATCAGATGCTGGAAACGGAGATCATCCCGCTGTATTACGCAAAGAACTCGAAGGGTTACAGCCCCGAGTGGATCCAGTATATCAAGAACTCCGTGACCAAGATTACTCCGCGCTTTACGATGAAGCGAATGATGGACGACTATTTCGACAAGTTCTACTACAAACTGGCGAAGCGTCACAACCTGCTCATGGCCGACAACTACAAGGTGGCCAAGAATATTGCGGCATGGAAGGAGAACATGGTGGCTCATTGGGACGAGATCGAAGTGGTACGTATTGACGAGCCGGATATCAACAACCTCAACGTAGGCGATACGTTCAACGTAGCCGTTGAATTGGACACGAAGGGTCTGAACGACAAGGGTATCGGCGTAGAGCTTGTGGCAATCCGTACTTCGACGCACAACAACGACAAACTCTACGAAGTAGAGCCGTTGCTGCTCAAGAAAGCCGAAGGCAGTCATCTGTTCTTCGAGAATGTGTATCAGTTGGACTACGCCGGCGGTATGAAATTCGGCTTGCGTATGTACCCGCAGAACGAACTTCTGCCGCATCGAATGGACTTCTGTTACGTTCGGTGGATCTGATTTTCGAGACCGCGAGACCTCGACATTTCGACACCTCGAAGAATCGAGATAACGCTATTCCGGAATTCCTAGAAATTCCTTCTCTCAGAGAGACTTTCGCGTGAAAGTCTCTTTTTTTGTGTAAAAAAGTAAATTTTTTTGCTTTTTTTGTGGAAAAATTTGTGTGTACAAAATATTTTTTGTACTTTCGCGCCCAAATTTGTTGTGTGCGCACGTACGCAATACATGAGTACGCGTATATACGAGGGAGATAGCAATGAAAACAGAGAGCAAAATACGACATTTGAACGAGACCATCACGGGACCATGTTCCGAGAAGGACCCAATATAGAACATTTCAAGAAAGAGGAAATTTGGACGAAAAAGTGGTTGCATTTTTTGCAACAACTCGAAATGGAAAGTGCAAAAGTGCTGAAAGTGCAAGATATCATACGACTATCATTTTCGTGATCTCACGAAAACGATAAAAAACAACAATAAAAACATAAACGAATATGAGTACAATAGTATTCCAACCTCAAGACAATTCGCAATTGGCATTCTTGACAGATTTCGCCAAACGTGTCAGTGTGCCGTATATTATTGTTCCATTGAACGTTGAAACTCTTTTGAACAGAGAAGAGAAAAAAGCGCAACGGAGAGCAAAATCTTTTGCGAAATTGCAAGAGACGTTTGCAGGCTGTGAATTAACGGATGAGGAAATCCGTCAAGAATGTGAAGAGGTTCGTCAGGAGATGTATAACAGTTATATTAGGTGAAATTCCGGCACGTTGTCGCGACCCGAAGGATGATTATTTATTGGAACTGGCAATACAAGCAAAAGCCATCTATTTAGTTTCGGGTGATAGTGATTTGTTGGATATAGGTACAATTGGTGATTGCAGGATTATGACAGTGCAGCAATTCGAAAACGAAGTACTGAGTAAACTCAAATAACGAAATAAGATAAAAAGAGAGGCTAAAAAATAAAAATATTATGAAATAAAAATGACCGAATGTGAGTTTAATAATTTGCGGAAATGGACAGGTGATGTGAGGAGTGTAATCACCAAACAACATACTGAACTAAGCAAGGATGGCGTGCCACAAGAACTCATGTTGCCAAATATTTCCGAATGGACTGAAGAAAATTTCCCATTCGAAGAAGATAGAGCAGAAATTAAGATAGCAACTCTAATATGGGCATTCAATGATGCGTTCATGAATAGATACTACAAACTCCGAGTTAAAAAGGATGCCCCTATTCGAGACAGAAACGCAAAAGAGCGAAAGTTAGTAGCTGAAGTTAATAGATTATTAACATTGGTAAATGATATTATTTTTGCAAAAGATATAGATATGGAGCCACATCCTATGCTTCCACAAGAAGCCAGTATAGATGATATCGGCGATGCGATAATATTTGCTTCCATCTTTGCCTAATAATAAAAACAAACTAAAAATCAAAATATTATGAAGAAAGTGATGGATAACTTTAAGGATTACTATCCAATTTCATCAGAAGAGAAAACAAGGGTATTTGGGGATAAACATACATATTTTATCTTTGATACAAACGCTCTGCTTGATATATATCGAGTAGGGAAAAGTCTATCTACAAAAATATTGAAAATTATAGATAATTATAAAGACCAAATAGTTATTCCTTTTCATGTCGCAGAAGAATACCATGACAACATGCTCTCGGTTATTGTTGGGTATAGCAACAAGTATGACTATCTTGCCAAAAATTTATCGTTGGAGGCTTTAACTAAAGGCGTGATAAGTGATTTTGAATTAGATAAGTTCCCATTTATAAGAGATATACTCAAACGTCATATGGGAGATGTCCAAAAAGATTTCGCGAAAGAGATGGTCAAGGAATATAAATATCTTAATTCCCAACTTTCGTCATGGAATTTGCAAAATAGTATAGCTTCTTTTCTAGATGACAAAATCTTACCAGGATTTTCAAAAGAAGAAATTGCTGACATTGAGAAAGAAGGTGCAGACAGATATAAAAATCGCGTACCTCCCGGACATGAAGATAAGGATAAAGTCACTAATAAGTATGGAGATTTAATCGTTTGGAAAGAAATACTAAGATTCGCAAAAGATCACCAAGAATCGTCAATAGTTCTTGTCTCAAGAGATTTAAAAGAAGATTGGATTACTCGAGTTCATGGTAAGAAATGGGGACCAAGGGTAGAATTACTTCAAGAGTTCCATAAAGAGAATCCCAATACATTGATGATGTACACATTAGTTGAATTTATTCGTTACGCTAACACCAGTGCCAATATCTTCAATGCTAACGAGATGCAATCAGTTGAAGAATATACAACAACTGAGGCTACCTCTAGAACAGCATCGCGAAATAACTCCAATATAAATATGAATATTTCTGATAGGGATTTTCAAAATTTATTACTATTGAATTTATTAAGAAGATCGTTGGATAGAGAACAATCCGACACAGATAACTCAACCCAACAATCTGCGTCAACAGATAAAAATAGAGATATGGATAGTAGTGATGATGAATCAACAAAATCAGAATAATTAACTAAAAAAATATAAAATATTATGAAAGACTTGTATGAATTTATAGTTGAGGAAACGGGGTACGGATTGCATATATACTACCTATCTTATGACATTAAGGATCAAGACAAGAAAATAGCAGGTCAACTGACGGATGATGGTTTTGCCTTATCCCTTTATCAAGAAGATCTGATATCAACCGATATTGTATTCAAAATAGAGAATGAGAAAGGATGTTTGGAGCCAGAGAAATCGTATTTTGTAATTAAGCCTGCACAATCTACCATTATCTTTAATTCAAATTTGGATAGAAAAACTATTGTGAGGAAATTAAATGAACATAAAGAACTTGACTTCGCAATATCAGAACTAAATATTGCTCATGATAAGATTGAGAATCTTATTGTCAATAATTACAACTACAGCGAGAGGGCGGATGAGGCAATAAAGAATGCCATGAAGGAGAAGACCGGAGATAAAAGTCCCCAAGTTAAAAGAATGCTAGACATAATGAAAGGAGACCAGAAATCTCCTATTACCATTAAAGTTCAAAAAATGTGAAAATAAACAAATAAAACATAAAAACATCATGAAAATATTTAACTTATTCAGTCGGGTAAATCACGACGGTCGAAGGACGGTCGAACGACAGTCGAACGACGGTCAAAGCCAAGGTCAGTACTCCGTCGGCTTACCCAAACTGCATTAAAGAGTTTTTTCATAAGAAAGCATAGAAAATTGTTCAAAACAAGCCAAAATGGCTTAAAATTCATAAAAACGCACAAAATATTTGCACAATTACAAATTTATTTGTAACTTTGCAGCCGAAAATAAAATAATATAGTTATGCAAACAGCAGAACAAACACAAATGATGACAATTCCGGGAGGAACAACGAGTGAATATTATCAGCCTCGTTTGTCGAAAGAGGAGATAACTGCACGTTTTATACCTGTTGAAGCATCGCGTCAAAGCGTTTTAGGTATGGTTAAGAGTTTTTATTAGTTTGCTATATCACAACTAAAATACGTAAAATCAATAAAATCATGAAACATATTTTTACAAATTCAAATGAATCAGCGGTGGTACGAAACGGCTACCGTTGCGCTAAAGTTGCGCGTCCCTTGCGCACAGTATTTTTGATCGGCACTCTCCTCCTCACCCTCGGCGTGGGACAGATGTGGGCGGAACAGATGTGCGATTTAGTATCATCTGGTGATGTGAACCAACGAATGCCGAACTATGAGGCAGGCTACAACATGGGCAGTATCAATGTCTGGTTTAGCATAAACGGTGCTTCATACTCCTCAAAATCGAGTTCCGCATCGGACATTAATAGTAATCGGGCTATCTCTGCCTCGAATATTACAAGCGGACTAAAGTTTAATACATTCTCTGTCCCTGTATATTGCCATAATCAAAATCATAGTGATGCATGTAGTAATAATGGTGCTCGAATTGTTGACCAGTCTTTGGTAATGTCATGGAAAGTTTCCAATCCTTCTGGTACACAAGTAGGTTCCGGTGACTTCATCACGACGACTAATGTCTCACTCTCATGGAGCGGAAATGGAGCGACCGGAACATGGACATCCAACACTTCTGCAAAAGACTTATTGTCGGGCGTGACAGCTAGTACAACTGGAAATTTGACCTATACTATGGATTTTTGGTATAAGTTCTGTTGTCACATGTATAATTCAGGAGGCTCAGACTGGGGTAGCAATGTGAATGTTTGGTATCCAGGAAATAGTCAGAATTTCAAATATCAGTTTACGATTCCACAAACCACATTAACTGTTAATCATTCCGGCGATGATGGTACGGCAACTGCATCGAGTGGAATCAGCAGTTCTATCGCACTGAATACAAACTATACATTAACGGCATCTGAAGTTACCGGATATGATTTTGTCAATTGGACAACATCTGATGCTAGCATCACTATTACTTCGGCAGCATCTCGTACTGGCGCAAAAGTTAAATTTACATCCTTTACCAGTGCGACGATTACTGCTAATTACACTCCTAAAACGACTACCGTTACTTTGAATGCTAACGCTCCTGATGGAGAAACAGTAACAGGTGGAGGAACTACGGTGACGGCAACATATGATGCAACACTGCCTTCCTTCTCGGCATTGACTTGTACGGGAGGTTATGCTTTAAAAGGTTACTATGATGCCACAAGCATTGGAAATAAGATTATCAATGCGGATGGTTCGTTTAATGGTAATAGTGGTATCTGGAATCGTACCGATGGGTCCACACTGACTCTATATGCACAATGGTCCTTGGATCGAACGCTGACATATGACGATAATGGAAGTACAGGCGGTAGTGTTCCTGCCTCGCCGACAAACTATTCTAATGGCGCAAGTGCGACCGTTTTGGGTAACACCAATTCACTTGTCAAAACCGGTTATACTTTTACCGGTTGGAACACTTCTGCAGATGGTAATGGAACTCCTTATTCTGCGGGGAATAGCATTACAATGAATGCCAACTACACGCTATATGCTCAATGGTCAGAAAATATGACCACCGTTAATCTGATTGCTTCTCCTACAGGTCGAGGTACGTTTACGGTTGGAGGTTCCACAGTGACCAGCACTACGGCAGGTGTTACAACAACCCGTTCTGTCACCGCCGAGCCAATTACCGGTTATTACCTAACGGGAACAATTTGGTCTAAGAACAATAATAACATATCACTTTCTACTACCACATCTGCAACAACAACTGTTACTGGTGGAGGAACAGCGGAAACGTCAACCGACTTAACAGCCACATTCAAAGAAAAGTACTTGTTGTGTGGTTCAGTAAATGCAGCCGGTGACCCAAGTGGAGGAATGAGAGGATGGTCTACGACCGGCAATAATGACTCGTACAATAGTGTCACTTATAGTGGAAGCACAATAACTATTCAAGCCAACCTAACGCAAGCAGGCACTCAATACAAATGTATGATAAGAGATGTTCAGAACTCTGCATGGAAAGGTCAGACCTCGGCAGGAGGTTCTATGTCAGATGGAGATACATGGACGTGGAATGGGACAAACGATGTCTTATTTACTACAACGGAAGCTGGTATTTACACATTTACAATTAATATATCCGGTGCAAGTCCTTCTGTTCAGCTCACCTATCCTGGGGAAACGGAATATAGTGCGACATTGTCAGTACACTCCAGTGGACATGGTTCAGTATCTCCTGCGGCGGGATCTATCATTCTACATCCATACTCTACAACAAGTATCACAGCGACTCCGGAAGCAGGTTATCGCTTCAAACAATGGAACACGACCGGATCGGTAACATGCAGTAATTCTACTTCAGCAACGGCGACATTTACAGCCTCGGCTGCCGGCGGAACGATAGAAGCCGAATTTACCAACGATGGCATCGTTTATCTTGACAAGAGTGCCATTAAGAGCAGTTGGTCCGGAACACCGTACGTTTATTTCTATTCCGGTTCTTATTGGGACGCAAGCAAAGGATCCGGTTCTCACAACATCCTTTCCGGACCTCACGCCATGACACAAATAGGCAATTCTCAAATTTGGTACTATGACTACTCTTCAACTCCAGGTACCGGATCTACCAAGAATGTCATCGCTTTCAACGACCATTCACAAGCTGGTTATGATAACTTTGCAGGCTGCCAAGCCATGTATCGAAGCGACTTCTACCAAAAGCAGAATATGTTCGTGGTTAAGGATTACAAATCGTATTACAACACAAGTGCTGCAGCTGGACAAGCCGTTTATTACAATGAAGGCTATTGGCGTAAGTACAATGAAACCGATCCTGGATATGTTATTAAAACCTATAATGGTTTCGGTGTTGGCTCTACTTGTACAGGAACATATCGTCTGAGTTCGACTGAATTGGGTGGTAGGAATTGTACCGTTGATGTTCCACTGAACTCCGGAGCAAACTATTTCAAAGTAGTAGGCTGTGACACAACTACTATCAACGGCATCTCTTATACAGGAACCTATTATCGGGATAGTCGTAATGGCACGATGAGTACCGACAACTGCACCAACTGGTTGCTGACAAATGCAAGCGGTAGTAACACGGGGGTGGAGGCAACTGCATCCGCAGACTATAAGTTCACACTTACATTAGGTGAAGGTTCATTGCTTATTTCCGTTGACTTCCCGATGGCTGTAGGAGATTACCGTTTGGTTTATAATGGAAAGATGCAAACAACCGCAGGAAGTAAAAAAGACCATCCTTCCAACTTTTTCCGAAAACTCAAACAGCCGGTAGTGGCATCCGACACTACGAAAATTGATACTATCAGTTTCTTCGTTGATCCTGCAAATTCGCCAACGATACGTTTCCAATATTGTTCGGCAATAGCAGTTTATACTGTCACTTGGACTAATTTTGACAATGATCAAAAGATTGATCTAACCGGAATAACAAAGGCAGGAGTTTACGATTTTGTGATTACACAGACGAATTCCAAGAGGACGGGCGTTTATCATCAGATTACCGGAGTTCTAAAAGGAGCGTATGACGGTAATTATTACATCCGTACAAATGCTGCAGCCGGTGGATGGAAATCTTATCAGGCAACAAAAGACAACCAAATGGTTTACACCTATCTCTCCAAACAAAACTCTGGATATGATTATTATTACTGTAACTGGGTACTTAGAGATGGTAATGTCAAATTTACTATTGCAAACGACCATAGCGAGTGTATCTCCGATACGTTGGAAAACGACTCGTACGTAACGCGCACAGGAGCGGATGCAGGCAAACTGTCATCTGATGCTAATGTGCGGTTTATGTACAATGACTCAACTAATTTTATCGGGCGCGCATACATCAACGGTTCTACTTATCAAAATCGCTATCTGGTGTTAACGGGAGATGCCAAAACATTCGATGAAAACGGAAATTCTATCGCGGCACACGATGACTTGTTAGCTAATGAATTGGAGTTTGATGATAAAGGAAACTGGGTTTACCAAACAGACTTGAGAGCACAGTCCGGATCGAAGGTTTCCGTAACTGCCAAATATATGGATCGAACACAAACGTTTATTGACAACCAGACTTTGATAACTTCAACAGATGAATCAACAAAATATCTGCTACGGGCCGTTTATGATTTCAAGACCAACCAGCTTATTGCTGCATGGTTGCCTGACAATACGATTACTCAAAATATGGATGTTACCGCAGATGTAATGCTTATCCGTAGTGGTCAGGGGGCTGCAAACCAAATCAAGTTCTCCGGATCTCAAGTGATTACAGACGTTAAAAAGATAATCGGTGCTATTGAATTCCGCAAAGACTCCATCGTTGGAAGGGTCGGTTCGTTCAGCACAGATGTTATTGGAGCATCAGGAAACAGGACATATCGAGAAATGATGTTGTATATATCCTTCCCGTTTGACGTCGCAGTACACGACATTTTTGGAATTGGCGAATTGAACAAAGAGTGGTATTTACAATACTACGATGGAGCAGAACGTGCTTCCAAAGGATTCTTCCGCGGAGACGGAACTACGACATTCTGGAAGTTTATGAATATCAACGATACGCTTCGTGCTAACGTGGGCTATAGTCTGTTGTTAGACAATGATTATTTCAATACCGATGGGCAAGGCGTTTGGAAGAATATTCCGGCTCACGGGAAAGTATATCTATACTTCCCATCCACCTCGGAATTAGGTACATCAAAAGTCATCAAGTCCGGTTCCGCACCTATCGATGTGCCCTCGAACTTATGTGAAATAGATCGTCCGTTTAACTCTGAAAACGCAGGGAAAGAGGTTAATCATACATTTACCGACTCACATTGGAACATGATTGGAGTGCCTATTTTCGAAAATCAAACAAGCATGGAAACATCAAAGTTTTCGGCAACACTTAAAGAGGACTTGTCAGAAGCATTGGAAACAGACCATGGATATTTCTATGAATGGGATTCTCTTAGAAATGCGTATAACATTCATACAACAAGTGGTTATACGTTCAAATCTATGCACGGATATATGGTTCAGTTCAGTGGAACCATTGGTTTCACAGGCTCTTCTATACAGCCCAGTTCTATCGTTGCTGCACGAAGAATGCCTCAAACGGATGATTACATGATTGAATTGCAGATGTTGTTCAATAACGAGCAAATTGGTCACACCTATGTTGAATTGCGTGAGCAAGCATGTGACACATTCGCTTTGAACGAAGATGTGTATATGATACCTACTGCACGCGCCGCAGACATCTTTACCTTCGCCGGCAACTACGATGTAGCTGCAAACGTATTACCGATTGCTAACCGCATTGTTGAAGTGGGTGTGAATGTTCGGCAAGCCGGTACATATACCTTCTCTATGCCAAGCAACTTCAGCGGTGAAGCCGTTCTAGTCGACGCCATCACTGGCAAGCGTACGAAACTCGCGATGAGCGATTATTCTGTGGAATTGGAGAAGGGTTACACCGGCCGGTTTACGCTGGAAATCAACGTCAACAAGACACCAACGGCTATCGATGGTGTAGAAGGCGAAGGTTCGCTCAAGGATGGTAAGGCACACAAGTTCTTGCAAGAAGGTTTGATGTACATCTTGCAGAATGGTGTGATGTATGACGCTCAAGGACGTCGCGTGAAATAAGGAAGGGTTTTTAACGAATTAATGATTTAGAAATATGAAAGATATGAAAAATACATTGATGAGTATAGTAGCGGGTGTGTTGATGACATGCTTGCTCCCCCTTGCCGCTAATGCACAAGATTGGCAGAACCAGAATGCCCAGAACTGGCAAACAACATCTGTCATGCAAGGTTCAGGAAGTTCCTATTCATCGCAGGTCACAGCCGTAGGAGCTGTCTCCGCATCTCATTTAGGGACCACAACAACTGAAACGTATTCTCCACAAGCCGGAGGTCCTCGCAGGGTTATAGGAACCAATCCCGACCCTGGTATCACAGATGATAATAGTTCCCCTATCGGCGATGCGATGTTGCCGTTGCTATTGATGGCAGTCGTTTTCTGCGGAGCGATATACTTCCGCAGGAAACGCGCTGCGCAGAAGAGTTAAGGCGATAGACGGTTATAAAAATCACGCTTCGAGGGAGACTTCGAGGCGTGATTTATTAAAAAATGCATCAAAAAGGCATTTTTTTGCAGAAATATTTGCAGATATCAATAAAAAGCAGTACTTTTGTAGCGAAAAATATGTGACGAACTTTTCGTCATAAATGTAGCGAAATTTTCGTCACGAACTTTTCGATATAAGAAAGGGCATAATTATGGCAACAAAAATGACTATTACGAATCCGTTTTCCATTACATCCTATTTAGGACCCGAGTATTTCTGCGACCGTGAACGCGAGAAGCAAGAATTGGCTGACGCGTTGTATAATCGGCGAAACGTGACTCTTATCAGTCCGAGGCGCATTGGAAAGACAGGACTCATTCAGCATCTATTCCATTCAATTGATACAAAAGAGGCACATTGCATCTATGTAGATTTATACAGTACCGCTGATTTGAGAGATTTCACCCAAAAATTCGCAGAGGCCGTATTAACGAAACAAATCACTCCGTTCTCTGAGCGTGTTTGGGAAGAGATAATTCGTATTTTCGGTGCTTTGCGCCCTGTGTTTTCTCCGGATCCTATTACAGGTCAGCCCAAATGCACGATAGATATTCAACCTCAGCGCGAAGAGTGGACACTTCAGCAGATATTGGCCTTTTTAGAGAAAGCGCAAAAGCCATGCTATGTGGCATTGGACGAGTTTCAGACGATAGCCGAGTATACAGATTGCAAGATGGAGGCCTTGTTACGCGGATATATTCAGCAATTGAATAATGTGCATTTTATCTTTGCCGGCAGTAAGAAGCACGTAATGATACAGATGTTTACACAAGCCAACCGGCCATTTTTCCAAAGTACGCAAATAATGCATATAGACATCATTGACGAATCCAAATATTATCAATTTGCAGCACGTCATTTGGCCAATCATCAACAGCAAATCAGCGATGACGCTTTTCATCATCTATATGCACAGGTGGAGGGCTATACCGGATATGTGCAAGCACTACTGAACCGGTTATACCAAAACGGGGCATCACCATTAGAGGAGACGACAATTCGTGAGGTACTAAATCAACTGTTACAAGAATTGACTCCAACCTATCAAATGTACAGTCGTCTCTTGACGGAGAAACAGATGCAAATATTGCGAGCTATCGCCCAAGAAGGAGAAGTGAAAGAACCGGGAAGCAATGCCTTTTTACAGAAATATCAATTAGGCGCATACAGCACCGTACGAAGTGCCATCAACACAATGATAGAAAAGGAACTTCTCTATCAAAAAGACGAAGGAGGGTACGTAGTGTACGATAAGTTCTTAGCGCTTTGGCTACAGCGATAAAAGTCCTACTTGCTGGCGCGGATGTAGAGAGGGATAGAGAGGGCGAGGAAGACAAGGTTGGGAAGCCATGCGGCCATGAAAGGCGACATGACATTGTTGACGGAGAAAGTAGTGCTTACCGTCGAGAAAAGGATATACAAGGCCGTGAGGACGATACCTATACCGAGGTTCTTGCCCATACCTCCGCGGACGCGGCGACTCGACATGGTCACGCCGAGAAGCGTCATGATAAAAGCCCCAAGCGGCATGGCCCAACGCTTATGATACTCCACTTCAAACGCTTTCACATTGCCTGAACCGCGTTGCCGCTGCCGATCCATATAATGGTGCAGTTCAGGCGTAGTCATCTGTTTGGCATGTTGGGCGGTGATGAACATCTCGTCCGGGATAATGGGCAAGGTGATATCCTTGCGTCCTCCGCGCTCCAGCGTCTCGTGCATGCCGGTGAAAGTACGCTCGGTATAGTTGTCCAAATGCCATAGTTCCAGCGAATCGTAATAGATACGATCGGCAGTGATACGCGAGACCAGCGTCTTGTCGTCGAAATGCTCGATGGAACAACGGTACCCGATCTTAGAGCGTTTCTGGAACGATTCGATATAAAGGATGGTTCCGGGTTCAAGCTCCATTTGCACATTACGGGCACTCTCGGATGTGAAATGCTCGATGTACTTATCCGTGAACTGCAGCATATGTTTGGAACTCTTCGGGATGACCCATCCGCCGAGAAAAATACCCAAGACAAAAAGCAGCGTGGCAGAGAGCGCATAAGGCACCATGAGCCGATGGTAACTCATTCCCGCCGCGTGCATAGCGATGATTTCCGAATTGCCTGCCAGCTTGGATGTGAAATAAATGACGGAAATGAAGATGAACAGCGAGCTGAACATATTCATATAATAAGGAATGAACGGCAGGTAATACTCGAGGATGATTTCCTTCAGCGGCACTTGGTTCTCGAAGAAATCGTCCATCTTCTCGGTCAGGTCAAAGACGATGGCAATAGAGAGGATGAGCACTATCGAAAAGAAGAAAGTGCCGAGGAATTTTTTGATTATATAGTAATCTAAACGTTTCACGTTTACAAACGAGTCATGACGGCGGGCAGGACGGAGGCTTTCCATTGGAAGAAGTCACCGGCGAGGATATGCTGTCTGGCCTGTGTAACGAGATCGAGGTAGAAAGCCAGGTTATGAATAGAGAGCACCTCGAGTCCAAGCATTTCCTGCGCGTGTATTAAATGACGAACATACGCGCGCGTGTAAGCGTGGTCCACATATGAGCAACCCGACGGATCGAGTTCGGTGAAATCATCCTCCCACTTCTTGTTGCGGAGGTTCATGACGCCGTTCCAAGTGAAGATCATGCCGTTTCGTCCGTTACGCGTAGGCATCACGCAGTCGAACATATCGATACCCCGTTCGATAGCCTCCAGGATATTCCACGGCGTGCCGACACCCATGAGGTAACGCGGCTTGTCAACAGGCAGGATATCGTTGCAGACCTCAACCATATCATACATTACCTCGGTAGGTTCGCCTACGGCCAAACCGCCTATGGCATATCCGTCTCGATCCAAGTCCCGAAGCCGTTTGGAGGCCTCCTGACGCAAGTCGGTATAGGTGCAGCCCTGCACAATCGGGAAGAGATGCTGCCTGTATCCATACAGGTCGTCGGTGCCATCGAAGCGCTCTATACAACGGTCGAGCCAACGATGAGTACGGTCCATCGAATCCTTCGCATATTTCTTATCCGCCGTTCCGGGACAACACTCGTCGAAGGCCATCATGATGTCGGCGCCTATCTCACGCTGGATATCCATGACGGATTCGGGCGTAAAGAGCAGTTTGCGACCATCAATATGGCTGGAGAAACGCACCCCTTCCTCGGTCATCTTGCGTATGTCGGTCAGACTGAAGACCTGAAAACCACCCGAATCGGTCAGAATAGGTCGCGTCCAGCCTTCGAAACGATGGAGTCCGCCTGCCTGATGCAGGATGGCGGTACCGGGACGAAGGAAGAGATGATAGGTATTGCCGAGGATGATCTGCGCTTTGATGTCTTCTTCCAGCTCGCACCGCTGCACGCCTTTGACTGTTCCGGCTGTGCCTACCGGCATAAAAATAGGCGTCAGGATATCGCCATGGTCGGTATGAATGACGCCGGCACGAGGTCCGACGGAAGCAGGAGCACTATGGAGTTCGAAGAAGGGCACTATAATGTTGTAATGATGTAATGTTATAATGATATAATGTTGTTTACCGGAAAGACGATGGCGGGTTTGAAGGTTTGGGCTTCTTCGGGCGTCATGAGGGCATAGGCCATGATAATGACAGTGTCGCCGACATGGATGAGATGTGCCGCTGCGCCATTGATACAGATGCAACCGGAGTTCCTTTTGCCGGTGATGACATAAGTCTCGATGCGGGCTCCGTTGGTATTATCCACTATTTGCACGCGTTCTCCGGCATAGATATTTGCCGCTTCCATAAGGGCCTCATCAATAGTCACGGAACCGATATAATCGAGATTGGCCTCCGTGACCTTCACCCGGTGGATCTTGGATTTAAGAATTTGCAACAACATCATTTAATCATTTGAGCGTGCAAAGGTACTGCTTTTTTTTGACATATGCAAAAAAAAACGCCCAAAAGGACGTTTTTTCGTAATTTTAACGCAGTTCGATGCGTCGTCTGACCATTTCGTTGTTCACTTTCGCATAGAGCCGGTAGGTTCCGGGCTTGAGTTCAAACTCGGCGTAAGAGCCCCGTTCTTTTTGAAGCAGTTTACCATTCATTGAATAGATTCTCGCTTCCTCCATCTGCGTGGAAGTGACCACGAGCGTGTTTTCGCGGAAGCGAACCGTAAAATTATCATTGCTTTTTGCAGCGTCTGCGAAAATCACGCCTGTTACCAATGCAACCACTGTTGCCAAGATTAGAAAGATACGTCTCATAATTTGTCCTTTCTTTTAATAGTACCAATACCGGTTTTCGTTCGCACCAATGCGTGGGCATCCCGCGTTTTCGCGTACCTTGAGAGCAGGTGCCATCGAAAAACGGTGCAAAGGTACGGTGTTTTTGTGAGGCGACCAAATATTTTGCCCACAAAGTGATAAATTTCTACAAAATGACGAATTGAGTTTACAAATTGTTAGCAAACTCTATTTAGAAATAGCAAAATGTTAAGATAAAGAGACTGTATTTTATGCATCGATTGTCACTTCGAGTTTCAAGATATCGATTTTTTATAAAAAAAGTACGCGCACGCTTGCGTATATGCGATTTTTTTTGTAATTTTGCCGCGAATTTTAATTTGGCTTAATGTGGCCATATAACTAAAGAATATGCAAAACATTAGAAATATAGCAATTATTGCGCACGTGGATCACGGCAAGACGACGCTGGTCGACAAGATGCTGTACACGGCGAACGTGGTCAGCAAGCAGCAGTCGGCCTTCAGCAATCAGCCGACAGAACTCATTCTGGACAACAACGACCTGGAGCGTGAGCGCGGTATCACCATTCTGGCGAAGAACGTGGCGATAGAGTACAAAGGTACCAAAATCAACATCATCGACACTCCGGGGCACGCCGATTTCGGAGGCGAAGTGGAGCGTGTGCTGAACATGGCTGACGGCGTACTGCTGTTGGTGGACGCATTCGAAGGAGCCATGCCGCAGACACGATTCGTGCTGCAGAAAGCATTGGAGATAGGCCTGAAGCCCATCGTAGTGATCAACAAAGTGGACAAGCTGAACTGCCGTCCGGACGAGGTACAGGAAGAGGTGTTCGACCTGATGTGCAACCTGAATGCCACGGATGACCAGTTGGATTTCCAGACATTGTACGGTAGCGCCAAGCAGGGTTGGATGTCGTACGATTGGCGCAAGCCGACAACGGACTTGACTGATCTGATGGATGCCATCATTGAGTACATTCCTGCGCCGGAAGAGAACCCCGGCACGCCGCAGATGCTGATCACGAGTCTGGACTACAACAGCTATGTGGGCCGTATTGCCATCGGTCGCGTCCACAGAGGCGAACTGAAGGACGGACAGCAAGTAGTACTTGCCAAGAAACCCCTCTCCGGCTCTCCCCTCAAGGGAGAGGGAAGCGAGCCCACATTCATCAAGACCAAGATCAAAGAGCTACACACTTTCTCGGGCATGACGCATGTAAAGACGGATGTCGTTCGCAACGGCGATATATGCGCGCTCATCGGTATCGAAGGCTTCGAGATTGGCGACACGATATGCGATGCGGAGAACCCTGAACCGCTCAAGCCGATTGCCATTGACGAGCCGACGATGAGCATGACTTTCTGCATCAACGACAGTCCTTTCTTCGGTCAGGACGGCAAGTACGTGACGAGCCGGCATATCCAGGACCGTTTGAACAAAGAGTTAGAGAAGAACTTAGCGCTGCGCGTGGAGAAAGGTACGGAAGAGAGCAGTTGGCGCGTGTACGGACGAGGCGTACTGCATCTGAGTGTGCTGATCGAAACCATGCGGCGTGAGGGCTACGAACTGCAAGTGGGCCAGCCACAAGTGATCATCAAAGAGATAGACGGCGTCAAATGCGAGCCGGTAGAGAGCCTGACGGTCAACACGCCGGAAGAGTGCTCGGGCAAGATCATCGAGTTCGTGAGCACGCACAAGGGCGAGATGACCAAGATGGAGATGGTGAACGACCGCGTACATCTGGAATTCACAATACCGAGTCGCGGCATCTTAGGCATGCGAACCTATGTGATGAACGTGAGCGCCGGCGAAGCCATCATGGCCCACCGTTTCCTCGAGTATCAGCCGTGGAAAGGCGAGATAGTGAAGCGCAACAACGGTTCGCTCATCGCGATGGAAGCGGGAACGGCTTATGCCTATGCGCTGGACAAACTGCAGGACCGCGGACGCTTCTTCATCGACCCACAAGAGGAGGTGTATGCCGGACAGGTGGTAGGTGAGAACGCCAAAGAAGGCGACATCGTCATCAACGTGACCAAGAGCAAGAAACTGACGAACATGCGTTCGAAGAGTGCGGACGACAAGGCTGTGCTGCCGCCGCCCGTACGCATGAGCTTAGAGGAAGCGCTCGAGTACATCAAAGAAGACGAGTACGTGGAAGTGACACCTCACGCCATGCGAATCCGCAAGATCATCCTCGACGAGCTGGAGCGGAAACGTGCGGGACGCGTTTAATGTAAAATTAAGAATTAAAAATTAAAAATTATAGCATAATGAAAATTGAACAAAGTGAATTGAAAGACCTGAAGGCGGTGATCAGCATCGAGCTGGGACCGGAGGACTATCAGGAAGAAGTGACCAAACAGATCAAGCAAGTGCGCCAGAAAGCACAGATGCCGGGCTTCCGTCCGGGTATGGTGCCTGCCGGTTTGGTCAAGAAGATGTACGGCAAAGGTATTTTGGCCGACGTGCTGAACAAACAAGTGGGCGAAGCGCTCCAGAAGCACATCGATGAGAACAAACTGCAGATCCTTGGCGAACCGCTGCCTTGCGAGGACTCGCCGAAGATTGACCTGGACCACGAAGAGCGGTTCCCGTTCACCTTCGACATCGCCGTTGCGCCCGAGTTCGACGCTCGTCTGAACGGCAAGAACAAACTGAACGAGTACACGATCGAGGTAACAGACGAGATGGTAAACAAACAAGTGGAGGCATATGCCAACCGTTTCGGCGAGTACATCCCCGAGGACAAAGAGGCCGGCAAGAAAGCGGAAGTCATTCCTGCCAAGATTGACGGCGAACTGTTCGCCAAAGTGTACGGCGAGAACGCTATCAAGGACGAAGCGGAGTTCCGCGCTCGCGTGAAGAGCGAGATAGAAGCCAGCATGGCAGAAGAGAGCAAGTATAAGTTCGGTTTGGACGCCAAAGAAGCCATCCTCAAAAAGATGGAGAAAGTGGCCTTCCCGGAGGATTTCCTGCGCCGTTGGGTGCTCGCCACGAACGAGAAGATGACAGCAGAGGAACTCGACAAAGACTTCCCGAAGATGCTTGAGGAGCTGAAATGGCATCTAGCCAAAGACCAGCTGATGAAAGAGTACGATGTGAAAGTGGAGAAAGAGGATGTAGAGGCTTATGCCAAGGAAGTTGCTCGCATGCAGTTCATGCAGTACGGTCTGATGCACATCGAAGACGAGTACCTGACCAATTACGCCAACGAGATGCTGAAGAACGAGGACCAGTTGCGCGGCATCGTAGAGCGCGTGATCGAGAACAAGATCTATGCGGCTGTGAAGGGCGTAGTCAAGGTTGAGCAGAAGACGATCTCGCACGACGATTTCGGCAAATTATTCAAATAAACCACATGGTTCATATCCATTTTATAGCCATCGGCGGCGCGGCGATGCATAATCTTGCACTCGCCGTGGCCTCCAAAGCGGGTTACAAAGTGACGGGCTCGGACGATGAGATCTTCGATCCGGCTTTGACTCACCTTCGCGAGGCAGGCCTGTTACCCGACGAGATGGGTTGGCACCCGGAGCGTATCACGCCCGACATCGATGCCATCATCCTCGGTATGCACGCCCGCGATGACAATCCCGAACTGGTGCGTGCACGCGAATTGGGACTGAAGATCTATTCGTTCCCCGAGTACCTGTACGAGCAGACGAAAGACAAGATCCGTATCGTGGTAGGCGGCAGTCACGGCAAGACGACCACCACATCGATGATCCTGTATGTGCTCAACCGCCTGGGAATCGAAGCAGACTACATGGTCGGCGCACAGATAGAGGGTTTCGAACGTATGGTACGGCTGTCCGACACCGCCAAATACGCTGTTTTCGAGGGTGACGAGTACCTGACGAGTCCGTTGGACTTGCGGTCCAAGTTCCTCTGGTATCATCCGCATGTGGCTATTCTGACGGGTATAGCCTGGGATCACATCAACGTGTTCCCTACTTTTCCGGAGTATGTGGAGACCTTCCGCAAGTTCGTCCATTCGATCGAACCGAAAGGCGCGTTCATCTACTTCAAGGGCGACGAGAACCTGTGCCTTCTGGCGGAGGAATTAAGAGCCAAGAGTCAAGAGTCAGGAGTCAAGAGTATCCCATACGATGCTTACACCGGCGATGTAGCGATGCAGGTCTTCGGACGGCATAACATGCAGAACCTGCAGGCGGCTATGTTGGCCTGCCTTTGCATAGGTGTGGCGCCGGACGATTTCTACCGCGAGATCAGTACCTTCACGGGTGCCAGCAACCGGTTGGAGAAAATAGCCGAAACGGCTGACAGCGTGGCGTTTAAGGACTTTGCGCACAGCCCGAGCAAACTGAAAGCGACGATAAACGCGGTACGGGAACGCTATCCCGAAAAGAAGTTAGTGGCGTGTATGGAACTCCACACTTTTTCGAGTCTGATGGCGGATTTTCTGCCGCAATACAAAGGCTGCATGGCCGAAGCGGACTTGGCGTTCGTCTATTTCAACCCGAAGGTGATTGAGCACAAAAAACTGACGCCGATAACAAAAGATGAAGTTCGTGATGCGTTTGGCACGAAAAATGTAGAGGTGTTTACCGAGAGCGAGGCCCTGCAAGCCAAACTGCGCAGCCTCAGCTACGAAAATACGGCCCTTTTGATGATGTCCAGCGGCACATTCGACGGAATCAAAGTCAAGGAGTTGGCTGATCAACTCCTTCGCCAATGATGAAATGAGCGCTTCGCTCAATGATGAAATGATGTAAATTATGACAAAACAAGAGAAACGCGATTATTTATACATGCGGATGGCCCGGACATGGGCGGAGAACAGCTACTGCGTCCGGCGCAAAGTGGGTGCCCTGTTAGTAAAGAACCAGATGATCATCTCTGACGGCTACAACGGCACGCCGTCCGGTTTCGAGAACATCTGCGAGGACGAGAACAATGTGAGCAAGCCCTATGTGCTGCATGCCGAAGCCAATGCGCTGACCAAAGTGGCACGCTCGAACAACAGTTCCGACGGAGCAACGCTCTACGTGACCGCCAGCCCGTGCCTCGAATGCTCGAAACTGATTATTCAGTCGGGTATCAAACGCGTGGTCTACGGCGAGGAATACCGCATCATGGACGGCGTGGAACTGCTCAAACGGGCAGGCATTGAGGTCGTTTTTTTAAACGACCAAGTTGAAAGTTGAAAACTGAAAGTTGAAAGACATGAAAAAATATCTTCTTCCTACATTGACGGTATTGGGTGTGGCTTTAGGCATCCTGGTAGGTGCGACGCTGACGCAGAAGGCGAACGCGCAACGGATTGTGTATCAGAACGGGGAATGGCATTTCGAGCAAACGAAAGTGGACCGGCTGATGCAACTGATCGAAGGCGCCTATGTGGACGAGATCAACATGGACAGTATTACCGACGAGGTGATGGCGGAGTTCGTGCAGAAACTGGACCCGCACTCGGCGTATATACCCAAAGAGGACTTGGAGATGGTCAATTCGGAGTTAGCCGGTTCGTTCTCGGGCATCGGCGTTCAGTTCACCATCCAACAGGACACCGTACGTATCGTAGCCGTTATCTCGGGTGGACCGAGTGAAGGCGTCGGCGTGTTGGCAGGCGACAAGATTGTCAGCGTGGATGACTCCGCATTTGTAGGCAAGAAGATGAACAACGAGAAGGTGATGAAGACCTTACGCGGCAAGAAAGGCACGAAGGTTAAACTGGGTGTGTTGCGTGCCGGTGAGCCGCAGCCGCTCTATTTCACCATCACACGCGGGGATATACCCGTCAACTCGGTGGATGCCAAGTTCATCATCGAGAGTCAAGGCACAAAGATTGGCTTTATCCGCGCCAACAAGTTCGGCGAGACGACCTACAAGGAGTTTATCTCGGCGTTGGCGGAGCTGTATGCCAAAGGGGCGACCAAGTACATCGTGGATCTGCGTGAGAACAGCGGCGGTTACATGGAACAGGCTATCCGTATGGCGAATGAGTTCCTCAATCGGGGCGATCTGATCGTCTATTCGGAAGGCCGTGCTTATCCGCGTTACGAGGCGAACGCCAACGGCGCAGGCCGTTTCAAAGATGTGCCGTTGGTCGTACTGATTGACGATTTCTCGGCTTCGGCGAGTGAGATCTTCGCAGGCGCCATGCAGGATAATGACCGCGCCACCATCATCGGTCGCCGTTCGTTCGGCAAGGGTCTCGTGCAGCAGCAGTTGCCTTTTGACGACGGAAGCGCCGTGCGTCTGACCGTAGCGCGTTACTACACGCCTTCGGGTCGTTGCATACAGAAACCCTACACCTTGGGCGACCAGACCGACTATCAGCAGGAACTGATGGATCGCTTTGAGCATGGCGAGTTCTTCTCGGAGGATAGTGTACATTTCGCAGACACAACCGTTTATTACACCAAGTCGGGTCGTAAGATGTACGGCGGCGGAGGCATCATGCCGGATATCTTCGTCGGTCGTGACACGACGCTCAACACGCCATGGTACAACCGCTGCGTCAACCTGGCGTACACCTATCAGTTCGCGTATCAATACACGGACACTCATCGCAAGGAATTGAGCCAATTCAAGGACTGGCAGTCGCTGGAGAAGCATCTGATTAAGAAGGATGTCATTCGCGAGTTCGTCAAGTTTGCGGAAGAAAAAGGCGTGGAGCCCAACGAGGCGGAGATACAAAAATCGCGCCCGTTGATGACGCGACTCTTGAATGCTTATATCGTGCGTGATGTGCTCGGCGACGAAGGCTTCTTCCCGCTCTTCGAACGCGATGACGAGATCACAAAACGGGCTGTCGATTATTTGACGACTACCAGGTAGTAATTCTTTTTCCCTTTCTGGAACAGGAGATATTTGCCGTTAAGGAGGTTCGCCTCTGTCAGCGGCGTTTGCGGGTCGGTCAGTTTCTCTTTGTTGAGGCTGAAACCGTTCTGCTGAATCATCTTGCGTGCCTCGCCTTTGGACGGGAAGATGTTCGTCCGTTCGGCTAACAGGTCGAGCGGTCCGATACCGGCTTTAAGGTCGTCCAGCGGAATCTCATAGCTCTCCACATTCTCGCCGAAGATCTCCATGAAGCGTTCTTCGCTCAGGGCACAAAGGGTCTCGTGGGTCGTGTTGCCGAAAAGGATGTTCGTAGCCTCCACGGCCTTGTTATAATCCTCTTCGCTATGCACCATCATTGTCACCTCTTTGGCGAGGCGTTTCTGCAGCACGCGCAAGTGCGGCGCCTGGTCGTGCTCAGCGATGAGACCGTCTATCTCTTCGCGCGTCAGGGAGGTGAAGATCTTGATGTAGCGCTTGGCGTCATCGTCCGAGACGTTCATCCAGAACTGGAAGAACTTATACGGGCTGGTGTATTTGCGACTGAGCCAAACATTCCCGCTCTCGGTCTTGCCGAACTTGCCGCCGTCAGCTTTGGTGATAAGCGGACAGGTGAGCGCAAACGCCTCTTTGCCGCTGATCTTGCGGATGAGGTCGGTACCTGTGGTGATGTTGCCCCATTGGTCGGAACCGCCCATCTGCAACTTGCAGTTCTTATGCTCGTTCAGATAGACGAAATCGTAGCCTTGCAGCAGCTGGTAGGTGAACTCGGTGAACGACATGCCCTGGCTGAACTCGCCGTTGAAGCGTTTCTTGACGGAGTCCTTCGCCATCATGTAGTTGACCGTGATCAGTTTGCCTATGTTGCGCGCAAAATCGAGGAAGGTATAGTCCTTCATCCAGTCGTAGTTATTCACCAGTTCCGCCGCATTAGGCTCGTTGCTGTTGAAATCAAGGAAATGCTCCAACTGCTCGCGGATACATCGCACATTATGCCGCAGGGTCTCTTCGGTCAGCAGGTTACGCTCCGCCGACTTGCCGGACGGGTCACCTATCATACCCGTCGCACCCCCCACGAGCGCAATCGGTTTGTGACCACAGGCCTGCAGATGCCTGAGCATCATGATGCCGCACAAGTGGCCTATATGCAGACTGTCGGCCGTCGGGTCGATACCCACATACGCCGTCGTCACTTCTTTCATCAACTGCTCTTCCGTTCCGGGCATGATATCCTGCAACATGCCGCGCCAACGCAGTTCTTCAACAAAGTTCTTTTTCATCTTTTTTCAATTTAGCTCAATGAGCCTTTTTTTCTCGAGCACTATTGCCCTCGACAAAAAAGCGTGCAAAATTACTCTTTTTTTTCGACATACGCAAGAAAAAGAGGAAAAAAAGCACTATTCCGTAATAAATAAACACCATCGGAAGGCCGATATGCACCTGAACCGTACTGCCGGGCAGGGATTCGATCCACTCGACCGAATGGTTCATGGCCCATGCCAGGCCATAGGTCACTTTGCCCACATACACGCCTGCCCAACTGCCGCCAAGAGCTATCGTTGCCAAGCCGAAAGGCACCAGAAACGAGGCAATAGGCAGTACGAGCAAGTTCGTCAGCAGGAAATAGGTGCTTATCTGCCCGAAATAGTACATCGTAAGCGGCATAGTGCCCAATTGAGCGGCCAAAGAGATGACGATGGTGCCCGTAACCCAACTAAGTATCCTTCCGTACCATGTATCATCCAAATCTCGTGTATGAAAAGCGCCCTCTACTTTTCGCGCCACAATCACTATCGCAAAAGTAGCCGCAAAGGACAATTGGAAACTGACGCTCCAGAGGTCGGAAGGGTGAACGAGCAAGATGAGTACCGCTGCCGCAGCAATCGTGTTGATCGAGAAAGCCTGCCGGTAAACCATGCGTCCCACTTCAAAGATCGTGACCATCGTCACGGCCCGGACTACCGAAGGCGTCATGCCCGTCAGCCAAGCGTAGCCCCACATAGCTGCTATGATGAAGAGCGAGATAGCACGTCGTCCGAAACGGTTCTCGTAAGGCGGTTTGACCCGTCCGCCCAATGTCAGCAGCCAAAGCAGTAGCCAGTAGATGATACCCGTATGCAGTCCGCTGACGGCCAGCACATGTGCCGCACCCGATGCCTGAAAATGCCGCCGCAGGTCCTTGTCCAGACTCTCTTTGTAACCCAGCGTGAGCGCACCCGTCGTAGCCAGTTCGTCCCCACTCAACCCCGCCGCAGACAGACGCTCGTAGAGCACCACCTGCGTGTCGTTGGGTGCCGTCTTGTGCCAAGGTTGCCGCAACGGATGGAAGCGATCACAAACAAGTATTGCTGCCACCAGCGGTAACAGCAATACAACCATCGGATATGCACGGAGACGGCGAAGCATTAGCTCTTCATTTGATGGATCGCCTCTTCCGGGTCTTTGGCACCGAACACGGCACTTCCTGCCACGAGCACATCGGCTCCGGCAGCAAACAGTTCTGCCGCATTGGCGGTATTCACGCCGCCGTCAATCTCAATGAGCGTAGCCAACCCGCGGCGGTCGATCTCCTGACGGATGAAGCGGATCTTGTCCATGGTCTCGGGAATGAATTTCTGCCCGCCGAAACCGGCAAACACACTCATCAGCAGCACCATGTCCACCTTGTCGAGATAAGGCACCAGACGCTTGACATCGATGTCGGGATTGATGGTAAGGCAAGTCCGCACGCCCTTCGCACGAATGAGTTCCAACACGGGCAACGGGTCCTCTACAGCCTCGAGATGGAAACCCACCGACCAGGCACCGGCGTCGCAGAAACGCTCCACATACTTCTCGGGATGCACAATCATCAGGTGCACGTCCAGGGGTTTGGCGCAATACTGCCGGAACGGCACCATCAGCGGAAAACCGAACGATATATTCGGCACAAAAGTGCCATCCATCACATCGATGTGCAGCCAGTCCGCCTCGCTGCGGTTAATCATCTCCAGGTCCTGAGCCAAATGGCCGAAATCAGCCGACAAAACACTCGGCGCAATTAATTTATTTTCCATTTTCTCCTTTCCATTTTCAATTTTCACTTACCTGTCACAGACCAGTTTATATCCCCGGTAACGCACGGCAATAATCCGGTATCCGGCGGGGGTGAGGAACTGTCTGAGGTGGTTGATGAACACGCCCAAGGACCGCGCGGTAAAAGCATTGTCCTCTTTCCACAGAGCGGACAGGATACGATGGCGGTCCACCGTCTCGCCTTCGCTCCGGCAAAGCATCAGCAACAAATCACTCAAGCGGGACGACAGGTGATGCCCGTCGAAGGTCTGGTGCAAGGCATCGAATACATGACCGTTCAGGTCAAATACTTTCTGCTTGCTCTCCTGGAACGTCCGCACACGCCGTAGGATGGCCTCGATACGGCAGATGAGAATGTCCATTGAGAAGGGCTTGGTCTGGTAATCATCCGCACCGAGCTGGAAAGCGCGCATCTGGTCCTCACGGTCACTCCGTGTCGTCAGGACAATCAGCGGCAACTGCGGCAGACGCGTGCGGATATTCTTAATCAACTCATAGCCGTTCATCCCTATCCCCTGCAGTTCCATCAGCACTATATCCCAATGCTCCGCCGCTAACTGCTCCAGCGCGCCACGGCCCGTTCCCACAGCCTGCGACTTATAGCCACGGCTCGTCAGATAATCGCTCAGCACCGTCGAGAGACTGATATCTCCGTCTATGATCAATATACGCGAAGGCATAAAGTAAAACTTTTCGAGTGCAAAGGTACTACATTTTTCCGACATGTGCAAGTTTTTTCGCAAAAAACTGTCGGAAAGTTTGCATATGTAAAAAAAAAGCAGTAATTTTGCAGGGCAAAATTGGTAGGACGCTATGAGCAAAGTACTATTGATATCGACGGGCGGTACCATTACGATGGTTCGTGAGAAGGTGAGCGGAGCACTTGTTCCGGCAGACATGGAGACCTTCAAGGCTTTTATTCCGGAGCTGTTTGCCGGCGAAGTGGAAGTGGACATACAGGCTTTCACGCCGCTGTTGGACTCGTCGGATGTAGGTCCGGACAGTTGGCGTCAGATGGCGCAGATGATAGCGGACCGGTATGACCAGTACGACGGATTCGTCATCCTGCACGGCACGGACACGATGAGTTATTCGGCTTCGGCGCTGTCGTTCATGCTGGAGAACCTGAACAAACCCGTGGTTTTCACCGGTAGCCAGTTGCCCGTCGGCGTGCTGCGTTCGGATGCCAAGGAGAACCTGCTGACGGCTATCGAGATAGCCTCCGCCAAGGATGAGAACGGCGATGCCATCGTGCCGGAAGTGACCATCTACTTCGAGGACCGCCTCTTCCGCGCCAACCGCACCACCAAACGGAATGCGGAGCATTTCTCGGCGTTCAACAGCTATAACTACCCTGCCCTGGCCAAAGCCGGCGTACATATCACCTACCAGCCGCACCTCATTCACTATAGCGACCCTTCGTTGCCGCTCACCCTCCATACGCAGTTCGAAACGAATGTGGCGGTGCTCAAGCTCTTCCCGGGTATCCAACCGTCCGTCGTGCGCGCGCTCCTGCGTACACGCGGTTTAAAAGGAGTGGTGCTCGAGACTTTCGGTGCGGGCAATGCGCCCACCGACCATTGGCTCTACAAGGAACTGAAAGCCGCGGTGGACAAAGGCATCATCATCGTCAACAAGACCCAATGCAACACGGGTTCGGTCGAGATGGGACTCTATGCCGTTTCGCTCAATCTGATGAAAGCAGGCGTCATCTCCGGCTATGACATCACCACCGAGGCCCTGCTGACCAAGATGATGCTGCTGCTCGGCGAACGGCCCGAACAGGCACGCGAGCTCATCGCACGAGACCTGTGCGGAGAAATGACGATTGACTAAATTAATAATTAACAATGAATAATGATTATCTCGTGAGGCGAACATAAGATAGCAAATATTCATTATTCATTAATCATTAATCATTTACTTGATATGAAAAATTTAGAACCCAAAGGTTTGTGGAACAGTTTCTACAGCCTTACGCAGATCCCGCGTCCGAGCGGCAAGCGCAAAGAGATTGCGGAATTTTTGGTTAGTTACGGCAAGAGTCTCGGTCTGGAGACGCTGCAGGACGAGATCGGCAATGTGCTGATTCGCAAGCCTGCTTCTCCGGGTTACGAGAACCATCCGGGTGTGATCCTGCAGGGCCATATGGACATGGTGCCTCAGAAAAATAGCGACCGCGAGTTTGATTTCGAGAAAGACCCCATCGAGGCGTATGTGGAGGACAACGGCGAATGGGTGACGGCTAACGGCACGACGCTGGGTGCGGACAACGGCATCGGCGTAGCTACGGCCATGGCTATCCTCGCGGACAAGAGCGTCGTTCATCCGTCTCTCGAGGCGTTCTTCACCATCGACGAAGAGACGGGTATGTACGGTGCCAACGACCTCAAACCGGGTTGGCTCAAAGGCAAGTACCTGCTCAACCTCGATTCGGAGACCGAAGGCGAACTGTATGTGGGCTGTGCCGGAGGTATCGACTCGGAAGCCACCTTCCAATTCCAACCCGTAGAGGTGGAAGAAGGTGATATAGCGCTGCGCGTGACCGTCAAGGGTTGCAAAGGCGGCCACTCGGGTTGCGACATCCATCTCCAGCGTGCGAATGCCATCAAGCTGCTGTTCCGTTTCCTCAAAGATGCGGTAGCTAACTTCGAAGCACGCCTCGCTTCTGTGGATGGCGGAAACATGCGCAACTCCATTCCGCGTGAGGCTTCGGCGGTCATTACCATTCCCGAAGAAAGCTATCAAGACTTGCAGGACCTCGTAGACCGTTACGAAGACCTCTTCTTGCGCGAGTACGACGGAGTAGAACCTGACCTGCATTTTGTAGGCGAAGAAGTGGAGTGCCCCAAGACCGAGATGCCGGAGGATGTGCAGGACTTCCTCATTCACGCTGTCACCCTCTGTCCGCACGGCGTTTACCGCGTCATCCCGGAGATGCCGGATATCGTGGAGACCTCCAATAACATAGCCATCATCGAGACGAAAGACAACACGGTAAAGGTCATCTGCCTCACCCGTTCGAGCGTGGAGAGCCGCAAAGAGGAACTGGCTTCCATCATCCAATCGGCCTTCTCTCTGGCGGGCGCAGATGTCGAGTTCTCGGGTGCTTATCCGGGATGGAAGCCCAACTTCAAGAGCACGCTGCTCGCTACGATGAAGAGCGTCTATGAGCGCGAGTTCGGCAATTCGCCGCGTATCGTTACCATCCATGCCGGACTCGAATGCGGCATCATCGGCAGCAAGTACGAGGGTATGGAGATGATCTCGTTCGGTCCTACTATCGAGCATCCGCATAGTCCCGACGAGCGTGTCAACATAGTTACCGTGCAGAAGTTCTACCGCTTCGTTTTGGCGGCTCTGAAGGCACTCTAACGCCCTCAACGGGCTCTCTAAAAGCAAAAAATGCAGGGGTACAGCACTTTTTTTGCCAAAAAATTTGGTCATATAAAAAAAAAGCAGTACCTTTGCACCCGCTTTTGTCCACTCGTATATCGGTATTACACCGGATTTTGGTTCCGAGAAGCGAGGTTCGACTCCTCGGTGGACAACAAAGGCTGCTTAAGAAAGGCAGCCTTGTGTATGGAATACACGGTATTAAGTAACACTAAAACAAAACAAAATGAAAGAATTTGCATTGGTAGGTACTCCCCGTAGTGAGTACGGAAAGAAAGCTTCTAAGGCTTTCCGCGCAGAGGAATTGATTCCTTGCAATTTGTATGGTTGCGGTCTGAGCTCCACCTTCACGGTAGCAGCTGCAGATGTTCGCAAACTGATTTACACTCCTGACACCCAGATCGTAGACCTCACCATCGGTGAGCTCAAGACCAAGGCTGTTGTCAAAGAGTTGCAACATCACCCCATTGACGGCAAAACGCTGCATATCGACTTCCTCGCCGTAGACGAGAAGAAGCCGGTGGTAGTGGAGATTCCGGTTCAACTGAACGGTTTGGCAGAAGGTGTCAAAGCCGGTGGCAAGCTGGTTCAGATGATGCGCAAACTCAAAGTTCAGGGAATCTACACCGCCTTCCCCGATCGTATCAACATCGACGTTACCGAGCTTGGTCTGGGTAAGAAGATCGCCGTTGAGGACGTTAAGATTGAGGGTCTGAAGATGGTTAACCCCGCTGACGCTTGCGTGGCAGAGGTGAAGGCTACCCGTCAGAGCAAGGCCGCTGAGTAATCCATGCGGTACCTCATCGTAGGTTTGGGAAACATCGGTCCCGAGTATGCGGGAACGAGGCATAACATCGGCTTTCAAATGGTCGATGTTTTTGCTAATAGTGTAGGGGCTGAGTGGGAGGACAAGCGCTACGGTTTCGTGGCGCACTGCCGCGTCAAGAATGCCGAGATCGTCCTGCTCAAGCCATCTACCTTTATGAACCTTAGCGGGAATGCCGTCCGTTACTGGCTCGGCAAGGAGAACATACCCGTGGAGAACATGCTCGTGCTGGTCGATGACCTCAACCTGCCGTTCGGCACTATCCGCATCCGCAAACAGGGTTCGAACGGCGGGCATAACGGCTTGGGCAATATCCAGTCGGTCCTCGGTACGGACGCCTATGCACGGGTGCGTTTCGGCATCGGTAATGACTTTGCCCGCGGCACACAGATCAACTTCGTCCTGAGCGAATGGACCGACGAGGAGAAAGCGGCCCTGCCCGAGAAAATAGCGCCGTTGAAAGAAATCATCCCGTCCTTCTGCCTCCAAGGCATCGACCGGACGATGAATCAGTTTAATACCCATCAGAAATCAGCCAACAGCTAATAGCCAACAGCCAATGTCGGAGGTCAGAGTCGACAAATATCTCTGGGCTATGCGCATCTATAAGACGCGCTCTATCGCCGCGGACGCCTGCAAGAACGGACGGGTGGCGATGAATGGCATCCAACTCAAACCCAGCCGCACTTTCCATGTGGGCGATACCTTCACCGTCCGTAAAGGACCTATCACCTATACGTACCGCGTGCTGCAACTGACCGAGAACAGGCTTGGCGCCAAATTAGTGCCTGGATACCTGCAAGACTGTACCGATCCCGCCCAACTCGAACTGCTCGAACTGGCCCGTATGGCCGGACAGAGCGGTCGTGACCGTGGCACCGGACGGCCTACCAAGAAAGACCGCCGAGACATCGAGACCTTCATGAGTGACAGTTATCTGGACGAGATAGATTTTGACGAAGATGAGGAGTAAGCATGACAACATAGCCGAATATATTCTGTACATCTGGCAGATGGAGGATTACTTGCGGGCGTTTCCGGAGCATGCCGATGCCACGCCGGAACTGCATGAACTGAACGAGATGATGCATCGCGAAGGCATCACGGAGAGCGGACACCTGCAGCTGGCGCAGATAGCGTTGGGCGAGTTGGAAGACCTGAGTGAGCAGCTGCAGAACGAAGATGCGCTCTATCGGGCAGCTATGTTCCGACTGCAGCCTTCGCTCAACCTGCTCAAAGCCAAAACCGACCGGCCCACCATGTCCGACATCGAAGCCTGCCTGACGCTGCTCTACCAGATCATGCTTCTGCGTCTGCAGAAACGCGAGATCACTCCCGAGACCGCCGATGTCCAGCAACGCGCCACACAAGTGCTCCAGTTCCTGAGCAAGACATATTATGAAAACAGCCGACCGCTTTGAGCACATATTGTCCTGGTTCGAGACCCACATGCCGGTTGCGGAGAGTGAGTTGCATTTCGCCAACCCATTCCAATGCCTCGTGGCGGTCATGCTCTCGGCGCAATGTACGGACAAGAGGGTAAACATGGTAACGCCGGCTCTCTTTGCCGCCTACCCTACGCCTGAAGCCTTGGCCCGGGCCACCGCTGATGAGGTCTTCCCGTATATTCAGTCCGTCAGTTATCCCCGCTCCAAAGCGGAACACCTGGTGGCGATGGCGCAACGCCTCATCGAGGTCTACCACGGCCAAGTGCCCGACTCCATCGAAGAACTGCAGACGCTGCAAGGCGTGGGACGCAAGACCGCCAATGTGGTCTGTGCCGTCATCTATAACCAACCCACCATGGCCGTGGACACGCATATCTTCCGCGTGAGCGAACGGCTCGGACTCACCACGCATAGCAAGAACCCGCTCCAGACTGAACGGCAGCTCGTCCGGTATATCCCTGAGCACCTCATTCCCAAGGCGCACCACTGGCTCCTGCTCCACGGACGCTATGTCTGCCGGGCCCGCAAACCGCTCTGCGACCAATGCGAATTGGCACCCTACTGCCGGTTTGTAGAATAGACCTACGACGGTACATAGTGGTAACAGAGTGGTATTGTAAATCCCCCACAAATGCCCCCAAATTAGTCCATGATTAGATGTCGAATGGGCGAAGGGGGGCATTTTTTTGTGTAAAAAAATGCACTTTTTCACGAAATGATAAATTTTTTTCATTTAATGATAAGTGATATGTGAAAAAAAAGTTGTAACTTTGCAGCGGATTTAATTAATAAATAACTATTAATGAATAATGATTAGTTTTTTGCGCCACATATTGCTGCTGTTGCTCCTGACGGGAGCGGCGGTTTTTTGTGCGCAAAGCGTGGCGAAAGAACAAGGCGCGGAGAGTGCGCAGAGGCAGGGGAAGGAAAGCGTGGAGACGCAAGAGGAGCAGAGCACGGAGGAGAAACGATGGGAGCGGTACGGAGAGGAGTATATCCACCAGAGTGACGCATCGAGCAGGTTGCAATTGGCGAATGAATTTTTCGATTTCCTTTTGCAGTCGGAGTATATCGATGAGCCGGTTGTTTTTCCTGCCGACGCACATATGGATTCGGTGGATCTAAACGTGTATTACTACATCGCGGAGTGGCACTATTCGAATGGCGATTATGCGTCGGCAGCGGAATGGTGTTCGCGCGCGATGGGTTGCATGGGCGAGGTGGATGATGTATCAAAGAGCGATGTGTACAGTCTGTTAGGGGCCGCGTATTTCCGGATGAGTGAGTTTGACAAAGCAGCGGAGGCGCTGAACGAGAGTTACCAATTGGACAAGTTGAGCGGCGATTACGACCGCATGAGTTCGACGCTAAACGGTATAGCGAGTGTGTTTACCGCGGCAGGCAAACCAGATGAGGCTGAGAAATATATCCATGAAGCGATAGCGGCGAACAGTCTGACGGACAACCTATCGCGTCGTGCGGTACTGTTTGGTACGGCGTCGGAGATATGTCGTTCAACGGGCGAGATGGAGCAATCGTTGTCGTACGCACAGGAAGCGCTGCTGATAGAGCGGCAGTTGGGTGACAGTGCCAAGATAGGTGTGCGTTTGTCGCAGGTGGCCAATGCGGAGATCGGTTCGGGTCGTCCGTCGGAGGCCAAACGTTCGCTGACGGAGGCGATGCCTTTGCTACTCAAGAGCGGTAACATACACTCGTGGGGCATATGCGCGAATCAGATGGGTGACATATTGGCGGAGGAAGGCCGATACTACGAAGCGGCGGATTATTACCGTCAGGCGGCGATGCGCTTCCTCAAGCAAGGCGACAAATATAACGAGATGCACGCGCGCGAGGGTCTGTACCGCGTGACCAAGAGCAGCAATCCGCAGGAAGCGATGCTGCATTTAGAGCGCGCGAAGCAGTTGCAAGACTCCATCTACAAGCAGGAGACTGGCGAAGCAGTCGGACGATATAATGCGATCTATTACAACGATATCCTCCGCATGCAGCAGGAGCGAGACCAGCAGCACAGGCGGTTTGTGATTGCCTTGATACTGAGTATCACCATCCCGCTGCTGATGCTGATTGCCATAGCCGTGTATATACTGATACGTCGCCATCGTTCGCTGCAAGGGCGTTATAGCGAGATCAGCCGGTTGTACCGGAATACGGTGGCGGAGACGATAGCCAACCGGCAACAATTGACGGACGACGACCGGCGGTTCATCGAGCAGTTGGTGAACGTGATAGACAAGGGTCTGGAGAAGGGTCAGTTTGATCTCGATGCGATAGCCGAACAGATGCATATCATGCCGGCAACGATCAGACGGCGGCTGGCAGATACGCTGTCCGTAACGCCTAAGAGCTACATCCTGCAGATACGAATGCAGAAAGCGCGGTACCTGCTCAACAACTACCACGATATGACGGTATCGGAGGTGGCAGAACGAAGCGGCTACACGCAACTATCCAACTTCACGCGCGCGTTCGTTAAGTATTACGGAGTAACGCCGAAAGAGGTGAGGGAGGTGAGAATTGAGAATTGAGAATTAAAAACATACAAATCAAATTAACCCTATTTATTAACCAAATTATTAACCCAATGAAAAGAATCTATTCTTTTTTTGCTGCATTAGCGATGCTGCTATTCAGCGTGAGCGGAACTGTTTTCGCTCAGGACAAGACGGACTCTGACCTCAGCAGTGTCGGAGCTACCGGTTACACGAATGTCCGCCGAGGCTCCGGCTCGTCAAGTGCTTTGTTCGGGGCCTGTACGGTACAAGTATTATCCATGCCGTCAGGCGACATTCCGGGCTTTGTTGCTATAACCGAAGCCTCAAATAATACGGGGACTGACACCTATTGGTATATCTCCGCTTACTTTACAGACAAAAGCGGCAGGAAGTTTCTCGTCTGCCAAATAACCGACAATGTCTTTTCAAAATGGACCAATGCCAAGGAGATTTGGCTGAACTATTTCGCCAGTACCTATTTTACGGGCACCAAACCTCTTAATACGTTCGATTACGATTTTGAGATTGGTAGCCGTGCTTTCAACGGATGCAGCAGTCTTCAAAAATTCGGAGCCTATTCCGGGTCTAATACCCGCTATATTGATTGCAAGAGGATAGGAAGCAATGCCTTCAAAGGCTGTTCCTCCATGACGGAATGTCTGGTTAAAGCCACCAAAAACGGCTTCATCAACGCTGATGCTTTTTCCGGCTGTTCATCTCTGAGTTCAACTCTCTATCTCAGTGGTTCGATCAACAAGACGGCCTTCGAGGGTTGCACAAGCGTGAAGACGATCTATTGGTACGGCGGTGATTCCCATGCATATAGTTATTCCAGCGAATCGCCTATGTATCCGATGCGCAAGAGTGTGGAGACGATTACCATCTATGGTTCTGTTCCTGCGCATTTCTTCGAGGACTTTACGGCATTGAAGGAAGTGAAGTCCCCGTCGGATTTCTTCGACAACCTGAAGAACACGAACATCTATTATATGGGTGTCGGCGAGAAAGGTTTCGGTTATTGTTCCAGTTTGGAGTCCGTTCAAGTAGCGGGTCAGATTGCTCCGGATGCCTTCCAGAGCTGTCCGAAACTGACGTCCATCACCTATCGTGGCGGATGGCTGGCGAATAGCCAGATTCCGACATCCGAAAGCGGTAGTTTCTTCTATAGCGTGCGTAATTCGGTGACCAGTTTCACTATTGAGGAGACCTCAACGACGAACGTGCCTAACACCTATATCCCCTCCTACCTCTGCTACGGCATGAGCAAACTGACTTCTGTATCCATTCCGAGCTACGTGTTGGCTATCGGCGAAGGTGCTTTCAAAGGTTGTTCGGGTCTGAAGAGTGTGTCTTTCAACAAGACCGCTTCTAAACTCACTTTGATTGGTCCGTACGCATTCATGGACTGCTCGGCACTCACCACTATCACTTTGCCTGTCGCACTGGAGTATATCTACGATGAGGCTTTCTCATGGTGCGATAATCTAAACACGTGTCCGCTGACAAAGGACCACACCAACTTGCGCCACATTGGTCATGCTGCGTTCTATCAGTGTGGTATCAGTTCGCTCTATATACCCGCAAACGTTACATCGCTTGGCGGCATGCTGACCGGTGGTTCGAGAAGCAAGGTGACGAAGATTGAATTTATGCCGGCTAACCTTACACGCACTTCTGTCGGTGGCAGTTGGGCGGATCTGTTCGTTAGCACGTTGGATCTCTACTCAAAAGAGCGTAATGCCATCACCGAGATTCGGGTAAGTAATGATCTGGCCACTATTCCCGACTCGCTCTTCTATGACTACAAAGGCTTGGTTCAAGTCCTTAACAACGAAGGCTCGGCATGGCTCAATAACGTAGCATATGTCGGCAAGAGTGCTTTCCAGAACTGTGAGAAGATGTGGGGCGAAGGCTATATTACCCAATTGGTCAACGCTACCTATGTGGGCGAGTCCGCTTTCGAAGGATCAAACTTCAACGGAAGTATCAAGTTTGACGCCTTGCAGACCATCGAGAAACGTGCTTTTGCTAATACCCAATTGATGTACATGCACGATCTGGGTACACTGCCCAAACTCAAGACAATCGGTGAAGAAGCCTTCGCTTCCAATGCAAAACTGGAGAAAGCGAGCTTCAATGTTGTTACAAAAATCGGTGAACGTGCCTTTGCCAATAACAGCAAACTGAAGGAGATTTCCATTACCAACGAAATCCCTGCCATCGAGTCCAATTCGTTTGAGAACTGCAACATTGAGAAAATCACTACCAACTGCAAAGTGATTGATGCGCTCAAGGCTAATACCGACTGGCTGGCAGTATGTGCGAATATCGTCAACCTCGAAAACAGTTACACTTATCCCAGTCACATGGATGATTTCTGGTGTACAAAATCGACTATGAAGATCGAGGAAGAAGTCAACTGCGAAGGTGTCTTTGTAGTACGTGCCATCCCCAACGAAGGCTGCGAGTTCGTCTATTGGAATGACGGAAACACCGACAATCCCAGAACCATAGACCTCAACGAATATACCGATAGTTGGTTGTGGTCTATTGCCGCCTCGGAGGATGACTACCACCAGACTAATTTCTCCACTACACCCGAAGGTGCCGGTTATTTAGAGATCACCAACCAATATGGTCATGACCGCCGCAACCAGAAGTTCATTGTCGGCGAACAAGCCCAACTGACGCCGAAAGAGAATAACGGATGGTACCAGTTCGACCACTGGGATTACGAACACATAGATATGGTTGAAGACCCCAGTCCTTGCGACATGGAATATAATCCCAACCAACTCTGCGTCTATATCAATTATACAATGGATGCCGGAGGTGGTGAATCGGGCGGATATATCGATCCGGAAACAGGTGAGTGGATTCCTGTGTCTGAACCTGTAGAGCCGGAAATGCGTGCTGCGTTCGACGAGAACCTGAAAGCCGTCTTTGTCCTCAAAGAAATGCTTGTCAATGTACAGCAGTGCTCCGATGGAAACGGTTCTGTCGCTCTGACAGAAGATCCCAACCAGATGATAGGCAGCGTCATTCATCTGACTGCTACGCCGAAAGAGGGTTATATGTTCGACCAGTGGTCCGATGGTTCGACCGATGCCGAGCGTACGCTTACCATCGAGCCCAAGCTGCTCACTGCGGATGACGGTGTGACGGTGGAAGATGTATGGGACGGTGCTACTCTTCGTCCGTACAACCCCAGCGCTACCTATACGCTCAATCTATGCGCAAGCTTCAAGGTGGATCCGAACTACAAGCAAAAATTCACCATCACCGTTCTCTGCGACGAGACCATGGGTACAGTCACCGGAGGCGGCGTCTATGAAGAAGGCACACAGGTAACTCTGACGGCTACCCCGAAGGAAGGCTTTGACTTCCTCCGCTGGGATGACGACGTGACCGAGAGCTCGCGTACCATCACTGTGACAGAAAACGCTGTCTATAACGCAGAATTCACCATTCATATCAACTACTTCACCATCACCGTCAAGGCTGATCCGGAAGAAGGCGGTATGGTTAGCGGTGGCGGTAAATACGCTGAGAATGAAGATGTGGAACTGGTGGCTGAGGCTCATGACGGATTCGAATTTATCCAATGGGCAGACGGCGTGAAAGAGGCGAAGCGTACGGTCAAAGTGACCAAAGACGAGACCTTCACCGCTCAGTTCAAGAAATTAGAGTCCTTCTTCACCATCACTGTCGTTTCTGAGAATGAGGAGATGGGTACCGTGATGGGCGGAGGTACGTTCAAAGAAGGCGAACAAGCTTCGTTCGGTGCGATTGCTAAAGACGGCTATGAGTTCGTTCAGTGGTCTGATGGTAATACCGACAACCCGCGTACCATCACCGTCACCAAGGACGAGACCTTCACGGCTCAGTTCAAGAAGAAAGAGGCTCCGAGCTTCACCATCACCGTTGTTTCCGAGAACGAAGAGATGGGTACCGTGATGGGCGGAGGTACGTTCAAAGAAGGCGAACAAGCTTCGTTCGGTGCAATCGCTAAGGACGGCTATGAGTTCGTTCAGTGGTCTGACGGTAATACCGATAACCCGCGTACCATCACCGTCACCAAGGACGAGACCTTCACGGCTCAGTTCAAGAAGAAAGAGGCTCCGAGCTTCACCATCACCGTCGTTTCTGAGAATGAAGAGATGGGTACCGTGATGGGCGGAGGAACGTTCAAAGAAGGTGAACAAGCTTCGTTCGCTGCGATTGCTAAGGACGGCTATGAGTTCGTTCAGTGGTCTGACGGCAATACCGACAACCCGCGAACCATCATTGTGGAGAAAGATGAGACCTTCACCGCACAGTTCAAAGTGAAAGGCGAAGGTCTGGATGACCTCAATGCGGAAACCATGACCGCGCGCAAGGTGATGATCAACGGTACGATCTTTATCCGGCAAGGCGACAAACTCTTCACGCTCCAAGGACAGGAAGTGAAGTAAATCGCTTGAAAAAGATAAATTTTAGAAAAATTCCTGCATACTCTTGCGTATGTGGGAATTTTTTTGTACCTTTGCAGCGGTTTTTCTATAAAGAATAATGAATAAAGAATAATGAATATCTTTTTAGCCGTCAGCCATCAAAAACTGACTACTGAATATACGAAAAACAACTAAAAAAAATATACTTATGGCAGAGAGCAAACAACCATCATCAGACAAACTGAAAGCGCTGCAGGCCGCAATGGCCAAGATCGACAAGAACTTCGGCAAAGGCGCCATCATGAAATTAGGCGACGAGAAGATCGACGATGTAGCCGTGATACCGACCGGAAGCATCGGTCTGAACTTCGCGTTGGGCGTAGGCGGATATCCGCGCGGACGCATCATCGAGATCTACGGCCCGGAGTCGTCGGGTAAGACCACTTTGGCTATTCACGCGATGGCAGAGGTGCAGAAACAAGGCGGCATAGCTGCCATCATCGATGCCGAGCACGCGTTCGACCGTTTCTATGCGGAGAAATTAGGTGTGGACATAGCCGAGTTGCTGATTTCGCAACCCGATAGCGGCGAGCAGGCCTTGGACATTGCCGACGAGCTGATTCGTTCCGCAGCTGTGGACCTGATCGTGATCGACTCGGTGGCAGCCTTGACACCGAAAGCCGAGATAGCCGGCGACATGGGCGAGAACAAAGTGGGACTGCAGGCACGGCTCATGTCCCAGGCGCTGCGTAAGATGACGGCATCGGTTAACAAAACAGGTACCACAGTCATCTTCATCAACCAATTGCGCGAGAAGATAGGTCTCGTGTTCGGCAACCCCGAGACTACGACCGGCGGTAACGCGCTTAAGTTCTACGCGTCCGTTCGGCTCGACATCCGCCGCACCGGACAGATCAAAGAGAATGACCAGATCAAGGGCAATCAGGTGCGCGTCAAAGTGGTGAAGAACAAAGTGGCGCCGCCGTTCAAGAAGGCCGAATTCGAGCTCATGTTCAATGAAGGCATATCCCGCATCGGGGAAATCCTAGACTTTGCGGTAGCTACGGAGGTGATCAAGAAGAGCGGTTCGTTCTTCAGTTACGGTGACACCAAGTTAGGTCAGGGACGCGACAAAGTGAAAGATGTGCTGCGCGACAATCCCGACCTCTGCGACGAGTTGGAAGCCAAGATCAACGAGCGCGTCAAAGAACTCGGACTTGAGGCTGTATTGGCCAAGATTGGATAAGTGCTGAATTCTGAATGCTTAATATTGTCCCCGCGCGAGGCGCATCAGGCCGAACAGCAATGGCGGGTGGTCAAACGGAGTATAGATGCACGCCAGCGAGAGCTGAAGGTGCATCTTACTGTTTTGACGGACGAGCAAGGCAAGCCCGTGGCCAAGGATGCACCTATTCCGCTGTACGAGCCACCGGTGTTTCAAGATGTGCATCAGGCCGAGCGTTCGGTGGTCATCATCGGTTGCGGGCCGGCGGGACTGTTTGCGGCGCTCACGCTCCTGGAGCACGGCATCAAGCCCATCATCTATGAGCGGGGTAAGGAGGTCAGCGAACGGAAAAAAGATATCGCCTTGCTCAACCGCAACGAGGGTCTCAATCCGGAATCGAACTACTGCTTCGGCGAAGGCGGCGCAGGCACTTTTTCGGACGGCAAGCTTTTCTCCCGCTCCAAGAAACGCGGCAACATGCAACGGGTGATGGAACTGTTCCATTTTTTCGGCGCACCGGATACCGTTCTTTACGAAGCGCACGCGCATATAGGCAGCGACAAACTGCCAAGCATCATCAAACGGATGCGGGAGTGCATCCTCGCGCATGGAGGGGAGATACATTTTGAGGCTTGCGTTACAAGCCTCAAAAATGGACAATGGACAATGGACAATGGACAATGGAAATTTCCCATTATCCTCGCAATAGGTCATTCCGCTCATGATACCTATCGGATGCTGGCGGCAGAAGGTGTGAGGCTCGAGACCAAAGGTTTTGCGATGGGAGTGCGGGTGGAGCACCCGCAAGCGCTTATAAACCGACTGATGTATCATCTCGACGTTTCGAAACCCCGAGATCTTGAAGTGCTTCAATACGTCGGCAACGCTTCCTACTCGCTCGTCACGCAAGTGGACGGACGAGGCGTCTATTCGTTCTGCATGTGCCCGGGCGGACATATGGTTCCGGCGGGAAGTGAAGCAGGCACTTGTGTGGTGAACGGCATGAGTGCGAGTCATCGCAATTCACCCTTTGCCAACAGCGGCATAGTCGTTCAGATCAATCCCGAAGATATAGAAGGAAGCGACCCGCTCAAAGGCTTAGAATATCAGGAGGCGTTGGAGCGGCTTGCTTGGGAGCAAGCCTCCCAAATTAAAAATGAAAAATTAAAAATTAAGAATTTCTCTGCGGCTCCGGCGCAACGACTCAAAGACTTCGTAGAAGGTCGTGCGAGCAAGGATCTGCCTGCGTGCAGTTACTTGCCGGGCATTGTGCCGAGCCGTCTGGACCAATGGCTGCCAGCACATATAGGTCCGCGCTTGCAAAAGGGTTTTCGCGATTTTGATAAGAAGTACCGCGGATTCCTGACGAACGAGGCAGTCATCGTAGGTGTGGAGAGCCGCAGCAGTAGCGCCGTGCGTATTCCTCGAGATCCCATCACGCTGCAATCGGTTTCTACGCCTCTACTCTACCCTTGCGGCGAAGGAGCCGGCTATGCCGGCGGCATCACAAGCTCCGCTCTTGATGGCATAAACGCCGCACTCAAAATAGCGGAACAATAACAATAAAGGCTCGCAATCGCGAGCCTTTATTTTGTTCTAAAAGTTAGGTTCTCGGGACATGGTCCCGTGATGATCCCGTTCTAAACTTCACAATCTAATTAAAGTTGTGCGCCAAGAGCGTTGTAACGAACACCATTCTTGATGATGACAAGTTGTCCGTTCTCGAAGGTCTTAACAGCCTTAGCACCGTCAGACACATTCTCTACACCTTGACCACCACCAACCTCAATCTTAGCGATACGATAACCACCGGCGAACTCCTTGATTTGTACTTCGCCACCGAGCGAAACATACTCCAATTCTTTCCATACATAACCTTGCTCGTCAGCTCCATCGCTACCCTTAGCAGGCAGAACGAGGTCTGTGGAAACAGCAGCAGCGTTTACGGGGAAGCCTTCACCTTCGAAATTAGCAGCCGTCGAACCCTTTGCAGCAACCGTCAGTTTGATAGCGTCACCGGGTTGGGTGTTCTTGAGGATCAAAATACCATTCTTGCCACCGTACTCATAGCACTTGCCTGGATAAACAACGAATGCTTTTGCCTTGTCCGAACCGTTCTTGATTTGGAAAACTACATCCGGCTCAGCGGTAACAAAGCTCTCGCTGGCAACACCGCCCTTGATGTCATAGACATACTTGCCTTTGTCAGGGTCCGAGTTATCTCCATTGGGCGTAGCCTCGGTAATGGTCCAGTCGTCAATGGAGGTACCAATAGCAGCCAGGTCAACGACCTTAGCGTTTACTGTCAAAGCTGCAATAACAGCAGCGGTAAAAAGGAAAAATTTCTTCATACACAAAATGTTTTTAGTTAATATTGATGTTAATTGTAAAGTCCACTTTTTCAAATTCGCTGCAAAGGTACTACATTTTTTGGAAACATGCAAGTATTATTTGCCAAAAAATGTGTATTTTTTGCATTTTTAGTCCGCAGCATCGGGATCTTTGCCGTTATAAAGCACATTTTTGATCTTTTTGTACTCCGTAACAGGCATCGGTTTGGGGTTGATTTGGCAGTTGACGAAGTTGATATCTTCCGCATACTCCAGTTTGACGCCGTTCTTATTGCCGATGATCATCACATTGTCGAAGAGGATATGATGAACCGGTTTGCCTTTGAGTCCCTGGATATCGACGGCCTGCTTGCTGCCGACACACGTTATATTGCGGAACGTGATGTTCGACCAATCGGGGAAGAAAGCATCTTTTTTATCCTTGTCGGTAGCGCTGACGCCTGCACCCTTGTCGGCATAGCCGGAAGAGATGAGGATAGCCGATTGCTGCATATTCTTCATGATGATATTCTGGCAGTAGATATCTTCGCACCAGCCACCGCGTCCGGGCGCCGATTTGAAACGGCAGCCGATATCCGTTCCGTCGAAATAGCAGTCCTTGACTACCAGCCGTTGCATACCGCCGGAGAACTCGGAACCGATGACGAAACCGCCGTGAGCGGCATAGACCGTATCGTTGGTGATGAGGAAATCGCGTTGGGGTCCGGCCTCTACACCTTTCTCCGCCACACCGCCTTTCATACAGATTCCGTCATCGCCGCAGGAGATATTGCAATTAACGATGAGGGCCACCTGCACATTTCCCGGATCCATGGCATCGCCGTTCTGCGCCCAATGCGGGCAACGGATGTTAACGCCGTCAACAATAAGGTTCTGCACGCGTGTGGGCACGAAATGGAACTTGGGTGAATTGAGCAGATGCACATTCTCAAGCAGCACATTTTTCGAATCGGTGATGTTGACCAGGTGGGGACGCATTTTCTCCTGAATAATGGGATCCGACGCGATGTTGGGCACATTGTATTCCTTTTTGAGGTTATACGGATACCATATCTTCCAGTTCTTGCTGTCTCCGTCAGCCCGGAGCACTCCGCCCATAGCGTTCACTTCGTCCCATATCTCTTCGTCCACTTTTTTCTGCTTCACAGGCCGCCAGTAGATTCCTTGCCCGTCGAGGGTGCCTCGTCCGGTAATGGCCACATTCTCAAGTTTGGAACCGTGGATGAGCGCATAGCATTTCTTCGAGCCGTCGCGCAACGAATCGGAAGGCTGGACATAGAGTTCGCGGTTAGGCGAGAACACGATGGTGGCCTGATCCTCCAAGTGCAGATCGAAATTGCTGATCAGCTTGATAGGGCCTGTCAGCCATCTGCCGTTAGGCACGATCAGGTGTCCACCACCTTGTTTCTTAAGGTGCTTGAGAGCCTGCGCAAAGGCTTCGGAGCAATCCGTCTTGCCGTCACCTACAGCGCCAAAATCCGTCAATGTGACCGTATAATCGGGAATAACGATTTCCTGAACCTGCTCCACTGCACAAGGCAAATCCTTGTAGTAATGGGAATACTTTGTTTGTGCTTGCAGGCCCAACGCAGCCACCACGGCAAGCAACGATAAAACGACTTTTTTCATATTGATCTGATTTGTCTATGGAGTTTAGAACAAATTCTGTACCAAACTATTGAGATAGACCTCCAAATTGGTAAATTCTTTATCCAGCGAATAGAGTTTGCTGTCGGCAGACGAAGTTTTGTCCAGCCCGTGCGCCTCTTCCCACTCATCAGGCATTCCGTCTCGGTCGGTATCGGCAGGCGGCGTCTCGTTCTTCAGTTGCGGATAGCCTCCGGCATCGGCAGGCGAATTGACCAGCTTGCCCGTTCCGTTTCTCACCTCACTCACAATACGAGCGTCAAGAGCATCTCGCCGCAACGAACATCCGGCTTTGCTCAAAACAGTTTCAAAAGCCTGTTCGGCACTCTGTTCATTAGTCATAGCCGTCAATCCATCCGTCCAGCGGGTATTAACACCCGCTACGCTTTTGGACTTGGTTGAACCTTTCCAGTTATCCGCCGTCACATCGGAAGAACCGGCCATTACATTGTCAACCAGATAAATTTTAGGAGCAACAACCGATCCCCCCTTCGACAACACCTTACTGCCTGCAACACAATTATCACAATTAGTCCAAGGGTCAACGAGACGGGTTTTGACACCCGATTTGGTCGATGGCCCCGGTTTGAAATAATTAGCTACAAAATTGATAAGCCTTCCACCGCCGCCCATAGTAGAACCTTCGCCTCCATAGGCTGAATTACTCTCCCAGTTATAAACGACGTTGTTAACAAAATCTATCGGTCCGACACATTTGACATTCACATAATCATGGTCAAAACGCGGGTTTCGACTTTGATGATGGGCCAGCAGATTATGGTGGAAAGAGGCGTTCGTTCCGCCCCAGATACCTCCATAGCCATGGGCACCTTTGGCGTGAACAGACTCCTTCAAACTCTCCGAGATAATGCAGTACTGGAGCGTAAAATCCGTGTTGCCGTAACAGCTGACGCACTCGTCCGTTGACCATGAGAACGAACAATGGTCCACGATGATATTGCGATGGTCGTTGATGGAGAGCGCATCGCCTTCCACCTTGTTCTGGTCGCCCATGCGGAAACGGAGAAAACGGATGATCACATTGCTGGCCTTGACCACCACGGGATAGCCGGCTATACAGATGCCGTCTCCCGGGGCCGTCTGTCCTGCGATAGTGAGGTTGCCGCCGGTGATATCCAGTTGCGAGCTCAGGTTGATCGTACCCGACACATCGAAGACGACGGTGCGTGTCCCGTCCATCTGAACCGCCTTGCGGAGTGTTCCCAGAGAGGGCTGTCCGGTCTCTTTGTCACGCGCATCCTCCAGCGTGGTCACATGGACCACCACACCTCCACGGCCGCCCGTAGTGAACTTACCTCCACCCTCCGCTCCCGGGAATGCGACCACGGGAGAGGTGGGCTGCTCGCCATTGTTCTTGCACGAAGGCAAAACGAGCAACAAGCTCAGCAGGACAGGTACTATTCTAATAGAGATAGTCATTCCAGAGTGTTCCGTTAGAAGCCGCAACATTCACATCGAAAATGGGCCAGTACTGGTGCATGTTGATGTCCGTTCCCTCTTTGTAGAGATACCATTTGTCGGCTGTGATGAACGGCACTTCCTCTTTGTCGAAGAACGATTTGGCCACCCATCCGTCCTCTTTGCTGAACTCATCAGGACGCTTGGCATCAAGGTCCAAACCTACAAAGCGGTCGAATACATACGCCGCACCCTTTTGTGTGAAATCATCGTTCCGCGTGAAATGAAACCAAACGGAATCCGGACGTCCGGCATAAGCGCCGGTATTATTCTGGAGGTCGAAACATGCTTTTTGTGCAGCAACGAGTTTGTCCGCCAGCAATCCCCAACGCATCAAGTCATACTTACGGAGGTTCTCGCCGCAGAACTCAAATGCACGCTCATCCACTATAGCGTCAAACGTCAGAGGCTTGCTTCCCAAGCCTGCGCGAGCACGCACCTTGTCCAAGCAGTCCTGCTTGTCGATGCCGTACAGGTTAGCCGGAGCATTGCCTTCGCGCGAACCGATGGCAGCCTCAGCAAACATGAGCAGAATATCCGTGTAGCGCAGAACGGGCATATCCACGCAATCCTCGTTGGACGAATAGTTGCGGATCATCCATTCGACGCGCAATTTGCCCAAGTACATCTGGCTGATGTTCGACTGTTTCTGATAGAGTTTCTTGTCGCTCGCGGGAACACCCGGGAAAGCAGCCTCAGTCATCGAAGCCGTTCCTTCGCCGTTGTCGAACTCCCATGTCCAAGGCAGAATAGTGATGTCACGACGCTTATCGGCTTTGTCGTAAGCATAGTAAAAAGTCGGCACGATCTCAATCATCGCCTGCGTTTTGGTGTTGTTCGTATTACCATCGCCGTACGAAATGGTGTTGATCAGTGCACCCGAACAGTTGGTGGACATCTTATTGCCCGTCAACGCTAACACTTGTCCACGGGCACCGTCGAGGAACGGCAACGCCCAGATCCACTCCGAATGCGAATAGTCGGTCACATCACGGCATAGATCTTTGAACACATCCTCGAAATTCTCTTTGAATTTCCAGTTCTCCTGCTTGATCACTTCGGAGCAAGCCCATACCACTTCCTGATACAAATCCTGCCGCAGGCCCGGATCCTTGACATTGTACTGAACGGAGCAAGCCTTCGTTCCGCCTTCGGTGAACACGTCCGGACGCATAGCCAGACCGGCATACATCAAGTCGGCACGCGCCAACAGGCCGTAAGCCAGCGCCTTGCTCGGACGACCCGTATAATTAGCAGCCTTGGCAACCGGTATGGATGCAGACCATGGCATCAGACGAGCTGCCTCCTTGAGGTCGATACGCAACTGCTCGAACACCACATTGCGGTCCTGCTTCTTGGTGTAGAGTACATCGGGGTTAAAGCCGTTGAACGACTCGAAACTGGCGGGTACGTCACCCCACAGTTTGACCATTTCCAAATAGCAGAACGAACGCAGCGTGAGCGCCTCGCCCAAGAGGTACTTGAATGTGGCATCGGTGGTGTCCGAATGGGCACGGATACCGTCAATCACCACGTTCGCCCGCTCGATAGCCGAGTTGAGATAGGCCCACGGGTCTTTACCGTTCGAAGTGGAGAGGTTACCAGTACCGCCTGTCATGTTGTATGCCGCATATTCGGCATCCTCGCTCTTGGAGCAATGCTCGATATCCGTATTCATGGCCACATAACCGCCGCAAAGACGATTTCGGAAAGATTTGTCCTCACCGAAAGTGTTATAGATGGCTCCAATCGCCTGCTCGGTCAAATCTGCCGATTTGAATACGGCCTCGTCCATCGCAGAGGGCGATTCGGTCTCAAAGAAATTCTTCTCGCAAGCAACTAACACGAGTGCCAATGCGCCTAAGATAATATATTTCGTTTTCATAATGATGAGTATTTACGGTGATTAGAACTGAATATTCATACCTATGTTAACACCACGGCTCTTGGGATAGGCCGAGAAATCGACACCCGGAGTAAGCGGGTTCTTGCTCGAGCGCGTGTCCACTTCGGGATCCAATCCGCTATACTTGGTGGCGCAGAAGAGGTTCGTTCCCTGGATATATACACGGATATTGCTGATCACTTTGGTCTTCTCCATCCATACTTTCGGCAGCGAATAGCCCAGCGTCAGCTGGTTCAGACGGAGGAACGAGCCGTCCTCCATATCCAGATCGGTCACCACATAATGTGACATGATCGGACTATGGCTGTTAGCGCCTTTAGCCTCGTTCATACGGTCCAACTCGGCAGCAAACTGCTCATAGTCAGCGCCGAACACCAATGCACCCGGAGCCAACACGTCCGGCATATACTGGCCTTCCGCAGAGAAGAGCGAATAGCGGCTGTTGTAGCTCATCGAGGAAATCAAGTTACGCATTTTGGTCTTCTCCGTGACCGTGGTGTACTCCATCTTCGACAGGTTCAGGATCTGGTTGCCGAAGGCGAAAGTGAAGTTGGCGGCGAGATCCACCTTACCCCATTTGTCTCCGCCTATGTTGAAATTGACGTTCAAACCGCCGGAGTGCGTCGGAACGGTGTTACCTAAAATAGTCTTATCGTTCTCGTCAATCACACCGTCGCCGTTGAGATCTTTGAATTTGATGGCACCCGGAACGGGCGTATTCGTCAGGAATCCGTCGCCGTACTTGGGCACACCGTCCTTCAGGCCCCATGCATGCGTAGCGGACATATAGCTTTGGAAGTCCGCAGCGGTATAGTAACCGTCTGTCACATAGCCATATACGTTACCCACCGGCTGGCCTACCTCCAAGAGAAACTCCGCTGTCGTCAGGTATTCGGACGAACCGAAGCAACTGGTCTGCGCCAGCATCGAGGTCACGTTTCCAAGATCCTGAATACGGGTCTTGTTGAACGACATATTGGCGTCAACGGTCAGATTGTAACTCAGGCTCTTCGATTTCTTGTCCAGGATAATACCCTTGATCGAGAACTCCATACCCATGTTGCGCGTCGAACCGATGTTCTGGTACTGGTAGTTGTAGCGCGCCGGCATAATCTGACGGATGATCAGGTCATTGGTCGTGTTCCAGTAGAGGTCGATCGTTCCGGTCAAACGCTCGTTGAGGAAACCGTAGTCGATACCGAAGTCACGGGTGATGGTGGTCTCCCATTTGAGTTTCGGATTGGAAGCAATCTTCTCGCTACCGCCTACCACCAAGATGTTGCTCGTTCCCTGGCCCATGTCGAAATAGGTCATCGTCTGCGAGAGGAAATCGGGATGCAGGTATCCGAGATCCACATTGTTGTTACCGGCCGTACCTATCGAGAGACGGAACTTGAGGTTGCTCAGCCAACTCGAGGCATTCTCCATAAACTCCTCATCCGACATACGCCAAGCCACGGCTGCCGATGGGAAATAGCCCCATTGGTTGCCTTTGGCAAAACGCGTCGAGCAGTCAGCACGGAACGTTCCGGTAATGTAATAGCGTCCGCGGAAGTCATAGTTAGCACGCGCCAGGAAGGACAACAGGTTGTCTCTCGGGTTCACGTAATTGTTAAACTCCGAATAAGCGGCTTGACCCATGTAATTGAAGATCTCGCCGTTTAGCACATCGTAACTGCCTTTGTATCCGAAGCCGTACTCGTTCTGCACTTCGCCCTTGCGAATCACGGTCTCTTCACCGACCAGCACGCTCACGTTATGGTCGTTTTTGAATGTCTGTTTCCATTCCAGCGTGTTATGATTGGTCAGCGAGGAACTCCACTGGTCGGTCACCTGAATCTGTGCCGTTCCGCCCTCAATGCCCGGACGACCCGTGTTACGCGAGAAATAGGTGGTCGGACCATAGTAGCGGTCGGTAGCTATATGACGGTTCTCGTAACCCAGATCCACGCGCGCCGTGAAATGCTTCGCAAACTTATAGCTCATATACCCCTGGATATTCCATTTCTTGTCCTGTTTGAGCTTGTAGTTGTCGCGGATGGTGGTCAGCGGGTCATAGAGCGAGCCGAAAGTCTCATCCTCTTCCTCCACACTTCCGTCATTCTTCGACAGCAACTGAGTCGGCGTATAAACCACGCAGTTGCGCAGACGCGATTCCGTGGAAGTACCGTTGTCCTTGATGGCGTTCGAACCCGAACCCAACACCTCGGTAGAAGTGTATCGAGTGGTGAATCCAAGCGTGAAGTTCTTGAACGGTTTGAACTTAGCCTTCGCGGAGATATTGTTACGTGTATAATTGGACTGCTCCATGATGGCCTTGTCGTCGATGCGGTTGTAAGACAGAGTGAAGTTCGCATTCTTGTTTCCGCCGCTCAGGCTGACCGATTGATTCGAATTGAAGCCCGTACGACCAAAAGTGCGGTCCTGCCAATCGATAAACGGATGACGCTCCGGATCGGCATACTCTTGTAGCAACTCCGAAATCGAAGTATTCTCAATCTCCGACGGGTCTTTGTATTTGGTCGTGTTGTACAGTTCATCGAAATAGGCGTAGAAATTGCTGCGCAGTCCGGAAACCGAATTATCCTTCTGGAAGGCCCACTCATACTGCATCAGCGCAAACTCTTCCGGATCCATCACATCGAACTTCTTCGCTATTTTCTTCCATCCGATATATCCCGAATAGTCCACATGGAATGTCATCTTGTCGTCATCCGAGTCGGAATCCTTGGTCGTGATGATAATAACGCCGTTGGCACCTTGCGCACCGTAAATAGCTGTCGCAGCAGCATCTTTCAGCACATCCATCGACTGTATATCACTCGGCGCGATATCCGAAATCGAGCTTACCGGCATTCCGTCCACGATATACAGCGGGTCATTCGATTGCGTCAACGATGTTCCGCCACGAACACGGATCTTCACGTCCGCATCCGGACTTCCTTCCGTCGTGGTTACCGTCACACCGGCCAACTTGCCTTGCAGCGCCTCACTGGCGGATGCCACAGGGATGTCCTTCAGCTGATCTGCGCTCACAGATGCCACCGAAGTCACCACATCGCGTTTCTTGGTCGTGCCGTAACCCGTCACCACCACTTCTTCCAACACCTCGCTGTTCTCGGAAAGCACCACATTCATTACATTGCCGGTGATCGTCAACTCCTGCGTCTTCATTCCGATGTAGGAGAACACAAGCACCTTCGCATCATCCGGCACATCGAGGCTGTAATTACCGTCAAAATCCGTTACAGTACCAATCGTGGTACCCTTGACCACTACGGAAGCCGAGATAATCGTCTCGCCCGTCTGGTCCGTCACCGTTCCGTTGATCACACGAGCCTGAACAGCCGTGCCCAACATAAGCAAGACTGTGAAAATCATGGTACGGAACACACTGGAATTCAGTTTCATAAAAGAGAATTTGTTTGTGTTTATATTCAGTTAAATTACTATTCTGCTCTTTTGGAATTGCTTTCTTTCCAAACACGGCGCAAAAGTACACAAAAAACGCCAATTCTATGTGGAAAAATTGACGTAAAAAGTACACATGTGCATTTTTTTGCTAAGTTTAGTTGTCAAACGGCTCTGCGTAAGTGCATCCTTCGCGCCATCTGGAACATCCGTATCGGGTATTGCCGCGGATGATCAGTCCTTGTCGGCAAACGGGACAAAGCATACCGGCCTTGTTCGTTTTCACATCCCGCACCACACCGGTTGTCATCTCTTTCAGCTCGTCCAGGAACTGCTGCGCCGTATATTCGCCTCGCTCTATCTCACGCAGTTTTTTCTCCCAAAGTCCCGTCAGTTCCGCCGACTTCAAGAGCGGAGAAATGATCGTATGAATCAGGTCGATACCCACATCCGTTGCGCGAAGTGACTTACCCTGCTTCTGGATATAGTGCCGCTGATAGAGTTTCTCGATGATAGCCGCGCGCGTAGATGGTCGGCCTATTCCGTTCTCTTTCATTGCATCGCGCAACTCCTCATCCTCCACCGTCTTGCCCGCCGTTTCCATCGCACGCAACAGCGTTGCCTCGGTGTAGTACTTGGGCGGAGTAGTCGTTTTCTCTTTCAACTGCGGAATATGGGGTCCCGACTCGCCTTTCACGAATGTCGGCAGCGATTTCGTATTCTCAGAATTTTCAGAATTCTCAGCGTCATCGGCATCGTCTGAAAACACCACTCTCCATCCGGGTTTGAGTACCTCACGGCCCGTCACCCGAAAATCAATCTCACCAGCCTTGGCCAGCACAGTCGTGTTGCTCACCTCGCATTCCGGATAGAACGCCGCAATAAAATGCAGCGCCACCAGGTCATACACCTTCTTTTCCTCCGCCGTCAATCCTTCCGGACGCTGACCCGTAGGAATAATGGCATGGTGGTCAGTCACTTTCTTGTTGTCAAACACCTTCTTCGACTTGGGCAGCGAACCGGGCCCTTTCTTCCCGTCGGCTTTGAGTCCCAACAACGGCGTCACTTGCGGAAAATAATCCTTGATACCCGCCAATGTGCCGGGTACTTTGGGATACAGATCCTCACTCAGATAAGTCGTATCGACACGCGGATAAGTGGTCACGCGTTTCTCGTACAGCGATTGGATCAGTTCCAATGTCCGTTCCGCCGAGAAGGAGAATTTCTTGTTGCAATCTACCTGAAGTGAGGTCAGATCGTATAGTTTGGGAGCATACTCTATCGCCTTTTTCTTCTCCACGGAAGTAATCGTCAGCGGCAGATCCTTGATCGAATCCACCAATTCCTGTCCCTGTGCCTCGCTCGTGATGGCATACTCGCCGTCTTCCACCGGTATCTGTGCGGTGAACAGTGTATCGCGATAACTCGTCTTCAATTCCCAATAGGTCCTCGGCACAAAATGGTCTATCTCCGCCTGCCGCTTGACCACCAGCGCCAATGTCGGCGTCTGAACACGGCCAACCGACAACACCTGCCGGCCTTTTCCTTGCCCGCGCGCGTACCTAATTGTATATGCGCGCGTAGCGTTCATGCCGAGCAACCAATCGCCGATGGCGCGCATCAAACCCGCCTCATACAAGTGCTGATACTCCGTTTGGTCCTTCAACTGCTTAAAACCTTCGCGAATCGCCTCTTCGGTCAACGAGTTGACCCACAACCGCTTGACGGGACACTTGCAACCCGCCTGCTGATACACCCAGCGCTGTATCAGCTCTCCTTCTTGCCCCGCATCGCCGCAGTTGATCACCTCGTCGGCTTGGTCTATCAGACTCTTGATGACATTGAATTGTTTGTGAACGCCCTCGTCGCCGGACACCTTGATGGCGAATCGGGGCGGAATCATCGGTAGCGAACTCAGGCTCCACGCTTTCCATTGCTCCGTATATTCATGCGGATCCAATAGTGCGCACAGATGCCCGAAGGTCCAGGTCACTTGATACCCGTTCCCTTCAAAATAGCCATCTTTGCGCTGGTTGGCGCCCAAAATATTGGCTATATATGCCCCAACCGACGGCTTCTCTGCTACACAAACGATCATTTCTTCGCTCCGTACCCGTATCCGGCTCGCATTCCTTTCACGCCGTTCAGCACGCAAGCCACATTGTGCATCCGCTTCTGCTCAATCACCTGATTGATATAATCAATCATCTCGCTCGGCGTATATTTGTAGCGGCATACAAAAATCGTCATATCGGCTACTCGGTCGAGCAGGTATGTGTCGCTCACCAAAGCCACCGGCGCGGTATCCACAATGATATACTCGTACCGCTTGCGTAATTCTGCAAACAACTCGTCCAAACGCTCTTCCTGCAACAGCTCGGCCGGATTCGGAGGAATCGTACCGCACGGAATCAGATCCAGATTGCGGTGCTCTCCGCTCGGTACAATGATATCGTCCAATGTCACATCCGGTTCGGACAAGTAGTCCGTCAGATGACCTTTGCTGCTCAGGTTGAAATAGGTGGCCAACATCGGTTTGCGGATGTCGAGACCCACCAGCACCACTTTCTTGCCCAGGATAGCCAGCGACAACGCCGTGTTACTCGACACATATGATTTGCCGTCGCCGTTGATACACGATGTCACTAAGATCACCGGCGACTTCGTCTCTTTCGGCATCACAAAGCGCAAGTTCGTACGAATCAGACGGAACAGTTCCGCCGAAACGGTCGATTCGCCTTCATGGATAGCGATATGCGCATTGCGCGAGTTCTGAACCAACTGCCCCAACAACGGCGCTTTCATGCGGCGCTCAAACTCTTTCGGGTCATCAATCTTGTCGTTCAGCAACACTTCCAAATAAACCGCGATTCCCGGAATAACGATGCCCAGGAAGATGCACAGCAACAGCAAAATCGGCAGTTTGGGACTCTGGCTGCGCACGTCGCGTTGCGGCATATCCAGTATTTTCGCCGGCATCGCCGTCGCCGCCAACATCAGCGCATTCTCCTCGCGTTTCTCGTATAGGTACAGGTACAAGCGCTCGCGTATCTCTTGTTGACGCAACACGCGGATATACTCGCGCTGCTGCTCAGGCGCATTCTCTATCTGACGGTTGTATTTGGAGTCTTGCGCCATCATGTTGCGCTGACGAATTTTCAGACTCTCGCGCACCGATGCGATGGTCTCCAATATGTTCCGGCGAATCTGCTCCATCTGCAGGTTCATTTGCTCAACCACGGGGTTGTCCTCCTTCGCCGTGCGCAAAAGACGCATCCGTTGCAGTACCATCGCGTTGTACTCGGACATGCTGCCGGCTAAAGAACCGTCCGTGATGCCGATGTTCGAAGGAATCAGACTGTTGCGTTTCGTCTCATCGAGCAAAAACTCCTCGATATAATCCACCAGATTCAACTGGGTTTCCAACGCCGCCAACTCGCGCTGCTCTACGCTGCTGGCGTGCAGGAACAACTGCGATTGCGTCGCCAAATCGGCTATCTTGTACTTCTCTTTGTAGTCCGCCACGGCATTCTCCGCCTCGCTCAGCTCCGCCGTGATAATACCCAAACGCTCCTCGATGAACGCCGCCGTGTTGGTAGCAATCATGTTCTTATCGACCACCGCGTTCAGGTTATATTGCTCTATCATCTGGCTGATCAGCGCTTTGTCCCGTTCCGGCAGCGGCGAGGACGTGGCTATATTGATGATGTTCGACTCCTTGCTTTCCAGCGACACATGTATATTCTTGCGGAAACCGGCTACCACCAATTCCTCCCGAGCATGACGAACACGATAGGTGCTATCCGGACTCAAAGGACGATGGGCGTGAACGACGATGGTACCCACTTCCGTCTCTATCGGCGTACCCAATTCCGGCACTTTGACCGTAGAGCGATGGAGCATCCCGCGTTTGGTGCGCACTTTGTAACCCGAACTCGTCTTTTTCACATACACCGTGAACGGATCAGTCTGCCCGTCCTCCGTCAACGCAATATAATCGATCGTCAACGCAGGATGGCGGAACTCGCCTTCCCAACGCAAACCGTTTCGGACGGCCGGACTCTCCCATAGATTCAACGCATCGATACTCTGGTACAGCAAACCGCGCGAAGAGAGAACAACCACTTCGTCCTCCGCCGCGTTGTTTCCCGTCAAACCCAATAGAGAAAACGCCTCCATCTGGCTGCCCGCGCCCTCTTTCTGACGCAAAATGATACTCGCATCCGTCGTCCAGTTGGGCGCCTTGCGCAGATAATACGCCAGGCCCAACAACACAAAGACACCTACGCCGATTGCGAACCACCACCAGCGGTCGCTCACCACGCGCACTATCTTGCGCACATCTATTTCGTTATTCTTTTCCATATCCCTAATTCCCTAACTTGCTTATTCTCTAATTCTTATTTAACCACGGTCACGACAACAGCCGCTGTACTGGCCAGCGTTCCGGCAATACTAACCCACAAACCGGCATTCGTACTGCTGACGGCTTTTACTTTGTTCGGCGAAACATACACCACGTCGTTTTGCTGCAAAAAATAGAACGGCGAGGTATAGAGATCCGCACTCCGCAAGTCCAAACGCGCAATCTGCAACTGCCCATCCACCTCACGCGTCACTAACACATTGTCCCGCTTCGCATAAGGCGTCAAGTCTCCAGCTGACGCTAACGCCTCCAAAATCGTCAAACGGCCTCGAGGCATAGGCACCTGGCTCGGAATGGATACCTCGCCCAACACCGTAACTTTTGCATAAACCAAGTTCACCTGAACAAGCGGATCCTGCACTTGCTGCTCCAATTTCTCGCGAATCAACTGCTCCACTTCCGAGCGTTTCAGACCCGCCACATGCAACTTGCCCAACACCGGCATCTCGATGTCGCCCGCATCATCCACCACATAGTACTGCAGCGTAGCTGTCGTCGGAACCACATTCGTTCCGGGAGAAGCGGCCACCACCGTCGTCAGATTGTAGGGAATAACGGCCTCTTTGTCAAGCGCGTTAACCGTAATCGTCATCGCGTCGCCCACCATAAAAGTCGGTTCAGGTTGCGAGTGAAAATGACGATTGATTGAATCCAAGTTCGAAGGTTGGGCGTCTTGAAGATACATCATCTGCTTCTGAGTCGTGCAACTGATTGCAACGGCCAAAAGCGCAACACACAGGATAAACTGATGAATTTTTCGCATAGTTATTCAAATTAAGCGTGCAAATTTACTGCTTTTTTTCGACATACGCAAATTTTTTTCAATTTTATTTGCATATATCAAAAAAAAGGTGTAATTTTGCATGACATTTTGGCAGAGTTATATGACACAACAGGAATTATTGGCCATCAAGCAGCGTTTTGGTATCATGGGCAACAGCTCGCTGCTCAATCGAAATATTGAAGTCGCCGTGCAAGTTGCGCGGACGGATCTCTCTGTCCTCATCACCGGCGAATCGGGCGTGGGAAAAGAGCATTTCCCGAAAATCATCCATGCTTTCTCGGCACGCAAACACGGCCCCTATTTCGCCGTCAACTGCGGTGCCATCCCTGAAGGAACCATCGACAGCGAACTCTTCGGTCATGAGAAAGGCGCTTTCACGGACGCCAAATCCGAGCACAAAGGCTATTTCGAGATTGCGGACGGAGGCACCCTCTTCCTTGACGAAGTGGGTGAACTGCCGCTCCAGACACAAGTGCGCCTGCTCCGTGTTCTCGAAACGGGCGAGTACCTGCGTATGGGCTCGGCGCAAGTGCGCAAGACCAATGTCCGCGTGGTGGCTGCCACCAACCTCAACATGCGCCAGGCCATCGACGACGGGCGTTTCCGCGAGGACCTGTACTACCGTCTCAACACCGTAGAAATACATGTACCCGCGTTGCGCGAGCGTAGGGAGGACATACCTATTCTCTTCCGGAAGTTCTCCGTCGATTTCTGCAACCGATACCAGATGCCGCCGCTCTCGCTCAGCGAAGACGCCACACGCCTGCTTCAGGAATCGTACTGGCGCGGCAACATCCGCCAGCTCAAGAACCTCGCCGAGCAAATCGCCGTCATCGAGATGGATCATCAGATCAGCGCCGACACCCTGCGTCGCTACTTGCCGCCTGAGGAGAACCGGCAGGAAATAGTCTTCCGCAATCCGCGCGAGACCACCGGCAAGGACTACTCGCACGAGATAGGCATCCTCTACAACATGGTCATGCAGAATAAAAAGGACCTCGAGGAAATCAAAGAACTCCTCGCGGAACAACAAAAAACGCCCATTCGAAATCTCGAGATCTCGACATCTCGAAATCTCGATGAAACGCCTTCTCGCAATCTCGACATCGCCAAGTCTCGCGACATGGAGGAGATCCTTCCCATCGAAGAGGCCTCGCTACGCGTCGATGACAGCGAGAAAGAACTCATCCGCAAGGCCCTCGAAGCCAGTGGTGGCAACCGCAAAGAAGCTGCTGCCCGTCTCGGACGCTCCGAACGAACCCTCTACCGCAAAATCAAAGAATATGGGCTCTAAATTTGCAATTTGAAATTTGAAATCTAAAATCCCAAATTGTTTTTTATGTTTATTTCCTGTAAAAATAATAAGCTCTGCAAGAGCCATGATTCGAATCGAATGACTATCGGAAATTCATTTACGGATAGTTGTTCGAGGCGAAGCATGCTAAATCTGTCAAGATTTATTATTTTTACAGGGGTTTTTTTGTGTTTTTTTCTTTTGAATTCTTCCTGCTCAATTAGCTATAAATTCAACGGCGCGAACATCAACTACCAGACCACCCACTCTATCTCTGTCTCCGATTTTCCGAACAATGCCCCGATGGTCAATCCCTCACTCAGCAACACACTCTCCGAGGGCATTCGCGATATCTTCCAGCGCCAGACACGCTTGCAGGTTCTGCCTAAAAACGGCGACCTTGAACTCGAAGGCGAAATCATCGGATATGATGTCTCCCAAGGTGCCATCTCGTCCGACAACTACGCTTCGGAAGGCAAACTGACGATTCGTGTTTCGGTACATTTCACCAACAATATCTATCCCGAGGAATCGTTCGACAAGACTTATACGGTGTACCAGACCTATGATGCCAGCCGTCTTTTGACGGATGTTCAAGACGAACTCTGCCTCATCATGGTTCAGGAAATTGCGGAAAATATCTACAACGACACCGTCGCCCGATGGTAGTTTTTTAGGGCTATTCACGAGGCAATATTCATTATTCATTAAAAAAATTTGCACATATCAAAAAAAAGTTGTACCTTTGCACCCGATTTTGAAAAAATCTATCAGGCGAAGCCGGTCTAACAGCGAAGCGGTCTATCAGCGAAGCGGTCTAACAGGCGAAGCCGATCATTAGAAAATTTGATAAAATTTTATAATATTATGTACATTTTTCTTACTATTTTAATTGTTATCGCCGCCATTTTGCTGACGCTGCTTGTGTTGGTACAGAATAGCAAAGGCGGAGGTTTGGCTGCGGGTTTTGCCAGTGGAAACCAAGTGATGGGTGCCCCGAAAACCGCAGACTTCTTGGAGAAAGCCACTTGGACGCTTGTGGCACTCATTGTTGTATTCAGCATTGCTGCTGTAGGTTTCAACGCTGGCCGTCAGGCCGTTGCAGAGGAGCAATCCGCTATCGTTGTTGACGAGCCCGCTCCCGCACTCGACGCCGCTCCTGTCGATGTTCCTGCCGAGCCCGCTGAAGGCGAATAATCCGCGTGAATAATCCCGCAGCATCATCCGATTCTTTCGGCCAAACCCGGATCCTTCGGATAACAAAAAGAAACAGGCACTTCACTCAGTGTCTGTTTTTTTTTGCAGGTTTTTGGCGGCTATTTGGCTGTCATTCTCGTTACCATCTCTTTACCATCTCGTGACCATTACGGACGTCACTGTCCCGTTTTTACCCGGTCTTTATCTGACATTTGCTCTTTTTCGGACCATTTTGGGTTATTTGGGGCTTAGTCCTCCGATTGTTCTCAAAGTAAGGTTCTCGGGACATGATCCCGTGATGATCCCGTTCTAAACTTCACATTCATCGCTTCTAAGGCGCAAACATCAACAACCCCGCACATTCATGCGAGGTTGTTGATTTCATTTCCCCTTTGCGAATCCAATAAGGATCGAAAACTAATTAAACAAGGGTTTAATAGGGGTTATCAGCTGTTCAGAATTTGTTAATCGCCACCAACACCTGTTCCGGGATTCGGATTAAATGGTACAGTCGGTGATGTAGGACTTCCACAAATAATAGTGCACGGCATTAACTGCATCGCGATTACGCGCGGTATTTGATATGTCTTTTTCATAATTCTAAATGTTTTGCTTTGTTAAAATTCTAGTTTACTAGTTGACTAGTCGACTATCTGACTATCGTCTATCAAAATCCTCTCTGATTCTTTCTGGCTGCGAACATCCGCTCTTTTACACCACCTTCTTCCAAGAATTCTGCCTCTATCTTCTGCAACAATGTCATCAGCCCTTTATCTGCCTGATGAATCAGCGTCAATGCTGTATTGCAGAATGTCTCTTTATCCCACTTCTCGTAGTATGGCGAGTAATCCTCGACTTCATTATGTTCTGCGCAGAAGTGCAACATCTTGCCAAATCGTTCATGTTCGCGCGACCATAATTTCAGGCGGTTGGATCGCAACTGGTCTTCATAATCCTCGCGCAACTCTTGCAAACTTCCGCGAGCCACATTAACCAAATGCAATCCTGTATCAGTAGATGTCATCTTGTCCTCTAAACCCTCAACGATATTCTGTTTTCCGGAACGAGCAGCTTGTTGCATCTGACCATACGTCCTGTCCGAAGGCTGGAGGTATTTGTCTATGTAGAAGATGGTCATGTCATATAAGATGACACTCTTTTTATAGCAAACCAAGTTGCGATATCCACCCGGATGTATCAGAAAACCGCCTGGATTTAAAGTCGTCATATCAGTTCTGATTTTCGATAGCTCTCGTCTTCTAGTTTTCTAGTTAACTAGTCTACCGGTTGACTATCACTCGATTTCTCGTTCTAGTTTTCCAGTAGACTAGTCGACTAGTTGACTATCTTACTTTACCAGACGTCCCGTTGCGTCATACATCTTCTCACCGCGGATGATGAACAATTGACCATCAATCATCATCTTCATCGGTTTCTCAGAAGCCTCCGCGTTATCGAGTGCTGTTGCTGTTTGTCCTTGCATTGGAACTCCTCTTACTCGACGACCAGGCAGATGTGGCGCCTCAGAAACTTCATCAAGATCACCATATACAATGTACGCACGACCGGCAGAGAGACTATTTCCATCAGCTCCGGCAGTAGTTACATTATAGAGCTGATTATTGCTCAGCAGCCATATGTCAGAACCAGCTGTTGAAGCTGCTGTGCTAAGGGCATCTTGATCCATATCAACAAATGTTCCATGGAGTGCGCCATTAGTACCAGCAACATCTGTTGCTGCGCCTTCATAAACCACCTCAAGTTTAGTACCTGTTACTTCGAAGATATACGGAGTACCTGCAGGTAGTTCTCCCTTCTCTTCCTCAAGGAATGCCATATCAGTCGTGCGCTTGCTCATACTCCAGAAATTACCGCCACGGAAAGCCACTACTTTCTTCGACAAGCAAACAGTGTAATACCTACCAGCTACAACTCCTTCACGAAGTTCCTCGTAAACCGGTTCCGGAGCATCTTCATGCATGTAGAGAGCGATGTCGTTCTGACCGCTTGCATAGCAGTTGAAGAGCGGAGTACCACTAGTATTCGGATTATAACGCATGTTGATACGGTTTGTATTCTCTACTGATGTAATAGTTGCCTTGCCCTGAGCACTTACTTCAATCGTCCAAGAAGCGTCCTCATCCTCAGCCTTAGTTCTCAAATAACTCTTAGTGCTTGAGGAAGCGTTGTAGAGATACTCACCATCCGAAGTTTTCAAATAGAAGTGACCGGAGCCAGCATCTGCCAAAGTCATCACCTTAGTACCAACTGTCGGTGTCAGCGTTGTACCAGCAACTGAACTTGCAATAACGCTACGGTTGTTAGATGCTTGACCTGCCATTGTATTGATAGCACCATCAGCATCAACATATTGTGCGATGATCACTTTCTTACCAGCAGCAAGAGTTGTTGTGTTGGTAACAAGTGTCCAAGTACCGGATACATCGTCATCAGAAGCAGGCGCAGTAACTGCAAAGGACAAGTTAACAGTCTTATCGTCCGCACCCTCAGCGCCATCACTGATGGCAATCGTAGCGGAATACGAAGCCTCAGCAGCGGTACTTGCAAGAACGGAAATGGTAATTACATCGTCATCCACAATTCCTTCAGTCTTGCTAATGCTAAATGCCTCAGGATTCGTACCGCCAAGAGTTGCGGTTACAGCAGCTACATTGGTAAGAGATACGGTGATTGTTTGAGCAGCAGGTACTGCGCCACCTACTTCTACAGAACCGAAGTTCACATTCAGTTTGTCAACATAAATTGTCGGAGTAGGATCGTTCACGATGATTGTGTACGAGATTTTTGCCGGCTTGTAAGTCGCATTTCCTGCAAAGATAGCTTTAATATGAGCCGTACCGGTTGCATCTGCTACGAGCGACACAACACCATCATTAACAACTGCCAAATCGGTATTGTCACTTTCGATAGTGATAGCACTTGCGTCAATGCTATTCGGGTTAACGAGATTTGCAGGAGTAAACGCATCGCCGAGAGTGATCTCAATTTCATCCGTGCTCCATGCCAAACCGGAAGCGGCACGAGTATCCTCAATATAGTAAACTTTCAACTTCTCGATACGTACCTGGGCGTTCGATGCTGTTAATTCAACAGAATTAGCCTCGCCCGTCCATTGATTATTTGCCTTATCCAAGCCTTCAGCATCAGCGAATCCTGAGATAGGATTACCAGATGTACATGTAAACTCAATCTTCTTAATCAGATAACTTGACGAAGACAAAGTCATTGTTTGACTCTTGTACAAACGATAATTTTCGCTATTATCCATAGCACCACCTGTAAATTCTAATGTGAAGCCTGCTTTAGAAATCGACAACTCACCAGTTTCTGCAATATCAAGCGTTGCATCAAATGTTACGTTATCCAAACCTGCTTCGTTAACCGTAATGGTGTAAGAAACAACAGCCGGTTTGTAGTCTTCGTTACCTTCGAAGGTAGCTGTAATGGTAGCTGTACCTGTTGCATCTGCTATGAGCGATACAACACCGGCGCTAACAGTTGCCAAATCGGTATTGTCACTTGCGATAGTGATTGCACTTGCTGAAATGCTGTTCGGGTTCGTAAGGGTCGGAGCCGTAAAGGTCTCACCAACGGTCAGTTCAACAGCGTCTGTGCTCCATGCCAAACCAGCAGCAGCGCGGTTGTCCTCTTTGTAAGTAACAACAATCTCCGTAGCACGAACTTGTGCGCCAGAAGCCACAAACGATACAGACTCAGCATTACCTGTCCATACACCATTATTACCTTCTGTTACGAGGGTACCAACTTCCGGATCACCGAAACCACTTACCGGGTTACCACTCACGCCAGTAAATTCAATCTTAGTGATATTACCAACAGAACATGCAAATGTGGTAGTACTGCTCTTGTACAAACGATACTCGCTTCCATTATTTAAAGCTCCATTCGAACAAGTAAATGTAATATTACTCTTGCTTAGAGGAGATTCGCCCTTATCTACCGTCGCATCAAATGTTACTATATGTTTGGTAGGATCAGCAGCGACTACAGTTACTGTACACTTTGCATATTTCGTTCCATCAGCAACAGATGTAGCACGAATAACCGCCTCACCTGCTACGAGACCAGATACAACACCGTCAGCAACAGAAGCCTTATCACTTCCAGACTCAACTGTCCATGTAATCGACTTATCAGAAGCATTTGCCGGAAGAACAGTAGCAGTCAACGTTACGGTTGAACCAACCTCAACTGTTTCAGTTGCGGGCAACGAAACGCTGGACACAGCAACTACCGGACGATTGAATGCCAACAGACGGCTACCAGAAGCAAACTCTTTGGTTGTACTGCTGAATATAGTCAAATTACCAAATACCGTTACTTCATCACCAACCTGCAAGTCTGTCTTAGCAGAGAAGGATGCGCCGTTAAGACCGAAGCCTAAGAAAACTTCCAATTCATCAGTATCTGTACCATCGTCAGAGATGTAGTACGTCAATTTACCGCTACTCGGGTTAGCTGTCGGAGCGGTACTAATAATACCAGAAACGGCAGCATTATTAATCGGACTTTCAGTATCCAAAGCAGTGAGAGCCTCAGAAACCGTCATCGGAGCTGTAAGCGTAAAGGTCTTCGTGACAACAAGACTTGCGTCATCACCTACATAAGCAATCGCCGTAATGGTCGTGGTAGCATTCAAATGAATCGGGGCATCATATACGTCTGACGACTTGGAAGGAGTTTCACCATTCGTGGTGTAATAGATTGCAGAACCTGCGGTTTCGCAAGTAATCGTAACATCCGTTTCGCCCATAAATCCACCTCCATCCGGAGAGAATACAGGAGCAGCAACCGCCGGAGCTTCTTTCGATACCAAGTAGTTGCCAGCGTCAAACTCATTGATAGAACCGCCTCCAGAAGGTGTAAACACTTTCAAGTTACCATAAACAACTACTACATCGCCCAGAGCTAAGTCTGTAATGGCAGAGAAATTAGTGTTGTTTAAATTTTTTCCTTTGTACACTTCTAATTGGTCTGTTGTAGAACCATCATCCGAAATCCAATAGGTAATGGCGTTACTGCCGTAACTATCTATTTGGCTTATGATTCCGCGAACATATTTCCCATTCTGAGGAGTGCTGATTCCCAACTGCTCATTAGCCTCTGCTACCGTCCAAGGCACAATCTTGGTGAAGGTCTTGGTTGCCACCTCACTTGACTCTCCACCCTTAACAGCGATTGCCTTAACAGTTGCTGTTGCATTCAATTCGAACGGTGCAGTATATTCCGTACTACTTGTGGTCGGAGCATCACCATTAGTGGTGTAATAGATTGCATCAGCCGTAGCGTGAGTAATAGTTACTTCCGTTGTATTAACGAAGTTCTCTGCGCCCTCAATAGTCGGTTTAAGAAGAGAAGGAGTTGTGGATAATGAAATGTCATCAATTGCACGAATAGCCGTTGAACCGCTATAAGCAATACGAACATAGACATCTGTATAAGCACTTAAATCAGCGGTACGTTCTGTCCAATCGCCTTTAGCACCTGTCGTAGCATCAAAAGTTCCAGCATCTGTCCAAGTGTCGCCATCGTCAGAAACTTGAGCAATCCAAGACGATGCTGTAGTGTTACCACTCTCTTTAGATGTCCAGAAAGTTAATGCTCCTGGAGTTGCAATTTTCGCTGCGGTTGTAATAGTTGCTGTTCCTGTTCCTGTAGTTGCAGAACTGGAAGTCGCATTGATTGCATAATAGGTTCCGCCATGAGCAGCAATAGTCGTTGTTCTTATGGTAAGTTTGTCAAATACCCAATTTACGTAAGCTGCCAAATTGTTTGTCTCAAAATCAATCACATACGAGGAAACAGTTGCTCCTGCCGTATATGTCGCCTCAGCAACCCCACTATCTGTTGCACCATCTTTTACTGCAATTGCTTTTACGGTCGTTGTAGAAGAGATTTCAAAAGGATCTTCGTACAATGTTCCGTTAGTGCTACTTGGAGTTGTTCCATCAGTCGTGTAATAAATAGAAGCACCTGTAGTGGTCGTTGCAAGAGTGATTTCCTGCGAGCCATAGAACGTTCCTGCAGCTGGGCTGAATGTCGGAGTCTCGCAAGTCTCCGTGGAAACTTCTTTATAGAATTTAGCACCCGAGAACTGGACGTATTTATTGGTTCCATCTATTGTAACATTAAACACAAATTTGAAATATGCATCCTTTGCCCATTCCGTTGCCGGACTTGTCGGAGCAAAAGTTATGGTTGAAGAAGCAGCAAAATCCTTTGTTACCTCATCTATGACGGTACTAAAATCAGCATTTGAGGCAACGATTAATTTTAGAGAATTAACCGTAACACTGCTGGCTGTTCCTACTTCAAGTTCCACTTTGGTGATAGCATCGCTCATCGCAGTTTTGCTGTACACCTCGCGATTCACTCCACTTAAGTTCTTCCCTCCAATACGCCAAGGGACCATAGTGGCGTTACCAGTTACATTCCATGTGATGCCGCTAATCGTTACGTCACAATTACCAGCGTAGGAATTGTTACTTCCTGTTGCCGGTGCTAACGTGTAGGCCACTTGTTCTGCTGCCCACACTTGCCCGATGCTGAAGATTGCTGTCAGCAAACAGGCGAAAATTAGTTTTAAGTGTTTCATAAAATTTAAAAGATTTAAATTAAAAAAATTGGTTAAACAAAAAGTTAATTATTGTTTGTTTTGTTATTAAATTGCGATTCCTGTCCGCATTACATCTTCATACAAAGGCGACGGATGAGAGGATTCCATCAAAACGGGTTCTATCAACAAGCTGACTTTATCTACATCATGCCACAAACTCTTGGTATAGTTAAACCAATTATCTCCGGCAGAAGGGATGACTACCGCCACATCAATATCACTCTCCGGACGCTGATTCCCTTTGCTATAGGACCCAAAAATAAACACCTTCGCTTCATTATTGAAACGCGGCATAATGATTTCCTTATATTGCCTTACTAATTCTATAGCTTGTTCTTGATCCATGATTGCAACTCTTTAGTTGTGTCAATTATATAACGACATTGATTTTGATTTAGAATCTGTGATATTTGCAAAGATTTTTGCAGCTATTTTTATTTTGTCGGTAAAATCGTTGTTTTTTATGAATTCCTTAAACCATTTTCACTTGCCCGATGCTGAAGATTGCTGTCAGCAAACAGGCGGGTGGACGTTAAACAAAAAGTTAATTTAAACAAATATATGTTTGTTATAAGTGTTTGTGTCATTTTCCTGCTTTATACAAGTATTCTGGAGCGATGTCCAAAGAACCATTTAACCACGAAACTGTCCAACCATCCAAAGCAAATTGGCTAAACTGCTCCTTATCTTGAAGCACATGGAACGCAGGATATTTAGCAATAAAATCCTTCGCGTCAAAAACACGATCTTCACCATTGGAGAATGTTAAAGCCAAACGATAGTCTCCTAAGTACTGTGCCTTATTTACCCAAATCAAATCCATCTTAATCCAAAGGTTTTATATTAATAATATCTTCCCCCTTCTCCATGCGGAGCCAATTCTGAATCAATTCCTCCTTGTGCTCATCATACCATTCGTACACCAGATTAACCACGCGGCGTGGCAGATTGCCATTTAACTCACCAGTCCTTATGTCCATCGTCGCACGATAGTCATTGTAGCGAATGTGAAAGTGTGGCGGATTGTGCTCCGCACTATACATCGTGATTACGATTCCATAAAATCTACTTATCTCTGGCATAGCAAGCAAGTGTTTCTGTTCTGCTAAATTATGAGTTTTAACTAACACTCTTTTCATCCGATGCTGAAGATTGCTGTCAGCAAACAGGCGGGTGGACGTTAAACAAAAAGTTAATTATTGTTTGTTTTGGTTGATTTTTTCTTTCTTCGCAAGGGTTTAACAACACTCTTCCGCTTTATCGGATTCATACTGCAATCCCAAAGGGAGTGTTAGAGCCATGATTCCATTTCTTTTTTGAAATCCTCGTGTGTGGTGTATTGTCCTCTGCGCGCCTCAGCCGTTGAATCTGCCAATAAAGCTTGCATCTCTTCCTTGGAGAATTGACACGGAGTGAAATTGCGAGTCAGCGGCTGCAGTTTGATATTCAGTGTTCCCAAATATGTCAGCAAAGCTCTCCCTTGCGCCGAACGCTCATCTATTGTCATTGCGTAACTTGCCATAAAAATATCCTTCAAAAAGTTAATTATTGTTTGTTAGTTTATTGCTCGTCAGTCTTGCGCTTTGTCAATTTGTATCATAGCTGATTAATGAATTGCATTGCATCCTCCACACTCATAGAAGGAGCCGTCTCGCACTCGCGTTTGGCTCTCACCACGGCATTGGCAACTCGATATGCCTGTTCCAATTCAATAAACCGATTCCACCTTCTCGGTGACATCCGGACTGTGATACTTCTCGTATTTCTTTCTAACACACACATATTGTTACTAATCTCAATTCGGGTGCAAAGTTACAACTTTTTTTTGACATGTGCAAGGGATTTGGAAATATAATCGATTTTTACACAAAATTATTTAATCATGTCAATTTTTACACATTCACAAACCATTCAGCCCCACCTCATCGGCAGAGCTGAATGATCATTCTATCTTCGCGCAGAATAAGGATCGAGTGTACACGAGAATGGGATATGGTGTCATGCTGCTTTCAGCAAATCAAGCACAGAATAAATACGAGTCATATGCTCAAAAGTGAAATACTGATCATCCAAAATCATCCATTCATTGCGACGCTTAATCGACATCTGCTTGATATCCGGGAACATAGATACTGGAACGATTATCTCACGACCATCGGTCAGAGACACAGCAAACTTTCCTCTATAAGAGGTAAAATCCATGTCTTTTATCCCTATTTTAACATTCGGCATCTTACACATAATTACTCCTCCTATTTTATTTACCAATATTCTTAAGTTCGGTCTTCTCGCCACGAAAAGTCAAAGTTATCTGTTCATTTATCAGATCCCAATGCTTATCTATAGCGCTTAAGAGCATATTATTTTCCTTTGCGGTTAATTCTGATTCAGCTATTTCAATGCATTTTGAACCATTGGATTCTATCCATATCTTAGCGACAGATTTACGATGACGTCCACCTTTTTTGAACACATGCACATGTCTTCGGTTATCATTCACATCAATAGGCATCGTTACCAAAATGAATGTCTTTATGAACGCTAATTGCCCCATATATTTTCAAATTCTGTGCAAAGGTACTACTTTTTTTTCATATATGCAAATAATCTTGTAATTTTTATTGGATTTAGTCCAAAATGCCCCAAAATGATCCCTTAAAATGCCTCATACACCATCAAAGGCAGCCGGAAAGCTGCCTTTGATGATTCATTCTCTCTTACGCGCGGAATATGGAACGTACGCGGGTACGCATTACGCGTGCGTAAGCGTAGGGATTTTAGTCCGGAATAAGAGTTCCGCGACGAGCTGGGGCATCAGCACTACCAGGACCGTCGTTTCTAGGTGACATAGTGAAATCATCCATCATACGCTCTGTATTAAATGCCATGATTTCAGTTGTCGGTTGATTATACATTTTCTTCATAATTTATCTCGATATTTTTTCGGCATCCCGGGATAGCGGATTATCGGTATCCCGACATATCGATAGTTAACACATTATTTAATTAAGCGTGTGTGCTTGCGCACGGGCACGCTTGGTTATTTTACCAAGCGACCCGTAGCGTCAAACATCTGCTCTCCGCGGATGATGAACAATTGACCATCGATCAACAGTTTCACCGGCTTCTCGCTTGCATTGAGGTTATCAATACCAGTAGCTACTTGCTCGCCGTTTACGCCGAGAGTGATACGACGGCGACCAGGAGCAGGACTCGATGAAGGAGCTTCGATAGCTGAATAATCATAGATGTATGCACGATTTGCTGCTACTTGTAACTTTTGATTAGTGAATGTCATATAGTTATTACATGTCCAAAGTGTGTTCTGAGCAATGTACATGATGTTAGACTTATTCTCTTCGGTAATTTCAACTTCCGTGTCACTGAAGACTCCAACCATACCATTAACCTGAACAGGATCCGCTACGCTTGTCTCGCCATAATAAAGGGCAATCTCACCAGTGGTTGATTGGAAGACATACGGTTCACCTGCTTTCAACACAGTCACTTCATCGAAGACAAGTTTGCCGACCTCATTCTTTCCTGCAATCTGATAGAACGTAGCGCCCAGTGCACCATCTGATGGAACATTATGATCAACACAGAGTGTACCAATATTGTTGGAAACTGAACGAGTGTAATCCGGGCCCTTAACAGTAATGCTATATGTTGCGCTTCCAGCTTCGTAGAGCACGCCTGCCTTCGTTTGCGGACCTGCATAAGCGGTAATGGTAGCCGTTCCAGCGCCCTTCATTTCAACTTGACCAGTTAAAGCATCTACTTTTGCTACATCAAGATTAGAAGAATGATAAATAACAGCTAAGCCATTATCATTGGTCAACGGGTTAATAAACGCCGGATCATGCAACTTCTTGGTAACTGTGCCTTCTGCGTAAGCAAAGTCGGCAGCCGTTCCTGCAGCGCAGGAACGAGATACTTCGAAGGTATAGAAGGTCTCTGTTGTACCATCCTCACGTTTCAAAAGCAGATATTCAGCATCAGCGGAGAGTGTAGCGGAACCTTGGAGAATAGCAGTAGAACCAGCCACAGCAATTTCGCCAATCTTAGTAGAACCATTCTCTGCATAGATGATTACACCGAACTTCTTGCTGGTATTACCAACAGTACCGCTAATAGAAACTACATCACCAGCCTTAAATGTCTCATAAGCAGAAGGATTAATTCTAATACGAGCATTGGAACTCTTCAGTCTCAATATTTCAGCAGAGATTTCAACATTGCTATTATCTGCATAGGCTTCAGCGTTACCGATTGCGCCGGTGAGCGAGTAGATTTTGCAATCTTGCGGTACCCATTGAGCAGTGAAAGTAGTAGCCGCAGCAGTCATCGTATAAGAATCACCGGCAGCATATGTTACATCGTCAATATTGCAAAGCCAACCTGCGAAGTTATAGTCGGTAAGAGAAGGTGCGTCAGCCAGAGCAAACACTTTACCGGCAGCCTTGTCCGTCTCAGTGGGAGCAGCGCCTTCGCCGCCGTTGATGTCGTATGTGATGGAATACTTAGGATCAGGCACTTTCCAATGAGCGGTAAGAGCAAGATCAGCGGTAACAGCAGCACTCCAATCGTAGAGATCTGCGCCATTGTACCAACCATCAAAGTCCCAAGAGGTTTTCGTAGGCTCTGCAGGTTCCGTTGCGGCTTCACCATCAGCCACATATATATCCGCTACAGCCGAGCCGCCGTCTGAATCAAATGTGATTTTACGCGGAGCGGCAAAAGCAATGTTGGTAATCTTAACTGCGGAAGTTTTCGAAGGAACAATGTACCATGTACCAGCAGCAGCTAACACGATTTTCTGCTCTCCTGTTGCAGTAATCTCTGTCGCCGTAGTGCCGTCTTCTACAGCATCCTGCGAAACATAATACTTAGCAGCAGTTGTAGTTAAAGCCAATGTCACCGGAGCAGCAATAGTGAACGAAAGCGGAGTCGTGATAGGCAATTCTGTGCTATTCAACACTTTTGCATTCGAACTCGGTGAGAATGCCAAGCCTTCAAATGTAGTAGCAGTATTTTGCGCACCAAATACACGACCTTGGTTCAAATTCAACTCATAACCTGCCTCGCCAGCGCGTTTGAGTACGGTACCATTCTCAATTACCTTCACTTGCAGGATCTTAATGTTCGTGCTATTAACTGTTACATAGAACGAACGCAAGTCGCTACTATTGTATGTGTAGTACTGCGTCTCATAAAGTTCCTTAGAAGGAACGGAAATAGTCTCCGTTACTGCTTCTGTTGCACCCTCCAATACTTTCTGGAGATACAATTCTTTAGGTGAACTATTTGTGTTGTAAAGAATAAACTTTACTCTTGTCTGTGTAGTTGTAGCATTGTAAGCAACTACTTTATTCAATCCTGTCAAGCCAACGATTGAACCACCTGTACTTCCGAACGATGCGCAATCGTAATCATCAGTAGCAATTGTAATTGGGTCATCATCCATAGTAACACCCGTGGTGAAGTTTGTTTTATTAATAGCACCAGCTACAATCAACTTGATAGCTGCCGGATCATCTGCAATAGTAATCGTTGCATCGTTAGAAGCCAACGATGTAGGAAGATGTCCTGCCTCCGTATTGGTTACAACGCAATGATATACATATGAACCAATTGCACTTACAGTCGGAGTGTAAGTAGCCGCAATTGCGCCGTCAATAGCGTCAGCGCCAAGATACCACTGATAGCTCAGCGACTCACCCGTTGCCACCACTTCCAATGCAGCAATAGTTGCGCCCTCATAGTAGCTAGCGCTTGCAGGCTGAGCGGTAATAACCGGAGCTGCGGACGGTTCCGGAGCTGCAGTTACAGTAACTTCGCAAGTCGCATATATACCGTCCACGGTAGTAGCCGTGATGGTTACAGGAGTCGCATTTGCAGCAACACCGGTTACAACACCGTCAACAACAGTAGCAACAGCGTCATTGCTTGTTGTCCATGTAATAGTCTTATCCGAGGCTTCGTCTGGAGTAACAACGGCTGTTAGCGTGAATTTTGTACTCTCCCATATAGTCTTTGCAGAGATAGGATCATCTCCTTCTTGCAGTGCAACACCTGTCGTCGGAACATATGCCTTAAGATTCAAATCAGTTACCCAAATATCGCCACTTGTTTGGAGCGAATAGAAAGCAACCATATTATTGCCGCCAGACAAAGGAATCGCACTATTATTATTCTTGCCGATATTCTTAACGAAAGTACCGTTAACATAAACAGCTACATCCTCAGTTACCTTTTGTGCGCCCCAAGTGAATGTAACGTTTTCTGCAGGGCCGAAGAAGAAGTACATACTACACTCACCTCTTGCGACACGACCGTCAGTTGCATGTTTGGACATCTTCCATTTTCTCTCAGCTGTCCATGCGTGACGAGTCTTAACATATGTCTCAGAACCATCGAAGGATTGTGCACCTGTTGCGGTCAACGGAGTAACAGCAGTCATTGTTAAGTCATATTCTTTCTCGCTATCGTCCGTTCCAGTAGCAATAATCTTGTCGCCGGAAATAACGACACCGCCTTCTGCCTTGAGGTTCTTACCATCATAAGAAACAATCGTCGGAGCACTCTCGCCAGCCATGTAGAATACTTCAATATTCGAACCATTAATCCATGCCTTGAAGCCATTAGAGAATACGATTTCGCTAACTTGTACATCCAAAGCCCAGATAGCATAGAATGTCTTGTCACCGGAAATCGTTATTGCCGTAATGTCCGCAACTACTGCACCGCCATCACTCTCACTCCAACCCTGGAATACATAATTATCCTTCGTCGGAGCAGACGGAGCAGCTGCGAGAGTTGCGCCGTCTTCTACATCAATAGGATCAACTGCAGAACCGTCCTTCGAATCGAAAGTAACCGTAAACACCTCTTTCCATACAGCGGTAAAGGTTACATCACTTGCAAGGATAGCAGTTTTGCCATTAGCAATCAAGGTTCCAGCCTCAACCGTAGCAGCATCAACGGTTACATCGACATCAGCTGTCCAACCTTTGTGAGCCCAACCTTCTTCACTCAGTTCTGCGAGAACAACAGAAGCTGCATTGTCATCTGCCGGAGCGGTTCCGTGATCGGAAACATAGGTAATGTCATATGTCGAAGTCGCCTCTGCCCATTGAGCCGTAAAGGTTGTATTTGCCAACAGCGTATAAGTACCGGCTGCCAATACCGTTCCTGCAGTCTTGGTAGCGTCTTCGCTGTCTTTTACATCCTCATTAGCTGTCCAACCGGTAAACGTCCAACCGGAAATAGCAGTAGGAGTCGGAAGAATAGTCTCTATTACGTTTGCATCACTACCGCCACCATCGCTCTTAGCATCAACGCGAGTTGCGGTATAAAGTTGAACGATATCTACCTTCTTCAGAGTATTTGTTCCACTACCCATCGTGATAGATATCAAAGCATCTTCTGCAGAAGCCGTCCATGTAAATGTATTCTCAACATTATCGCCGGTTGCACGAGCAGCGTCTAAAGATTTTGCAACTCCATTTACATTAATAGTAGGATCAGCACCGAGGTTTCCGAACAACACTTGTGCGCGCTTACCTTGCTGAACCAAGATTTTCATGTAGTCACCACTATTCTTATCTTTATAGCCATAGTAACCTTTCTTGGTCTCGTTGCTTGTAAACTCGTAGTTTCCTTCAACAAAAGTAATCGAACTAACAATATGCGAAGCTGCAAATACTGTATTTACGTTCGGCTTGTTATCTTTAACATCATCCGAAATGAGCGTTGCGCTGGATGAATAAACCGGTGTCCAAGTTGCACTTACTTCTACCTCATCACCATCTGAACCGCTAACACTACTAAGAGCGGGGCTCCAAGCTGCAAATGTATAGCAATCCTTCGTCGGATCACTAGCCAAACCTGCAGGAGTTGAACCAACATTAACTGTCTCGCTACCCAATTCGGTAGTACCATCCATATACTTAACCGTATATTTAGCTACATGCTCTACCCATTGAGCTGTTAATGTCATATCGCTGGTAACGGTAGCGCCAACAGCGACATCATTGTTCAAAGCGTCTTTCCATCCTGCAAAATCATGACCTGTATATGAGAATGTTGCCGGACAATCTGCAACCTTAGTGGCAGCATCGTCAACGACATCTGAACCAGTACCATCACCTGCTTTATAGGTAACGGTGTATGTAGCTGCAGATTCCAAATACACCTCAACGGCATATATAAACATCTTACGTGCTGTACCCGAGTTGTTACTCAACTTTGCAGGATTAGTTGTCATTGTAGTAGTTCCAGAGTTAAGCGCGAACTCTACACTTCTCATCTTCTTTCCGGCACTGGTATAGGTTACGGTTGAGAAAGTTGTAGCACCTGTTTTTGTTTTAACATCGTACGTTGACCCGTTGGCATGATAGGTAACAGCCACATCCCCTGTAGTTGCTCCAGATAAAGTCACGTTTTTCCATGCATCGTTGGCCGTACCTGTAGGATCTCCATTAGAATCCGTACCTATCAACAAACGCACGTATCCGGCACGTGGCATATGAAACTCATAGGTAACATCCGCCGTTTGAGAACTATTTGTCGTCAAGCCATTGATGGTCGAAACTGGAGAGGTAACTGTTGAACTAGTATTGTTATATTTAAAATATGAACCTTGTGCTTTTGCAACTACATAACTCAATGCAGAAAGTGCAGAGCCTGTTGGAAGTTGACGTGCTTCATTAGGCTCATAGATATAATAAAATCCGCCACCATCAAAAGCAATATCTTGAGCAGTACCAAGATTGTTTTTATAAGAACTTCCATTCCAATACAATCGTGGATTGTGTACCGTTTCAGCAGTAGCTCCCGATGCATCGCTTTCTCCATTCCAGGAATTGAAATTAACCGTCCATTCCGGAACTGAGGTTGCGTGGTTGTAGGTGTACGCCCACACATTGCCGATGGCGAATGTGAATAGAATGAATAATGCGCTTAGATAGCGCCAAATAGTTCGTGTTCCTCTCAGAACCGCTTTACTTTGAAACTTGTCTTTCATAAGCATTTAATTTTTAAAAAGTTAAACAAAAAAATTGGTTTATTTATTGATTTTGCTAAATTCACTTTACAAAAGTGGGTGCAAAGGTACGAAAAATAATTTATATACGCAAGCACGCGGGAGCAAATACGCGAAAAATTGCCTATTTCCGTCAATTTTTACACATGGCCGGAGAAAAGAAACTCGGGCCTGATGTCCCGAGCACATGACAAAAAAGAAGGGCGGGAGATCCGCCAAACTTGGCGGATACAAAAGAAGGACAAAAAAAGAAGGGCCGAAGCCCTTCCTTTTTCATATTAGAAGCGGTCGAGGTCGTCGCCGTTGAGGGCGGCTTCGGCGGCTTCGCGGGCAGCCTGGATGGCCGCGTATTCCTCTTGGTTGTGAACCGCGATCTTGGCGAACTCACGCATACCGGTACCGGCAGGAATGAGGTTACCACAGATGACGTTCTCTTTCATACCTTCGAGGTAGTCCACTTTGCCGCGGATAGCAGCTTCGTTGAGGACCTTGGTGGTCTCCTGGAAGGATGCCGCTGACATGAAGGACTTGGTACCGAGAGCGGCGCGCGTGATACCTTGCAGGATCTGCTTGGCGGTAGCGCACTCAGCGTCACGGGCTTCCACACGTTTCTTATCACGACGACGGAGCGACGAGTTCTCATCATGGAGGCGACGCGCGGTGACGATCTGACCTTCTTTGAGAAGTTCGGAGTCGCCGGCGTTGGTAACGACTTTCCGTCCCCAGATACGATCGTTCTCCTCGAGGAAGTCCATCTTATCGACGACATCCCCCTCCAAGAAGCGTGTATCACCGGGTTCCAAAATCTCGACCTTGCGCATCATCTGACGCACGATGATCTCGAAGTGCTTATCGTTGATTTCCACACCCTGCATACGATATACGGCCTGAGCCTCGTTGACGATGTAGTCCTGTACGGCGGTCGGACCCTGGATAGCCAGGATGTCTTCCGGCGTGATGGCACCGTCCGAGAGCGGGATACCGGCACGAACGAAGTCGCCTTCCTGTACCAATATCTGCTTGGTCAGCGGGATGAGGTAAGCCTTCTGCTCACCCAGTTTGGAGGTGATGAAGAGCTCACGGTTACCACGCTTGATCTTACCGAAGGATATCTCACCGTCGATTTCCGCAACAACGGCGGGGTTAGACGGGTTACGGGCCTCGAAGAGCTCGGTGATACGGGGCAGACCGGAGGTGATATCACCACCGCTGCTGGTAGCACGGGCCATCGAGAAGAGGGTGTTACCGATCTTAACTTCGGCGCCATCGGTGAAGATGAGGTTGGCCTTAACGGGCAGGTTGTAGGAGCGGAGGACATTGCCATCCTTGTCCACGATATGTGCCTGCGGCATCTTGGTCTTATCCTTGGTCTCGGTGATGGAGACTTCGCGTTTACCGGTTTGCTCATCGACTTCGGTCTTGCAAGTGACACCTTCGATGACATCTTCGTAGCGGATGAAACCGTCCTGCTCGATGATGAGCGGGGTCTTATACGGATCCCATTCGCAGACGAGTGTGCCCTTCTCGTATTTCTCGCCGGAAGTGACAAACAGCTTGGCTGCATACGGGATATCGAAAGTCGAAAGGATGACACCCGTCTTCTCGTCCTTGAGGTTGAGGGTGTTCTTACGGCTGACGACGATGGTCTCGCCTGCGGCGGTAGTGATAGTACGGAGATCTTCGATCTCGACGATACCGTCACGGGTGAGTTCGTAAGTACCTTGAGCGGCTGCACCTCCCGCCAAACCACCGGAGTGGAAGGTACGGAGTGTCAGCTGTGTACCCGGCTCACCGATAGCCTGTGCGGCGATGACGCCGACAGCCTCACCTTTCTGAACCATCTTACGCGAAGCGAGGTTGCGACCATAGCACTTGGCGCAGACGCCACGCTTGCTTTCGCAAGTGAGGACGGAACGAATCTCCACTTCCTCGATGCCAGCGGCCTCGATGGCTTCGCATTGCGCCTCGCGGATCTCCTCGCCGGCTTCAACGATGAGGTTGCCCTCGTTATCGTGAATATCGTGCACGGAGACGCGTCCGAGGATACGGAGCGTGAGGGAAGCGATGACGTGACCGTTGGAGTCCTTGATAGCACGTGCCGTGAGTCCACGGAGTGTACCGCAGTCTTCCTCGTTGATGATGACATCGTGCGACACATCGACAAGACGACGTGTGAGGTAACCGGCATCGGCAGTCTTCAAGGCGGTATCCGCCAGACCCTTACGGGCACCGTGAGTCGAGATGAAGTACTCGAGCACGGACATACCCTCTTTGAAGTTCGCCAAGACAGGGTTCTCAATCTCAGGACGCGTGTCGGTAGCACCGGCTTTCAAAGGCTTGGCCATGATACCACGGATACCGGCCAACTGCTTGATCTGCTGCTGGTTACCACGAGCACCGGAGTCCATCATCATGAAGACGGAGTTGAAGCCCTGGTCGGCGTTGCGCATGTGGTCCATGACGATGTCGGTCATCTCGTTATCGATAGCCTTCCATGTATCGACGGTCTGACGATAACGCTGGTCATCGGAGAACTCACCGAAGGCATAGAGGGAGTTGATATTGTCGACAGCGGCATTACCTTTGTCGATGAGGGCTTTCTTCTCCTCAGGGATGATGATATCGTTGAGGTTGAAGCTCAGACCTCCGCGGAAAGCGCGGTAGTAACCGAGGTCCTTGATGTCGTCGAGGAACTGTGCAGCGCGTGCCACACCGCAGGTCTTGATGACCTTGGAGATGATGGACTTGACAGCACCTTTCTTCATGATGACATTCTGGAAACCGAGTTCCTCCGGCATATACTGATTCACAATGACGCGACCCGGTGTGGTCTCGACGATCTGTCCGTCGATACGCACTTTGACCTTGGCGTGGATGTCCACGCGGCCTTCGTTGAGGGCGATGATAGCCTCTTCCTGCGAGTAGAAGGTGAGTCCTTCACCTTTCACGCCTGCGCGTTCTTTAGTAATATAATAGAGACCGAGGATCATATCCTGCGAAGGCACGGTGATCGGGTTACCGTTAGCGGGGTCGAGGATGTTGTGCGAGCCGAGCATGAGGAGCTGGGCCTCGAGGATAGCCTCGTTGCTGAGCGGCAAGTGGACGGCCATCTGGTCACCATCGAAGTCGGCGTTGAAACCGGCGCAAGACAGCGGGTGGAGCTGGATAGCCTTACCCTCGATCATACGCGGCTGGAAAGCCAGGATACCATGACGGTGCAAGGTCGGAGCACGGTTGAGGAGGACGGGGTGTCCTTCCATCACATGCTCGAGGATCTCGTAGATAACCGGTTCACGGCGATCGATGATCTTCTTGGCGGATTTAACCGTCTTGACAGTGCCACGCTCGATGAGCTTGCGGATGATGAACGGTTTGTAGAGTTCCGCTGCCATCTCTTTGGGCAGACCGCACTCGTGCATCTTGAGTTCCGGACCTACGACGATAACCGAACGCGCGGAGTAGTCCACACGCTTACCGAGCAGGTTCTGACGGAAACGTCCCTGTTTACCTTTGAGCGAGTCAGAGAGCGACTTGAGGGGACGGTTGGCCTCGGACTTCATGGCCGTGGTCTTACGGCTATTGTCGAAGAGCGAGTCCACAGCCTCCTGCAACATACGCTTCTCGTTACGCAGGATGACATCCGGCGCCTTGATCTCGACGAGTCTCTTAAGACGGTTGTTACGGATGATAACACGACGATAGAGGTCGTTCAGATCCGAAGTAGCGAAACGACCACCATCGAGCGGAACCAACGGACGCAGTTCAGGCGGCGTAACGGGTATCGCTTGGAGGATCATCCACTCGGGACGGTTCTTGCCGTTGGACGCGCGGAAAGCCTCAACCACCTGAAGACGTTTGAGGGCCTCCTGGCGGCGCTGAACGGAGGACGACTTATCCGCCGTAGCACGCAGGCTGTAAGAGAGTTCGTCGAGGTCGGTAGCGCAAAGGAGGTCATAGATAGCCTCAGCACCCATCTTGACGATGACCTTGTTGGGATCGGTATCTTCGAGCAACTCGTTGCCTTCGGGGATGATGTCCAGCACTTGCTGGTACTGATCCTCATCGAGGAGCATGCATTGCTCGATAGCGATACGGTTCTTGTCGGTTTCGTTCTTCTCGCCGATCTCCTGCCCTTCGAGAGCACCGGCACGAACGACGAGGTATTTCTCGTAGTAGATGACGGACTCCAGTTTCTTGGTCGGGATACCGAGCAAGGCAGCCATCTTGGAAGGCAGCGAACGGAGATACCAGATATGTGCAACGGGCACGACGAGTTTGATGTGACCCATACGCTCACGACGCACTTTCTTCTCGGTTACCTCCACGCCGCAACGCTCGCAGACAATACCTTTGTAACGGATACGCTTGTATTTACCACAATGGCACTCGTAATCCTTGGTAGGACCAAAAATGCGCTCACAGAACAAACCGTCACGTTCGGGTTTGTAAGTACGATAGTTAATCGTTTCCGGTTTGAGCACCTCGCCCGAGGAGATCTGCATGATCTCGTCCGGAGAAGCGAGTCCAATAGAAATCTTGGTGAAACCGGTTTTCTTATTTTCTTGTTTAAAAGCCATAGTAGTCCTCCATTATTCCATGTTAATACTGAGTGCGAGACCTTGTAGCTCGTGCAGGAGCACGTTGAGCGACTCGGGCAGACCCGGCGTCGGGAAGTTCTCACCTTTAACAATAGCTTCGTAGGTACGCGCACGACCTGTGACGTCGTCGGACTTGATGGTAAGGATTTCCTGGAGCACGTGCGCTGCACCGTGTGCCTCGAGTGCCCATACCTCCATCTCACCGAAACGCTGACCACCAAACTGCGCCTTACCACCAAGCGGCTGCTGGGTAATGAGGCTGTACGGGCCGATCGAACGAGCGTGCATCTTATCATCCACCATGTGACCGAGTTTCATGAAGTAGGTCACACCGACGGTAGCCATCTGGTCGAAGGGTTCGCCCGTCTCACCGTCGTAGAGCTGTGTCTTACCGGCACGGGGCAGACCGGCTTTGTCGGTCCACTCGTCCAGCTGCTCCAGCGTACAACCGTCGAAGATAGGAGTCGAGAACTTAACGCCCAGTTCATGTCCTGCCCAACCGAGCACGGCTTCGAAGATCTGGCCGATGTTCATACGAGAAGGCACACCCATCGGGTTGAGCACGATATCCACCGGCGTTCCATCAGCGAGGAACGGCATATCTTCAACGCGCACGATCTTGGACACGATACCTTTGTTACCGTGACGACCGGCCATCTTGTCACCCACGCGGATCTTACGCTTCTTGCAGACATACACTTTCGCCATCTGGATGATGCCGTTGGGCAGTTCATCACCGATGGTGAGGTTGAACTTCTCGCGTTTGAGACGCGCATCGAGCTCTTTATGCTTGGCGATGTAGTTCATGATACATTGCGCCACGAGTTCGTTCTTGTGTGCGTCGGCAGTCCAGCCTTCGAGCAGAACGGAGAAGTAGTCGATCTCGTTGAGACGCTCCTTGCTGAAATGCTGGCCTTTGGAGATGAGTTCGGTGCCCAGGATATCCTTGACGGACACGGCCTGACGACCATTGAGAAGTGTGTATAGTTTGTCGATAAGCAGATTGCGGAGCGCTTCGGCTTTTGCCTTGAACTCAACGTCCATGGTCTGGAGCGTGAGCTTATCGTCCATCTTCTGCTTGCGATCCTTGTTGGAACGCGTGTAGAGCTTCTTGTCGATGATGACACCGTCGAGCGAGGGGCTGGCCTTGAGGGAAGCGTCCTTGACATCGCCGGCTTTATCACCGAAGATAGCCTTGAGCAGTTTCTCCTCGGGACTCGGATCGGTCTCACCCTTCGGGGTGATCTTACCGATGAGGATGTCACCCGGCTGGATGTAAGCACCGATACGGATGATACCGTTCTCGTCGAGGTCCTTGGTCGCATCTTCGCTGACATTGGGGATATCGGCGGTGAACTCTTCCATACCGCGCTTGGTGTCACGCACCTCGAGCAACTGCTCAACCACGTGAACGGAAGTGTACATATCTTCGCGAACGATGCGCTCGGAGAGGACGATGGCATCCTCGTAGTTGTAACCCTTCCAAGGAATATAAGCCACCTTGAGGTTCTTACCGAGTGCCAATTCGCCGTTCTGGGTAGCGTAACCTTCGGTCAGCATCTGACCTTTCTCCACATGGTCGCCTTTGCGAACGAGCGGATGGAGGTCGATGGTCGTATTCTGGTTCGTTTTCTCGAATTTAGGCAGTTTGTACTCTTTCTCCGCGGGCTCGAAGGAGATGAACTCATCCTCTTCGGAGCGATTGTAGCGGATACGGATGACATCGGCGTCCACATAGGTCACATCTCCGTCACCTTCCGCCACGATTTGCGTACGGCTGTCGGTAACGAGCTGCTCCTCGATGCCGGTACCTACGATAGGTGCTTCGGACGTGAGCAGAGGCACAGCCTGGCGCATCATGTTCGAACCCATGAGGGCACGGTGGGCATCGTCATGCTCCAAGAACGGGATGAGGGCAGCAGCCACCGAAGCGATCTGGCAAGGAGCCACGTCCATCAGGTTGACTTCCGACGGTGCCACCACGGGGAACTCGGCGCCCAGACGGGTCTTGACCTTGTTGCGGATGAAATGTCCGTCAGGCGTCAACGGTGCGTTACCCTGTGCTACCACCTGCTTCTCCTCGTCCTCCGCCGACAGATAAACGACGTTGTCGTTATTGAGATCGACCACGCTGTCATGCACCTGGCGGTACGGCGTCTCGATGAATCCGAGGTCGTTGATCTTGGCGTAGATACACATGGAAGAGATAAGACCGATGTTCGGTCCTTCCGGTGTCTCGATAGGACAGAGGCGTCCGTAGTGGGTGTAGTGCACGTCACGCACCTCGAAACCGGCGCGGTCACGACTCAAACCACCGGGGCCAAGGGCCGACATACGGCGTTTATGCGTGATCTCAGCCAGCGGGTTCTGCTGATCCATGAACTGGCTCAGGGCGTTGGTACCGAAATAGCTGTTGATGATGCTGGAGATCGACTTGGCGTTGATCAGGTCGGTCGGCGTGAAGACTTCGTTGTCACGAACATTCATACGCTCACGGACGGTGCGAGCCATACGGGCCAGACCGATGCCGAACTGGTTGAACAGCTGCTCGCCGACGGTACGAACACGACGGTTGGACAAGTGGTCGATATCATCCACCTCGGCGTTGCTGTTGATGAGCATAACGAGGTACTTGATGATTTCGATCATATCCTCCTTGGTCAAGACGCGTGTGTCCTCCGGGATTGACATGTTGAGCTTGCGGTTGATGCGGTAACGTCCCACCTCGCCGAGGTCATAGCGCTTCTGCGAGAAGAAGAGGTTCTGAATCATCTCGCGTGCCGTGGCATCATCAGCCGGCTCGGCGTTACGCAACTGACGGTAAATATAGAGGACAGCCTCTTTCTCCGTCTTGGCCGGGTCTTTCTGCAGGGTGTTGAAGATGATGGAGAAATCGTTCTCACGCTGCTGGTCCTTGTGCAGCAGCACGGATTTGGAACCGGACTCGAGGATGATATCGATGATCTCCGGAGTCAGTTCTTCCTCACGCTCTACCACAATCTGGTTACGCTCGATAGACGATACCTCACCGGTATCCTCGTCCACGAAATCCTCGATGGTCGGTTTCATTACGTATCCCGCCAGCTTGCGGCCGATGCAAGCCTCGAGTGCCTCACGGTTGCACTTGACCTCTTCGGCGAGGTCGAAGCAGTTGAGGATGTCCTTGTCGGACTCAAAACCGATAGCACGAAGCAGGGTCGTTACCGGCAGTTTCTTCTTACGGTCGATGTAAGCGTACATGACCTTGTTGATGTCGGTAGCGAACTCGATCCACGAACCGCGGAAGGGGATGATACGCGCCGAATAGAGCTTGGTGCCGTTGGAGTGCATCGAAGTGCCGAAGAACACGCCCGGCGAACGATGCAACTGACTTACCACCACGCGCTCAGCACCGTTGATGACAAAGGTGCCTTTCGGCGTCATGTAAGGAATAGTACCAAGATACACATCGGAAACGACGGTGTCGAAATCCTCATGATCAGGATCCTCGCAACTGAGACGCAGTTTGGCTTTGAGGGGCACACAATAGGTCAGACCGCGCTTGATACACTCTTCGATGGTGTAACGGGGACGGTCAACCGAGTAGTCCAAAAAGGCCAGCGTGAAACTATTGCGGGTATCCTGGATGGGGAAGTTCTCCGAGAATACCTTAAAGAGTCCCTCTTTACGACGCTGCTCCGGAGTGGAATCCATCTGCAGAAAATCAGCGAAGGACTTCAGTTGAATTTCCAGAAAGTCAGGATACGGCATATGCTTTTGCATACGACTGAAATTGACTCTCTGCTCATTTTTGTTTGTAGCCATTATTTTAGATGGTTGATTAGTGTTTAACAGAACTAAACTGCTGATAATAAATAATTTACATCTAAATCTGCGGGTGTGTAATTTACATTATTTTAACATTCGCCCTATAATAATTATCAGGAATTTCAGTTTTTTAATCATTCTGTCCTATTGAGCAGAAAAGGTTTAGACCCGCATTTGACTGCGGATCTAAACCTATTCCACCCGATTAGAGTGGTTGGTTAGGCGGGTATTACTTGAGTTCTACCTCAGCACCTACCTCTTCGAGAGCTTTCTTCAAAGCCTCAGCGGTTGCTTTGTCAACACCTTCCTTCACGTTGGAGGGAGCAGCGTCAACGATGTCCTTAGCCTCTTTCAGGCCAAGACCGGTTTGCTCCTTAACGGCCTTAACAACCTGGAGCTTGTTGGCACCTGCACTCTTGAGAACTACGTCGAAAGAGGTCTTCTCCTCAGCGGGAGCAGCCTCGGCTGCAGCAGGACCGGCAGCAACTGCAACTGCAGCAGCAGCGGGCTCGATGCCGTACTCCTCTTTCAGGATAGTAGCGAGTTCATTCACTTCCTTAACGGTAAGGTTAACTAATGTTTCAGCAATAACTTTAAGATCTGCCATTGTCTTATAAATTTTAAATGTTTATTATTCTGTTTGTTTTAATTATTTTTCAAGATCCCGACATCTCGAGGTCTCGAGATCACGATTATGCGCGCTCCTCCAATGTTTTGAGCACACCGTGAATGGTATTTTGTCCGCTTTGCAGAGCAGAGAGAACGTTCTTCGCAGGCGACTGGAGCAAACCAACCAACTCAGCGATGAGTTCGTTCTTCGACTTGATAGCGCACAGGAACTCGAGATTCTGCTTGCCTACGTAAACAGTCTCTTCTACATAAGCAGCTTTGAGTTGGGGCTTAGCCTCACCGGTCTTGTCACCCTTGGTAAACTCCTTGATGAGTTTGGCAGGCGCGTTACCCGTGTTGCTGAGCATGAGAGCGGTGTTACCCTTGAGAGCCTCGAAGATCTCTGCCTCAATGCCTTTTTTCTCAAGCGCTTTTTGGAGCAGTGTGTTCTTGGCTACCAGGAGTTTGATGTCCTGCTTGAAGCACGCGCGACGCAGGTCACTGGTTTTCGCAGCATTCAGACCCTCTACGTTAACGAGGTAGAAATGCGAATACTCAGCCAACTGTGCGCCAAGGGCCTCAATGACGAGATTTTTATCTTCCTTTTTCATACTTGTCCTTTGTTTTTAGAGATTAGAGAGATTTGGTATCAATCTTAATACCCTGACTCATAGTGCTGGAAAGATAAACGCTCTTGATGTACTCACCCTTGGCAACAGCGGGTTTGAGGTGCTTGATCGTGTCGATGAATGCGAGTGCATTCTCAGCAATCTTCTCAGCGCTGAAACTTACTTTACCAATAGAAGTGTGTACAATACCGAACTTGTCAACTTTGAAGTCAATCTTACCGCCCTTGACCTCTTTAACAGCTTTCGCTACGTCCATGGTAACAGTACCGCTCTTGGGGTTCGGCATCAGTCCGCGGGGACCTAAGATACGACCCAGAGCACCGATCTTACCCATGATTTGAGGTTGGGTGATGATGACGTCAATGTCCGTCCATCCACCTTTGATCTTTTCAATATACTCATCCAGACCTACATAGTCGGCACCTGCCTCTTTGGCAGCTGCTTCCTGGTCCGGCATACAGAGTGCGAGAACGCGAACAACCTTACCGGTTCCGTTGGGGAGAGCCACGGTACCGCGAACCATCTGATTCGCCTTACGCGGGTCAACACCCAGACGCACGTCGATATCCACGCTTGCATCAAACTTGGTGGTAGTGATCTCTTTAACGAGTTCGGCTGCCTCGTTGATGCTGTAGAGCTTACCTGCTTCAATCTTCTCAGCAGCAAGCTTCTGTTTTTTTGTCAGTTTTGCCATAATTGTTGTTGATTGATTGAATTAGATTACTTTACTACGATACCCATACTGCGTGCAGTACCTTTGACCATCTTGAGCGCAGACTCTACGGTGAAGCAGTTGAGGTCCACCATTTTGTCCTCAGCGATCTTGCGAGCCTGCTCCTCGGTGATAGTAGCCACCTTGGTACGGTTCGGCTGATCGCTACCGCCCTTCACCTTGGCTGCCTCGAGCAACTGGATAGCTACGGGAGGAGTCTTAACGATGAAGTCAAACGACTTGTCTGCGTAAACGGTAATGATTACAGGCAGCACTTTACCTGCCTTGTCTTGCGTTCTGGCATTGAACTGTTTGCAAAACTCCATGATGTTCACACCCTTGGAACCGAGAGCCGGACCTACGGGAGGAGCAGGGTTGGCAGCGCCACCCTTGATTTGGAGTTTGATAAAACCAGCAATTTCTTTAGCCATAGTTTTACTTTTGTTAATAGTTTTTGGCCTGCAAACGGATGATTAGTCCTCGGCCGGTTAATAAATTTGAAACTACCGAGTAGTACATTCGACCTGTAACGGAGTCTCCTACTCTTTCTCTACCTGATTGAAGCCCAACTCGAGAGGAGTCTGGCGATCAAAGATAGTTACAACCACTTTGAGTTTGTGTTTATCGGCGCTTACCTCCTGGATGGTACCCTTGAAGCCGTTGAACGGACCATCCACCACTTTGACGCTTTCTCCGACAAGGAAGGTGACCTCGCTTGCCGCACGCGTCTCCGATTCGCTTGCTATGCCAACCAGCTTGTTGACCTCAGCCTGCGATACGGGTTTGGGTTTAACGGTCGTCTTACCGCCACTCAAGAAGCCCAGCACATTGGGGATATTGCGCAACAAAGGGAAGCTCTCGTCGCACAAGTAGCACTCTACCAGCAGATAGCCCGGAAGCAGATTACGCTCTTTCTCCGCGCGTTTGCCGTTCTTGAGAGTAACCACTTTCTCCCGAGGAATCAGCACTTGCGACACATACTCCTGAAACAGGGAAGAGGTTTTCAGAGCACTGTTGATGTACTCCTCTACCTTGTTCTCCTTACCGGAGATAGCGCGCAACACGTACCATTGTTTAACATGTTCTGCCATAAACCAATTTGCGATTTAACGATTTACGATATACGATTGATTTAGAACAGACCGTAAATAAAGGTCATGATGTTCTCAAAGCACCAGTCCATAAGCCACACGATCAGTGCCAGTATTATGGAAGCGATCAATACTATCACTGCGCTCTGCGCCAGCTCCTTACGGGTTGGCCAACTCACTTTGTGAACCAGTTCGTTGTACGATTCTTTTACGTATTCTACAAACTTCATATCAGTAGATTTTTATTGTTTTCTTATGTCCGTGCAACAACTCGGCTCCAGCAGGTGCTAAAGTCGAATTGGAAGCTATGTCTGTAACACTTTTGGGCAGCTTGCGCTGCTTAGCACGGAAGGCAGGAATCGAACCCACATTGACGGTTTTGGAGACCGCTTTCCTACCATTGGAAGACTTCCGTTCGTTGGAAGCGGCAATCAATGACTTCGTTACTATGTAACTCGTGTAATTGTTGCGCTTCCTCCTCTCAAATCAACGAGCACAAACACTCGTTGATTTGGTTGAGGAATTTGTCAGGACTCTACGCCCCAAGCGGTTTACCAACTAATAGAATTAGTCGATGAGTTTGGTAATCTGGCCCGAACCTACGGTACGACCACCCTCACGGATAGCGAAACGCAGACCCTCAGAGCAAGCAACCGGATAGATCAGCTTAACGGTGATCTCCAGGTTATCGCCCGGCATTACCATTTCAGTTCCTTCCGGCAGAGTGATCTCACCGGTAACGTCCATTGTACGGATGTAGAACTGAGGACGATAGTGGTTGTGGAACGGAGTGTGACGGCCACCTTCCTCTTTCTTGAGGATATAAACAGAAGCCTTGAACTCGCTATACGGTTTCACAGCACCCGGGTGGGTAATAACCATACCACGTTTAACCTCATCTTTGTCGATACCACGGAGGAGCAGACCTACGTTATCACCAGCCTCACCTTGATCCAGCAATTTGCGGAACATCTCAACGCCGGTTACAACGCTCTTCTTACCCTCTGCGCCCAGACCGATCAACTGAACCTCGTCACCAACTTTGATGACACCGGTCTCGATACGACCTGTTGCAACAGTACCACGACCGGTGATCGAGAATACATCCTCAACCGGCATCAGGAACGGTTTGTCAACGGCACGTGTCGGCAGTTGGATCCAGTTATCAACAGCATCCATCAACTCAACCACTTTCTCTTCCCACTCAGGAACTCCGTTCAGAGCACCCAGTGCAGAACCGCGGATAACAGGAGTATTGTCGCCGTCGAAATCGTAGAACGACAAGAGTTCACGCATTTCCATCTCAACGAGGTCGAGCATCTCAGGATCGTCCACCATATCGCACTTGTTCATAAATACCACCAGACGAGGAACGTTCACTTGGCGAGCCAAGAGGATGTGCTCACGAGTCTGCGGCATCGGACCGTCAGTAGCAGCTACAACGATGATAGCACCGTCCATCTGGGCAGCACCGGTAACCATGTTCTTAACGTAGTCAGCGTGTCCCGGGCAGTCCACGTGAGCATAGTGACGATTAGCAGTCTGATACTCAACGTGAGCGGTGTTGATAGTGATACCACGCTCCTTCTCTTCCGGAGCATTGTCGATAGAGTCGAACGAACGGATTTCAGACAGACCTTTCTTTGCCAGAACCTGGGTAATAGCAGCGGTCAGAGTGGTTTTTCCGTGGTCAACGTGACCGATCGTACCGATGTTAACGTGCGGTTTTGAACGGTCAAATTTTTCTTTTGCCATAGTAATTCTTTAATTTTTTTATTAACGTTAATAAACAATTTTTAATTGTTTCTTTACCTGTTTACACAATGCGAGAGAGCTGCTTCCGAGAGTTGAACTCGGGACCTCATCCTTACCAAGGATGCGCTCTACCACTGAGCTAAAGCAGCATAAGAGCGGAAAACGGGACTCAAACCCGCGACCCCCAGCTTGGAAGGCTAGTGCTCTATCGACTGAGCTATTTCCGCAAGATTTTTCTTACGGGAAAAATCTTGCGCAAGTTTTGGCATCGTCGAGTTGCAAATGCAAGCATTCACTCGCCTTGCTCAAAACTTCCGCGTCTCTTCCGCAGAATGTATTTGTGGGTGCGGATGGATTCGAACCACCGAAGTCGAAGACAGCAGATTTACAGTCTGCCCCATTTGGCCACTCTGGAACACACCCAATTTCAATGATCACTTTTGAGCCTCTAGTCGGACTCGAACCAACGACCGCTGGATTACAAATCTAGTGCTCTACCAACTGAGCTATAGAGGCGCGCTTGCATCAGAACTCGCGTGATTCGCTGCTTTCGCAGCTCAGTTACGCTGCGTTCTGTGCTACGCTTTTCGGTCTGCGAACGCTTCGCTGGTTCACATCCCGAGGGATGGTAAAGTACCGTTCCGACGAAAAAGCGTGCAAAATTACTACAAATTTTTGATATGACCAAATATTTCTGCAAAAAAATTGCATTTTTAGTCATTTTTCTTAATTTTGTCATGTTGATTTTGCGTTGCACGGGGATGAGTAGCCATATAAACGCGTTTTATCTGCTCAAAAGTGGTGTGCGTATAAACCTGCGTCGTACTGAGCGATGCATGGCCCAACAATTCCTGAATCGTGCGTATATCCGCTCCGTTATCCAGCATCGTCGTAGCGAACGTGTGCCGAAGCACGTGCGGCGAGTGTTTCTTGAGCGTACTAACTTCCCCCATACGCGTGCGCACGATAGTATATAAGGTGTATTTGGTCAGTGGTACTATTTCACCGCGGCGGTTCTGCTGCACAAAGAATGCCGGTGTGAACGATGCCAACTGATTCCGGGCCTCCAGATAGTCTTTGATCTGGTCTATGAGGCTTTGTCCTATGGGTACGATGCGCTCTTTGCGACGCTTACCGAAGATACGCACTTGCCCCTGATGAAGATCCAAATCACTATCTTGCAGTCCCAATAACTCCGCTTGTCGCATCCCCGTCTGATAGAAAACCTCGATGATCAGTCCGTCGCGGATAGCCTCGAAACTGTTGTCTGACTGCTGAATGCTGACTTCTGAATTCTTCTCCTCTGCCTCCATTTCCTCTTTGCGGAAGAAAACCGGCAACGGCTTGTCGGCTTTAGGAGGAACGACACGCGCCGTGATATCACGTTTGACTATCTTCTGTCGTAGCAAGAATCGGTAGAAACTGCGCAAGGCGGACAACTTCCTCTTTACCGAACGAGGCGACTGATGCTGCGCGTCCAGCATATCCAGCAACCACAACTTGACATCGCTCTCGCTCACATCATTCGGCTTAAACTCCTCCACCTCCCAACCGAGAAACCGGCAGAAGTCCCGCAAATCATCGCGGTACGCATCCACCGTTCGCGGCGAGTACTTGCGCTCGATAGCAATATAGTCCAAGAAATGCCGTATCAAATCTCCTTACCGGTTTGGGCGTCGGATTCGAATGGGAACAGACCGAAGAGTTCGGCATCGATGCGGTCGGTTACCCAACGGAAGTCCTCGGGGTTCTCGCCGAACTTGATGCGGTCACCTTCCACGATGAGCAGTTTGCCCTTATAGTCCTTAATCCAGTTCTCGTACTTATCGTTGAGTCCCTGCAAGTAGTCGATCTTCATGGACTGCTCGTACCCGCGTGCCCGTTTCTGAATCTGCGCCACAAGCGTAGGTATCGAAGCCCGCACATAGATGAGCAGGTCCGGCATCTTGACGAGCGACATCATCAGGTCGAACAAGTCGCGATAGTTGTCAAAGTCGCGATCGGACATGAATCCCTGGTCGTGGAGGTTAGGCGCAAAAATACGCGCGTCCTCATAGATGGTACGGTCCTGAATGATGTACTTGTCGGACTTGCCGATCTCGACGACATCCTTGAAGCGTTTGTTGAGGAAGTAGATCTGCAGGTTGAACGACCACCTGCCCATATCGGCATAGAAATCCGACAGATAGGGGTTATACTCAACGCTCTCGAAGCGCGGTTCCCAGCCATAGTGTTTGGCTAACATGTTGGTCAGCGTGGTCTTGCCACAACCGATATTTCCGGCTACTGCAATATGCATCTTATTAATGAATAATTAATAATGAATAATGAATATCTTTTTATTTCCAGTTGTTTTGCGAAAACAATCCGAAGAGCTCTGCGTCCACTTTGTTGATCACGGTCCGGAAGTCGGACGGATTGTTCTCGAAATCCATTCCGTCGGAGTCGATGACGAGCACTCGTCCTTCGTATTTATGGAAGATGAAATCTTCGTATTTCTCGTTCAGTCCTTTAAGGTAATCGATCTGCATCGACTGTTCGTACTCGCGTCCGCGTTTCTGAATCTGCGCGATGAGAGCGGGTACGGACTTACGGAGATAAATCATCATATCCGGCATTTTCATCTGTGACTTCATCAGTTCAAACAATTCCATGAAGGTCCCATAGTCCCGCGGACTGAGGTCGCCACGCTCGTAGTTATTGCGCACGAACACATAGACGCCTTCGAAGATCGAACGGTCCTGCACGATGGTGTGCGACGCTTTCTGGACGATAAGCATATCCTTGAAGCGCTCTTTGAGGAAATAGGTCTCCAGGCAGAATGCCCAACGGTTGATATCGCCGTAGTAGTCTTCGAGGTACGGGTTGAAGTTCACGCTTTCAAAGCGCGGTTCCCACCCGTAATACTTGGCCAGCATCTTCGTCAGCGTGGTCTTGCCTGCTCCTATATTTCCTGCAATCGCAATATACATATTATTCCACTCTGCGGCCCATAATGTCATAGACCTGATCGCCACGAAGGATGAGGATCTGTCCGTTACGCAACACCTTTGTACTTTGTACATTGTCCGTTTGTACATTCACTATCGGCGTTAGGTTCTCGAGGTCCCGATTGATCTCAGGCAGTGCCAGTTGTTGTCCGGTGAAGATCCTCAGCTCACCGGGTTGCAGTTCAATGGTACCCGATTTCGTTCCGCCGGCAAAATAGTCGTACCATGTGCCGCTCGGGAGCGTGTTGACCTGTTTGGAGATATCGAAGTTAGCCACCACATATACGTTGTTTCCCCATTGAACATAGCGCACTTTGGCGCCAGAGCCTATGTTCTGCGCAGTCGGGTTGCCGGCAAAGACATCCGGTAGCAGTTTGGTACGGAGCTGAATAGCCTGCGCACATTTGACATAAGCGTCGATGCGGTTCTCGTCACGGAAATAGCCACGGGTCTCAGGACGCGGTTTCTTGTTGCAACGGTAGCTATCGTTACTGCCGTCCGGGTGGTCGATATCGCTATTGATGGAGAAGTCGTAGCCTATCTCCTCAAATTGCCAGATCATATGCGAGCCGTTGAGCAGTACGTTCATCGCCACGTTCTCCGCCACACGTCCCAGACGCGTTTCCTCTTCGGTCTTGATGGCGCCGTTGCCGTACATCTTGCACTTGTACTGCATGCGCTCCTCGTCGTGGCTCTCGCAATAGGACACATAGCCATCCTTGTTGGCCTCCGCAAAACTGTCGCCGTCCTTGAGCCATCCCATGGCCGTCTGCATATAGGCGTTATTGGTGTTGTTCCAACACAGCATCCCTGCGTCAATGAGTTTCGGACGCTCGGTGCCCATGTTGCTACCCCAATGTTCAAGGATCATATAGGCGTCGGACGAAACGGATTTCATTCCCTCGTAATAGTCCTTGATATTCTCCACCGACGTGTTGGCTTTGTCGGAGCAGAGGCCGTGACTTAGGTCGAGACGGTAGCCGTCAACTTTGTACTCCTTGAGCCAGTACTGGAGTGCGCGTTTGAACATCGAGTGCGCCGGTTTAAAACCGTGGTTCCAGTCTTCATAGACGTTATCCGAGTGCGGCGCGGTCACATTGAACCACGGGTTCTGGGCAAGGTCGGTACCGTACGGATACAGTTTGTTCATCGGGTTGAGACCTGTCGCATGGTTCAACACCATATCCAGGATAACGGCGATGCCGCGTTTGTGACACTCATCAATGAACGACTTGATCTGCTTCTCCGAGCCGTACGCACGATCCGGTGCAAAATAGTGGTTAGGCGAATAGCCCCAGTTGTAGTTGCCGTCGAACTCACAGATCGGCATCAGCTCAATGGCGTTGACACCTAACTGCTGCAAATACGGCAACCGCTCACGCAGACCCTCTATGTTACGCGCCGTGGTGTAGTCATACACCCACAGCTCGTAGATAACGAGGTTATTCTTATCCGGACGCTTGAAGTTGAGCGTTGCGTCGGACCATTCGAAAGCGGGCTTGCTGGGTTGGATGACGGTCACATATCCTCCGTCTGCCCCCTGCAACGGATAGTCGATCAGCGTCGGGTCTGCCGTCTTGGGTTCCCATTTGTCATCCGGGTGAATCACCTTCTCCGAGAAGAGGTCCGATATCTGTTTCTTCACGCCGTCGGAACGCTCCACGGCATATTGGAAGCGGTATTCCTTACCGGGCACGAGGTCATTGAGCGTGATCCAGAAATAGTTACCGTCCTTGTACAGCTGATGCGCCGCGTCCAGTTTCCAGTCGGTCATATCGCCCAGCAGGAAAACACGATTGGCAGAAGCCGTCTTGCTGGCCGCATAGGTACACAGCGTCACCGACTTGCCGTCTTCACCGTAGTAGATACCCTGATCCACACCCGAAGGACGTGTCTTGGTCGTCGGCGTCAGACCTTCTACGGAGTCCCAGATGTCACCTATCGTCTCCTCGCCAAGCACGACGAAGATATCCTGTCCGCCGGCAGTCTTACCTTCCTTGCTGCCGCCGGGGCCGTCATGGAAGACAAAAGCCAAGGCAGTTACCTCGGTGTTAGCGGGGATACTATAGAAATCGTACATATTGTCTATCTCCAACTCCCACTTGCCGTCTTCAGTAGCCGTCAGTTGCGGTGCATTGGACGAACGCCAGGTACCTCCGACCACGTTGAGCCAGTTTTGGGTAGCGGTACAATAACCCGTGTGAGCATAACACTTGGTAGCCGTAGCCATCCCGCCGTTACCGCCTTTGGGGTCGAACGTGATGATGATCTTGCCCGTATAGCCTAATGGAATAGGGTTAGGCGAAGTGGTCACTTGTGCACTCACGGCGAGCACACAGCAACTAAACAACCCGATAAAAAACTTGCGCATAATGACACCTTATTACATAATTATAACTGACGTCCGGTAACATCGAACATCTTATCGCCGCGAACGATACGAAGCTGACCGTCAATGAAGACTTTGCGTGCTTTCACCGGAGCAACCGTATCCTCAATGCCTTGTGTCGGCTGCGGGTCAGCGAGTTTCTTACCAGGGATAGCCTGCGTGGAAATCTCCAACGTGCCGTTCTCGTTGTCATACAGATAGAGCGTGTAGCTGCCTGACGTAATGTGGAATTTCTCACCGCCGGTGGTCAACAGCGTAGCATGAGTCGGACCATCTACATACTCGGAGGTCATGTATTGTACGCCGGGATAACCGTCCACCTGATAGAGCACGAAGATATACGCATCCGAAACAACCTCCAACTCCGCCAATCCGTGGTCGAAGATCGTAGCCTCAGACGGCTCTACATCGCCACCGTCGATATAACCTTTGTAGTAATAACGCGGGTTACCCTCTACGCCAGGTTGCGGACCAGGCCCCGGGGTGTCACCGCAGTCTCCGTCTGTACCAATATACACCTTGTCGTTGTTTGCCTGTTTTTTCCACCAGAAGTTATAGCAACCTGCCACATTACATGTAGCGACAACACCCGATTCAACCGTAAAATTGCCACTTCCATCTACATCGCCGCCTGTTTCTACATTCTGCGGGAACCATTTTGCATCGCAAGAGGTGTTGCAAAATTCCACTTTGTCGCCTTGCTTGAGAGAAGCAACAGCGTGCAATTGCGGAAGTTGGTCTGGTGACATACCGGCATCCTCAAACGCACAAACGGAAGTTCCATTCACATAGAGGGCGTAAGGTCCGTCCTGACAGTCTGCTTTTGCTGCCATACCCAAGGACAGCATCAGCGCGAAAAGTAAAATTTTCTTCATAATTGATTTAATGTAAAAATGTTAATATATAAATTTGTGACTATTCTTATTTCACTCTGCCGCCCATCACGTCAAAGATATACTCGCCGCAACGGATATACAACTTGCCGTCTTGCATAAATTTCTCACCGATGGCTTTCACCGTCTGACCGTCTTCGTTGACCACCTCAATGGCTTGAGTGCGGTCGGTACGCTCGGTATTCTTATCGCCGCGCGGACTATTCATCTTGTAATAGACGCCGTAGTTAACACCCTTCGAAGCCAAAGTGAAGCCGTCCGGTGTCTGGTTATAACCCGAACCCGGACCAATAAGTACGCGTATCTGACCGTTCGTTCCGGTGACGGTAGCCTTATAGTAATTGCTACCCGCCTCGTCGCTGACAGCACTTTCACTGTGAACGCCGGTTTTGTAACGCGCGTTAATCATCGCCTTGATGGGGTCTTTGAAACTTACCCAATGCGGCCAGAATACGCACGGGATACCCGGCATCGAGAGCAAGTATGCGTAGCATTGCAAAATCTTATCCTTGCATACCGTCATCGAGTTGCCGTCTCCGCAGAACTCATTGCCGCCGTCACGTTGGAACGTGTCATGACTGTCAAGGAAGGTCACGGCATAACGTGCCTTGCCTGCACCCGGCAGACCTGCTCCCTTCAACGCCGCATAGTTATCGGAAGCGATACCATTGTTGAATGCCGTATATTTCATCGCGAAGTCAAAAGTCAGCGTGTTCCATCCCGCATCGTTGAGGCGCGATTGAAGGGTGTTCAGATTGCCATCCCAGTACTCCATGACGGAGAAATATGCCTGCGCGGCTTTGTTATAGTCATTGACATGGCTATTATGGAAACCCTTGCAGTAGTCGTAACGGAAACCGTCAATGTGGATATCATTGCGCAACCATTTAAGGTATGCTTTGAACATATCCTGCACTTTTGCCTGCGTATGATCCCAGTCACGCGCCGAGCGATAGTCCTTGTCGTCCGGTCCGTCATAACCGTCATCGGGGTTACCTGTTGCCTTACCCTTGCATGCTCCGGCACCCGAATCAGTATTCATCTCGTCCGTACTGCATATCCACGAAGCATCGGGTTTGAACGAACCGTAACTGCCGAAGTTGAGTTGGGCGAAATCGCACCAACCGCTCCATGCAGCACCATGGTTGATGACTATATCCGCTACCACGCGTGCACCGTTCTTGCGGAACGTCTCTATCATCTGCTCCAGTTTCTTCTTCGTTCCCCAATCACTATCCAAACTACTCAAGTTCGAAGGTATATATCCCGTTCCGCCGGTAGCTTTCGACATAGGCGGCAACCAGATCAAGTCAAACCACTGACCTAATTCCTCTGCGTTTGAACCGTTGTTGCCGTTCAGATGGTCCACCCATTTGGTACGACCGTAACCTTGATCCTGATAGCTGTTCCAATAGAAGGCCTGCAGTAGCACGTCCGGACATTTCTCCGGCGCGGAAGTGGTATAACCCGGCGTAGGTGTCGGATCACCGCCGCCACCACATGTCTGGCTGCTCTCTACGTACACAAGGTCACCTACCTCCATGCTTAACTTGATATAGAAGTCATACTTACCGGCCACGTTACAGGTCAGTTTGTTCGCCTCTTTGCCGCCGGAGAAGTTCTCGTAATGTCCGTACGGATCGAGATCCACCATCCATGTAGCATCACAACTCTGGTTGACCAATTGAATCACATCGCCTTGCGCCAACTCCACGCACGAGGCCATATATTGGGTACGTCCCTGTGCATCCATGTCGCCGTACAGCGGTGCATCTACCACGGTCTTGTTATTGATCTTCAGACCATACGGACCATCCTGACAATCACCCGGAGTGTCACCGCCGCAGTCCTGACCGGCACCGATATAAACCAAATCGCCCACTTCCATGCTCAACTTGATATAGAAATCATACGAGCCATCCGCAGTACATGTCAACAGACCGGCATCCTTGCCGCCCTCGAAGCTCTGATACGCGCCGTATGGGTCGATATCAATCATCCATGTAGCATCGCAACTCAGGTTAATCAATTTGATCTTGTCGCCGTTCTTCAACTCCACACACGAAGCTTTGTACTGTACACGTCCCTGCGCGTCCGAGTCTCCGAACTTAGGCGCGTCCACCACTCTCGATCCGTTGATTTGCAGACCATAAGGCCCGTCTGTACAATCTGCTGCGTACAGCCAACCTGCGCACAGGGCCACGCATACCAATGCAAAAATCTTTTTCATCATATTGTTTTATTGGTTAATTAGTCTTCCTGTTACGTCATAGGTCTTCTCGCCGACACGAATCAGCAGCAGACCGTCCTTCAGAATCTTCTCACTGCTGAAATCTGAATTCTGAATACTGACTTCTTCTATCGCCTGTGGATTTGGCTTTGGCTCCGAACTGTTCACCCACATCTCGTAGCTCTCGTTATGGCCGTCCATCGTGCTGTAGTAGCTGGCGGCAAGAGTATAGTCCGGGCCGAAGCCTTGTTTGTTCGCTCTGTCGCCAAGACAGAGAATCAACCAGCCATGCTTACCGACTATTGTGGCCTGATAACCCGTAGTCTCCGCGTACTCGTCTTTCACCTCACTCTCGCTGTGAACACCCGCCCACTTACGCGCCAGTATCATCGGTTTCAACTCCTCTTTGTATTTCGCCCAATGCGGATAGAATATGCAGGGCACACCCGGCATTGACAACAGGAACGCGTTCGCCTGCAGTAAACGCGCCTTCAGAGCCGGTGTCATCGAATTACCGCGACCGCCGAACTCATTCTCATTATCCGGACGAAGAAACCAGTCATGACTCTCAATGAAGGTTACAGAATGACGACCGTTACCGCGACTCATGATACAATCACCGCGACCACGGCTGTAGTCCCAACCGGCAATCGAGTTAAACACATGCCATTTGAGGTCGAAGTCCAAGCCCATCAGGTCGTATTTCGAATCCACGATACGCGACCAGATGTCATCCGTGCCCTTGTAGCACTCCATGAACGCTATCTCCGGACGGGACTCCGAGTTATAGTGCCAGTGATGCCAGTTGTTGAATCCGTCGCCTTTGTCGTAACGGAAACCGTCGTATTTCATCACATTGCGCATCCATTTGAGGTACGCGATAAACATCTCTTGCACTTTCGGCATGTCGTGCGCCCAATCGCGCGCACCATCCCAGTTCTCGCCGTCATCGTAGTTACCGGTAGCCGTACCCCAGCATGCTCCTGAACCCGGGTTCTCAGCCGTCGGCTTGTTCCAGTCCGCATTCACCTCGTCGTTCCGGCATATATACGATGCATCGGGATAGAACTTACCGTACTCGCCGAAGTCCATCTCCGGAAAGTCGCACCAAGTCGTCCAACCCGCACAGTGGTTAATCACGATATCCGCCACTACTTTCGCACCAGCGTTATGCAACGCTGCTATCAGGTCCTCCAATTCCTCGCGCGTTCCCCAGTTCGAGTTCTGGTTGCTGTACTGCTTGGGGTGATACCCGGCACCGTCTCCGTTTGCCGAAGGCGGCAACCATACATAGTCGATAAACTGACCTATCTCTTGGGCCTGCGGCGTTAGCGTCGTCCATTTCGTATCGCCGTAATCGCTAACACCCGGTGAATTCGGGTCATACGACTCGTTGAAGAACGCCTGCATCAGTACACCCTCGCACTGGTGAGGCACCGCTCCGCGGTAGATATGATCTACGTCTTCGCCGCTGCCGCAGTTGGAACCGTCACCGATATAGAGTTGGTCTGCCTCGTATTTGAGCTTGATATAGAAATCATAGCAACCCGTCACGCTGACGGTATATTTGTTCCCGTCTCGCTTAAAACCGGCTACCGAATACGTATCCAGATCAACAGCCCAACGCGAATCGTACTCCACGTCATATAACTGACAGTAATCCCCACTTTTCACACTCACATGCGCCAGATACTCGTCGTATTGGCCCGTCATGCCGTCTTTCCCTTTGTATTCGGCTGCAAAATAGGTCTTGCCGTTCACGAGGATGCCGTACTGCGCATACGACAATGACGCACATAGCAACACAATCGCTAATGTAAATATCTTTTTCATTGTATTCTATTTCCTAAAATGTCATATATATACTCGCCGCGGCGTATCAACAGTTTCCCGTTCTCGATGAATTTCTCACTCTTCACCGCGCCGGACTCAACCTCGTCCAAACCCTGCGGATTCATGGCAATAAAAATCGAGTACAAACCTTCGTCACCGCCTTCTGCCGCCACTTCATACCCATCAGGCACTTCCGTTGAACGCTTGCTTCCCAAATGCAATATAACCTTTCCTTTGTGCCCGATTATCGTTGCTTCGTAGTTGTTTTGCGAACTTGTCTCATCCGTCACTTCAGACTCGCTGTGGATACCGGCGCGCTTGCGAACGGCTATCAACTCGTTTATCTCACTTTGATAACTCTTCCAATGCGGCCAGAACACGCACGGGATACCCGGCATCATCAGGATATACGCATTCGCCTGCAAGATCTTTTTCTTAATCGTCGCATTTGCCAAACTCGACTTGTATCCGCAATATTCTCCGCCTTGGTTATCCGAGCGCTCGAATGTGTCGTGGTTGTCGATAAACGTCACCGAATAGCGCTCCAAACCTTGCGAGCGCAAACTGTTCAAGGCCTTGTTCTTGTTCAACTTACCGTACGACTCGCCCTTGAAATCGTTCAAACTGTACTTCAGCGGGAAGTCAAAAATCATCGTGTTGTAGTTCGCCTGAACTAGATGTTGTTTCTGGCGGTCGAGGCTTTCCCACAGCTCCGATACGGAAATGTACGGATTCGCAGACTCATTGTACATACTCAAGTACTGGCCATCGTAGCCCAAGGTCATATCATACCGGAATCCGTCGTATTTCATCACATCGAGCAACCATTGCGTATATGCCTTCGCCCAGTTCTGCACTACCTCACTCGTATGATCCAGGTCGCGCGCGCCATCAAAATTGCTACCTGTATCCGCGGAACCGCGATCAGACGTAGCTGCATTGTAGCAATTCGAACTGGAATTGGTAAAGCACTCGTCGTTCCGACAAATCTGCTTTTGCGTCAAGGTCCAACTTCCGTAACTGCCGAAGTTATCCGTCAGGAAAGTACACCAACTGGTTCCGGAACCGCGGTGGTTAATCACGATATCCGCAATCACCTTCGTATTTCCGGCATGAAGCGCCTCTATCAATTGGTTTAACTTCTGCTTCGTTCCCCAATCACCGTCCTGGTTGCTATACTGCTTCGCGGAATATCCCACGCCGCTACCGGTAGGGCCTGCACTCGGCGGAAACCATACCAAATCGAAATTGGAATTGATCGCCGCAGTGTCTTTGAGCAGATCTATCCACTTGGTACGACCATATTTGGAATCGGTAGAAGTCTGGGTCTTGTAACTATCCCAGTAGAACACCTGAAGCATCACATCTTCACACTCTGCCGGGACACCTATGTTCTCAGCATAGGTTCTGCTCATGCCCGTGAGCAAAATAGGTAACAAGATTGGCAAAATCGCTTTTTTCATTATATTAGAATTTTTATATTGTCTAAATCGCCCGCAAAGGTACAACTTTTTTTTGATATACGCAAGCAAAAACAGAAAAAAAAACGAATAATTTATACTTTTTCCCTTCCTACTTGCTTTCGACTTTTGACTTTCGACTAACGACTAACTTCCAACGACCAACGACTAATGACCAACGACCTTTTTTACAAATACCGTACCGTTTACAACGGTAAAAGCAACATTCCAACCCTTATAATCGAGCTTATACTCCCGTTCCGGATCATCCTGATACCCCGGCCTCGGATCCTGACTCAATATATACTCAATCTCCTCTCTAACACCTTCAATCTCCTCTCTAACACCTTCCATATCCTCCTTAACACCTTCAATCTCCTCTCTAACACCTTCCATATCCTCTCTAACACCATCAATCTCCTCTCTAACACCTTCCATATCCTCCTTAACACCTTCAATCTCCTCTCTAACACCTTCCATATCCTCCTTAACACCTTCAATCTCCTCTCTAACACCTTCAATATCCTCCTTAACACCTTCAATCTCCTCTCTAACACCATCAATATCCTCTTCAACACCTTCAATATCCTCTATTTTATAATCTTTCCTCTTTCCTTTAATTTCCTCTGTTTCATCGTGGGTTTTCCTTTCTAAAAGCGCGTTATTAGCGCGTGATAAGCGCGTTGTAAGCATGTTATTAGCGCGACATTCATCCAAGGTTAAGCCTACGTCGGTCCAATCTACCTTCAATTTATAATCCCTTGTCTCTTCGGCAAACCCGTTTTTGGCATCCTCATGGCAATCCGAAAAACTCAAATACGGCTTGATATCATATATCGGCGTCCCGTCCAGCACATCTGCTCCACTCACAATCAGTTCCAAACTGCTTTTTTCAGTCGGTGTCTCATCTAATTTTCCATTTCCCATTATCCATTTTCCATTTAGGCGGACGGCTATCAGCCGGACGCTGGATAGCCCTATCGGATTCGGCCGATATGGACTCCGCGTCGCAAACACCCCCATCCGCAAATTCCCACCCAATCTCGGCGGGCGTACCGTCGGAGACCACGAATCGACCTTGCTAAATCCCCAAATCAGCCAGAGATGTGAGTAGCCTTCAATACCGCGTAAGGCTTCCGCCACTCTAAATTCCGGCTCAAAAATAATACGCGTCAATATCGGACTCTCCTCTCTACTCTGCCGTGGAATACCGAACTTATCCGTGTGTCCGTTCCGCGCGTATGCAATCACTTTTAGTGTCATTTTTCACTCATTTTGGGTGCAAAGTTACAAAAAATATACCAATAACGCAAGTTTTTTGCATTTTTTTGCGAAAAAATTTGGTCATATCAAAAAAAAGCAGTACTTTTGCACCCGCTTTTCGGAAAACAATGTTCTGCATAGCCTCCCTCGGGATGCAAACCAGCGGAGCGTTTGCAGACCGAAGAGCGAGAGCACGGCGAAAATTCATATGAGCGAATGTATCGCGATCGTATTGAGCCGTAGCTCGCGCGAAGGTGCCATAGCTCAGATGGTAGAGCAAAGGACTGAAAATCCTTGTGTCCCTAGTTCGATTCTCGGTGGCACCACGAAAAACGACCTGATGAGGGTCGTTTTTTGGTGCCCGAGTACCGGAATCAAACTAAGTAAGAAAAAGAGGATTGCTTTATCGAATAATAAGAATACTCAGCTCGTACAACCCATAGACGGGCAAAGTGACGAGCAGAAGCGTGAACGGATCACCGGTCGGCGTAATGACGGCCGCCACAATAAGAAGAGCCACGAACACATGACGACGGTAGCGTTTCAGGTACTCGGGGCGTAAGATGCCCAAACGCGACAAGAGCCATGTCACTACCGGCACTTCGAACAACAACCCCATCAGAATAGACAACACTAACAGCAACGAAAAATACGAACTGAGACTGATTTGATTGACCACCGTAGGACTAACCTGATATTCGCTCAAAAAACGGAATGAGAGAGGAAAAATCAAAAAATAATTGAGCGCCACACCTGCAGCAAAAAGCAGCACGGCACAAACCATAAAAATGACCGTATAACGTTTCTCCTGCCGGTACAAAGCCGGTGCCACAAAGCCGTAAAGCCACCAGATCATCAAGGGTAACGCCACCACAAAACCGATGCACAGAGCTACCTGTACATGCGTGACGAATTGCGCCGTGACATCAATATTGATCAGCTTCTGCTCCGGGCCTAAAGGCTTCATCAGCACAGCAAAAAGCGGTTCCTTGCATACAAAAGCCGCAACCGAAGCCACCAACCACGCACTCAACGATTTGAGCAAGGCACTACGCAACTCGTCCAGATGGTCCCAAAAACTGAGACCATCTTTATGTTCCATCGGGTCATTGGCCATTGTGGCATTTATTTTGCCTCATTGGACTTTTCATCCTTCACTTCTTCTTTCGCTTTTTCGTCCGGGTTTTTCGCCTTTTCATCGGCAACAGCCTCATCTTCTTTGCCGTTGACGCCGTCCTTGAACGACTTGACGCCTTTACCCAAACCACGCATCAACTCAGGTATCTTCTTACCTCCGAAAATGAGCAGAATAACCAAAACGATTAGAATAATTTCCCACGTTCCAAGCATAACTATAATTCATTTAAATTATTATTTCATAATTTTACATACTTTTCCGTAGTGCATCCACAAAGCGGTCTATACGCTCCATCTCGGCAGGAATGTCTATTCGCTGCGGGCAATGCTGCAAACAATGCTTGCAACCGATACAATGGTCGGCCTGCCGCATCGGAGGAACAGTCTTGTCATATCCCGTCAGAAATGCCTTGCGATTCTTGCGGAACGCATTCTCCTCACCTTCCGGCGAAGGCATCGTCCCGTCCGCTATACAACGGTTGTAATGACTGAAAATAGCCGGTATATTCAGTCCGTACGGGCAAGGCATACAATAGTTGCACGCCGTGCAGGGAATCGCTTTCAACTCATAGATATCGTGCGCAAGATGCAGCATCCATTCCCACTCATCCGCACTCAATTCCTCAAGCGGCGAGAAAGTGACGCAGTTCTCCTGCAGATGCTCCATATATGTCATTCCGCTGAGCACGGTAAGAACACCTTTCGGTGTCCCTGCAAAGCGGAAAGCCCAAGCGGCGGGCGAATAACGAAGATTTCGTTCGCGCATCTTCTGGCTGATGGCATCGGGTTGCAAAGCCAACCTACCGCCCAACAGCGGCTCCATGATAACCGCCGGAATACCGCGTTTCTCCAACTCGTGGTACAGGTACGAAGCATCGGTGTTGCGCGCGTTATATTCGTCCGCATAGTTCCAGTCGAAATAATTGAGTTGTATCTGCACAAAATCCCAATGGTAACGCCCCTCGTCGTGCCAGCGAAGCAGCATATCGAAGATCTGCACATCGCCGTGATAGGAGAATCCGAGATTGCGGATACGGCCTTTGTTCTTCTGCTCCACGAGCCAGTCGAGAATGCCGTTGTCCATATACCGCGCATTGAAGGTTTGGAAGGAATCTTTACCTGCCGAATAACCTCCAATGGAGTGCAGCAACAAGTAATCGACATAATCCGTTTGGAGATACCGCAACGAGCGCTCAAACATAGCCTGCGACTCCTTGCGAGACCATGCGTCCGGAGAAAAATTCGACAACTTGGTCGCCACGAAATAACTGCTTCGCGGATGACGAGCCAAGGCCCGTCCCGTAGCTGCTTCCGACTCGCCCTGACAATAGACCGGCGAAGTGTCGAAATAGTTAACGCCATGCGCCAAGGCATAATCCACCATTGCATTTACAGCGTCCTGATCAATACCCGATTCGGGATTCTCACGCGAAGTACCGCCTTCCACCACCGGCAAACGCATCATGCCGAAACCGAGCAACGAGACACGGTCTCCGGAATTGGGATTGACGCGCAAGGTCATCTTCGACGGATCGCTTTCGGCTGTCACTCCGCCGGAGCCGTCGGCAGAAAGAGCGCTGCCGCTGGTGGAGTTCTTGCACGCTGTCAGAAGCAAGGATGTGCCCGCTACCGCTGCGGCTGTATGTTGTATAAATTGTCTTCTGTTCATAATAGTTTTCAGCTAATGTGATGCATCAGGTTACCTTCTACATAAATGGCGCTGAAAGGCCGTGCGGGACAGAGATATTCGCACTCGCCGCAACCGATACAGCGTTCGTTGTCGATGGCCGGTACATGTACCTCACGCCCATCCTTGGTCGTGTAATCAACCAACCGTATAGCACCCGTAGGACAATGCCGCGAACAAGCCGTACAGACATCACCTTTGCTTACAGGAATACAGTTGGCCTCGATCCAAACGGCGTGACCGATATGAATAGCTGTCTTCTCCTCTTTGGTCACAGGTTTAATGGCACCGGTAGGGCATACCTGCGAACAATGTGTACACTCGGGCCGGCAGTAACCCCGCTCGAAAGAGAGCACCGGTTGCATCAGGTGCATAGGGTCGGACGAAGGACGCAGCACATGGTTCGGACAGGCGCTGACGCACAGCTGGCAGGCCGTACAATGACGGTTCATGTTGAATGTCGAGATCGAACCCGGAGGTGTCACCGGCGTCTGACGACGAGGAGCTTTCTTATCCTCTATTTCCGCCAAGCCTCCGTCCACTTTGATTTTGGCTTGTGCCAATGCTGCCGAAGCTACCACCAATCCTGCTCCGGTAAGCATAGCACGACGCTCCGGCGAAGCAGGTCCTTCGGAAGAAGAACTTTCGGATGTTTCGGATTTTTTCAGATGAATCGGCTTATAGTGTAGCGCATCGTGCTTGCATTTGTCAATACAGTCCCCGCAGACGACACAGCGTGTGTAGTCGATCTTGCCTGTCTTGGAATCGATAGCCGCCGCCTTGCAGTTCCGTTCGCACAGCGAACACTTGTTGCACTTGCTCTCATCCACTTGCACGCGTAATAAGGAGACGCGCGCGAAAAGCGACAGAAGCGATCCTACGGGACAAACGGTGTTGCAGTATGTGCGGCCGTTAAACCACGCCAATACAGCAGGAATAACAAGCGTCAGCACAGCTACTACCGCCGTGAGCACACTGCGCAGCCAGGGCAACTGAACGATGCGACCGTAAGCAGAATAAGGCTCCAAGAGTCGCACCACGGGCATCCAACCGAAGATGAGGCAGGCCAAGAAAACGACTAACACCGAGTAACGCAGCCATCGCTTCTCCGGCGAGAAACGGTAACGGTTCTTCTTCTGTTGGCGCCCTGCCCAGCCGAACAGGTCCTGCAATATGCCTAACGGACAGATGACACTGCAATAGATGCGGCCGAAGAGCAATGTGATAACGACCAACACCAGCAGCATCGTATAATCCAAAGCCAACAGAGCCGGCAGGAATTGAATCCGCGCGAGCCAACCGATATGTTGCGTCAGCTGCCAGTTGATGCCCGTCAGGAGCAAGGTGACCAGCACGAAACAGACCGCGGCTAATGAAATTCGTATCTTGCGTAACATAAAAGCATTCAGTTTAACAGTCTGGCCTGTAGAAGAGCGACACACTCTTCCTTGCTCTGCACATTCACAATCTGTGCATCGATGGGGCACATCGCCGAGTGGTCACGATTGAGTATCTGCGGCACTTCTTCGGTCGCCACCACGCGTATATGCTCTTGTTCCAACAGCTCGCGTGCGGGCGTACAAATGAGATTCGTGTGGATTTCCTTCACGCCGCCAACCGCCATGATAGCCGCAGCCGCTTTGCCCACTAACTTATCCGCCACGATGGCTCCGTTGAGTCGTTCGGGCTGTTCGCTGATGAGGCGAAGCAAGTCTTGTATGCCTCGGTTGTCGTGCGTGGTCAGAACGCTGTCGTTATACACCAGCAGACTCAGACTCTGTTGGTTTAGCATCTCGAGCATCTGTCGTCCGATGAGCGACTCGCCCCGCAGCAAGGCCACGCACTCTTCGGCCGTCTCGGCCTCTAACAGCTTACTCTCCATCGGACAGAGATCCGTTCCGTCCATGTTGACCATCAGCGGTATCTCTTCCTTGGCGTGTAAGGGGATACCCGCTTGCTCTAACATAACTCGAGCAGGCGTACTGACCAAAGGCGTAAAGACCTTTTTCACCTGCCCTTCAATCAGCAGAGATGCCGCCGCTTTGCCTACACGGCGGTCTGCCACGATGGCACCCTTTAGCCGCTCCGGTTCTTCTGCCGTCAGACGCAAAAGGTCCTGCACACCGGGCGCCGAATATTCGGTCGTCTCGCCATGGTTGCAGATCAGCATCCCGATGTCGGAGCGTTGTTCAAGCGTCGCGAGCAATTGTTCACCTTTGTTCACGCAGCCGGAGAGAAAGGTCAGCACTACGGCCACAATCAAAATTCGTTCACTTTTCATTTTGGATAATTCTGTAATGAGGTTTGTAAGTATATCTGTATGATTCGCTATGATGTACAGCAGCTTTCTTCGCCGCCGCCTCACGCAATGCTTCCTGCAATGCCGCATCCTTCCATTCCGGATGAACCTGCAATGCAATGCGTTCTATCTCTGCCCATTCATCCGCCCATTCGTTTGCATATCGCACATCGTCCTTCGTCCCGTTTGCCGCCTCCAAAAACCGCTGCAGCAGTTCGTCTTCGGTCATCTGTCCGTTCAAAACCGTCTGAAGGTTGATGCGCACGAAACGATGCCGGAAACCCGTCGGTTCACGCAAAAGCATAGCCTCGGACGATGATTCTTGAGCCATCTGCTCTAACTCATAGCGTAAGTACCGACGCGCGGCAGCGGTATCGCTGACCATATGGTCTGCGCCGAAAAAGTCCTGATAACAACTCTTATAGACATCCTGCAACGTCGCCGCAGGATAACGGCTCACCATGTCCTCGCAAAACTGCTGTACTGCTGCTAACGGAACCAGTAATATGAGCAACAGCTTTACCATTTGCCACCTGCGCCGCCGCCGGAAGTGGAGCCACCGCCCCATGAACCGCCGGAATCGCTGTCCCAGGAACTGCCGGAGTCGTAGTCGTCACCGCCGTAGTAACCGCCACTGCCACCACCTACGCTGCGGGTGATCAGCTCGGTCTCATCGTGCGTATAACCGCATGCGCTGCATTGGAAATGGAACACTTTGCGGTAGTGCAGATCGTCCATTTCGAGTTTGTCTGTCGACAGATGTTTGTACTTATTCTTGCCGCACTGGGGGCACCGCATCCGTTTGGACCGCCACCAGAACCATAGTGCCGCCGGTATCAGGAACGGGAAACAGAGACAGCCGATGATGAGGTAGATCAGGCAGTTACGCCGTTGCTTCAACTCTGCCATGGTGTCCTGGTTCTTGCCCTGAAAGAGCACGCCGAGGAGGAACGGCAGCGCGAAGAGGAAGGTGACAATGACGATAGCGATGACACTGGTCGCGTCGTTGTCTTCCTCTTTGCTCGCGTCAGCATACTTGCCGCGGTTGGTCACCGAACGGATGGTGAGCAGCTCCTCAGGCGCATCGCCGTCGGTACAGGTCTCGTAGATATCGAGTGCGCCAAGGCATAGTCCACGACCATAATCGCCCTCCTTGAAAGCAGGGAACATATCGTTGCGCATGATGTCGGAGCATCGTCCGTCCGTCAGCACGCCTTCGATGCCGGTACCGGTGCGTATCTGCAGGTCGTGACTGCTGAGCACAAAGAGTATCAGCACGCCGGTGTTGCGTCCTGCGCCGCCTATGCCCCATCGCTGGAACAGCTCGAAAGAGAACTCAAAAGCGTCCGCGTCGCCAATGGAGTCGAGCGCCACAACCGCCATCTCGACCTTGGTCGAGTCATAGAGCATGACTGCACAGTTATTCAGCCACTGAACCACCGAATCAGTCAGGATAGTGTCGGGATTAGATACATAGTAGTCCTGTCCGAAACGCTTCGGGTCAGGCACCGTGGCAGGTGTATAAACAACCGCACGGGCCACTGTCAGCGTTCCGAACAGAACTACGAAAAGCAGTACAAAAAACTTACTTACTTTTTGCATGACTCGCATGTGATACATTTATAGCACACACCGGCCAAAGCCGCACCAACAAGCGGAGCCACAATGAAGAGCCACAACTGCGGCAGAGCAAGGGCATTCTCGGAGAACAAAGCCTGCGAGATGGAACGGGCAGGGTTAACCGATGTATTGGTCAACGGAATAGAGATCAGGTGAATCAGCGTCAGCGTCAAACCGATAGCCAAGCCGCCGAAAGCACCGTTAGCGTGCTTCGAATCAGTCACACCGAGGATAACCATCAGGAATACGAACGTCAGCACAGCCTCAATCGCAAAAGCACCCACCCAGTTCGTCTGCAGATAGCCGGCTGCCACATCTGCCTCGGAGAAGAAATCACCGAAACCGTTCGCAGCAAAAGTACCGATCTCCATGTTCGCCGACTTGGCGATACCGAACAGGATAGCCGCAGCAGCGATGGCACCTAATACCTGTGCGCACCAGTACCACAACATCTCTTGCCAGGTCATACGGCCGTTAACGAAAACTCCCAGACTGACTGCAGGGTTCAGATGTGCACCGCTGATATGGCCGATGCCGTAAGCGGCAGCCACGATAGTGAGGCCGAAAGCCAAGGCTACACCAAGGAAGCCCACATGTCCGAACAAGGCTGTTCCACAACCGCCTAATACCAATACTGCCGTTCCGAAAAACTCGGCAGCGAATTTGTTACATAACTTCATAATGAATTGTATTTAAAGGGTTAAACAATGTTTGGCACGGTATTTGTAGTATTCTGTATGAAAGTCAAAATCGTAAATTCGAAACTGATTCTATAGTAGTTCGATTTTGGCCTCATAGAGATTGTTTGTTATATGTTGGGAAGGAGTTTGTCGGGAGACAGGCTCCTTTTCATTCTTTCACTTTCCGGTACTTGCCTTCGATAAGCAGCATACCTGGTAAAATCTCACCACCTGCCACTTTCGTAAAAGTAGTATAAGGAAGGGTAGCACCTGCGTCCTGCTCCAGCACGGCGTTATACCGGTTATCCCAAATGGATCCCTTCTTCGGCTTGACCGTTGCCACATACTTGTACTCGGACTTACCGGTCTCAGGGTCCTGTATACGTTGTACGACTTGGAATTTCGACTGCTCGTTGATACCCTCTTTCATGCCAATTTTGGCCGCATAGCCTTCTATCTTGCCCCTGCCGTTCGTCAGGACCTGAAAGACAGGCGTCTTCACCTTGAAATCCTCGTACTGCTTGGCGAGTGCCACGATGTTCTTATCCATCGAACGGGCACAGATAGTACGCACCAGCTCCGTACGCGAATACTGGCCTTTGAGCACGGATTTCTTGTCGAACTCATATTCATGCGCCACGTACTTAAGCCGGTATGTTGTCTTGTCGTCAAGAAAAGCCTGTATCTTCTTCGGGTCCGGCTTAGCCGTATAGTGCTGCTGGTAGAAAATGGCGGCTATCGAATCGTTCCATTCGAGCTGGTAGAGATACGAATGGGTCTTCACTTTGAAACCCGTAAAACTGTCGGCTATATCCCCTGCCACATTAGCCACTTCTTTACCCGCCGAACCTCCGGTGATGGCATCGAATAAACCGCCGATGACGCCCATCGCCACTTTGGCTGCTGCTGCTTCCTGCTCCGCCGTGATATAGGTGATATCGTTGACGAGCACGAACGTGTTCATCAGCAGTTCCTCACCGGCATCGGAGAGCGTGGCCAGTCCTCGCGTTGTCTGCAAGGCCAAGGCCACATCCACATCATTGGCGTTGTACTGCCCGCGCTGCTGAATGAGGTCCGTATTGAAAACGGCATCCTCAGCCGACGAACCACTCATCCCGAACCACTTGGCTACCATCTCTTTGGCGACCTCGGCCTCATTGAAGAGCTGCTCGGTGAAGAGGGCATTGGCCTTCAGTTCGGATGGCGTCAGCTGGTGCCCGTATGTGGCCTTGTAATAACCGGAGTCCCTGCGTTGCACACCCCATATCTGACTGTTGTCTATCACCCGCCAGCCGATGTTATGGTCATCGTACTTGTCAGGGATAGGCAGCGAGTCGAAGGCTTTGTATATCTCCTCGCCGAACTCGTCCTCCGGGTGGAAAACGAGCATCATCGCCAGCGAGTTACGGCGATAGTCGAGGTTGCTCTGCGCTTGCGCGGAAAGGGCGCAAACACAGAACAACGCTACGAGCCATGGGCTGTTAGCTATTAGCCATTTGGAATTAGTAGCCACGGAGGAATTCGATGTTAACTTCTTTGGATGGTTGGTGGTTGCCGTAGGCGACGCCGACGTCCCGCATAGCGCTGATACGCTGGCTCTCGAGATCCACACTGTCCTGGTATTTCTTCATCTCGAACTTCCAGTCGTCGAGCACCTTAGTCTTGATCTCTTTATACAGCTCCATAGCCTCACCGTAACAACCTGCATCGGGCAGTATGTTCGCCAGATATTCGCCAGCAGCAAAAGCTCCGTTACTGTTCTGCTCTGCAGCCCAAGCCTGACGAGCTGCAGCTAAGTTGATGTTGCACTGGTTATCGAGGTACTGCTGATAAATATCCAATCCTGCTGCCAGCGCCGTGTCGTAGGACTTGCACTGCTGCGGAATAAGCGATATCCAATAGAGCGCCTCGTCATAGCTTTTCTGCCTGGCAAGGAACTGCGCCTTCTTGATAATATTCTCTGCCTCGTGATCATAGTAGTCAATGATCTTCTGCTTGCCCTCCGCAATGAACTTGGCCATTTGCGGCGACTGCAACGGCATATGACTGATGGCATTCATGTAACAGCGAGTCTCGTTCTCGCCGATACCCCTCACCGTCACAGAGGTGGAAGAGAAAATAGTCTTGGCGTAAGAGTCCACGATATACAGGTTCATCTCCATCCGTTCGGCTATCTTAACTGGCGGTCCGGGAATCACATCCTTGTCGATCGGAGTGGTCGTCACGGTGAGTAAGAACTGACCGAGATAGTCCAATCCGGCGATACCGTTACGCGTCAGCAGTTGCGTCAACTTGTTCTCTATCAGTGCTTTAGCACCGTCAGGAAACGTCTCTGCATTGTCAGCCGCATATACGGATATAGGCAGATACTCCGTTTCGGCAGCAAACATAGTAACGCTCATCAGCGCAGCTATGCATATAGAAAAAAACTTTTTCATAACTTTTTTCCTTTCACTTTTCATCTTTCACTTTTCACTTCTCTCCCAATATGATCACCGCTCTGCCAAGGCCCTTCACCAGCACTTTGGACGGGATGTTATACGGGTCCTTTTTGAGCACTTTGGTCAGTTGTTTGGCAAAACCATTTGCATCGATAGCACGGCCTCGCTCGTCATAAACGGGGATACGCACCTGCGTGAAGTTAGCCACGTTCTCGCTGGCATAAGGCATCGAGAAACGGCCTTGCACCGTGTTCACCTGCAACCACTCGTTGATGATATCAATCAGCTCATCGCCGTCGAACTCAGTCTCCAAATCAATGCCGGCTTCGTTGTTCGCAAAAACTTTTATGTCCAGACTGATCTCGCGACCTATCGTCTGCATCTCTGTGAAATGATCCAACAGACGGTTATTGAAGTTGTCCATGTTAGCCACGATAGCCTCTTCAAGCAACACATCCACATCAGCTGTGAACGACGGAGCTCCGGTACCCGAAGCGGCTCCGATAGCCTTGCCCGTATAGGCGTCACGGCCTTCGAGAATATAACTGAGCGAATGCTTCGGACCGAAATCTTTCAGTTCCCAGCTCAGTTCGAGGATGATATCGCACTTGGCGGTACGAGTCACCTCATCCAATGGCGACTCTGCCAACTCGTTTCCGGCCTTGCTCATCGTCAGGTTGTCCTCCATACGTCGTTGCTCGAGGTTCTTGATTGTCTGCTCCAGACTCTGCAACGGGAACTGACGCTCCGCCATCAGGTCGTTCAACTTGGCGATAGCCAGTTTGAGACCCATACTCTCCTGCAAAGCTTGTTTGTAGTTCGGCACTTTGACCGTAGTACCCATGTTATCCACCTCGGTGTAGAAACCGTTGGAGATACACCATACATCCGAAGGAATAACCATCAGTTCGGGTTTTTTAATCTGCGCACTCGCCACCAGCGCCACCAGCGCCAATGCGAGAGTGAATATTGACTTTCTCATAACTTTCACTTTTCAATTTTCAATTCGTTTAGAACCTTCCCTCTTTCGGGATGATACCGTCTTCCCGCAGTTTCTGCTGCAACTTGGCACGATCGACGGTCACCGTTACGGTCTCGATCATCTGCCGTCCGTCACGCTGGTAACGAGTGGTGGTGAGACGCTTGTCCTTCAGGCTGGCGTAGTTGGTCCACTCGCCTTTGTCGCTGAAAAAGGCGTTCCAGTAGTTCTCGTATTTTTCACGCGCGTTCAAATCGAAGCACAGCGGTTTGAGGTTGCTGATGCCGCTGCTTCCGGCTTTCACACCGTCGAAGATCACCTCCTCAACGGCCTTGCGTTGACCATCCGTGAACGCGATGGCTGCGTTTCTCGCACGGACCTGAACACGAATCACATAACTGCCGTCATAATTGGCACTGAGCAACTGGCTCGGAGCGGGATAGGAAGCCTGCGAGCGCTTCGAACCGCAACCCGCCAACAGCATCGCAGCGAAAACGGCTATGAATAATGAGAATCTTTTCATAATTGTCTCCTTTCAATTTTCATCTTTCACCTGATTAGAATCCGCTGCTCAGTCCGCGAACGATACCTGCGGCTTCAAGAGCCTTGCGCAAGTCGTCTTTGCGAACACTGACCACGGTACCTACTTTATACTCTTTGCCCACCTTGACGATCTCCGTCGTGCCCTCCATCAGCGAAGCGTACTTCTGGTACTCGCCGCCGTCGGCAAAGAAACTCTTGAAATACTCGGCATACTGCGTCTCCACACCCGGATTATTAGCCAGCGGACGCTGCGAGACGCAACCCTGGCCACCGCCGTAACCCTTGAAGATAACACCGTGAACGGCATTCTTACGGCATTGGTTCTCTGCCACCGCAGCTTTCTTGCTGTAGCTCCACACCTTGACCAGATAAGTGCCCTGAATGGCGTTGCCGGCACACTCGATCTCGTAGCGGAACTGGTTGGTGTCCTTGTCTGCCTTTTTCTTGGCACCCGCAAAAACAGGTGCGCACATGGCTACTACCAGTAGCGATAAAAGAATTTTTCTCATAATTATATAGATTTTATTCAAACATCAAACTCACGCCGATCTGGCTGTAATGGTCGATGGAGCGGAACTGACCGTACGGACAATTGCCGTGATAGGCCCGGACGCCCAACGCGATACGCGAGAAAGGGCCATCGTAGTCCGGCGTGTTATAACGCGCCCCGACAAAAATATTATAGGTAAAGACACGCTTGTCTTTTTGCAAATTCTTCGGATCATCCGTCGTTTTGACGGTCAGGTCATAGCCGTAGCACTCGCGGTTGCGGATCTCCGCCGAAGCTATGCCCTGAAAACCATGCTTGCTGCTTGGAGACTGGTATTGATATTGAAAATACAGCTCCCACGGGTTACGCTGACCATATGGTACAAATTCCATGCCACGAGGGTCTAAAAGTGACTTATCCCCGGCATCAGGGTCCATATTAAACCACCCTCCGTGCCACAAAAGCATCAATCCCAAACGGAAACAGTGGTTCTCTGCAAAACGGTCTTCGGCTTCGTTGAAGGTGAAGACGAACTCCGTGTAGTTATACGATACATTGACGCGCCGGATGGCATATCCGCGGTCGATTCGCCGTATCTGCATTTCATCGCCGATGTGCGTACTCTCGTGCTTGAACGGGCTCCAAGCAACCGAGTAGTTGTGCGCAAAACGACCTTTCAGGCGATGCAAAAATGTGATTGTGGGTAAACCGATACGATAGTCGGTGTCCACAATGGGGGATGTACTGTGGTCGTAAAAGTCCATCCACAAGTTCGCACTCAGGTGCATATTCACAGCCAGCGCATAGGTTGAGTCCACCAAGTTGCCCGTCCAGACAGGCAGACTGAGTCCGAAAAGACCCATCGTTTGCCAGCGGTATGCCGCTTCGTGCTGATTGTAATCGTACGCGGGATGGTTAGTGCAATAAGGTATATCCATCCGCGGAAAGTTCGGATGGACGTCCGCGTACAGACTATGCCCAAACTGCGCGTAACGGAAGAGTCCACGCCCAAACGATGTCGAATGGGACGCGGACTCTCCGCACAGCGTTATCGCCATGCCCAACAAAAGTGCTATAAGCGATAACCGTTTCACTCATTAAAATTTGTAACGAACGCCTAAAGCCAGCGACGTCATTTCCCAGTAGAGACCACTATTAACGCCATGGTCATAATTGTCCCAAAGGCCAACGCCCAAGGTCGGACGCCAGTCGATCGAGAGTTGCAGCGGGAACCAGAAGTCGAACTCAACGCCTACACGACCTGCTGCTCCGAGGAAGCCCCAATTGCCGTTACCGCCTATATAGCCGTGTTCCGGTAGATAACCATAACCGTACCAACCGTAACCGGCGGCGCCACCGACACCCATGTACCAGTGCCACTCACCCTTCGGCATCTCAGGAAACTTGGCTCCAAACGGATCAATCCAATCGTACGTAACTGCAGCCTGAATATTATGGCCATAACTACGGTAAGGACGACCGTCCACCCATCTGGTTGTACGTCCTGCGAAACCAAAACCTGCCTCGATCTCCAACATGTTGCTGTCGCCGAAACCGTGCTCATAGCTAACACCGTTAAAAGCACCCAAGCGACCACCGATAGCGCGGGGTTGCGCATATGCCATCACGCTTGCAAAAGCGAGAACGGCCACAAAAAGAATCTTTTTCATAATAATTAATATTTTACTGTCCTTGCCCCCTCTCTTGGAGGAGAGGGTTGGGGAGAGGTTTTGTTTTTACATCCCTATCTCCTCCCTTGAGGGGAGGTCGGGAGGGGTTATTACTTGTTCAGCGCCAGCGCTACATTTACTGCGCAAGCAACGGTACATCCTACCATCGGGTTGTTACCGATACCGAGGAAGCCCATCATCTCAACATGTGCCGGAACGGAACTCGAACCTGCGAACTGAGCATCGCTGTGCATACGGCCCAGTGTATCCGTCATACCGTAGGAAGCAGGACCTGCTGCCATGTTATCCGGGTGCAAGGTACGACCTGTACCGCCGCCGGAAGCCACGCTGAAGTACGGCTTGCCGGCCAATACGCGCTCTTTCTTGTACGTACCTGCTACCGGGTGTTGGAAACGCGTCGGGTTGGTCGAGTTACCGGTGATCGAAACATCCACGTTCTCATGCCAGAGGATAGCCACGCCCTCGCGAACATCGTCAGCGCCGTAGCAGTTCACCTTCGCACGCGGACCATCGCTGTACGCTTTCTTGCGAACGATCTTCAACTCGCCCGTGAAATAGTCGAACTCGGTCTGTACATAGGTGAAACCGTTGATACGGCTGATGATCATAGCAGCGTCCTTGCCCAGACCGTTGAGGATACAACGAAGCGGGTTCTTACGAACTTTGTTCGCCATCTCAGCAATCTTGATAGCGCCCTCAGCAGCTGCGAAACTCTCGTGACCTGCCAGGAAAGCAAAGCACTGGGTCTCCTCGCGCAGCAGACGAGCTGCCAAGTTACCGTGACCGACACCTACCTTACGGTCGTCAGCTACGGAACCCGGGATACAGAATGCCTGCAGACCGATACCGATAGCCTCGGCAGCGTCAGCGGCGTTCTTGCAGCCTTTCTTCAGCGCGATAGCGGTGCCCACTACATAAGCCCATTTCGCGTTCTCAAAACAAATACGTTGGGTCTCCTCGCAGGTCAGATAAGGATCGAGGCCGTATTGCTCGCAAATCTGGTTGGCCTCCTCGATGGAAGCGATACCGTTAGCGTTCAGAGCGGCGAGAATCTGTTTCTCGCGGCGGTCTTGCGACTCAAATTTTACTTCACGAATCATAACGTCTCCTCCTTAGTTTTTGCGTGGATCAATCGATTTAACTGCGCCTTGCTCTTTGGTCGTGCGGCCATATGTACCGGTTACGCTCTTCAGCGCCTCGTCTGCCGGAACACCTTTCTTGACAGCGTCCATGAACTTGCCCATGTGAACGTACTCGTATCCGCAAACCTCGTTGTCCTCATCGAGGAACTCCTTGGTGATGTAACCTTCGGTTAACTGCAGGTAACGAACGCCTTTAGCCTTGGTGGAATACAACGTACCGCACTGGCTAACCAGTCCCTTACCGAGGTCTTCCAGACCTGCGCCGATAGTCAGACCGCCCTCCGAGAACGCACTCTGCGTACGACCGTAAACGATCTGCAGGAACAACTCGCGCATCGCTGTGTTGATAGCGTCGCAAACGAGGTCGGTGTTCAGCGCCTCAAGAATCGTCTTGCCCGGAAGGATCTCAGCAGCCATAGCAGCCGAGTGCGTCATTCCGGAACAACCAATCGTTTCAACGAGTGCCTCTTCGATCACACCGTCTTTTACATTCAAACTCAGCTTGCAGCAACCTTGTTGCGGTGCACACCAGCCGATACCGTGCGTCATACCCGAGATGTCCTTGATCTCGGTAGCCTTCACCCATTTGCCCTCTTCGGGAATAGGAGCGGGACCATGCTTCGGACCCTTTGCTACAACGCACATTTCTTGTACTTCTTTCGAATAAATCATGTGGTTTTTCTATTGTTTGTTAATAAAATTTTTTATGTTACACATAAATGACGCTGCAAAATTACAAAAAAAAATGCACATACGCAAATTTTTGTGCACTTTTCTTTATTTTTTATTCCCAAGGCAGGTAATTCTGATCGTTTGGAACGGCCTCATCGGCATAAATCCCCTTTATCGTATCGCATACATGCCGCGGATTCCTGAGCAACGGCCTTGTCGAATAGAAGCACTCGCCGCTGATCTCAGGAATAGTCCGGTTCAGCCTCATCTGACGACCTATCTCGTTGCCTTGCCCCCACGCCGTCTTCGGACTCGCGCCCTCCAACCGATACGGCGCCAGACCAATGTACAGCTTGCAATTCGTACCCCTCACCTCATTCGCCCACCAATGCGCTAACACCTCATAATCCGCCGCCTTCTTGCCTATCTCCCAATACAACTGCGGCAGCACATAATCGATCCATCCTTCCCTTATCCACAACCGGATATCCGCGTACAAATCGTCATAATTGGTGATACCCGCCGTTGTCGCACTACCCGTCGAATCGACACTCGCGTTGCGCCAAACTCCAAACGGCGAGATACCGAACTCCACCTCTTTTTTGCACTCTTTGATGGTCCGATGAATATCCTGAATGACCATATTCACATTATTCCGCCGCCAATCCTCAATGTTGTCAAAACCCCGCGGATACGACTCAAACGTCTCGCGGTCGGGCAACGGCTTGCCACCCGCCGGATACGGATAAAAATAATCATCCATATGAATGGCCTGAATATCATAACGCGTGACGATATCTTGTACTATAGTACAAATCCACTCGCGCGTCACGTCCAATCCCGGGTCAAAATACCACTGTTTGTTGTACTCCCAGAACCACTCCCGATGCTTCCGCCAAACATGCTCGGCACAAAAAGTCGAAGTATCCGTCTTGGCCAGATTCACCCGATACGGATTCAGCCACACATGCACCTCCATTTTCCGTTTATGCGCTTCTTTGATAGTCCACTTCAACGGATCCCAAGGAGACTGAGATTTTATCTCCTCCCCTTGTGGGGAGGCCGGGAGGGGTTGCCCCCACTCTCCCTGCCTTCCTGTCAGCCAATGACTCATCGGCTCATACTTGCTTTCATACAGCGCGTCCGCCGTCGGCCGTACTTGAAAAACAACGGCATTGATGCCCAAACTCTCCAGCGAATCCAGCAACCATATCATTTCAGCTTTTTGCAGCGAATCATTACCCACAGCCTCCACCGACGGCCAGTCGATATTCGCCACCGTCGCTATCCATGCCCCACGAAACGAGATGTTGGACAACCCCTCTTCGGCTCTCCCCACAAGGGAGAGAGTGAGAAAACTTACTAATATGACAGTTATTTTCTTTATTTGCATCTTTTCTCCTCCCTTGAGGGGAGGTTGGGAGGGGTTAATCTATCCTTCCCCCCTCCACATGGAAAATGCGGGCATTTTCGCTGGGACGAAGGATGTCGCTTAAGTGTTGCCGGTCCGTATCGGTAATAAAAATCTGCCCGAAATCGTCCCCTTGTACCATCTCCACGATTCGCTCCACACGCTCGCTATCCAATCGGTCAAAAATATCATCAAGCAACAAAATTGGCTTCGCGCATTTTCCATTTTCCATTTTCCATTTTCCATTCGACAGGTACAAACTCTGTGCCAATTTCATCGCTAACACAAAAGTCCGTTGCTGTCCCTGGCTTCCCACCTGCTTCAACGGCCACTCACCGAGTTTCATCTCCAACTCATCTTTATGCACACCCTGACTTGTCCAGCCGAGTATCAAATCCCGTTGCCGCGTCTTCTTATACGCCTCCCGCAAATCCCTGTCCTGCAGCTGACTCACATATCGCAACTGCGGCCTTTCCGTCTCATCATTTTTAATTTTTAATTTTGAATTTTTAATTTGATTATAAACCCGCTCAAAATAAGGTTTATAATCCTCGAAGAACTCCGTCCTCTTCTCAAAAACATACTCCGCCGGCTCCACCATTTGCCACTCGAGCACCTCCAATAAATCGTCCGGAACCGTACCCGCGTCCGCATATTGTTTGAGCAATGTATTCCGCTGTTTCAACAGCGCATTGTATTTCGTCAGAGCGTCCAGATACTTCCTGTCCAACTGCCCGATTACCACGTCCATAAACCGCCGCCGCTCGTCCGAACCCTCGTCAATCAACTGCTGGTCACTCGGACTGATCATCACCAACGGAATAAGCCCAATATGGTCAATCAGCCGCGGATAGTCCTTCTTATCCCGCCTGAACTGCTTCTTCACTCCTCTTCTGAGTCCGCAAGAAATAACGATGGATTCTTGCTCCCTCTCTTGAGGAGAGGGTTGGGGAGAGGTTTCCTTATACACGCCCTGTACCATCGCCATCTCCTCTCCATGCGTGATATTCAGACTGTCCTGACTCGTAAACGCCGACTTCGCAAAACTCAGCAGATATATCGCATCCAGCACATTCGTCTTACCCTGCCCATTCAACCCCACAAAGCAATTCATCTTCTCCGCAAAGCTCAACCTCGCCTCGCGTATGTTCCTGTAATTCAGTATGTTTAACGATTCTAATATCAATTTTTGGAATTTTTTGGAATTTTTTGAAGATTTATTGATTTTGATTTTGCAAAAATCGGAAGATTTATTTGGAAAAGTTATGTTAAATTTATTTAAAAATAAGTTTTCGAAATAAAGATTCAATTAAAAAAATCAATAAATCTATTTTTCTTAAGTTTTTTTGGTTATATATCACCATCATGCATACAAATTAACGTCTTCGGCCGTGATCTTGCTCCCCGCCAGAATAATCAGCCTCTCCACCACATTCCGCAACTGCCGAATGTTGCCCGTCCATTGTTTGCCCTGTAACGCCTTGATCGCGCCCTCGTCAAACGATTTCTTCGCAATTCCCTGCTCCCCGCAAATCTGCTCGCTGAAATACTCCACCAGCAGCGGTATGTCCTCCAAACGGTCATTCAGCGCCGGCACGGCAACGGGAATGACATTCAGACGGTGGAACAGATCCTCACGGAAATTGCCCGCTTTTATCTCTTCCTGCAGGTCCTTGTTCGTCGCCGCCAACACCCGCACATTCACCTTGATCGGCTTGTCGGAACCGACCCGCGTTATCTCGTTCTCCTGCAGCGCCCGCAGCACTTTCGTCTGCGCCGCCAGGCTCATATCGCCTATCTCGTCCAGGAACAACGTCCCGCCGTCAGCCTGCTCGAACTTACCTGCCCGGTCCTTCACGGCGCCCGTAAACGACCCTTTCATATGTCCGAACAACTCACTCTCTATCAACTCACTCGGTATCGCCGCACAGTTCACTTCCACCATCGGACCGCTCGCCCTGCTCGACCCTTCATGAATGAGATGCGCCACCACTTCCTTTCCTGTCCCGTTCGGACCCGTTATCAGCACGCGAGCCTCCGTCGGCGCCACCTTATCTATTATTTCGCGTACACGCGTGATAGCCGCACTCGCTCCGATCATCTGCATCCCTTTCGCCGCCACACGCTTGCGCAACTGCTTCGTCTCCTGTTTGAGGTTCTTACTCTCCAACGCGTTCTTCGTCGTAATGAGGATTCGGTTCAAATCCAGCGGTTTCAACAGAAAATCATATGCACCCGCCTTCAACGCCTGAACCGCCGTCTCCACATCCCCATGCCCTGTGATCATCACCACCGGGCATTCCGTACTCGCGAAATCTTCATTTTCCATTTTCCATTTTCCATTTTCCATTAATTTCGCAAGAAATTCCATCCCGTCCATCTCCGGCATCTTGATATCGCTGAAAATGAGGTCGTACGACTTCTTCTGAGCCATCTCAAGACCCACTTTTCCGTTCTCGGCTACATCCACTTCGTGACCCTCATCCGCCAAAATCTCTTTCAGCGTGTTACGAATACCCCGTTCGTCGTCTATAATGAGTAATTTTGACATAAAACAATCATTTTTTCCAAAAATCGCTGCAAAGATACAAAAAAATTTGCACATGTCAAAATATTTTCGTAATTTTGCAGCGAAAATGTGCGAATATAAGAAAAATATGTTTAACAACATAAAATAAAACCCAATTTTATTCATTTAACAAAATTTTTTATTATGCGAAAATTTTTCTCTTTTGTAGCTGCAGCTTTCGTGGCGCTGACCATGAACGCACAAGCTATTTCGGTGGCTGATGCCATCGCAGAAGGTATGAAACTCGACTCTATGGGCGTATCCGAAGCTGAGTACACCGTAGAAGGTTTCGTTATCAACGCCGGCTCTTTCAGCCTCCAGTACATGAACCAGAGTTGGTACATGGCAGACGAGGAAGGCGCTGCCGCTTCTGACTTCCAAGCGTACAACTGCTATCCCATCGAGGGTAGCGACACGCTCAAAGTGCTCAACGGTGACAAAGTAGCCGTTACCGGTAAACTGAAAAAGTATTACAACAAATCGCAAGCCAAGTACATCATCGAGATCGAGAAAGGTGATGCTTCTTTCATCAGCAAAGTGGACGGTGACCACTCGGTAGTAATTGTTACTGAGGAAATCACAATTGCTCAAGCGCTTGAGATTGGTGCAGCTTTGGCGGACAACGCTTCTACCGAGAAGCAATATAAGCTCCATGGCTTCGTTTCCGCTATCAACGTAAAGAGCAGCGATGCTTATTCCGATCAGTACAAGAACCAATCATTCTGGGTAATGGATCAACAAGGTTCGGGTCAAACCAACGCCGAAGGTGCATTCTATGTATATCGTGGCAAACCCGAGACCGAGGCTGAGATTCCTGTAGGTACAGAGGTAGAGTTCACTTGCACCATTAAGAAATATGTGCCCAATGGTGGTGGCGACCCCATTATCGAGAATGCTGACCAGAACATCACTATCAAGATCCTTGGCGATGCTCCGGCTCCTGAAGTTATCTCCGTTGCAGAGGCTGTTGAATTGGCTAAATCGTTGGGTGACAATGAAGAAAGTGCAACTGCTATCGCTGTATCCGGTTATGTAGCAAAAATTAAAACTGAGTACAGTAGCCAATATGGAAACATCACTTTCTACATGACCGACGAGCAAGGATCCACCTATGGTGATCTCCAATGCTACCGTGCAAAAATCTCTGAGGAAGAGGGTACAGCTCTTGCTTCCGGAGACCGTGTACTTGTAGTCGGCAAGATTAAACATAGCGTTTATGAGTCTGGTGGCGAGACAAAAGAATCATATGAGATGGTTGCAGGCTCAAAGGCTACTGTAGAGTGGAAACAAGCTATCGAGAACATCATCCTCACCGAGAAGGTGAACAAAGTGATTGTGGACGGTAATGTTTACATCGTTCGCGACGGCAAGTTATTCAACATGCAAGGTGCACAAGTTCGTTAATACGATTCCAATTGCGAATAACCAAGGGAACGCCATCTGTAATGAACCCCAAAAGTTGAACAAAAAACTTTTGGGGTTTTATTATGAAACATTCTTATGAAAAAAGGTTACAAGCTGTTAAAAAATGTCTTAAAGGTTTTCCTCCTGATAGCGTAGGACGAGAATTAGGAATTCATCC
>JAFSKL010000024.1 GCA_017448985.1 Paludibacteraceae bacterium
CGTGCACCCATTTACCACCCAATCCCGCATCATCCCCGCACCATTTTCGCACCATTTTCGAGTCATTTACAATACCACTCCGTTACCACTACGTACCGTCATAGCACCATCGCAACCAAAAGTCTTCGTTAATTAGCGTCGGAGCTGTACGGCTGGACGCGGACGGACCTGCAGTTGCGGGTGAACATCCGTCACCGGACCTGGCTGTACGACTATGAGGTGGCGGCTCTGAGCGTGTACGCCGGCGTGCAGTTATTGAGAGGATAAGAAGAAAAAAGCGCAGTTTTTTGCGCTTTTTTCTGTATTTTCGCCCTTGTGGCAGAGAATAGCGAATAGCCAACGTTTGGAATAAATGACAAAGACCAATGCAAATTTTATGGAAAAAATGACAAAGACCAATGCAAATTTTATGGAAAAAATGACAAAGACCAATGCAAATTTTATAGAAAAAATGACAAAACTCTTGCATATATCAAAAAAAAGCTGTACCTTTGCAGCGGATTTTGAACCTTAGGAATCATGCTGGAAAGAAAATTCACAACAGAGCTTCGGACGTTTCTGAAGACCAACACAAAAAAAATCATGCTCATCAACGGAGCGCGTCAGATAGGAAAGTCTTATCTCATCCGCTATGTCGGTACACAGTTGTTTACGCATTTCATTGAGATAGATCTTCGTGAGGACAAAGAAGGTCCCAAAGTGTTTGCCAATGTGCGTTCAACTGAAGATTTTTATCTCCAGTTAGGCATCATAGCCGGTGGGCAGTTGGGCGATAGATCCGACACTTTGGTCTTTTTGGATGAAATTCAATCGTATCCGCATCTGCTCACTATGCTCAAATTTCTCAATAAAGAAGGGCGGTATCGGTATATTGCCAGCGGTTCACAATTGGGCATCGCCTTAACCAAATCGACTTCCGTTCCGATGGGTAGTGTGGATATTCGACAGATGTTCCCGTTGGATTTCGAGGAGTTCCTCTGGGCAATGGGTGTCGGCAAAGAGGCTATTCAGACGATGCAAAAAGCATTCGAGGCGCGTCAATCGCTCAATGAATCGACGCATGACTACATCCTCAAACTATTTCGTTATTATCTGCTTGTCGGTGGTCTGCCAGATGCCGTAAACCAGTTCTTGGCGGACCGTAATATGGTAGCGATTCGCAAGATACAAGCTGATACGCATGAGTTATATAGTATCGATGCTTCCCAATACGATGAAGAGAACCGGCTGAAGATACGCAAAGTGTATGATTTTATTCCGTCGGCATTGGAGAATAAAAAGAAACGTATCATCGTTAAGAATATTGAGAACAAAGAAGGCAAGCAGTATTCGGACTATGAGAACGAATTTGAATACCTGATTGAATCGGCGATAGCGTTGGACGTGAACGCAATCAGTAACCCGCGTTTCCCGCTTGCGGAATCGGTTGTTAAGAACCTGCTGAAACTCTATCTCAACGATGTAGGTATTCTCACGCAGATCTTGTATAGCTACAACATCAATGCTATCCTCAATGATGAGCGCAGTATCAATTTAGGTACTGTTTATGAGTCCGTAGTGGCTCAAGAACTGCGTGCGCATGGATATAAGAAATTATATTATTATGATAATAAACACCACGGTGAGGTGGACTTTCTGATTGATGATTTTGATACATTGTCGGCTCTGCCGCTGGAAGTTAAATCCGGTAAGGATTATTACGTACATAGCGCTTTGACACATTTCGTCAAAACACCGGACTACCATATTCCACAGGGTGTCGTTCTATCTAACGAACGGGAAGTGACACTGAAAGGGAAGATCATCTACATGCCGATTTACTATGTCATGTTCTTCCATCGCACGACCAAAGATGAAGTCATCCTTCCTCCGTTGGAAATGCCGAGCGAGGCATAATGGTACTGCCGGTATCTCTTCAAATGCTGCTTTTTTTTGCCCAAAAACGGCAAAAAACACGAAATGATAAAAAAATTTTATTTAATGATAACAATTATATGCAATTTTTTTCGTACCTTTGCAATCTGATTTTGGGAAAATATATCAATAACCAATGAATATGAGAAAACTCTACCTCCTCGCGCTGGCGGGACTGATGGTCCTGGGCGCAATGATGCAAGTACAAGCCAAGGTGATAGACCTGGCGGAGTTGACAGGCGATTATGAGATTCAGGACGGCGACACGCTGACCGGCAAGTTGGCCGACGGTGTGGAGATAGCCGCTTATGTCCCCGTGACGGTGTATCTCCGGGCGGTGGACATCAACGACGATGAGTCGCTCAATGCGTTCACGGACAATGCGGGATTGACTTTCTACGACGATGCGACGGTCATCCTGATCGGTAACAACCTCGTCCGCGGTTTCGAGTACGGTATGCCCGGTGTGTTCATTCAGGCCGGTAAGACGCTGGTCATCGACGACGGAGTGGAGCACAACGGTCTGCTGAGCGCCAACGGTCAGAACGGCGGCGCGGGTATCGGTGCCATGGCTTCGCACGACTGCGGTAACATAGTGATCAGGGGCGGTACGGTGTATGCGTTAGGCGGTATCGGTGCTGTGGGAATAGGCGGCGGTCGTTAAGATCAACGCTATCGGTACGGTGGCTTACACGGACGAGTGCAAGGAGAAGATTGATGCTGCGCGTGACGCTTATGACGCCCTCAGTGCGGACGGCAAGGTCTATATCCTCATCGGCGACCGGATGTATGATGCTACGGGAAAACTAGTTGACTAGTTGACAAGTTGACCAAATCGTACATCAATCGTACATCGTAAATCGTCCTTCGTACATAGAAAAAGGCGCTGAGAGCGCCTTTTTCTATAGTCCAAGGTGAATTCTGAATCGCATACCCCATTGGATGTGCGGACTGAGGGACCAGACGGAATACAGATCGCAGACACGCAGTATATTGCCCAACCCTATGCCGAGTTCGGCGTAGAGACCGCCCTTCGGGCTGATCGAAGTGAGACCGGCTTCGCCTGTTAGACCGCTAACGCTGTTAGACAAGTAGCCATAGGCAATCTTGGCTTCTACGAGCTCGCGGAGGTGCAGCCACCGGATACCAGGAATGAGATTGAACAGGATGCCTTGGCCGTTCCACTCCGTTTGGAGCGTCACATACTTGTCAGCCATCAGTTCTCCGCCGTGCAAGAAAGTGAAGCGGTAGGGATCATAGGCGTAGCCCTGGTTCGCGTCTGCCTGCCATAAGAGCGTCTGCGGTACGCGCCCGAACAAGGCGCCCGCCTGCAAGGCATAACTCAACGTCCCGCCCATACCCAATTGGGCGTGTTGCGTCAACAAGACGCGAAGGTGCGCGTAGAGTTGGCTGTTGGCTATTGACTGTTGGCTATTGGCCCAGTGCCCGAACTCGGCTCCTATGGCTAATACAGGGTACTTGCTCGAGTAGGCGTACCTCCGCATGAAATAGCCGTCGTACTTGCGTTCACCCCAACTGAGGCGCGCTATCAGACTCAAAGACTGATAACTGATGACGGACGAAGGATCGCTCACCGATGCCGGCATCCATCCTGCCCGCACATAAGCGCTGGTCTCTACTTTGTCCGTCCAATCGGCGAACCAGTGGAGCTGCAGTTGGCGTTGCCGGAGCGCCGTGTTGACGCAGAGCGAGTCCCTCTTAAGCGCCTCAAAGGCATAAGCCGTGAAGTCGAAGTTGCGCCAGCCCATCGAGTTCTCCCTAAGCAACCGGTCGAAATCGTCCACCTCGGACCATACATAGCGGTCGTTGTACTCGAGCTGCAGGGTGTTCTTACGCGGCGTAGGCAGGTTAACCGATATACGTCCCATACCCTTCGGACTGCGGTCCTTGAAGCCGTAGCCCACACTTGCCTCTAATGACACTACTTTCGAGAAGCGCTCGTTGGTGCGGAAAGGTAAGCCGATATGCACTCCCTCGTGTTGATTTACCTGCAGTATCTCCTCTACGTGACCGATATCGACCGGCGTGCCCGTAGGTATATAGCCCGTCATAGCGATCGTGGCGAACCACTTGGCGGTGCGCATCAGCGGCAAGGAGTCCAGCGCCGCAAATGCGGTGTCGGCGGCGGCAGTGGTTGGTTCGAGATGTCGAGATGTCGAGACCTCGAGATCTCGAAGATCCGCCGCCTTGTTTCGCAGCGAGGTGGTAAGCAGCAATGTCGGGAAGACGGTGCCGGCTTTCTCGCTCTTGATGGTGAAATCGAGTAGTACGGATATCGACTCGTCGGCTATAGTCCCGTCTTCTGCCAAGGTCTGGTTCACATGGAGCGTGTTCACATAGTTGACCGCTACCTCTGCCGGTACATAGGCCTGAATGGAGCGCAAGGCATAGTTGGTGGTATCGATCACCATCTCGCCGTTGAAGGTGGCGTAGAAGGGATTCCTCGTCCTGAATGAAATTCGGACGAGGTTGGTCGTTAGTCCGGTCAGGGCCTCGTTGGTCGTTGGATCATCCTCTTTGAGGATGTAATACCGGTAGTATAAGTTTCCTCCTGCGGCGAGAGGGGAGAGGAAAGCGTGACCCATGAGGCTGACGCTGTTCGCGTAGAAATTGAGGTTACCCTCATTGCCGAGCAGGGTGGAGTAGTCGGTCTCGCTCAGTATCAGCGCTTGGGTGCGCTGGTCATTGGCAGGGATCATTTCCGGTCCGCTGAACCGGAAACTCTGCGTCTCGCGGTACAATGGCAGGATGTAAGTCGAGTCCTCTTGGGCGATCATTCCCGCCTGCAGGCTGCGCCATAGTGCCCGTCTGAGCTGGCGTTTGCCGATATGCGACACGAAGAGTGTCTGTTCTTTCTGCGTCGTGAACACCCGATTCTTATGCATCGTCCGGTCGTTGGCCTCACGATGTGCCCGCACTTGCCTGAGCAGCTCCAAAGCGGGGTTCTCATTGGGTGCTACCACTATTTCTGTCAGCGTAGCCGTTTTCTCCCGCATAGCTACTTGCAGGCCTGCTTTTGTACCGGGTTCAATCTCAAAGCGCTGGGTGAAATAGCCGACGGCGGAAAAGACGAGCTGGCACTTGGCCTCCATATCGACCCGCAAGGCATAATTGCCGTTCTCGTCCGAACTGGTACCTATCTTCGTACCCCGAAAATGGATGTTCACATTGGGAATCGCCTCGCCTGTCGTCTCGTTGACTACCTCGCCGACGAGGATCGTCTCGACGGCATAAAGAGGCCAATAGCCAATAGCTAACAGCCAAAAGCCTATTATGAGTTTGCGGGGTGACATTGGAGTATCGCTTTGCGGAGGTCTTGCACATTGAGGTGGGTGTAGATCTCGGTCGTGGCCAGGTCCTCGTGGCCGAGCAGTTGTTGTATCACGCGCAAGTCGGCGCCGTTCTGCAGGAGGTGCGTGGCAAACGAATGGCGCAAGGTGTGAGGACTGACAGTCTTGGTGATACCCGCTTCGGCGCACAGCCGGCGCACAATGGTGAAGACCATGGCGCGTGTCAACGGACGACCGTAGCGATTGACGAACGCATAGTCTTTCGACTCGGGCTTGACGGGCCACGAACTGCGTTCCTGCATCCAGTAGCCGAACCACTCTTCCGCTACCGGCGAGAGCGGCACCAGGCGTTGCTTCGAGCCCTTGCCCTCAATCAGCATATAGTGCTCGTTCAGGTAGATCCGGCTGAGGCGCAAGTTGACCAGTTCGCTCACGCGCAAGCCGCTACCGTACAGCATCTCCATCATCGCCCGATTGCGGTGGCCTTCGTTCGAACTGAGATCGATAGCGCCCATCATCGCATTCACTTCCTCCAGACTCAGGACAGTGGGCAGGTGTTTGGACTTACGCGGACCTTCGAGCAGTTCCGACGGGTCCTGGTCGATATAGTCCTTGTAGAGCAGAAAACGAAACCACGCGTGTACACCTGCCAGGATACGCGCTTGCGTGGCCTCCGACTGAACCGACTTGAACTGCTCAAACACGAACGCTTCCAGTTCCTCGAACGACATATGCACCGCGTCCAACTGATGTTCGTCCGCGTACTGACGCAGCTTGTCAAGGTCCATCTCGTAGGCCTCAATGGTGTTGGGCGAATAGCTGCGCTCGAGACGCAAGTAGGTGTGGTACTCGCGTAGCAGCTCTTGGTCGGATGTCACTGTTTTACCCATGGGATGAGGGCGCCGCTAAACGAGCAGTTATAAGTGGAACGCGTACCGTAGGTGTTGCGGTAATAGAGCGTGAAAAGGAGGCTGTCGTTGCGATAGACGAACGAGCCGGAGTCCAGCACCTGGATGCGGGAGATATTGCTCTCCTGGATGTCCAGAAGGTACATGCCGTGAGGCATTCCTTCGAAATCGCGACCGGGCAGAAAACTGAAGGCTGAAATCTGATAGCTGACGGCTGATAATGAGTCCGGCGGAATGGAACGGTACTCACCCGATTCTAACAACGAGTCCGGCACGAAGATATCCGAGAGGTAGAGGTTGTAACCCGTCCCCTCTATCTTGTGCTCCTCGTTGAGCGTCAAGCCTTCCGAATAGAGGTCGAGCGCTACCACTGCATACGGCACCGAGTCATAGCAGTGCCCGTAAACCTCTTCGTAGGCTTGTGTATATTCCTTCGGCATCCCGCTGCGATAGGTAGGCGTCGAGGGCTTGCAGGCCGCAAAGACCGTTAGCACTGTGAGAAGTGTGACCGCTGCCGCTGTCAGACCGTTTATACTGTGCGATTTGTTCATATCTTTCAATTTTCCATTTTCAATTTTCCATTTTCAATTTTCCATTTTCAATTTCCTCGTGGGATAATATGCTGCCACGAAGCCCAGCGCCAAGACGATGACGGCGACGAGCAGCACATCCGGAGCCTGTACCTGAACGGGGTAGGCGGAGATGACATACTCGCTTCCGCTGCCTAACTTGAGCCATCCGAAAGCCTGCTGGCAGAGGCACAGCGCTACGCCGAGGATTAGTCCTATGGCGGTGCCCAGGGACGAGATGAGCCATCCTTCGAGCAGGAAGACACGTCGGATGGCCGATTCATCGGCGCCAAGGTGCGAAAGGATCCGGATGTCCTCGCGCTTGTCGATGATGAGCATCGAGAGCGAACCGATGATGTTGAAGCTCGCGATGAGCAGGATGAAGACCAACAGCAGTACCGTGAGCCATTTCTCGATGCGCAGAATGCGGAAGAAATCCGCTTGCTGCTCGTAGCGGTCCAGCACTTTGTATCCCGGCCCTAACGATTTGGAAATCTTCAATTTTAAATCTCCAATCTTCATTGTGCTCTTCGGCTGAATCCGAAGAGCACTTGCCGTGTACTCGTCGTAACCGAAGAGCCGTTGGGCCATCGGGAGTGAGACCAACAGGAGCTGGTCGTCGTACTCGATCTGGTTCACCGCAAAAGTGCCGGCGATGAACGCGTGTTCATGGCGCAGCGACTTGTCCGGTCGCAACAGGTTCACCGTACCCGTTCGTTCCGGTGCGTAGAAATGCAGCGCTCCTACGAAATGGGCGTTCATACCTATCTGTGCCGCGAGTCCGCGACCCAACACCGTTCGTTCAAAGGCTCCGTCGTACACCGAGTAATAGCCGTCGGTGATGATGGAGTCGATATGCGCAGTGCGCGCGAACAGACTGTCCACGCCCAACACCCGCGCGGGCGTCTGATGGTCCTTGTAGCGGATAAGCGCCGTCTGCTCCAGTTGCATCGAGACAGCCTCTATGTCCTCGCGCGCGTACAACGAAGCGACAGGCAGCGTGTCGGTACGAAGTGTCTGGCCTTCGGCCGGTACCACGAGTAACGGCGGGTCGAATTCCGAGAACATATGTTCGACCAATGCCCCGAAACCGTTCATCACGCTTAGCACACAGATCATCGCCGCTGTAACCACAGCTACAGCGGCGGCACTGATGCCGGAGACGATGTTGATGGCGTTATGCCCTTTCTTCGAGAACAGGTACCGCCAGGCGATATGGAAATGAAATGTTTTAATGATGTAATGTTTTAATGATGTATTTAGATATTGTATCAATCAATACAACAATACAACAATACATCAATTTTTTAACAGCTCATCGATATGCTCCATCCGGTCAATGGTATCGTCCAGATGGAAGATGATTTCGGGAATGATGCGCAGTTGATGGCGCTCCAAGGTGCCCAGTTCTCCGCGGAAACGATGTTTGTTCTCTTCAATCAGTTCCATAGTGGAAGCCACTTTGTCCTGCGGAAAAACAGAAAGGTAGATATGGGCAATAGATAAATCAGGCGAGACGCGCACTTCGCTTACGGAAATCAATGTCCCGTGAAGCGCGCGCGCGTATCGCAATAGGATGTCGCTCATGTCTTTCTGAATCAGACGAGCGATCTTGTGTTGTCGAGTAGACTCCATTAATTAAAATTTGTGGCGACCTTCGTCAGCTACAGTCAGTTTCTTGCGACCTTTAGCACGACGAGCAGCCAATACACGGCGACCGTTAGCGGTAGCCATTCTCTCCAGAAAACCGTGCGCATTGCGACGCTTGCGTTGAGATGGTTGGAATGTTCGTTTCATTGTCTTGTTGTATTTTTTTTAGTTTATGTTTCAAATTCTGAACAGCTTAAGACCAGCTTTCTACCAGCCTTTAACCTGCTTCCGATACCTATTTTATGTACCCACAAAAAAGTGCTAATTTTTCATTATTCGACGAAAAAAGCGGAAGCCAATTTTTTCTCAATTGTACCAATTTCGACGAAAAAAGCGTGCAAAGGTACTGCTTTTTTTTGAATTGACAAAATTTTTTCGATTTTTTTTGATTTTTTTTTGCGTATATGCAAATTTTGTTGTATCTTTGCACGCTAATTTGAATTTAACCTTGTATATAATGAAGAATTTTCGGTATATTATAGTATTATTGCTGGCGTTCGCCGGACTGACCCCGATATGGGCTCAGACTCCCGTCGTCGTTTCGCCGGTCACCAGTACGGAAGGTTACGATTTCTTCGTAACTTGGTTGCTTAACGGAAACCGTGGTCCTAAGGATAAGGACTTGAAGCTCCAGATCATGATCACATCGGAAACGGTGCCCGGTCATCCGGAGATAACGACCAACAATGTGCGTGTCGAGTATCCCGGCGGCGGTCAGGATGTGGCTATACCTGTGGGCACGACGCAAGTGGTGGATATAACGCAAGGTGAGTCTGTCTATATCGATGTGGAGAAGAACGAGGCCGAACAGATAGCCAGCAAGGCCACCGGTGTGCATGTTTATAGCAAGAACGGCGTCAAGATGACGGTCTATGCGGGTAACAAGATCGGTAACGATGTGGGATCGACCAGTTTTGATGGCGGCCATGTACTGCCGAAAGAGGCGCTGGGCTATGAATACATCGTTCAGTGTAACGCCAACGATATCATGGCGACCGAGTTCGTCATTATGTCCACGGTGCCCGGCAAGACCAATGTGACCGTCAATATCCCGGAGAAAGTGAAGACCAGTACGGGCAAAGACGGTACGCTGACCGTGAATTTCGAAAAGGCCTATCAGATCTATGTGGTTCGTTCGCAGACTATCGACCCGGGTGCACAGGAGACCGAAGATGTCTCTTCCATCGACCTTTCCGGAACGACTATCTGTTCCGACCAGCCGATAGCGGTTTGGAGCGGAAACCAGGCGGCTTATTATCCTTCTACCATGTCGGGTTCTACCGATCACGCTTATGACCAGTTGTTGCCGATCAACCATTGGGGAACGCAGTTCGTGGTTCCGATGATGAAGTACGACCCGTCGCTCTTCAAGATGAACCATATGCTTATTACCGCGCGGGACGAAAGTACGACGGTCACGGTGAAGCACGGCAGTGAGACGCAGACATTGAATTTCCAGGACATAGGCGAGACGAAGGATGTGCTGATGATACGCAGCGATGCGAGTGATGCCGGTATTTTTACGGTGAGTGCCAACAAGCCCGTTCAGGTGTATCTGCATACTCCTACGGCTGCGGCCAATGCCGGTTCGATGGACGCACAAGGTAACCTGCCGATGCCCGGCGATGCGTCCATGACAATGATCCCGCCGCTGGAGTTCCTGACGGATACTACGATCTTTACCACCTATACGCCACCCGGACTGCCTGCACAGACCACGCTCTTGCATAAGGTGGCTATCTGGGCACGCAAAGCCGATGCCGGTTCGGTGCGCTTGGATAACAACACAGTTCCGTTTGCCGCTATCCCGGGCAATAACGACTATCAGGTGGCTACGGTCGATATGACGGAAGGAACGCATATCGTCACCGCGCCGAAGAAATGCTTTTCGGGATATGTGTACGGTTTGGCCAACGGACAGGCCTATATGATGCCGATAGGCTACGATTTTATGCCTGTTCAGGACTCGATCTTCCTCGCCGACAAGGACCAGGACTGGAAGAACCGTGTCCGCACTTCCGACTGGAGCTCCAAGTATCCCGACAACGGAGGCTGGCATCTGGACAAGACCGAGCTGCCGGATCTGCCCACGCAGTTCGACACCGTCTTTGTGTGCGACAGTACCAAGTTGCGCTTCCCGCTTACGCTGCATAACCATTGGGACGAGATCAAATGGGAAGTGATGCGTATAGACCAGAACAGTCAGAGACGGACCGAATATACCGACGATGCCGATGTGCGTCAGACGGGCGATTTGACCAAGACGCATCCGTTCCTCGAGACGCAGTTCTTTATGCTCCCCGAGCGCAACAAAGCGCCCAAGCAGCGTCACCCATACGAGGACTTTGAGGTACGGGCGGTGCTCTATCACAAGCCCCATCTGTGCGATTTTGATGACAAAGAGAAATGGCCGAAGGACACGCTCAATGCCATTGTGCGCGCGTTCCGTATATATAGAGATACCACCTGGATGATCCGTTGCGACAACGATCCCGCGCTGGATAAGTTCTTCCTCAATCCCGAGACGAAGGAGTCGCAGATGGTCATCAAGTCGCCTACCGACACCAAGACCTACACCGTCACGACCCAGACACTGAGCTACGGCGGTGATCCGACCAATAAATCCAAACTGAACACCTATACCCAGAGCTACACCACGCTCTACAACAAGCGTTTCGGTCTCGACTTCGGCTGTGACTCAATCGTCACGCTCAAGGTGCTGCTCTGTAAGAGTGATGTGGAGGTGCGGGATCCGTACTATGTGTGCGAGTCTGACTTGGCGGATATCAAGGCCACGCTCGGAGGCGATTTCTTCAAGGACTACCGCCTGCTCGAGACCCTCGAGGAGCACAAGAAGACGATTACGAACAGTATGATCGACCAGAACAAGGACTTCGGTGACGGCTGGATGTACTTGGGCGGTTATACCAACAATCTGGCCCGTACTTGGCAGTTCAAGGGCACCGATGTAATCCGTACTACGGACTGTAACCCGGATATGGAGATTTGGCACGCTGCGCCGTATAACGCTTCGTGGCCCAACAACAGGCCTGTGATCGGTTGCGACAAGTCGCTGACCATCGAGCTCCATGTGTTGACCGTTACTGAATACGAGTATAGTGCCGTTTCCTGCGGCGATAAATATACCTGGACCTACAAGGTGAACAACGCCAACAATCCCAAGGAAGAGACGGAGACGCTGCTCCGTAAGGACATCGGTAAGGGTGCCCACGATGTGGTGCGCTATTACACGCCTAAGTCCAAAAGGCCCGGATGGGAAGCCAAGGACTGTCCGACGGAGAAGCACACACTGCATATCAACTTCACCGACGGAGATGTGACCGAGGATATAGACCTCTGCGACGACGGCGAGAAGTTCATCGTCAACAAAACTGCCTATCCGGATATCGAGCAGGAGGACTACTATCAGGAGTTTGATCCGACAGGCAAGAGCGGTGTTTCCACCCTCGGACCTATCCACTGCGTCACCACCGAGGAGTGCTCCTATGACCTCACTTTCCGCTTCAATGTGCATACCGTGGAGCGGCATAACGATACCATCGTCTATTGTTACGAGGACGGCTCGCAAGTGATGCACAAATGGGACGGACACCGTCAGCCCTGGATGCAGGAGCAAGGTCAGCCGGATAAGACGCGCAAGCGGTTCAACGATTCGACCAACCCCTTGAAGTTCAACCGCGACAAGAACAAGCTCATCGTCTATGAGCTGACCGATACCCTGCTCACTTCCGGATGCCATATCGTCTATCGTCAGACGGTGCTGATGATGCCGCCGTACTCGACTTCCGAGATGCGGGATCCTATCTCCAGCGAGGAGTATTTCGAGTGGCAAGGCGTGCTCTGGGTAGGCGACAAAGTGAATACGGCTACCGTCAGCAACCCCAACCACCTGCCTATAGGTGTGCTGCGCGAGTACGGTATGACGCCTCCTACCGACGGCTGGGTAGTGGAGTATTTCGCCGGTAACTACACCTATGCACTGACCACTACGACCCAGACGCGTCCGCGGCATCGTGAGGACGGAACGCTGACCGCAGTCTGCGACTCAACGGTACAGCTCCTTGTGCAAGTGGGTGAGGTACAGCGCGAGAAATCGTATGACTACACCTGTAGCAGTGAGATAGAGTACATCTGGTACGCAGGCGGTATTACGCCGGATACCATTTGGCTTAATGACTTCGAAGGCAAGGACTATACCAAGATCACCGATTCGATTACGATCCATAAGGGCCGTTACGATCTCTTGACCTCTACCGCCAAACGTCGCGATAAGAAAGACCCATGGCCCGTGGCAGGTATGCCGGCAGAGTTCGACCATTATCTGACTATCTTCCCCGCTTACATCAAGGCCTATGACACCATCGTTTGTCAGGATCCGGGCAAGACGGTCATCTTCAAAGAGATGGAGTTCCCGCTGGACGACTTCGGCGTGTTAGAGGATAAGAACGACGCCAAGAAGACCAAACCCAAGACATGGATTCATCCTGAGACATTAGAGGAGTTCAAGGTAGAGTGCGATAGTGGTGAGATGGCGCGCGTGTTCATCGAGCCGATCTACAATGACTATCTCAACCGCGAAATGGCTACCGACAAGCGCTATTTCTACACGCACGATACCTTGCGGTTCTTCACCGATCCGGCAGTGCTCTTTGTTGGCTCGGACTTCTTCATCACCCACCCGCACATAACCGACCTTGATGAGCTCAAAGCGAAAGCCGGTGTCGATTCGATCGTCTATCTGGACAAGACGCTGGTTCCGGACCTGGCCCGTACGGATGTGGACTGGCGTGTACATACGGCATTCTATTCGTGTGACCAATGGGCTCCGAGCGGTAGTCGCGTGTTGGATATCAATGGCAAGCCGCTGGGTTGCGACAGTACCTCGTACCTCGAGCTGTACATCAAGAAAGCCATCATCCATGATCCCGTGAATATGGGTGATAACGGACATATATGCGGTGATGACCAGAACACGGTATGGTCTTTCGGCGGTGATACCACGACGAGCGTCACAGGCAGCAAGCGTGAGACTTTCCCGTTCACCACCGGTGAGTACTTCAGTTATTACTATGACGGTGATGGCAATATCATCGGTTCGGTGCCCTTCGACGAAGAAGATGGCGCTACTCGCAGGAACGCCGGTCAGAACGATGTCAATTATAGCGAAAACGATGACGGTACGCGTACCTATCTCTTTATAGACTCCGTCTGGAACGACATCTCCGGCATGTACGATGTACATATACAAGCCGTGACCGTTTATCCGACCTATGTCATTGACTATTTGAAGAAGAAAGTGAAAGCGGAAGGCGGAATACCCGATGAGAACAATACCATCATGTCAGTATGTGCGGACGATGTCTTCCCGTGTCCGTGGGATCCAAGTCAAACGATAGAGGTGGCGAAATTGGAGCGTAAAAATCGTATCGCTTACTATGCCGATACCCTTTATCAGAAGCACTATCAACCGGTTAAGGTCGATTCGATCATCTATCTCCGTTTGATGGTCTATGGTAACTCGCCGACAGTGCTCACACACCCGCATTGCTTTAACGATCCTCCTTACCAATGGAGAAATGTGGAAGGTCTGCCGGTCAATGCGACTGTCTATTATGACCCCTTGCAGTTGATGAAGGATACGCTGCTCGATACGATAATGACGGCTGACGGCTTGTCGTGTAAAGACTATCTTACGCTCATCGTTAAATGGCAACCGGCCTATGGAATAGAGGAATTTAAGGGTAAGTCTAAACAGTTTGATAGGCAATATATTGAACCCTACGAAACGCGGAATAAGTTCTGCCAGAATGACCCCAATCCGCATTGGATTTTGGAGGATGGTACGGAGCATATACCGACGAATCTGTATGACGCTGATGGTAATAAGATTCCGGATAACAAGATACCGACGGATATGGCTGCCAGCGATGATTACATCTATATTGTGCGTGATAGTCTGGAGACAGTCGGCTGTTTCTGCGACTCCGTATTGACGCTTTATTACATGTTGACGGAAGCGCCGAAAGAAATTCCCAAGGAAATACGAGCGTGCGAAAAGGAGGTGGTACACTTTGAGGGACTGGATATTCCTATTGAGCAAGACATGGAGAATCCGATGTATGTCGAGATTCCGAATGGAACGAGTTGTCCCGATAAGTATATCTTGACTTTCATCATTGACGAACTGTCGCGGTTCAAGGAAGTGGAAGCAGGTCCTATATGCTATGACGATGTGTATGATTATACCACCTATCAGGTTTATTATAAGTTCACCGGTCCTGCTCCGCAAAGTTACAGTATCTACTATTCTCAGGAGGCTAAAGATTCGTTGCACATAAAATCCGATTTGGAAAATCAGACTGTCCCATATATCAATATGGATGAATGGTCACCCGAGAAAGTATATACCTTGGATGTCAGACTGCCGGCTATTCCGGATAAAACCAATTATCCTACCCCCGGAATCTATGATGCTACGATAGGCTTTAATAATGGAAACTGTTCCAGTGACGAGTTCATGAGCTATCCCCTCAAACTCGATGTGCGCTATCCCGAGTGGATCATGGAGCAGCGCCATGGTGACCTCATCGTCCTCCTCGACTCCGTCGATAACGGACACCGCCGCTTTACCGGCTTCCAGTGGTATAAGGAAGGACGCAAGCTCGAGGGCTATATCAAGCCTTACCTCTATATCCCGGGTGGACTCGAGGTCGGAGCCAGCTATTATGTGGAACTCACAGAGACCAACGCACAGGGTGATACCATTACCACTTCGCCTACCTGTCCCATCATCGCGGAGGCAGCTCCGAACGGCGGTAACGACAGTGACCTCGATCATGGTCCGACAGGCGACTATCTCTCCGTCACACCGACTTGTGTGCCGCTCGGACGAACCATCATACATATACTCGCCCACGACGAACACAGTTCCGGTACCTACCGCGTCAGCACCATCGAGGGACAGTATGTCTCCTCCGGCGAGTTCCACGGACAGGCTACGGCTATCAATATACCTGCAGTCGAAGGAATGTATGTGGTGCAGGTACGGTCGAATAACAAAGAGGCGATCGAGTCGTATCGCTCCATCAAAGTAGTAGTAGGAGATCTATGCCAAGAGTAAGACAAATAGCAGTTCTATTGCTCTGCCTCGTCAGCCTTGCCGCTTTCGGACAGAGACGCTATTCGGCAGACGGCCGCAATGAGCGTAACTTGTCGAAAGCGAGAGGTTTCTCCACGCGGGATGTGGATAATAAGACCGATGCTTTTCTGGGTCTTCACGCTTCGTTATACAAAGGTGCAAGGCAGTATCTGGGCTTCTCCGTGGATGGCGGATGGAGCACTTTCCTCACCAATACACCCGTCGCTTCCATGACTCCCGGTGGCTGGGCTGCAGGAGGTAAGTTGCTCTATGAGTATCATTTCGGTCTGCTATTCCTGCAGACTGGTCTCGGTGCCGGCTTCCAGCGCGTCACTACGCCTGTCAACAGCAGCCTCATCGATGACTCGTGGCGCACCTTCTATAATGGCTATTCCAAGCCGGAGGACGGAGCGCTGCATCCCATGACCGACCCGTTGGATGGTGTCCATTTCACGATGAAGCATGTGTTCGACGGACGCTCGGATGTGTCCGAACTGTGGTATGCGCAGCTGCCCGTTAATGTGGGCTATTATATCGTCGGCACCTATGGCATCGGCTATTTGATGCTCGGTGCGCAGGTTATGTATGCCTTCGCCGGCAAGACGATCATGCATGCTACCGGTACCTCCACCGGTACCTTCGATGTCGATGATGGACATCACTATATAGGCGTAGCCGAAGAGATGGATAACCACGGCTTCCGCAAGGATGTGCCCATCGCCTATACCTCCGCGCGTCTGCCGATTAAGTTGGGCAAAGCCGCTGGACTCGATGTGCTCGGACATCTCGAGGGCGGATATGAGTTCAATACTTTCCAGAAGATCCGTCAGTACCGTGTCAAGCGTTCCGACAAACTCGACTGCCGGCTGCGTTTCGCCGGATTCGTGGATGTTAGCCTCGGCAGTATCTACCCGCATGGAGCACAGAGCATGTACGAATCGGAGGTCGAAACCGGCCGCAAAGGACAGGAGACGCTTTATGATTTCTACCATCCTTTCAAGACGCCGTTTGTGATGAATCATATCTACTCGACGGCGGTGCCGGGCAATAAGACTTGGCTGCGTAATATGACGGTAGGTGTACGCTTTACGGTGCTCTTCAGCCTTCAGGCGCAGGAACACTGTATCCTCTGTGACCCTTGGCGTCATTAAATCGACCAACGAACCAATGCGTAGCTACACTCTTTCCGAACTATGCAATGAGATAGGCGAGGTGCTGAGCGAAAGCTTGGCGCCTTCTTATTGGGTCCGCGCGGAGATCAGCAGTCTCTCCGTCAAAGGCGGACATATGTACCTCGATCTGGTCGAAAGCGCAAAAAGCCAACTGCCAATAGCCAAAATGCGGGCTACCTGTTGGGCGGGAACGCAGGAATTGATCTGCACCTATTTCGAATCGGAGACGGGACAATGGCTGCAGGCGGGAATGAAAGTGCTGGTAGAGGCAGAGGTCCAATGGCACGATGTCTATGGGCTCAGCCTCTCTATCCTTAATATCGACCCTTCTTATACGCTGGGTGACATAGCCCGTCAGCGCCAGCAGACGATAGCTCAACTGCAAGCCGACGGACTGCTCGATGCCCAGCAACTGCTTCCGCTGCCGACGCTCATCCGGCGCTTAGCCGTTATCTCTTCTCCCGATGCCGCCGGCTATGAGGACTTCAAGCATCAACTCGATAGTTCACCTTTCACCTTTCACCTTTCCCTTTTCCCTGCTACCATGCAGGGTACCTCCGCTGCAAAATCCATGCTCGCTGCCCTCGATGAAATCTCCTCCAACGACCAACGACCAACGACTAACGACCAGTATGACGCAGTCATAATAATCCGCGGTGGCGGTGCCACTACTGATCTCAGTTGCTTCGATGACTATAACCTTTGCGCTGTCTGTGCGCAGTTTGAACTGCCTATCCTCACCGGCATCGGTCATACACGCGATGTGTCGGTGCTCGACCTTGTGGCCCATGAGGCGCTTAAGACTCCCACAGCTGTCGCCGAATGGCTCATCCATCGTTTGGAGGCGCAACAGGGCCGCTTGGAGGATCTCTTGGTTCGCTTACGGCGAACGGCTGACCGGCAGAAGATGCTACGGCAACATCGGGTAGAACTGCTCGAGCAGCGCCTCGCTGCCTGCAATCCCGAATGGGTCTATCGACGCGGCTACAGCCTCCTCACCCTTAACGGCCAAGTGGTGCGCTCCGTCCGTGACCTCCATAGAGGCGACATCCTCACTTCGCACCTTGCCGACGGCTCTGTGCAAAGCACTGTGTTATGATTCTTTCCAATGAACAACGATTAGGTGTCATCATCCTTTTTGTGCTGGCTTTGGCTGGCTGGTTTGTGGCGGCGTTATGGCCTACATTCTTCGGAACGGAGGAAGATTCGGCACCCAAGAAGAAATACCGTACATGGGAGGAACGCAAAGACTCGATGAAACGGGCTGACTCGTTGCGTTATGCCGAGTGGGCAGCCGAACGGGAACTGCGTTATGACTCGTTCCGGCTCGCAGACTCCCTTCGCCGGCTCCAATGGAAGCGGGAGCGTCAGCAGAAGTACGACTCGTTCCGCGTGTCCAACCGTCTTTGGTGGGACTCCGTCCGTCGTGACGACTCGCTCTGGCGGGACTCGGTAGGACTGCGGTATGTGGCCCATGAGAAAAAAGACACCGTTCTCGACCTCAATCTATGCGACACCGCTGAACTGCAACTCATCCGGGGTATCGGTGTCTATACGGCCACGCAGATTGTACGCTATCGGGAGCAATTAGGCGGTTATTATTCGCCGCTCCAACTGACTGATTCCGCCCTATGTAACCTTCATCTGGACACGCTCCTTCACCATTTTACGGCAGATCCCGCCAATGTGCGCACAATGAATGTGAACCGCTCCCGGCCTACCACTCTTGCTCGCCACCCATACTTGCGTTTTGAGCAAGCCCAGGCCATCTATGACCTCCGTCGCAGGCAAGTGACGCTGCACTCCATCGATGACCTTCGTTCGCTGCCCGAACTGACCGATGCCGATCTTCTCCGTCTCACTCCGTACCTGCGCTTTGAGTAGGCTGCGAACACGAGAAAGGACTGCCAAAATGGCAGACAATGGGTGTTTGGCATAGGATTTGACACAGTCAAGTTGTAAAATTATGTCTGAATATGAAAAAAGAAGAGAAAATAGAAAAGAATGATGAACTTGAGGTTCTTGATGATGAAATGAGCCTCTCGCAAAGCGAACTTAATGATACGGAAGAGACAGAGGAGGCTGCTGAGAGTGAAGAGGAACAGATCGAAGCGCTGAAAGCTCGCATCGCGGAGCTGGAGGATAAGAACCTTCGCATGATGGCGGAGTTTGACAACTACCGGCGTCGTACCAACAAGGAGAAACTCGAACTGATGTCAACGGCCGGCGAGCGCATCTTCAAGGAGATGCTGCCGCTCATTGACGACTTCGAGCGGGCTTTGGCAGTTATTGACGATGAGGGTGTACGCCTGATTTATCAGAAGTTCATGGCCTTCCTCGATAAGAACGATGTGCATCCCATCGAGACGGAAGGCGCGGACTTCAATACCGACGAGCACGAAGCCGTGACCACTTTTGCGGCCGGAGAGAACCAAAAAGGCAAAGTGATCGACTGCACCCAAAAGGGCTACAAACTCGGCGATAAAGTGATTCGTTTTGCAAAAGTAGTAGTAGGAGAGTGAAATTATGGCAGAAAAACGAGATTATTATGAAGTGCTGGAAGTGCCGAAGACGGCCACAGCCGAAGAGATAAAGAAGGCTTACCGCAAGAAAGCTATCCAGTATCACCCGGATAAGAACCCTGGCGATAAGGCTGCTGAGGAGAAGTTCAAGGAGGCTGCCGAGGCCTACGAGGTGCTGTCTGATCCGCAGAAACGGCAACGCTATGACCAGTTCGGTATGGCTGGTATGCAAGGTGCCGGCGGTTTCAGCGGTGGCGGTATGTCGATGGAAGATATATTCGCGCATTTCGGTGATATCTTCCAGGGCGCAGGCTTCGACCTTGGTGACATCGGCGAGATGTTCATGGGTGGAGGTCGTGGCAGTCGTGGTCCGCGTGTACGGCGAGGCAGTGATATGCGTGTCAAAGTGCGGCTGACGCTCGAAGAGATAGCCAAAGGCTGCGAGAAGAAGATCAAAGTGCGCAAACTGGTGCAGTGCAAGGACTGTAACGGCACCGGTAGTGCCGACGGCCGAATGGAGACCTGTCCGACCTGCAAAGGTTCGGGTCGTACGGTGCGCCAACAACGCGGTATCTTCGGCATGATGCAAGTGCAATCGGATTGCGAGACCTGCGGCGGCGAAGGAACAGTGATCAAGAACAAATGCCCCAAGTGCGGCGGTCAAGGTATCATCCGTGACGAGGAGATCATCACCATCACTATCCCTGCAGGCGTGATGAGCGGTATGCAACTGACCGTTTCGGGCAAAGGCAATGCAGCGCCTCACGGCGGTGTGAATGGTGACCTGCTCGTGCTCATCGAAGAGGAGGAACACAAAGATTTCGTTCGTCAGGATAGTGACCTCATCTACAACCTGTTGCTCGATATGCCGACAGCAGTGCTTGGCGGGCAAGTGCAGATACCGACGCTCACGGGCGATGTCAAGATTACCATCACACCGGGTACCCAACCCGGCAAGGTGCTCCGAATGCGCGGCAAAGGTCTGCCTCGTATCGACCAGTACGGACACAACTACGGCACCGGCGACCTGCTCATCAATGTAGGCGTCTATATACCCGAGCGGCTCAGCAAAGACGAACGCCAGCTCATAGAGCAACTCAAAGACAGCCCGAACATAGCACCGGGCTCTGCAGATAAGAAGAACTTCTTCCAAAACCTGTTTGGGATATGAAAAGCAGGTTGACCTTAGCGGTTGGCTTTTGGCTATGGGCTACTCTATGTCTCAGTATGCAGGTGCGTGCTGAGGCATTTCCCGTTTTTGGAGTGGATACCACCAGCAGCACTTTCTTCCGCGATTGGTATCAAACTACTGACCTTGCTCATTATCTGGACAACTGTTCGCCCTATGTGGTCTATGAAGCGGAGACGACAGGCGAGTGGAACCTCGGCGACCGGAGCATCTTCTCGATAGCCGGTAACTCGTTCCGCCAAAATAAGTACCACCTCAACGGGATGCGTATTGACAGCCGTACCCAGGCCGGTAACACCTTGCTGCATTTGCAGATGGACCGTACCTCCTTGGTGCTCGACTACCATGACGGCGAACTGCTTTTTACCGACGACAGTGTGCAAGCCCGGACGATTCGTCTAACCGGCAATGTGGGTAACCTGGGCGGAATATCTCCGGGAACACGCCAACTGATTAACCTCTTTCATTCGTCTGCCGAGGAACGAACGCTTGACGCGCGACCGATGCAAATGCGCAATCATATGGTGGGTGCCGGCACGTTGGACGCTACGGTGGCTATTCCTGCTTATGGCCGGCGTTATTACCAGCACGCGTATGTGCATGTGGGCCAGCGTCGCCTCACGGCTTTTGACCACACCGGCATCAGCGGTATGTATGATGCACCGTTCTATCGTGCGCAGTTGGACGGCGAGATTCCTCTCAACGCCAAACGCTCAACACTCAACTATTTCCTCGTGACGCAGGGTAGGAGCGACTATGGTTCGGAACTCTATCTCAACGCCAACGAGCAAGCCCTGATGCGTGCTTATCAGGCGGGACTGTACAGCACCACGCGTTGGACCAACGGCGGCGTGTTAGTGGCGGGACTCAGTTACGAGCTGACCGGTCTTAAGCACGACTCTTTGCAGTTCTCCCGTAATATCTTCGACCATGACGGCGAGGCGTTCGACCCGTGGTATGCCGACGGACGCCTGCACGCCCTCAACCTGTCCGTGCAGTACGACCAGCCTTTCCTTCCTTGGCTGCGCCTGCATGCTGAAGGATATAACTCGCTGCTCCATTTTCGTCCAACGACCGATGCTTGGAGCAACCGGCTCTATGCGCAGTCCATGACGGACGCTGTACCGACAGAACTCTACACTGCTTATTGGCACTCATTGCCTTTCACGGCGGGTCTGCTCGAGAACGAAGTGTTGGCCATCGGCGAATGGAATCCGGCGAAAGGACTGAACCTCTACGCCCACCTCGGTCTCTCGTTGGACGGTATCCTCTTGGGGCATGGCCGTTCGGTGGTCACGCCCAACCTCCTCGCCAAGTTGGCCCTCGACTACTCGCCCGCATGGTGGTTCCGCTTCGGTCTCTCGGTCAGTCATCATCGTATGTCGTACACCGTGGACGAAGTGCAGTACCTGAGTGCCGACTATCTCGCCGGCGAACTGCGTTATTCGGACAACACCCTCTTGGCTACAACCGGCAGTGCGTACCACACGCCGGATAAGAACCTCTGGCTTCATCAGCCCTCCTATGCCGTAATCGACCTGCCTATTGCGTTCACTTTCGGTAAGAACCGCCGTCACGAGTTTGCCTTGCTCAATACAATCCGTAAGTACTACAACCAGTGGTTTACGACTTATGCGGACGGCCTCGATGCTAACATGGTGCAGCAAGGCGATTTCTATTTCTTGCGCGAAGGCCCCAAGGACTACCTCGTCACCACGCAGCCGCTCGACCTCATGTCCTCGCGCGCGGGCGGGCGTACTCCTTATTATATGTCTAACCTTGTGCGCTATACCTATACCGGCCGCAAATGGTATGTCATGGTCAGTTGGCAGAGTTACCTCATGGCCGGTCTAAGCACCCTCGGCAACGGACCCCTGCATAATAACATAGGCGCTCTCGCGGAGAGTTCGGCTAATCCCAATACTTATCTGGCAGCGGAAGAGATGGAGAAGAATCTGCTCTATCAGGGCAACTGCCGTCTCAATCAGGACAAGTCGTTCATCCTGCGTATGCAAGTCACCTACAACGCCTGCCGCTATTTCTCGATCGGTTTCAACGGCAAGTTCAAGGACGGTCAGCCGTTCTCCAACTACCGCACTGTCGCTTACGCTTCGCCTACTGGACCCCCGCAGATAGCGCTCTACAACGCCGATGCCAAGGGCATCAACATGGCCAATAACGAGTTCGGCAAACGCGAGGACGCGTTCTTCAACTTTGAACTGCGCGCTACCGGACGCTGGTGGGCGCGTGATATACCGATGTCGCTTGAGGTTCTCTGTTACAACCTATATGACTTCGGCACGGCACTGACCGAATATACTTTTGATGAGAAAATGGAGCATGCCCGTCGAACGATGAGCATGTGTATTCCGCGAGGTTTACTGTTCACCTTCCGCGTGGGACTGGAGAAGAATCAGTAGCATACCCATCGTCCAGAGGGCAACACCGTCGTATCGGCCGAACATACATTCCGTACACATATTGAGCATAAAAAGGGTAGTGAACAGCACCGCTGTTGGCCGCCCTTTCTTGTTAGTACAAAGCGGCACCGAGCACCAGGCCAGCAGGAACAGCAGCAGTCCCGCAACGCCCAACTCAATCAGTTCCTCCAAATACTGGCAATGCGCATTGTATCCCCTCTCGTAGTAATAGTCGAACCCTGCTTCACGATACCGTTCGCGCAAGTAGTCCGTGCATTGACCCGCACCCAAGCCGTACAGCAGATAGTCACTCGGTTGCTGCAAGCCGAAACCCCAAATATTGAGCCGTATGTCGTGGTAATAACTCACTTCCCGCATTTGTTTCACCGCCTCCATGTTCACATATTCCGTCCGCGGATGGAACTTGAGCACGGCGCCGCTGAGCAATGCGCCCAAGGCTAACATACAGAGTCCGTAACGCAGGCGATACCGTTGTGGCAAGGCATAGATGATGCCGATGACGAGCATCACGACGCCGGTGATGATCGCTTGCCGTGAACCCGTCAGCGGAATAATGGATAGCATCACGGGGAGCGTCCACACTAACCTCCATCGTCTCTCCCTCCATACTTGTACGGCCATCACGGCTCCCAACAGCGCCACGCTGCTCAGGTACAGACGATGTTTGATGTGCGAAATATTATCTGCCACAAATGTCAGCCAGTCGGGTATCGAATTGTCCCAATCGGCACTCAAAGGCAGCAGTGCTGTCCAGTCGCGGTGGTAGAAAAGGACCGTCATCAGTCCCAAGTAAACGGGCACTGCCGCTACGCAACTCCACGCCAGCACCTTGCCTGCCAGCTTCCAGTCATACCGTTCGTTCAGCCCCCATATACCCACCGGAACTAACACCGCGAAGGTCAGATATCGCTCTATCTGTCTTGCCCAAGCTGCACTGTCTGCTGCCCACAAACCAGACACCGCTTTCCACACAAACCACAATCCGAAAACCAGGAAAGGAATCGTAAATCGTACATCGTAAATCGTCCTTCGTACATTGGGTTTCCTCAGCCATCGTCCTTCCAACAGCCAGAACACAAACCAAGTGACGCTCACATACCGCAAGGCAATCTGCGGGAAAGGCAGCAACGCAACCACAGTCAGGAACAGTCCGTACTGGATGCGACCTACTATGTCTTGATACCGATTCATCTTTGTCGTGCTTCTCTATACGCGCGGAGCAGCAGTTGCCGTTCCTCGTCACTGATAATGAGTTTGTCCGCTTGCCGCATACCTTGCCGCAAACTGATATGCCGGCAAACGCGCATCCGGTTCAAATCTACCAACTGCATTCGGCTACCGTCTTCGTTGAGCAGTATATTGCCGCCGGTGAAATCCAAGGGATAGAACCCTTTCGCATGCAGCTTCGCCATGAACCGCCCTACGTCTTCGATGATCCGTTCCCGCTGCGGGAAAGCCTTGTCCCGCTCCACTTGACGGAAGGTGTATGGCAATTCGGACAAACGACAGGCATAGTAACTGTCTCGCAACAAACCCCGTTCCCGATCTTCCTTATATGCCAAGGGATTCGGCGTCAACTCGCCCAATGCCTGAGCATACACAAAACTGCGTTGGGCCTTGCTTGCGCGCAGCTGGCCATAAATGAGGCTGTTCGGAAAACGCGGCCGGTGAAAAGACTTGACCACGATGTCCTCGCCAATCACTTTGATCGTGTTCCGCCCCTCATGCAGCACTTTCGTTGATGCCGCAAACGCCTCGTCCATATGCGCTAACAGAGTCTGTTCTTCTAGTTGCCGGTTAGTCATCACATAGTCCTGCCAACGCGTTCCCTGTTCGTGATGGAACGAACCGCAGCCTTCCGCTTTTGCCTGCTGACGGGTTGCAAAGCGCTTTGCCATCTGTTCCGGACTGCGGTACTGGTAGTGATCGACAGGGATACACTGCTCGTACACGCGACCCCAAGGATGCGGATAACGCCAGCGTTCCGACCAACACAGCAAAGCCGAATGGCGCATGAATCGCCGTTCCCGACGAAGGGTAGGGGCGACATGTGTAATCAACTTTCGGTCTTTCTCAAAATCGCCGCTAAAAGTATTTTGCTCGATGTCCTCTTGAGTCAGCACAAAATCCCGGCTCTCCTTCTTAACCGTCCGATATCTGCGTGGCACCGAAGCCAGGAATGCCCGAACATCTCCCGGGTAGAACTCATCGGCATCGAGCCGCACACACCACCAGTCATTGCAAGTCATCTCATGCCGGAAAGCCTTGAACGCCTTCGCTCGCAGACCGATATGGAATGGTCCTTCATACCGCAGCCATGGGATGATCTGCGGATATTCATTCGCCAAAGCCTGCACAGTCTCCCATGTACCGTCATCAGAATCGTTGTCGATCACGATGATCTTGTCCGTCCAGCGGCAGGCGTCCTTCAGCGAAGCCGCAATGACATCAACTTCGTTCTTCACCACTAACAGGCTGTATATCTTAAATTTTGTCTCTGCCATGAATCAACTTGTTCCAATAATACAATAACGGATTAGTCTTTTTGAGATGCTTCCACGGGCGACTCGAATGCGGCTTGTGCACCACGCGGTTTGTGACCTGCAGTATGTTTCCGAAACCCAACTGCCGCGCCTTACGGCTGATATACACATCGTACCAGTTCTTCTTCGGGGCCAACTGCTGAAAATCGTACGCCCGCAGAAAATCATTCGTCAACAGCGTACAGCAGAACGACAGCCGTTTCTTGCACTCCCCGTCTTGCGTCCATCTCTTTGCGTACTCGTACGGGAAATTGATATCGCCTTGCTCATCCGTGGTCACCGCTGCCACCAAACCAATGGAATTGGCGGTTGCACTTTCCGCTAATCGCTCAATTGTCCCCGGCTTGACGAGCACATCGCTCTCCACAATGACCAAGTGCTGTCTCTTCTCAAGACATCGTCTCTGTGCCTCTATCAGCACCCAACGGTAATTGGGTGAAGGGTGCTCCGTATGCTTGGCCACATGCACCACTTCAATGCATGTCTCATCCCGCAATGCATCTAATCGTGCCGCATTCTCCGGCGTCGAATAGTCGTCATACACCGTTAGCGTGTAACCGCTTGCCAGCACTGCACGAATCGCTGCCTCCGCCGTCGCCCACGAGTCCTTGACGGGCATCACAATATGTACCAAATCATTTACCATTGATGAATCAATCCTTTCTTGCTCACAGTGATCATAGCCCCGAAACTGTTGCCGAACTGCGTACCTATATCTGCGCCGAGACGCAGACCAAAGTCCATGCCCCACGCCTGATCCACATGCTTTTGCACTTCAAACAGTAGTGCTACATTTTGGCTCTGCCGCGGTTCAAAATAGGTGCCCCAATTGCGCGTATAGGCCATCATCGCACGGTATTCAAAGCCGTAAATATCTCCGCCCACACCTGCAAAATGTGTCCGAACACGATTGTTGTGCGGACTCAACAGCGCACTGCCTATCGTACGACCGAAATGCGTCCAGCCCTGCTTGTAACCGCTGTTGTTGAAATAGTCACTCCGGCCACCGTATATCAGTCCGTCGCGGTCGTGCCAAGGACCGTCCTGCGCCGTCGTGTTCACAAACTCATAGGTCAGCGCATTGATGAACGACCACCTGTTCTGCCGTATGTTCAATCCCCACAGCCCGTCCGCCTGATTGCTGAAACCGATGAACCGGCCGCTGTTGTCTTCGAAAAGCGTTTGCCAGTAAGCCGTTACGCACCATCCGTCCCACTTGGCCGTTAGCGCCAACTCTTGAAAAGCAATGTGATTACCTTCCGCATTGCGCTGATCACTCAGACTCACGCCGCCGTCTTTGACCATAAAAATATGCTTGTATGTAGCCCATGAAGTCGAATATTGTCCGAATTCCGGCGAACGACCGCCCCATTGAGCCACATGGTGAAACTCGTAACTCAGATTCACCGGCAAGTCCCCGCCCACGCGTAAACCGATGAACTTATGGTGCAGCAACGCACCCGTGGTCGCTATCGTCGTGTCCAAACGGTTGTCGTCCACAAACCAGCCATGCGCCAAACCGCCCTTGATCTCGAAATACCCGAAACATCCGGGGAACGGCATATAACGGTCTATGCCGATGCTGATGCGCGGAATCGGTTGTGCGTTACCCGAGAAAAGCAGTCCTCCGGTCGAAAGCCTGTTGTCTTGCGACCCGCAAGTCATTGGCTGAATACCCGCCGTCACATCGATGATATATAGTCGCACATGGGCATATAGTTCGCGGAAATATCCCGTAGCCCGTTCGGTGTCAAAACGGCCTGTCAACAGCACCCCGAAATCGTAGTCAAACCACCGGCTTGGCCTTGTTGCTCGCTTGTACACACCGGCCGTTATATTGCCGCTAAACGGCGCCGCACTGATGTTCCCGTGCTCGTTGGCGTGCAACCAGAAAGGTGCCTGTGTCCCCGATGAAGCCACCGCGGACACCTCCAACATGTACTGCAGCGTATCACGAGCCGTGTCAGGCTGATGCATCGCTACCGGCCAGAAATCGCGTGTCACGGCGCCCAACTCGCACCATGCCGCCAACAGACAAACCACTATGTGAACCTTACTCCTCAATATAATACCAGTGTTGATGCAATTGTTGCATATCGCTTTCGCCCAAACCGAAGTACAGGCGTCGGCCTATGCCGCAAGCCACGCCGTTCTCTGTCGGCCCGCAAGGTATGACACCGCAAGTCTGCCAGCTGTCGCTCTCCGGCTGATAACACAATATGTCCTGAAAATGGAATCCCGTCGTCAACGGGTCGCCGTTATGCCAGCCTCCCACAATCCAAACGCACTGACTCGTAGCCCCGCAAGCCGCATTCTGCCGGCCCTTTCTCGGTAACGATGCCCGCCGCTCCCAGCCATTGGCTGACGGCACGAACTCCCACCATTCGGTTCGGCAATCGGTGTGAAAACCCGTACCGGCAAAGAACCTCCCTTCGCACGAAGCAGCCGCCATACTCATCAGCCGTGAAGGCCAACTGCCCGTCTTACTCACCGCTTCCCATCGGTCATCCGCTATCGAATAGCGCCACCACTCATCGCCGTAACCCTTGAAACCGAATCCGACCCATACCGACCCCTCATCCGCAAAAGCAATCGCCGCCGCTGTCTTCTCTGACGGAAAATCTGCCAATCGCGTCCAACGGTCCGTCTTCGGCTCGTACCGCCAGAAATCGCGCAAGTACTTGCCCGCCTCATAGATATCGCCGCCCTTGAATCCCAAACCCATATATGCCGCCTGCCCGTTGGTGCAAGCAACGCCGTTGCCCCGTTCCGAAAACGATTCCGGCAGGTCCTTCGTCTGCCAACTGTCCGTCCGAGCCGAGTAAACGAGCATGTTCTCCACATACTTGCCGTTCGCGTTACGTCCGCTGACCACATAAACGGTGCTGTCCAGCGCAAAACTCATCGCTACGGCACGGCCTTCCGGCGGAGCCGCACATTCATGCACCTCCACTTTCACCTCCGTCGGACGACAAGCCGCCAACATCGACGCCAAGCAACATATTATGCACCTACTGACTTTCAATTTTTAATTCTTAATTTTTAATTTTTAATTCATCGTTCACCATCCGATGCACATACTGCTGAATATAGCCCTTCAGATAATCGGTCATCGGCGCAACCCGTTCCGCTGCCACACTTGCCGCTATGTTATTGCGCAAACACGGATCCTGCCGGTAGTCATACACCGCCGTCACCTTTGTCCCGTCGAACTGCACCAACAGACTATCCGAAAAAATCTGGTACAGCGGCTCGTTGTAGCATACCGCGTACGGATGAATCTTCGGACTTGTCACCGCATCCTCACCGAAAGCGATATACGGCTCATCGTAATCCACATAACTCAGCACCGACGGCATAATATCCGTCTGACTGATCACCTCTTCCCGACTTCCGGTAAAATAGGTGCTATTCGGATGATAGAACGCAATCGGCACTTCATACAGCCCTTTCGCGTTCGTGTATTCAGGCAGACTCAATTCGTTCGTATGGTCGCCCGTAATGACAAACAGCGTCCGCTCAAACCAGGGCTGCTGACTCGCCGTCTCGAAAAAACGCCGCAACGCATAATCGGCGTATCCTATCGTCTGATGAATAGGCCTGTTCCCCTTCGGAAAAACGCCCTTGTACTGTTCCGGCACTTTGAATGGATGATGACTCGATGCCGTAAAAACCGCCGTCATAAACGGTTCGGCCATCTCGCTCATCGTCTCGGCGTAATATTGCAAAAACGGCTCGTCCCAAATAGCCCAGGTCCCGTCAAACACATCGTCATCCTCATACGCCTCTTCAAACTCATCCTTGCCGTAATAGTCATCAAATCCCGCACTTCGCGCATAGGCCTGAAAACCCATACTGCCGTTCGGCGCACCGTGGAAAAACGCTGTCTGATAGCCCTTCTTGCCCAAACACTCCGCGATGGACGAAACGGCATTCGTCGAATACGGCGTCACGATATACGGTTCTATCAGACTCGGAATCGACGACAGCACCGACGGCATGGCATCAATACTCTTCCGCCCTGCAGCAAACGACTGTTCAAATGTCAGGCTCTGCGCCAATAGACTGTCCAAGAACGGCGTATAAGAGACATGTCCGGCAATGTCCTGATTGTAAAAACCGATATATTCCGTGCTGAACGACTCTAAAATGAGCACCACTATATTGTCCGTCGGTCCGCTGTAATAGCCTCTCGCCCATGGGGTATGCACCGGATTCATATGGCTCGCCAACTCCTCCTCCGCAAAATACGCCGGTTCTTCGTACACCGTATTCTCGAGCGATTTCATCAGGCAGAACGGCGTGTTCAACACCAGCGCCGTCTCTCGCGGATTATCCACATACTGCATCGCGTTGCTGATCGTGATCGGCCGTGTGTAGCGTCCGAAACCGCCGCGGATTCCTATCACGCCTAAATAAACGGACACTAACAGAACCGCCGTCTCTCGCACATAATAGCGCCTAATTCCCTTATTGTCCCGTGGTAATCCTAGACCATAGTGCTTCCTAATACCTAAGAAGAGCCCTACCAGTACGATGAGTCCGAGCAGGCCCACATACCAATAATCCCATATCCCTTCGCACAAAATGCGCCAGAGATTATGCTCGTATTGAAACTCCGAGAAGAATGTGCAAGTCGTGCGACGGTCGGTAAAACGAATATAGACAATGTCTATCATGTTGACCAAAATGCCTATCGCATTCGGTATCCAAAACAGCCAAACCAACTTCTGCTGCACCTTCGGCCGCATCCGCCATTCCGCCGGTAACGGCAGCAAGATCATGATTATATAAAGCGAACTGAGGTATAGAACCGCCGTCAGGTCAAACCGCATTCCGCCGCACAGAATCTCCCAAAAGTGCGCAAAAGTCATGTCCGGAAACATCGAGTCGTTCACCGCGTAGCAAAAAAGGCGCATACAGGTGTATAGCGCCATTACCAGCAGTAGATTGCACACCGCTACAGTCCACGGATGTCTCCAGAGTTTTTTCACTTCCTTCGCTTGAGTTCGAAATTGCGACCTAAATAGTTCTGCCGAACGATCGGATTCGCCGCCAGCTCTTCCGGTGTGCCGTGGAAAAGGATCTTTCCTTCGAACAGCAGATACGCACGGTCGGTAATCATCAGCGTCTCATCAACATTATGGTCGGTAATTAAGATACCGATATTCTTGTCTTTCAACCGCCAAACGACATCCTGAATCTCTTGCACGGCAATCGGATCCACGCCCGCAAACGGTTCGTCCAGCATCACGAACTTGGGCTCAATCGCCAAACAACGCGCAATCTCCGTCCTACGCCGTTCGCCTCCGCTCAAGCGGTCGCCTAAATTATGCCGCACATGCGCCAAGTTAAACTCCTTGATTAGTTGCTCCAGCTTCTCGGCCTGATACTCTTTGCTGAAATCGGTCAGTTCCAATACCGACCGCAAGTTATCCTCCACGGTCATCTTGCGGAATACGCTCGCCTCTTGCGGCAGATACCCGATGCCCATCTTCGCACGCTTGTACATCGGAAAACCCGTTATGTCCTGGTCGTTGAGAAAAATGCGTCCGTTATTGGCCGCCACCAGACCGGTCGTCATATAGAAAGTAGTCGTCTTGCCGGCGCCGTTCGGGCCCAACAAACCCACTATCTCGCCTTGCGTCAGCTCAATCGACACATCATCAACAACGGTCCGCTTGCCGTATTTCTTTACCAGATGTTCTGTGCTCAGTCTATCCACAAGAAATAATTTTTAATTCTTAATTTTTAATTCTTAATTTCCACCATAACGGGACAATGGTCCGAATGTACTGCTTCCGTTAAAATCTTTCCGTCTTGGAGCCGGCCTCTCAGGCTCTCGCTTACCCACAAGTAGTCAATCCGCCAGCCCACATTGCGTGCTCGGGCACCGGCTCGCCAACTCCACCAGCTGTACCGCTCCGCACTCTGGTCGAACACGCGGAACGAATCGACCATGCCGCTGGCTTCCCAACGGTCCATCCACTCGCGCTCTTCCGGCAAAAATCCAGAAACGCCGATTTGCCGTTCAGGATGATTGATGTCTATCGGCTTGTGGCAAATGTTGTAATCGCCGCAGATCACCACATTCGGTCGCTCTTTGCGCAGCGCCTCTGCCCACACCAACAGCTCCTCCAGAAACGCCATCTTCACCGTCTGACGGATATCGCCGGTCGTACCGCTCGGGATATACGCATCCACAATGGTCAGGTCGCCGAAATCGGCTCGCAGCACACGCCCTTCCTTGTCAAACTCGGGATTGCCGATGCCCACAACCACTTTGTCCGGCTCGCGTTTCGTGAAGATAGCAACACCCGAATAGCCTTTCTTCTCCGCCGAATGAATGTAACTGTGATAGCCTAATTCCTGAAACGCCATCACATCTATCTGGTCCGGCTGTGCCTTGCTTTCCTGAATACAAAAGACATCAGGACTCTCGGCTTGTAACCAGTCCAAGAGCCCTTTGTTGATAGCAGAGCGGATTCCATTAAGATTGTAAGAGATGATTTTCATATGCGTTAGCGTTTATCGCTCCAACTGACGGCCGTTCAGGTCATACACCTTGTCGCCGCGGATGATCAGCACTTGTCCGTTCCGTATGATCTTCGTTGCCGTCGCGCCGTCGTCCACATGCTCTACACCTGTCGGTTCGGCGCCGCGGTAACTGAATGTCACAGCGCCGCCGTTCTGCAACGCGATATTGGTAATCTCATGGTCGGTAAACGCCGTCCAACTCTTCGCGCCGGCAGGGAAAGCATCCTTCTTATCCGCATAACTGCTCGTGTTCTCCGCTGCTTCCATGAGGTCCACGCCCATGTTGGTCGCCGAGTTGTTGACAGCGTTGTTGGCCCAGTTGCTGGAGCTGTATTTGATTTTGGTAATCAGCATTCCTTTGCCGGGCAGATACAGGTCCCAGCCAGTCTGCGTACGGCATTCGACCAGATAGAAAGTGGTCGGATTGGGATCATTGCCTACCAGATTGTGCTGATCGCCGCTACAGAGCAGCAATGCCTCCTTGCATTCGTTCAGCGGATTCAACCATACATACTCAGGATCCGTCAGTACACGCGGGGTGAGCCAGCCCATGTAGAAACGCTCGTAAGCCGAATAGGCGGGAGGCGTATTGCCGTCGTTGTTGTATGGACCATAATCGAGGATATCCCACTCGAGCAATGTATGCAAGCCTTTGGAAGTCTGATTCGTCTCGTACAGATCCGGCAAGCCGAGTACATGGCTGAACTCGTGGCAGAAAGTACCAATACCGTTATACAGTTTGCTGTAATAGCTGATCTCGTTCGAGCAAGCATAGTTACGAACGGCTTTCCCGTCAACGTTGCAAGTCACGCCCATATAACGCAAATCGTAGTTGTGCGGCCAAACGGTGTTCGCCGGACCGCCATCTGCCTCGCCGTAGCCAGCGTATAGCACATATACAAAGTCCACTTTGCCGTCGTTGTCGTTGTCATACTGCGTAAAATCCACGCCATCCTCATCGGCCATCTTGCAGGCATCACGGATCATCTCGCCCACATTTGCATCGTCGTTTTTTCCATAGTATGCATACGACTGACTCAGCGTGTACGGACCTACCACATCGAACTGCGGATTGTACTGTCCCCAACTCGTGTCGTGGAAATACTGACGGGCACTTCCGCTCGCCTTGACATTCACATGCTCCGTGTAGGTCTTGCCGCCGTATTCGTACTGATAATCGTACTTGTAACTGCGGGTGAATGTCTCGCCGTTAATCATCTCGTGAATGGTATCGACCGGCGTGACAAAAGCCTTGTTGGCAAAATTGACCATGATCAGCAATCCGCGCGGAGCCAGGTTCAACGCACCGCCGATCTGTATCTCTTGCTGTACACGACGCGCCTGTGCGCGAGCCATGTTGTGCTGCTCGCGTTGTGCACGCTGGTCGGCACTCATCGGTTGAAGCGTCTCTTCGTCCAACCAGTTGCCTGCCTCGTCTGTCATGTGGTGACTGAAAGCATCACCGTGTAAGAATACTGTCTTCTTCGTCCCGTCCTCTGCTGTCCGCGTTATCGGACCACGACGCGCCGGAACTGCCGTCGCACTCACTGCCACCATGCATACCATCAGTATGCTCCAAATCTTCTTCATATAATTTTTAATTTTTAATTCTTAATTTTTAATTCACCTTCTTCTGAATGCCGTGTTTCTTCAACCAGCGCACCTCACCTTTGCTTCGCTTCTCCGCGTTATGCGCCTTGCGGCAACTGATCACCACTTCACCTTTGCGATTGGTCTTCATGTATTTTAACCAACCGCTCTTGTGCTCTTTGATTTGCCATCCGTCCTCGGTCATCGCCCAATGCTTCCGCTCGTCTCCGCGCAAGTATGTGCGCAAAGTGTCGCCGTTAGGTTGCACGCGTTCTATCAAACCCCGATAAGCCGGAACGCCAAGTCGCTGAGGCGTTTCCTCTGCCCGCGCACTCACCACTACTGCCGCCACAAAAGCAGCCAATAAAAGAATCTTTTTCATATATCGTTTAATTGTTATTGTCTTTTACTTTCTTGAACAACTCACTCGCAAACACAAAATCATTCAGCGCCTCGTTGTTGCTGTTGAATACTTCATGCCGCGACCCTTGCCACTCTTTCTTACCGCCTTTCAGGAACACGATGTTGTCGCCGATCTCCATGATCGAGTTCATGTCGTGACTGTTCACAATCGTACATATATTGTACTCACGCGTGATATCCTGAATCAGCGCATCTATCACCAGACTCGTCTTCGGATCCAGACCCGAGTTCGGCTCGTCGCAGAACAGATATTTGGGTTCCAACACGATCGCTCTCGCTATCGCTACGCGTTTCTGTTGGCCGCCGCTTATCTCGCTGGGCATCAGGTGCCAAACCCGTTCCGGCATCTCCACACGACGCAAACAGAACTCTGCCCGAGCTTGCATCTCTTCACGGCTTTGATGACTGAACATCTCCATCGGAAACAGCACATTCTCCATCACGCTCATACTGTCGAACAGCGCACTTCCCTGAAACAGCATCCCCACTTCACGGTGCATCATCCGTATCTCCTTGCTGCTCATCTTCGCCAGGTCCCTGCCGTCGTACAGTATCTGCCCGCTATCTACGGAATGAAGACCGATCAGACTCTTCATCAACACCGTCTTGCCCGAACCCGACTGACCGATGATCATGTTCACCTCTCCGTCCTTCAGCGTTGTACTCACATGGTCCAACACCACATTCCCGTCGAAACTCTTTACTATGTCCTTTACTTCTATCATCTCTATCTATCGACCAATCTTGGGCGATCATCATCTCTATCTATATTTTGTGTTATTGCTGATTATTGATTATTTTCGGAAATTTTTTTTGTTATAAATAATAGGTTTTTTTATGTTTTTTTCTTATAATAGTAATTTCGATAAAATGAGATCCAAAAACAATATCGTAATATTGCTGTTCACCACGGCATTCGTACTCGCCCGACCTACATCCAATGCCCCGCCGTGCGCATAATAGCCGTAGTAACTGCTCATACTCGTTATCACAAACGCAAACACGAGCGCCTTGATAATCGCGTACCACACAAAATACGGATTGAACGCGTACTGCACACCGATCAGGTAGTCATGCACCGTGATGATATCCGTAAACGCTCCGACGCCCCAACCGCCTATCAGACCTGCCGCCGTCGAGATGATGAACAGGAACGGCATGATACTCATAAACGCTAAAATCTTCGGCAGAATGAGATAATTGGCGCTGTTCACACCCATTATCTCCATCGCATCGATCTGTTCCGTGATTCGCATCGTGCCTATCTCCGAAGCGATGTTTGAACCCACTTTTCCCGCTAAGATCAGACACAGGATCGTGCTCGAGAACTCCAACAGCAGCGTGTCTCGCGTCAGCAGACCCGTGATGTATGTCGGCAGCAACGGATTCTCCGTGTTCGTCTTCGCCTGAATAGTCAGAATAGCCCCGATAAAAACGGAGATCAGCAGCACAATCGGCAACGACTGCAAGCCCTGCTTCTCCAGCTCGCGACTGTACTGCCGCCAGAACATACGCTGCCGATCCGGCAAGCGCAAAACGCGCCTCATCAACAGCACATATTCACCCGTATGTTGTAAAATATGCAAACTCACGAATGTCGTATTTATCAAATTGCGTGCAAATTTACAACAAATATTTGGAATACACAAGGATTTGACGGTAAAAATCAAATTTATTTGCATTTTTCTCTCATTTTTGCCTTTATATGGGCTTGCGGATGTAGCCCATCCCTCCCTCATGGCTTCCTTCGGGATTCCGGTGTTCCGCGATACCGGGATTCCATGGCCTTCGTCTATTGTCCTGTCCTCGGGTTGCTTTCTTTGTCCCGTGCTCGCGACATTAGGCGCGAGTCCCTGTTTCTCCTTCGTCCGTTAGCCCGGCATCTCATGCCGTGTTACATCCTGCTGTTCACTCCTCGGCGCTACTCCGCCGAGTATAGTTTAGTCCGTAGAAATCAAATTCTCTGATATTTTTCGCATAAAAATTCAAATTTATTTGCATATTCCAAATATTTTTTGTATCTTTGCACTCGATTTCAGACAAAAACTCATCAACTCTCTAGTATTATATACTATGTATATAATACAAACGAAAACGAAAGCAAAATTTAGTGCGTGATAAGTGCGAGATAAGTGTGTCGTAAGTGCGCGGTAAGTACGAGATAATAGGGGTTGTCAGGTACGCGACGAGTAGGCGACAAGTACCCGGCAAGCACCCTTCAATATGCAAACATCAAAATTCCCGTTTATATGGCAAAAATTAAACATAAACCCCACATTGAGGAAATGCTCGGAGCTCACGCAAAAGGCGGAATGGTAGAGCGCCGAAAGACTTTCCATGACTTTGCCGGCAATGTGACCAAGGTCGGTCGCCTGGAGGCTTATACCCCTCGACCCCGCAACTACAAAGCCAATCCGATCATGATTCGCGAACGAGCCAATATGACCGCTTTCGGCAATGCCTCCCACCTCGCGCAGGAATTCATCAATGCCCTCAAAAACCAAACACCGCTCCCGCCTGAGAAACAAGCGTTCTTGGATGGTATCATGGCCCGTTTCTATGCCCAACTCAAAGGCAAACCCGATCCTATCGCACCCAAAGATAAAGACGGAAACTTCACCATCTATGTTCGCCCGGACAACTTCATCCGCGCCGTCCTCCGCAAAGAGCTTAAGTAATATCCGCCTTGCTGCTTGATATTTTTGAATAATTTTACGCTTTTTTCTCTTTTTTCTTGCATATTTCCAAAAAATGTTGTACCTTTGCACCCGCAATTGAAAAAATGAAGAACATGAGAAAATTTACAATCCTCTCTCTGTTGCTGCTGGCGGGCGTTGTGGCCTTGGCTCAGCAGTATTCGGTTACCTATCAGGGGTATCCGTTCAAACTTAGAACATCTTGCGACGAACCGTTTTTTACCGCAGGTGAACATCTAACTCTCTCCGCGGGCAAGCCCTCTATAGCGGGCAAAGAGTTCACGGGCTGGCTGTATGACGGCACGCTCTATCAACCCGCGCAGAAGTTTATTATGCCTGCCAAAGATGTCGTTTTGGTGCCTATCTTCGACAACGAATGGCCTACCGCTATCGACCAACAGCAAACGCCTGATGACAGCCGCAAAGTGCTGGAGAACGGCGTGCTGTTCCTGATTAACAATGGTGTCAAATATTCAATTATGGGAGAGCGTGTACAATGAAACGGATCTTTTTCTTCTCGCTGCTGATAGCAGCTGCCACCGTAGTGAACGCTGTACCTGCTCGTCCGGGATGGATCGCTTATACGCAAGCCGACGGTTCGACCATCGACCTGCAGATCGTGGGTGACGAGTTCGCGCATTGTCTCATCAACCGCGACGGGCAGCAAGTCAAACTGAATGCTCAAGGCATGTACGAAGTGGTCGGACAGGCTCCTTCGCCCGCCAAGTTGCAAGCACGCCGTGCCGCCAACAAAGCCCGCAAAGTGCGCAAACAGTTTGGTGTGACGCCTAATCTCGCACCGCGGGGAATAGTCATCATGGTCAATTTTACCGACAAGGAGTTCCTGGAATCGCATCCGAACTCGGTCATCGACTCGCTCTGCAACGCCAAGGATTGTAAGGTCAATAAGTCCGGCGGAACGAACTATCCTTCTGCAGCACAGTACTTTAGCGACCAGTCCAACGGGGCGTATCATCCTGTCTTCGATGTCTATGGACCCGTCACGCTCAGCAACGATGTCCAGTACTACGGCGAGAACGATGGGACATCGTCTGATAACGATGTGCGACCTGCCAATATGGTGGTGGAGGCCTGCAAACTGGTCGATGCATTGGGCGTGGACTTCACGCTTTATGACTCCGATAATGATGGCAAGATAGACTTTGTCTATGTTATCTATGCCGGCAAAGGCGAAGCGTCAGGCGGTAGCGCCAATACCATCTGGCCGCATAGCTATTCCATCGGCGAACAACTGGCGCTGGAGCAGTATTACAGCTTTCATACCGATGAGTTTTACGAGGATTATGGCGCGGAGTTTGTGCCCTATTTCACGGACGAATATGCCGAAGCAGACTGCTATGTGGACGAGAAGATGATCAACACTTATGCTTGTTCCAATGAGCTGTCAGGCAACAGTCTCGACGGCATCGGTACGCTTTGCCACGAGTTCGGACATGTCATGGGACTGCCCGATTTCTACGACATCTATTATGATGTCAACAACGACGAGAAACTGACGCCGGGCGATTGGGATGTCATGGACGGCGGCGCGTACAACAAGAGCGGACACTGCCCGCCTAACTACAACGTTTGGGAGAAATATTTCTTCGGATGGCATCAGCCCATCAACCTCGGCAACAAAGAGAAGAAACTGAATCTCATCGCGAATGGTCAGGAAGGCTACCAGGCTTACCAGATAACGGCTGGCAACGATCTGGTCGGACCGACCGACAGTCTCCAAAACAATGCGCCCGTCTATTACATCGAAAACCGCCAGCAGCAAGGATGGGATAGGGGATTAGGCGCGCACGGACTCCTCATCTGGAAAGTCAGCTATAGCGAATCCGCATGGACGGCCAACGAGCCCAACACCGAGGCTTATGTTCCTCGATTCACACTCGTCTGCTCCGAAGGCTCCAAGATAGGCGGTTCCAATGCTTCCAAGAATGTCTTCCCGTATGGTTTAACCAAATCATGGACCGGCATTGCCAATAAACCCCTCAAGCAGATAACGGAGAATGATGGCGTCATTTCCCTTGTCTATATCAACGAACCGGCTGTCTATACCGTGCGTTGGGTGGTAGATGGCGAAGTGATTGAAGAGGCCGAATATGCCATCGACGGCTCCGAAGACTTGAAACTGCCCACTGAGATGGATATTCCTTGCGATGACGTAATGATGCTTATCGGCTGGACGGCTGACTATCCCAACTGGGCCGATCCGTTCGATGAGCCGGATGACCTGTTTGACGAACCACAAGGCAAAGTGACAGCCGATGTCACCTACTATGCCGTCTTTGTGGAAGACATGCCCGAAGTGGATTGCCTCAAAGCCATCCAACAAGGCAAAAACTGCGGTGAATGAGAATGAAAAAACTCCTTTCTACTATACTATGCTTACTCGTCCTCAGCCCTGCTCTCACCAGGGCTGAGACGATAACGCATGAGTTTGCTTCCGGCTTCACTTTTTCGAATAGCAACAAAACGGCCACTAAGGACGGATTTGCCTATTCATGCGGTTCCAGTACAGCGTCATTCTGGTTGGATTTGATATATGGTTCTGTTATCAGTCTAAATATGCCTGATGGCAGTAGTGCGGCAACTACTTCTCCTGCCATAGAAAATCTGACACGGGTGAAGATTTCTCTTTATCCGGCGAGCAAATGTGAGAACCTCAAAGTATATATTTCCACGGATGGATCATCATGGGGAAGTGCTTTGTCGGGAGATGCCATAGAATACGGGAATAGTGGCATAATATACGCCTTTTTGCCTAAAGGTAATTATTACCTGAAGTTTGCCAATACGACCTCAACGGCCGTTTCGATCATTCAAGTTGAATATACCACCGAGCCTTGCGTTTGCCTCAAAGTCGTTTCTGAATGAAAGTGGCCAATGACATATTGATTCCTGAGTTGGCACGCCTTATCGGTGAAGGCAAGGAAGTGCGCTTTACGCCTTCCGGCGTCAGTATGCGGCCTTTCATCGAAGGCGACAAAGATAGTGTCATTCTTGCTCCCGTTCAAACCCCTCGCGTTGGCGACATCCTTCTGGCACAAGCCACCAACACGCAGTCCCCAATCTATGTTTTACATAGATTAATCCGCATTGACCAACGACTAGCGACTAACGACCAACGACCAACGACCAATAACCAATCACCTTTATACATCCTCCAAGGCGATGGTAATTTGCAAGGTGAAGAACAATGTACGCGCGCGAATATAATTGGTGTCGTCACGCACATCGAAACGCCTCGCGGACGCCGCAAACCCCTCACTCGCGGAAGACTCTGGCACTACCTCTTTCCCTGCCGCCGGTTCCTTCTCAAGATCTACCGCCACACCTGGCTCAAATGGTGTTACTAAAAAGATATTCATTATTCATTAATCATTATTCATTATGCGAACAATTCCCGGCTTCAAATTGCGCAAATTAGGCAATGAATACATCCTTGTAGGTGAGTCGATGGAACTCATCAATTTCAACAAGATGATCACGCTCAACGAGACTGCTGCTTTCCTTTGGGAGCAAGCCGAAAGTTTATCCGCCAAGCTTGACGGATTCACCCCTTCAGACCTCTGCAAACCTCTCTGCGCCGAGTATGATGTCGCGCCCGAACAGGCCATGACAGATGTGGAAGCTACCATCCATTCCTGGCTCGATGCCGGAGTCATTGAGGCCTAAAAAGTGGGGTAAAATACAACATTTGGAGAAGACGCAAGTCTTCTCTTTTTTTATGAACAATGCTAATGTATCAATTTGAGTATTATTTTACGATAAATCTTCAAAAGATGCCGTTTTGCCAGGATCAAAATGTCACATTTTTTAAGAAACGACTATACTCTCTTATTATTCGTACTCCAAATGAACTTAAAATTTGCATAATTCAAAGAATTATATTAATTTTGTACGCTTTTTTGGCGCTTATGGATAGACAAATGTGCGGAAATGCTTAAAAATAGGACATTTTGCCAACTGCACTTTACAAAACCAAAAATCCCAAAAAAGAACATAAAAATCATAATAAACAACGTAATTTAAGGTATAAAAAGATATGAGAAAATTTTTACAAAATCTCAAAAATCTCAAAAGTCTCAAAAATCTCATGCAGATTTTTAAATGGACAAATGGACAAATGGACATGTCCAAAACACAACTCGTTGGGGCTGTGGTAAGTCCAAAGGAAGTGCAACAACGAACAAACCTCCAAGGAATCTCCAACTTATCTCTAACGTTTTCCTCGATAAAGTATGCTATTTGCGTGCTGCTGATGCTTGTGATGGGAGTTGGAGAGATGTGGGGAGGAAGTAAAACTGGAACTTGGAAGGCCGCAACTGCTGTTATAGATGGGAAAGGTGGAAGTGCAACGGCTAAAGTTTTCGTATATAATTTAGTAGGAGGAGATAGTGAGAAAAAATCAGTAACTGTAACATCAGCAACAGCAAGTACAGCTGAATATTCTCAAACAAAATCCCAGTGGATAGGAACTCCGATTTTAGATTCTCACTATCCACAGTATACAAGAGAAGTTTATGATGGCTATTCTTTTGACGGCTGGTATAATACAAGTGGCACTAAAGTTTCTTCGGATGCAACATATTATCCTCGTGAAGGTGTAGGATTGCTTTCACATGGAGCTACTAATGATAATTGGAACTATACATTCAAAGCCAAATTTACTCCAGTAACTGTAAACTCTGTTTCGAGCAATCCGGTATCTACTTCGGGTACTGCTCTTAAGATCACAGCACCGGGCGATGCTGGTGCAAAGACGGCGGAAATTAAATTTACAGTTTCTAGTAATGCGGATGCGGAGGCTGACTTTAATGCCCCGACGGTTTCCGGTACAGGTTGGTCTATTGTTTCGTGGAGTTTGAGCGGTACAACTGTAACGGTGACCGTTAAATATACTGCAACGAACACAACAACCCAAGGTGAGCATACGGGAACGGTAACTTTGACTTCTAAAGCTGATTCGAGTAAATCTACAACCGTTTACGCAAATGTAGATTTGACGCCGCATATATCGGCAGATCCTACGGAGTTGGATTTCGGAACGTTTACGATAGGCGTAGATAGCGAGATGCGTGAGACCGTCACGTTGACGTTCGATGCGAATGCTGTCACGTTCTCCGTGTCTTCGGGTATCAACCCGTTTGTGTCAACATTGAGTAATGACCACAAGACCTTAGCGATAGACTTTAATCCGACGGAGGTAGGTTCGTGGACGAAGACCATCATCGTGACGACCAAGAATAATCAGAGCACGAAGCTGTCCGCTTCGGACACCATTACGCTGAAAGGACAAGCGCAGGCTAAAACGAACCCGGAATACACGTGTAATATAGCAAATACCTACATGGTGGACGATGCGGCAATTGACTTGCAGTCCTTGTGGACGAGTACCAGTGATGGTGCAATTACGTATTCGATTGAACAATTTACTCCGTCCGGAAGCAATAACGGCGGTGCCACTCCTCCTGCGATTTCTTCCGACAACCGCTATTTGTCGCTTGGTCAAGCGGGAACGGTAGAGTTGAAGTTAACGCAGGGAGGTGCTACCAGTTACTTTGCGGATAGCGCTACCAAAACTATCACTATCAAGAAATACGAGACGAAGTTTACCGGTTCGGCGTATAATATGATGGTCGAAGGTAAACAGACTGCGAACTATACCTATGAAAATACTTCTGCTGATAAGCCGGAGGCAAGCAGTAATGATAACTTCTACTATACGATCGATGATGTATCACTTAGAACGTCGGTAAACAAGGGTTCTAACGTTGTGACCTTTAATCCCGCCAACAAGCAGATCACGGCTTGCAACGCAGGTACAGCGAAGATTACACTTCATCAGAAAGAGACCTATAAATATACGGGTACAGAAAAATCGTTTGATGTAAAAGTTGAAAAGTATAATAGTGCTTTTAGTGGCGCATCCAATGTTGGTGTGACGGTTGAAGAAACGAAGGATGCGGGTTATAGTTTGACCTATTCGAAGCCCGATAACTCGTATATAGGCGATGCGCTTCAGGCCGGTAACCCGACAGAGAATTCGGGTGATTACTACTACACTTTGACGCAAAATGTGACAACCGATAAAACAGAAGGTAGTGCGGATGCATCTATCGCTGCGGCATATGATGCAGGCACAAAGAAAGCTACCGGTAAAAATGCCGGAACGTGTACGGTTAACTTGTATCAGAAAGAAACCTACAAGGTGAATGCTGCTACTCCCGCCAGCTTTGTGGTAACGGTCACAAAGAATGAAAATACGATTTATGTCAAAGGGAATGCTAATTACAGCAGTTCTATCTATACCGATTCCTACGATAGTGATTTGACATTGACTGCCACTAATACTAACTACACCGACTATCCGATTTCTTGCACGCAGACAGAGGGAACGGATATTGCCACGTTCTATCGGGCAGATAAAGTAGTATATTCATCGTATAAGTTGGGAAAGGCTACATGGAGTCTTCACCAAGATGAGAACTATAGGTACAAAGAGGCGAATGGCTCGTTTAGTGTGACGGTAAAAAAAGCCGCTGAGGCAACGAATTGCTATGTTGTGACCAATAAGTCAACATCTGCAAGTAGTCCGTTATTTGGAGGCGAAAGATACGGTGATGCTATAGCATTAGATGGTACAGGTGATAAATTAACATTTTATGCAAAGCGCACTGGTTTAGGAGATGTGTCTATTGTCCAATATTCCAAAGATGGAAGTACTTGGCATACGTGGTTAACTGAAATAGGTATTGATGCTGGTGGAAAAACTTTTGGCCCCTATAAATTCTCGGATATTCCCAATGGTGACGGTGATAAAGTAACCCATCTTCGTTTTGGTGTTTCGGGTTCAACATCTTCAATAGATTATAATTATAGCAGTATTTATGTAACCCGCAAGACCTATCTCAATGCATCCGATTTAACGATTGATAAGACGAGTGCGGGTAGCCCTGTTTATCCTTCTGATGGAACCGGTGTTGGGAAATTGAAGATTGATTATTCGCTTGCTAATGGTGGCGATTTGAAGATTTTGAATGATAATGATAAGTTTACTTTAAGTAAGACAACGATATCGAATGTAGATTGTAAGACGGGTACGGAAACCATCACTATCGAGTATAAATCTGCTACAGCAGGGACGGATTATGCGCACTTGTTGATTTACAACAACGTCTATCGCAAGGAGGTGACTATTACAGGCATAACAGTGAAGAAGAAACCGACAGTAACTTGGAGTCCGGACGCAACTATTTTCAATGTAGGCGAAGAATTGACTGCTACGAATGGGAATGGCTTGACGGTTGAATTGTCTGTAGCTGCTGCAGATGCGGCATATGTGACTTGCCAAGACAATAAAGCAGTGATGACGGCAGAAAAGAAGACGGGAACAGTGACTGTAACTGCGCAAGTGACAGGCAACACAATCTATGCGGACGCGGATATTACGAAAACGATAACGATTACCAATAAGGAGAAGCAGTATATCACGTGGGATCAGAATTTCTCGCGTTTGAAAACGACGGATAACCCCAAATCCATTACCTTGAATGCGACTACGACCAGTGGTATTCCTGTGACGTATAAGTTAGAGGGCGATGCGACGGGCTTGAGTTTGTCGAAGAATGAGCAGACGGGTGTGTGGACGTTGACGTATTCGAACCAAGTATGTAAGAATACGACTATTGTAGCGGAAGAGAAGCAAGGTAATGATACCTATGCACCAGCAGCGAGCGTATCCAAGCCGGTGAAGGTAATTGATCCGACGAAGGCCTGTGATGTGAATACAACGGTTATCAATTCGGATACAGAGATGAAGAACAGATCAGAGAAGCATCCCATTGATATTCCGGATACGATGATCATTAATGCCCGACTTACGAATCCCAACTGGTCTTTCCTATATTCTAATGACTTTAAGGTAAAGTTCTATGACGAAGAAGAAAATCAGATAGGCGAAACGAAATCATATGACAAGGATAGAATCAATAGTTCAGATCCGATTACATTAACCGGTTTGAGTCGGGATGCTAAGTTTGTTGAATTGATTTCAGAAGCCAGTCTGGGTTATACTGTTTCCAGCTTGACCTATAAGCAGCAGAAATACTGCGAGACAGACAAGAAAACATTGAATTTTGTGACGAATCCGAATACCAAACCGGAAATGACGTTTACCGTGAACTATGCGAACTATCCTATTTCGCTGGAGTGCGAAAATAAGAAGTTTACGATTAGTCCGGAGTCCTTTGGAGATTGCGGTGAGAAGGGTACACAAACTGTTACTGTTACCTACACAGCAGGCGCCGGAGGCACCGATAATGGCAATATTCTTTATATCAAGGATAATACGGGTGTAGTATTGGAAAAATGCACGTTGAATGTCACCATTAATAAGTTGACTCAGGGTATTGAAAGTACGAATATTGCGAGCTCGTATAACACGACGGATAGAGTAGAACTGAGTGCTACGACAAACTCCGGTTTGAGCGACTTTACGTATTCGGTAACTCCTACCGATGTAGCATCGATTAGCGGCAATGTGTTGACCTTCAAGAAATCGGGTACGATAGCGATTACTATAAGTGAGCCTGGTAATGGTGTTTATCAACCGTGTTCTACTAAGGTAGAGAATGTAGCGGTGAATAAGGTTACTCCGACGATTGCTACCGCTCCGACGGGAACGAATGCGACATACTTGCAAAACTTGAGTACCAGTACACTCAGTGGTGGTAAGGCAACCGTTACTTTGCGTGGTGTAGCCAATACTGAGGTTGCCGGTTCGTTTGCATGGACGAATGGTACTACTATGGTCAACGGCGCTGCAGGCACGAATAGTTATGAAGTGACTTTCACACCGGAAAATAAAGATATGTACAATCCTGCTACCGGAATGGTTGAGATTACGGTTGCTAAGGCTAATCAGGCTATCAAGATGAACAACGGTACCGTGAATGTGGCGGTTAATACAGGTTCGGATGCCAATAGTGCAGACTCGCAGTTGAACCTGACGAATTTAATCGCTTCGCAGACGACGGATGCATTGGATGCTAATCGTACCGGTGCAGTAAGCTATGAGGTAATCAGCGAAAACAGCGCTAAAGCAACCATTAGTGGTACGATCTTCTCGGCTACTGCGGCTGGTGAATATAAAGTTCGTGCTACCAAGGCAGCTACCAATTATTACAATGCTGCTACGGATGAGTTCACGGTAACGGTGAACGCACGTGCGAATACTTTAGATATTGCGAGTGCATGCACGAAGTACGTAGGCCAAGAGGTGACGGATGTGCTTACGAATGTCAATAGCAACGGTGAGATTCATGCGGAAAGTACAGATGGTACGATTGCTTACTATGACATTGTAAACAAAAAGATTGTGATCCCGAACAGTGAGGCGAAATCGTTTGATCAGACGAAGGTAACAATTACCATTTGGCAGGACGCTACCGCTCAGTTTGTGGCTTCCGATGTGAAGACGATCGAGGTAACGGTTAAGAAATATGACAATGCGATTACTTGCGACTGGGGGACATGGAGCAAGACTCTGAATTTTGATGAGCGCGTCGATGTGCACTTCATCTCCAATAATACAGCTGCCGTCAATGCGCCGATAGAAGTTACTCAGATTTTGGGAGATTCAATAGCTACGTACAATAGAGCGCAAAACGCGATTTATGCTGCTTGGAATATCGGTCAGGCTAAGTGGGAAATTTCGCAAGCAGAGAACTACATGTACAAAGCAGCTTCCGCACAAACATTAACTGTGACGGTGGATAAATTGAAAGCGGAGGGATGCTACGTACTCAATGAGACAGCAGAACACACCTTGTTCGGTGTAGCCGGTATTGAGACTGGCGATTCATTGGAATTGTCTGCTCCGGGTAAAGATTTGTACTTTGATGCAAAGCGTGACCCGACAGGTGCAAACTATTTCTTCATTGAGTATTCTACTAACGGTTCTCAATTCAAGGTATTAGGCGGCGAGGTGGATTTGAGCACTTCTTATGAGACATATGGTCCATACACATTGCCGGAAGGAACGAAGTACGTTCGCTTCAAGACCACTGCAGGAGCTACGCTTACCAAACACTATAAGAATGTACGCGTGACACGTAAGACGTATTTTGATATTGAGGATAAGGACGGCTTGAAGATTTCCAGCATGGATATGCCGTTGAATCTCGTAAGTAATGACCCGATTAATGTTAACTCGTCCAAAAAATCATTCTATATCGACTACAATACTTGTGATGATGAGATTCACATCTCCAGCAACCATCCGTATTATACGATTAAGGAAGCGGATAAGGCCTTTAGCGCATCGACTACTAACGGCGTAGGACGTCGAGAAATAGAGGTGACCTACACTTGTGCTACCTCGGATACTTCCTCCGCTGTCATCTCGGTTTACACCAAATATGACCATAAGACGATCACTATCAATGGGCATACCGATAAAGGAACACAGGAACTTAATTGGAAGCAGCCGGACTTTGTGACGGATACGGTAAGTCTGCCTGTAGGCTACTTAGGTATTGCGGCTACGGTTTCCAGCGGACTGCCTCTAACATATTCGATTCTGCAAGACGAAGATTCCGTCATTCGCATAGCTGAGGATAAGTATTCGTTTGAGGTTATAGGCGAAGGAACGGCTCACTTGACGGTAACACAAGAAGGAACGACAACCTTGCATCCCGTTACCGGAACACGCGTCATCGTGGCTACCGGAAAGAAACTGCAGATGATTCGCTGGTTCCAAGATTTAACCAACTCATTGACTGAAGGTGATACTGTTCGTCTGGAAGCCGAAGTGTATGTGATGAACTCAAGGACAGGAGTTTATGCGAAAGACGATGCACGTACCGGCCTTCTGCAATACACTTGTCCTGAGAATAATGGTAAGATAGTTGTCTTTGGAGGAGACTCGCTGCGTGTCATTGGAACAGGTCAAACAACACTAACTGCTTCCGTAGGAGGTGATGACTTCTATGTGGCTGCTGCTTCGGTAACGATGCCTATCAATATTCGTTCGCTTTCAGATACCTGTCAAAGCAAACTGTTGGTAAATTATACTGCAGAACAAACATTCGAACCGGATGTGGACTGGGGATTCACCAATTTGAACTTGACGAAAGCTGAGTACGGCGATACGATTCTGATTGACCAAACAGTCGGCAAACCGGATAAACTCTCATTCATGCACAGCGGAACAGCATATGTCGCTCCTGTGATTAATACAGAGCATTATCAGGGAGCTATCAAAGCACAGCAGCGTATCCGCGGTGCGTGGGTAGATGTAGCAGGTTCGCGCGTATCACCGACGAAGGGCGTTTGGCATGAACTCAGCAACATCCAATTGGATGAAGACGCTGATGCTATCCTTATTATGCGTGAACAGGGTGCGTATGGTTATCATCATGTGAAAGACATAAAGGTAACGATGCTTCCGTATCTGCGTGCAGAGGAGACCATCTTTATCAGTACGGAAGTCGGTGCGACTGTAGATACAACCATAACGCTCCAATACGCGAATGCAAAGGCTGCATTGACCGCAGAAACCAAGCGGAAAGCAAATGATGTCTTCGTAGTACGTAACTCCGTATTCTATCCGAATTGTGGAACTATCGGTACCTATAATTGGCCGATTCGTTTCACGCCTACAACGATTGGTGACTGGTTGGATACTGTGGTTATCAAAGATAGTGGAACCGAAGATAGTATTCTTGTCTATATTCAAGCTTCCGTAGCTCCGAGTGCTGTGTTTATCTATCAAACAGATACAATGAATGGGCAATGGAATCAAGATGGAAACTGGGGACATAATGGCGCATTGCCGACTGAAGATGATCACGTGATAATAAAGAGTGATGTGATTATCCCGGAAAACGATATAGTTTACGTAAAGAGTCTTACTATTGAAGAAACGGCTACCGTGAAAGTAAATGGTACGTTAGTCGTTATGGAAAGTACACCGGATAGGTTCTCGTATGGTAATATTCATGTTAGGAAGAATGGTTATGTTGACCTGCACAACATTACTGTAGGTGCCCTGAAAATTAATGACTTCATCCTTGATGCGGCTCTGGGAGGCGTAACAAGCACCGGATTCTCAGGACAAGTGGAAAGTGCGGAGAAATTGGTCGTGAATGGCGATGCATATTTCCAAATGACGTTGAATCCAAGCGGAAGCAACACACTCGGCTGGTATGACTTCGTAGTGCCATTTGAAGTAGAGGTTATGGGCGGAATTTCCATCGCCGGTGATAACACTCCTCTCGTTTTCAATGATAATTATGCTGTAATGAATTATAGTGAGGCAAAGCGGGCTGAAAAGGGTAAGGATTGGAATAAATTCCGGGGCACGATGGAACCCGGTAAGGTTTATACTATTGCGGTAGATGCAGAACATCCTGAGTGGAATACCGTCCTCTTTAAGAAAAAAGACGGTGTATCAATTACCGGAGACCGCACTTATACCACAGAATATTCTTCTGCGATTGGCGAGGTGAAAGATAGAGGTTGGAACGGATTCGGTAATGGTACGTTGCGGCATGCCAAATTGGATTTCAATGAAGGAGACGACACAAAGGTTCAGCTCTATAATCGTGCTAAATATTGTTATCAACCCAAAGAAGCGAAAGATGTAACAATCGCAGTCGGAACATCCTTCTTTATTCAATATGATGCCGTTCAATCAGTAAAGTTGAGCCCTGCAACAACAAATACTTCGTTCCTCGCTCCACTACGCAGCCAACGTACTACAAGTGAGTTCCGCTTAGCGATGACTTCAGAAGAAGGTGAAAAAGTCTCTGACCATCTATGGGTATCCGCAAGCGAAGAAGCTACCGGCGAATATGTCATCGGGCACGACTTGCTCAAGATGGGTACGCCTTCGGAATCTAAAATAGCGCAAGTTTGGGCAAAGCAAAACAGCAATCGGTTGTGCGATATTGAAATGCCGCTCGATAACAACGGAGCACATTGTGACCTTGGTATCTTTGCTCCGCAAGCAAGAACATATTCGTTGGCTGTAGAGAAAGCACCGCAAGATGTGGTTCTCTACTTGACCCACAACGGCCGTCCGATATGGAACTTGACGATGAGTCCGTATGAGTTTGATCTTGAGCAAGGTACAACCGAAGGCTACGGCTTGCAGTTATATGTTCGTCAGTCGCCGGAAGTGGCTACTGGTGTGGATAGCGTTCAGGATGAAGAAGTCGGAGCTCGGAAAGTGTTGATTAATGACATCCTCTACATCATCACTCCTGAAGGCGCAATATTCAGTGTGACGGGTAAGAAAATTCAATAAGGAGGACAGTTATGAAAAAGTATATTGCACCGAAAACAAAGTTGGAAAAAATATGTGGAGATGTACCATTATTCGGACTTTTACCGGATAGTTACCACGGTTCTGTAGGAATGCCTCATCGTAACCATCCCCTTTCTCCCAAAGACAGCGTTCCGGTATTCTGATAGCGTGCACCCAATATGCCGAACGCGCAGTTAGAGATTGGTTAACTATACCTTGATTTTAACGAAGTGTCGCTGCCCAGCGGCGAAGATAGTTGAGCCACTCTGTTGCATTTGTTGCAACGGGGTGGTCTTCTTTTGTGGCGCCGCAGACGGTGAGGTAGAAATGACAAGTGCCCGGCTCACCATATTCGCCAAAACGCTCCTTGCTACTTTGCAGCTGCAGCAGACACAAGTTGTTGCTCCTGTCTTGCACCAATTCGCCGGCAAATTGCTTCGGAATAAACACCCCTAAACCGACGGTCTCTTTGGCGTACTTGACGGTGTCATTGACGGGAAAATCCGTTCCCCAGGAAGCGAGGAGAATGCCGTTTGGTAATTGGATATTGGTGATTTGTGATTGGTCATTTGGCCCTTTCGCAGGAATGGTCTGGACGCCGGTACAGAGGCCTTCGATGCGATCGGAGACTTTGACATCGCAACGCATATCGCGGTGCCCGGCACGCATCGTATACTCGGCTCTTAGGTTCACGATCTTTCGCGTCTCCGGATCGTCCTGTTTGCCATCCGGAACAGTCCAATCGATGTCACAAACGGCGATAGTGGCCTTGTCGCGGGTTTGACTGACGATCCACTGTTGGCGCTCGCCTACATCTTCTATATGATAGAGTTTGTTGTTCCAGTATTTGACCGTACCGACGCCTACCGTGCCGCTCACGCGTAAGATATCATCGCCGTAGTTTTCTGCCAACAGACTGTCGTTAGGATACCAATAACTCGTCGCCAACTCCAGGCGCGGTGTGCGTTTGCAATAGACATCAATGGTCTGCTTCTTGTCGAAATAAATACGATAGGCCATCAGCTCACTTTCCACGGCCACGCCATGATGATGCAACTGATGGTAGGTGTCTGCCCATGGTCCGTCGTACCAAGCTTTGACAGGATAACAATGCCGCGTCTTGCCTTCCGCGTGAATGACGGTATAGCCGGCGACGGTTGAGTCCGCAGGAGAGCCAATAGCCCAGAAGGAAGTGGCTACTCGCGGTGTGCAACTCGCGAGCAGGACGCCCATTAGCGAGATGACGAGACCTCGAGATCTCGAGATTTCGACCGATTTAGTTGATCTTGACATTTTCTACCGTGGGTGCGAGGGAGAAGGCTTCGCCTTTCTCGGGGGAGATATGCACATTGTCGATCACGAGTCCGTCCGTTTGGCGGAAGAGGGCTCCTTCGGTGGCGCTCATCGTGATATTGCGCAGCGTCACATTCTGAATCTTCATCTCCGGCAGACCGTTGAAATAGATGGCGCGTTTGAGGTTTGTGCCTGTCACATTCTCGATGACGATATTGCGGAAGGCAGGTGTCTCTTCGCTCACTTCGGGTGCTTCGGCGTTCATACGAGCCGCCAGTTCCTCTTCCGTTTCTTCACCGGCTCCTTTTCCACCGTAGAAGAGGTCAAATAGCAGACCTTCGTTGGGGATATTGGCCATATAGACATCGCGAATGAAGATATTCTCCACTACGCCTCCGCGGCCACGGGTGCTCTTGAACCGCAAACCCACATCCGTGCCGATATAGAGGTTGTTGCTCACCTGCACATTCTTGATGCCGCCGGACATCTCCGACCCGCACACAAATCCTCCGTGACCGTGATAAACGACACAGTCATCAACGACGACATTCTCCGTAGGAATGCCTCTGTCGCGACCGGGTTTGTCTTTGCCGGATTTCATACAAATGGCATCGTCACCCACATCGAACGAACAATGACTGATGACCACATTCTTGCAGCTCTCGATATCGACGCCGTCGCCGTTCTGGCTGTACCACGGGTTGCGCACATTGAGGTCACGCAGGATGATATTCTCGCAGCACATAGGGTGCAAGTTCCAAGCCGGTGAGTTCTCAAAAGTCACGCCTTCCAGCAGGATCCCTTTGCAGTCCACGAAATGCAGCATCACCGGTCGCAAGAACGATTTGACCACTTGCCATAAACTGTCATCCTCGATCACCGGCACATTCTGGTCCAAACAATAACTCTGTGCCAGCAAGGACGCGCTATCCGGATACCATATATCGTTCGCCACAATGCCGCCTTTCTCTTTCAGATGCTTCTTCCATTGTCCCGGAGCCATCTTGCTCTTCTTCAGCGGTCGCCACCAGTCGCCGTTGCCGTTGAAGGTGCCATGTCCCGTGATAGCTATGTTCTCTGCGTTGAGGGCGTTGAGCGGACTGGTGCAACGCTTGGTGGGAATACCTTCGAACCACTCGTCGTAGATCTCGTACAGATCCAAGTCGTGCGAGAAGACGATGAAGCTGTTCGGTTCGGTGTACAGGCGCACATTCGATTTGAGCGTCAGCGGCGCAGTCGAGTAGATACCTGCGGGAATGATCACCGTTCCGCCACCTGCTACGGTGCAATCGTCGATGGCTTTCTGGATGGCTTGTGTTGCCAATTGTTCACCTGTCGGATCCGCTCCATATTCCAGCACATTGAAGGTGCGTTTGGGGAAGGTGGGCACCTTCACTTTGGGCATCTTGAACGAAGCCGCTTTGGTCAAACGGTTGATGTCGCGTTGCTTCGTCGTTTGGTACTTAGGCGTGTGGGAAAGGCCCAGAACAAGTGCCGTAATAGCCGCTCCAAGGAGCATCAGCAGGAAGCTGTAGAGGAATTTTTTCATAGGATTATATTGTTTGGATAAGTTATTTCTATTAGTGCGAGCCCTTCTGCGGGCGCCGAGTGTCCGGCTTTGCAACGGTCTTTGGCCGCTATCACTTGTGCGAATTCGTCCGCCGTCATTTTTCCTTTGCCCACTTCAAATAGTGTGCCGACAACAGCACGAACCATGTTTCTTAGGAATCGGTCGGCGGTGATGACAAAACAGGCTTCGTACTCGTTTTCCTTCACCCAACGGGCCTCGCGAACATCACAAATCGTGGTCTTGACATCCGTGTGTGCGCGGCAGAACGATGCGAAGTCCTGCTTTCCCAATAAGGCTTTGCTTGCCTCATTCATAGCGGTAAAGTCTAGGATTGACCCTACGCGGGTACGGAATTGGACCGTGAATGGATCCTTTCGTGTGGTGATGCGGTAGTGGTAGGTGCGGGAGGTGGCATCGAAGCGTGCGTGGGCATCGTCCGTGACACGCTGAATGGCCTGCACGGCGATAGAGGCGGGCAGGAGACTGTTCAGGCGTCCGACCAGGTTGGCAGGCAGGCTGCGAAGTCTGCCAAGATTGGCGGAGGGATGGCTGCTTGGATTGGCGGACTGAGCCTGAGGCCAATCGAAATGCGCGACCATCTTCTCGGCATGGACACCGGCATCGGTTCGACCGGCGAAGGTGAGAGCCACGGGTTCGCGCAAGATGGTAGCGAAAGCCGCTTCCATTTCCGCTTGCACCGTGTTTCCGTTCGGTTGCGTCTGCGAACCGTGGAAATCCGTGCCGTTATATGAGAAGGTGATGAAGTAACGCATTTACCATTTAGTCATTTACCATTTACCATTGATTGGACCATTTGGTCATTTATTTTTCCATTGTGTTATTTGGACATTGATTTCCGGGGAGAGTTTCGTTTTGTAGGCGATGAGGGTACCTCCGCCGATGAGCACGAGGCTGCGGACGATGCTGTCGAACCATATATTGAGCGCAGGTACAAAAGCCTGCCAGAGCGTGTTCAAACCGAAAAGGAAGATGAGCAACAAAGCGATGTACCACCAGTTCCGATCCACTACGCGGAAATGGCACAGGGGCACAACGGTAGCGATGATCAGCAGGTAGTAGAGCCCATACGAAAGGAGGTTGCTGAATGCGGCGCCTTGCATGCCGAACCTGGGCACCAGGTAATTATTGAGCAGGAGCGCGCTGACTGTCAGAATAAGCGACAGGAGCAGGCTGAATGCATAGAAACGGCTGTAGTTGAGAGCCGTGAGACAGATGGTGAACGAAGCCAAAACCAATTGGCTGACGCCCAAGATGAGTACCACATCTTTGGCTTGGGCAAAGGTGGTACCGTTAGGAAGAATATGGAAAATAAGGTCGATGTTGACCCAGATAAGCAGCAGAATGAATCCGCCGATGAGGAGCATGTTGCGTGTCACCTGACGCATGAGGAACGAACACTGTTCGGAGTCCTGCTCCTTGATGGCATGTGCCAGTTGCGGCGAAGCGATGGCTGCCACCGAACGGCTCGGTACGCTGACCATGACGGCCATATAGGTGGCAATGGCAAAGATGCCGGTGCTATCCAGACCCATCTTGGCGGTGACGAAGAACGAGGAGAGCGTAGGTGCGAGGACCGTGGTCATGGCGGAGACAATGAGAAAACCCGTATAGACGAGGTAGCGTCTGACCAGAGTTAGGTTGCTGCGCAGGAAGTTCCAGTCGGGTTGCAAACGAACAGGGTGAAGCGCCCGGAAGTAGCACAGGTTGATGAGTGCAGCGAGGGCATAATTGCAGCAAAGGCCGATGACGAATCCATCCATCGAGAGCACGCGGAAGGCATAGAGCAGGTAGAGAGCCAGCAAGCCGAGACGCACGACCAGTTCGCGTACGGCGCGAGGCAAGACGATGTGCATGAGCACATTGCAAGTGGTCTCGCAGATGCTCTGGTAGAGCATGAAAAAGGCAATGGGCAGTACGAAATAGTAGTACTCGACAAAGAGCGGACTCTTTTCGCCGAACCACGCGCCCAACGGTACATGGCAGGCCCAATAGATGAGTGCAAAGAGGATGAATCCGATGAACGGTACGACCATCGCCCAGAAGAAGAACCCGTGGTCCTCGACGCTGTCTTTTTCCTTAAAATACGGGAAGAAACGGATGATACTGGCGTTCGTACCCAGTTGCGCCAAACCGACGAAGAGCGTTGCCGCGTCGATGAGCACCCGTGCCAACCCGATTTCCTCGGTAGTGAGGAAACGGGTTTGCACGAAGAACACCGTGATGATGCCGACAGCTATGCCGGCATAGGTCACTATAGTGCCACGAATCGACTGTTTGGCGATAACGCCCATAAAGCCATTTACGATTTAATCATGAACACTTTTCGGATTTGTTCATTTATTGTTTCATTGAACCATTTAGTTACACGGCTAAATAGCCAAATGGTACATAAATGGTACATGGTACATGACAAAATGGTAAATTACTTAATCGCCAATAACTCAACCGTGAAGATGAGTGCGGCGTAGGGAGGAATGGACTGTCCGGCACCGCGCTCGCCGTAACCGAGTTCGTACGGGATGTACAGTTTGTATTTGGAACCTACAGGCATCAGTTGCAGACCTTCGGTCCAACCTTTGATGACACCGTTGAGCGGGAACTCGATGGGTTCGCCACGCTGGTAGCTGCTGTCGAAGACAGTGCCGTCGATGAGGGTGCCCTCATAGTGCACTTTGACAGTCTGTTCAGCGGTCGGTTTCGCACCTTTGCCTTCGCGGAGCACCTCATACTGCAAGCCGCTTTCGGTCACTTTGACGCCATCGCGGAGTGCGTTCTCCTGAAGGAACTTCTCGCCTTCAGCTTTGGTCTCACCATACTTGCGACCGTTGATGACCTGCTCTACATACTGGTTGGCCTCTTGCGAATCCATTTGCTCGGTGTAGTTGTACAGACCATTGATGAAGCCTTGTTTGATGAGGTCGTAGTTGGTCTCGAGTCCTTCGATGCCCAGCAGACCTACAGCCTCTTGCTCACGGATAGCGGTACCGACGCTCTTGGCCATTTGCACCAGTTGCGGGTTACGAACATTCATCTTGAGGCCTTCGTTCACGTTGTCGATGAGCTCATTGATGCCTTCGCCGGTGGTGTCGGTGGCCAGCAGGTACATGCTGATTTGCGAACCGTTAGCCCAGCCGAACGAGTAGTTGAGCGAGTCGAGGAACGATTTGAGCTCGATGGTCTTGGTTTTCTTCGGGCACTTGGCGGTAACAACCTTTGCGTTGGATTCTTCCGGTTGCGTCTGTGTGGCGCGTGTGAGGAAAGCCTCTGCCTCGGCTTGGCTCAGTACGGACGAGTCCGAGTAGAGGGCATTAACCAGACCTTGGAAGAAGATCTTCTCGTTCAGCGTCCAAGCTTCGCGCTCAGCCAGACCTTTCTTCTCAAAGCGCTTTACGGACGAACCTAACTGACGACCCGTCTGGGCGATCTCGCTCAGCGGTTCCTCTTTGTCCAGGTAGGCTGCTTCGAGTGCGTCAATGAACTCAGTCACTGCTTCGTCACTGCTGTCGTTGCGCAGATAATAGGTCTTGACCTGCAGACCGTTGAGCAGACCGAGGGCATAGTTGACCGAGTCGATCTCGTTGTTCAGCGTCACTGTCCGTGCCGTGTAACTGTTGCCGCATGAAATCATAGCCATTACGGCAAGAAAAAGAATACTTACTTTTTTCATAAAAATTAATCCATTAAATTTTTTATACAGTTTATTGAATTGCTAAAAGTTCTACGGTAAAAATGAGTGCGGCGTAGGGAGGAATGGATCCACCGGCGCCTGTTTCGCCATAGGCGAGTTGGTAAGGGATGAACAGTTTGTACTTGGAGCCTACCGACATCAGCTGTAGGCCTTCGGTCCAACCTTTAATGACGCCGTTGAGCGGGAAAGCGATAGGTTCGCCGCGGCGGTAGCTGCTGTCGAAGACAGTGCCGTCGATGAGCGTGCCTTCATAGTGCACTTTGACGGTGTCGGTAGCTTTGGGTTTCTGGCCTAAGGTGGCTTCTAAAACCTCATACTGCAAGCCGCTGGGGGTCACCTTTACACCCTCGCGTTTGGCGTTCTCTGCGAGGAATTTCTCGCCTTCCTCTTTGGCTTTGGCAGACATATTCATCACATAGTCGATGCCTGCTTTGAACTCGTCATAGTTGAGTTCTTTCTGTCCGTACTGCATCAGGTATTGTGCGACGGATGTTCCTAATTGAAACGATAAACTGTTTGTGTTCATATAATGTATTTTCGGAATTTTAATTCTTAATTTTTAATTCCCAGCACCGCTGCGTAGCGGGAGAGGTACTTGCCGAGGATGTCGAATTCGATATTGACGACGGAGCCGACTTGCAGGTACCGGAAGTTGGTGTTTTCGTAGGTGTAGGGGATGATACACACGGACACGAAACCCTTATTACCCTGTATGTCGGGTTCGCAAACCGTCAGGCTGACGCCGTTGATGGTGACCGAACCTTTGTCCACGCAGAAATAGCCTCGTTCGATCATCTCGCGGCAACTGTCATATTCAAAGCGGTAGTACCAGCTGCCGTCGGTCTCTTTGGCTTCGATGCAAACGGCTTTCTGATCGACGTGGCCCTGCACGATATGGCCATCCAGCCGACCGCCCATCAGCATCGAACGCTCCACGTTGACCCAATCGCCTTCGCGAAGCAGGTCGAGGTTGGTCAGACGCAGCGTCTCCTGCATGGCGGTGACTGTGTAGAGGTCGCCTTCGATACGAACGACTGTCAGGCACACACCGTTATGGGCTATCGATTGGTCGATAGACAGCGGTTCGCCAAACGGGTTGCGAAGCGTGAAATGTTTATTCGTCTGCTCGGTCTCAATCCTGACGACCTGAGCCATGGTTTCTACGATTCCTGAAAACATGAAATTATTTGTGATTTGTGATTTCTGATTTGTGATTTAATATTGCGGATAAGGGGAAGTCCTTGCGGGTGAGGACGAAGAGGTAGATACCGATGAGGACCGTGCCGATGCCCATGAGGATCCACATGTTGTGGATGTAATAGAGTCGAAGGGCGTAATAGACCGCGAGCAGTCCGAGCGTCAGGGCCGTGTAACGACCGATGACAGGCAGGTCGTAGGGGATGGGTGCTTTCTTCTGGCCGATGAAATACGACAGGAGCATTATGACAAAGTAACAAACCAGACTACTTCCGCAACTTGCCCAATAACCGATCCGCGGAACGCCCACTATCTGCAACACCAGCGTGATCACCAGACCGATGATGGAGAAATATGCTCCCCACTTGGTCTCGTCCGTCAGTTTGTACCAGAAACTGAGGTTGAAGTAGATCCCTTGGAAGACATAGGTCCAGAGCACGACCGGCACTATCTTCAGGCCGTCCCAGTAAGCGCTGGAGACGATGTAGCGGAAGATATCGAGGTAGAAAATGACGCCGAGCAAAATGAGGAACGAGAAGATGATGTAGTACTTCATCGCGTCGGCGTAAGCTTCGGCGGACTGCCGGTCCTTATGCTTGGAGAAGACGAAGGGTTCGTAGGCATAACGGAAGGCCTGCGTGAACATCATCATTACCATTGCCACTTTGAAACAAGCGCCGTAGATACCCAACTGTGCCTGCGCGTCTTCGCCCGTATAGAGGTACGGGAAGAGGATGCGGTCCAGCGTCTGGTTCATGATACCTGCCACGCCCAAGACGAGCAGCGGCAGCGAATAACGAAGCATCTCTTTGAGCACTTGTGCGTCGAATCGTCCGCCTTTTGGGAATGTGAACGGAAGCAGACATAGTGTCTGGATCGTGGTGGCAAGGATATTGCTGAGGAAGACGTAGAAGACATCGTTCTTCTTGAGGACTACCAGGAACAGCAGGTTGAACGCTATGTTGAGGAGCACGAACAGCAGTTTGAGTGCAGCAAAGCGGATCGGTCTTTTCTGGTAACGGAGGTAGGCAAACGGGATGGAGGCAAAGGCATCGATAGCCACGGTGGTCGCCATCATCGCAATGAACTCCGCATGTCCGGCGTACCCCAAGGCGTTGGCGATGGGGTGTTGAAACAGGCAGACGAGTACGGCAAACAGGGTGCTCGTGGAGAACAGCGTCAGGTAGGCGGTCTTGTAGACATCATTGGCGTTGTAGTCTTCGCGGTTGGCAAAGCGGAAGAAGCCTGTCTCCATACCATAGGTGAGGAGGACCAACAGAAGGGCGGTCCACGCGTAGAGGTTGGTGACGACGCCATAATCGGCTGTTCGTGCCAAGGCGTAGGTGTAGAGCGGTACCAAGAGGTAGTTGAGGAACTTACCGATGATGCTGCTCAGTCCATAGATGGCGGTGTCCTTCGCCAAAGATTTCATCGAACCATTTACCATTTTCTCATTTTCTCATTTCTGCATTTAGTCATTTTGTCCCGCTACACAAATTACTATCTCGCCTTTGGGCGGTGTTTGTTTAAAATGACCAATCAACTCTGTCAAAGTGCCTCGAATGGTCTGCTCGTGCAGTTTGCTTATCTCTCGTGAGACGGAGGCTTTGCGTTCGTCGCCGCACACTGCCGCCAACTGCTCAAGGGTCTTGACCAGACGGAAGGGCGATTCGTAGAGGATGAAGGTCTCGTCCAATGCGGCCAGGTACTGCAAGCGCGTCTGCCGGCCTTTCTTCTGCGGGAGGAAACCCTCGAAGTAGAAGTGGTTATTGGGTAAACCGCTGTCCACCAGTGCCGGTACAAATGCTGTAGCTCCGGGCAGGCATTGGATCTCGATGTCAGCTTCTGCGGCTGCCCGGACGAGGAAGAATCCTGGGTCCGAGATGGCCGGAGTGCCGGCATCGGAGATAAGCGCGATGTTCGCACCCGCTTTGAGGCGCTCCACGATGTCCGCTGAGGTCTCGTGCTCGTTGAACTTATGGTGCGACTTGAGGGGTGTATGGATATCGAAATGCTGAAGGAGCACACCGCTGGTACGCGTGTCTTCCGCCAAGATCAGATCCACTGATTTCAGCACTTCGATTGCACGGAACGTTATGTCCTGCAAATTCCCCACCGGTGTCGGCACGATGAACAGCATTCTTAATTCTTAATTTTTAATTTTTAATTTACCCAAAACGTCTGTGCAGGGTGACAAGGAATTGCTGGTAGGTACTGCTCTCTGTATCCCAGTTGAAGCGGCTGATGTATCGGATGGCCTCGTCGAACGAGTTCAGTTCGTTCAGTTCGTTGAGGGTGCGTTGCATCAGTTCTGCGTTCTGACCGAAGAGTTCGCGCTGGTACAGGAAGCGATCGCCTAACGAGATAGCCAAACGGATGTCATCGACGGCTTTGCCGTAAACAGCGGCCTTGGGTGAGGCGGGCTCTTCCTTAATGGGCTCGATCACGGGATCAGGTTCTACTACCGGTTTGGGGTCAACAACGGGCTCGGGTTCCGCTACAGGCGCTGCTACTACAACAGGCTTTTCCACAACAACCTCTTTGATCACCTCTACGGGCACTTCTTTGATGACTTCTTTCTCGATCACCTTCGGTTCCTGAGCCGGACGGCTCTTGAGTTCATCCAGTTCAGCCTCGACACTGGCCAGTTCAGCCTCCAAGGCTGCGATACGCTCATCGTTGGACGCTATACGAGCCTCGTCAGCGGCAAGGCGTGCCTCCAATGCCTCGAAATATTTTACTAACTCTTCCATGAAGAATTTTCAATTTTCAATTTTCAATTTATTTGGTCGCTTCCTCCAGTTTTTTCATGATGGAGAACATGAATATGGCAGCTACGAGACAAACGCCTACGAAGACGGTCCAAACGATCCACAGAGGTATATCGCCCCATAGTTTTCCACCGATGCGGACGAGGTAGTTACCGATAGCGGTAGCCACGAACCAGCCACCCATCATCATACCTTTGTACTTGGGCGGAGCCACTTTGCTGACGAAGGAGATACCCATCGGGCTGAGGAGCAGTTCACCGAAAGTCAGGATGAGATAGGTATAGATAAGCACATTGGCATTGACGAAGGTAGCGTCTCCGCTCATGCGTGCCATCTCTTGCTGCGCCGGTGTCAACAGACCGATGGAGCAAACGGCCATCAGCACATACGCTGCGGCGGCAACAACCATTCCGTACGCTATCTTGCGCGGAGCCGAAGGCTCTTTGCCGCGTTTGTTCAGTGCACCGAAAATAGCCATACTAACCGGTGTGAGGGCCACTACATAGAACGGGTTGAACTGCTGGAAGATAGGAGCAGCGATACCAAGTTCGGCCGGATGATTGAAGTACTGGAAGACCAGGAAAGCGGTGACGACAGAGCCGACGCAACCCCATATGATTTTGGCTTTGCCGGTGTTCTCACCGAAGATACCGAAGAGCGCATAGACGAGTACGGCAACAGCTACCAGGTTCCAGATGCTGAAGGCCATGGTCTGAGCGCCGGTCACAACCGGGTTGACAAACTCATCGGCGAAGAAGGTAAGCGTGAGACCGTTCTGATGGAAGGCCATCCAGAAGAAGAGCACGACGGTGAAGACCAGGCAGAGCGCCACAATGCGTTTCTTGGTCTGCTCCGGCGTCAGTTCCTCCACTTTCTCTTTACTGCTCTGCGCCACCTGTTTGGCGGTGTGCTCCACATGCTTGAACCAGGGACGGCAAGCGTAGTAGATAGCTATACTGACGATGAGCGAAGCGCAAGCCACCATGAAGGCGAAGTGATAACTGTCGTTGACATTGTAGCCCAAACTGTCTTGTGCCCAGGACATGATCTTGACCGCAGCGGTAGGCGCGAACATGGCACCGATGTTGATCGCCATGTAGAAGAGCGAGAAGGCGGCGTCACGGCGGTCAGCGTACTTGGGATCGTCGTACAGATTGCCGACCATGACCTGCAAGTTACCTTTGAACAGACCCGTGCCGAACGAGATGAGAAGCAGGGCGAGGAGCATGATTCCCATCGCAAAACCGCTGCCACCCAAGGGTATAGCCAGGCAGATATAGCCGAGGAACATGACGAAGATACCGATGGTGACGCACTTGCCGTAACCGATTTTGTCAGCTATCCAACCGCCTATCAACGGCAGAAAATACACACATGCCAGAAATCCGGCGTAGATACGACTGGCAGCATCGGCCGACAGTCCGAAATTAGCGCGCAGGAAGAGCGCAAAGACGGCTAACATGGTGTAGTAGCCGAAGCGCTCGCCGGTGTTGGCCAGCGCGAGCGCAAATAGTCCTTTTGGTTGATTCTTAAACATAACTTTTATATTTACGATTTAGTCATTTACCATTTACCATTGATTGGACCATTTGGTCATTTAGTCAATGATGTCGCACCAATGGTGCGAGTCCTCAGCGCGGCCGTACTGGATGTCCTTGAGGGCGCGGTAGAGGTCCGTGAGTACTGGTCCGGGTTCGCTGCCGAAGCTGTACTCTTTGCCCCGTTCGGGATCCAGGACGCGGTCGATGGGCGAGATGACACAGGCTGTTCCGCAAGCTGCGGCTTCGCACATGTCCGCCAACTCTTCGAGCCGTATCTTGCGTCGCGTCACTTTGATGCCCCGTTCCCGCGCCAGCGTCATCAGACTGTCGTTCGTGATACTCGGCAGAATGGCACTCGACCGCGGAGTCAGGTACTCATATGAGGACGCTTTCGCCCCCTCTCTTGAGGAGAGGGTCGGGGAGAGGTTTTTAATTCCAATAAAATTGGCAGCCGAACATTCATCTATGTAGCGGTGCGTCTTGGCATCGAGGAAGAGGCAGTCGAGACCCATGGCGTGAGCTGCTTCGGTGGCGCGGAAAGAAGATGCGTAGTTACCGCCTACCTTGAACTGTCCCGTACCGAAGGGTGCTGCCCGGTCCACATGGCGGTTGACGATGAAGGTCGTGCAGTGGAACTTGCCCGGGTAGTACGGACCGATGGGCGAGGGGATGACGATGAACTCAAAGTCCTGTCCCGGACCTACGCCCAAACGGGGTGTCGTGCCGATGAGTAACGGACGGAAATAGAGCGTGGCACCCGTTCCGTATGGCGGTACCAGTTCGCGGTTCCTGTCCAAAGCCAGCCGGATAGCCCGTCCGAACAGTTCCTCCGGTACCGGCGCCATGAACAGTCCTTCCGCACTGCGGGCCATGCGCTTGGCGTTCTCGCGCCAGCGGAAGATGCGAATCTTGCCGTCCACGCCGCGGAACGCTTTCAAGCCCTCGAACGCTTCCTGACCGTACTGCAGGGCCGTTGCCGACACATGCAAGTGCAGGTATTTGTCCTGCGTGGCGTAGGGGTCGCTCCAAGCGCCGTTATGGTATCCCGCCCGAACGATGTATTCCGGTTCGGTATAATGAAAGCCCAAACTATTCCAATCAATCTCTTTCATCATTCCATCATTCTATCATTCCATCATTCATCAAATAGCGTGTCCAGCACGCTCAATTCCGTTTGCCACGGATGTCTGTCTGTCCATATCTGTCCGCTCCAGTCGGTAGTACGATTTTCAATTGTCGATTGTCGATTATCGATTATTGACGGCCTTTCTTTGTTTAACAGGGCGACCAATGTGGCATTCAGTTCGTCATTCAGGTCCAGCAACCATTTGTACTCTTTCTCGTAGAACGGCCGCAGGTAGTCCGCAAAATAGAGGAAGTACGGCGTGTGTTGGTAGGCGCTCACGAGTGTTATCCAATGCTGGTGTTGCCAGCGCGTCTGGTAACTGATCTCAATGTCGCGTGTCAGTTGTTTATGTTCTACTTTCTTCACCGGCACGGTCAGACGGACTAATTCGCCTTTTGCGTCACGGATGAGGCTCCTGTTCCGAAAGGTCTGTTTCTCGAATGTCTCCATCTGTTCGATCGTGGCAGGTTCGCTCATCAGCGCCTCCATATACGACCTCGGCGGCAAATAGGCTGTTGGCAAAATCATCGTCCTGTCGCTTTGTGGAAGAGCCTGTTCCAGCGGATCTTGCGGTTGTCTTTATCGATGCTCAGCCAGATGAAGACGGGCCGTCCGACGATGTGGTCCTCGGGTACGAAGCCCCAATAACGGCTGTCGGCGGAGTTATGGCGGTTGTCGCCTTGCATCCAGTAGTAGTCCATGCTGAACTCGTACTCTTCGCCGATGCGTATGGGTTTGAACTCATAGGCGTCGGCTATGCGCTTGTAGAGCCAGTAGTTGTCTTCGGTGATGAGGATGCGGTCGCCCTTTCGCGGGATGTAGATGGGTCCGTAGTTATCGCGGGTCCAGTCGTTATGCCCCAGCGGATAGACACTACCGCCCATGGCATCCTGCTCCAGCTGAATGGCCTGCACGTGCGGGTTCTTCGCCAACTCCTCCCGCATCGCCTTCGTCAACGGGAAATGCCATACGTCGCTGCGTACCTGCTGCCGGTCGGCGAGGCTGATACCCAGTTTGTCCAGGTACTTGGCTCCGAATACATGGCCGTCGGTCTGGACGAAATAGTTGAGTTGTAAGCCCTCTCGCTCCGGTTCCTGTGTCCAGTCTGCCTCAATTTTTAATTCTTCATTTTTAATTTTTAATTTCGTATAAACGACATTGTCGATTATACGCAAACTGTCACCCGGTTCGCCGACACAGCGTTTGACATAGTTCTCGCGTCTGTCCACAGGGCGTACGATGAGGTGTTTCATGTCGCTCGGCGTGATGCCGTAGTAACGGAGCGTGCCGTAGCCTTGGGTCTCGGCTATGTGCCGCAAGGAGTAATAGTCGGGGTTCTCGTGGCCTACGACTACGGTGTCACCGGCCGGGAAATTGAACACGACGATGTCGCCTTTCCTGGGGCTGGTCCAACCGGCAAGACGCTTGTAGTCCCAATGGGGCTTGTCCAGATAACTCTTGCCCCCACCGAGCCAGGCGGGCATGGTGTGCTGCACGAGGGGCATGGACAAGGGCGTCTGCGGGACACGGGCACCGTAGGCCATCTTGCTCACATAGAGGAAGTCGCCCACGCACAGGGATTTCTCCAGGGACGACGAAGGGATCTGGTAGTTCTGGAAGATGTACAGGTTGATGAAATAGACCGCCACCAGCGCAAAGACGATGGCGTCTATCCACGAGAACAGCGTATATAAGAACGCATTTGGCTTTTGGCCATTTTCCCTTTTCCATTTTCCATTTTCCATTCCCTCAACGGGCTTGAACTTGCGCCACCAGCCGTAGTTGATGTACTTGGTGGTGAAGGCATCGACGATGAGGGGCAGCAATGCGAGCCAGCCGAGACTCTTCCAGTCTCCCCACGCCACCCACAACACGAACGCTATGTACAGCGCACTCCATATCCCCGCGCGAATCCATCCTCCACGAGGCACTTCACTTATTTTATCTTGAAAGCTTTTCATCTATTTTATTTTTTTTTCGCTATTCTTATCTCGCTTTGCTCGAACGATTGTTTCCGGTATCCCGGTATCCCGAAATTTTTAATTCTTAATTTTTAATTTTTAATTCCTCTGCCGCCAGCACCGCTCCCAAGGCGAATCCTCTGCGGCCTTTGGCGATATGCGTGATGATGATTGTATCTTCTTCGCTGTCCCATTTCACCTCATGCGTCCCCGGCACTTCCCCTTCCCGAATCGATTCGATCTCAGAGTCCTGTAACCCGTAACCCATAACCCGTAACCCTTCCGCCAGCGTCTTCGCTGTCCCACTCGGCTTATCCAGCTTATGAATATGGTGTATCTCGGTGATAGAGGGGGTGTAGAGACATTTGCCATTTTCCATTTTCAATTTTTCATTGTCCATTTCTTTGGCGAGGAATTGATTCAAGTCGAAGAATATGTTCACGCCCACGGAGAAGTTACTGCTCCACACCAGCATCGTCTTCCCTTTCTCATCCTCAATGATCACTCGGCTTCCCTCAATTTTGAATTTTGAATTTTTAATTTTTAATTTCTCCGGACGCCACCCGGTGGTTCCGGACACCACTGGCACGCCTTGCGCCCACGCGCGTAAAAAATTATCCTTGGCGGTGGCGGGCGTGGAGAACTCAATCGCCACATCGGCGCTCCGAAACTCCTCACTCTCAAATCCCTCTTCCGGAGAATAAATCTTCAATCTTAAATTTTCAATCTTCAAATCATTGTTTGCGTCTATTGCGCAAACAACGCTGTGTCCGCGTTCGAGGGCAATCGATTCGATCATGTGCCCCATTTTGCCATATCCTATCAGTGCTATGCGCATACATGTACGAAAAAAGCGCACAAAGGTACATAAAAAAAACGACATATACAAATGTATATGTAATTTTTCCACTTTTTTCGTCAATTTGTCACCTTAATGTGCTAAAAAAGGCTCAATTGTTGGCGTTGGAACACGGTGTAACCCACCTCACAATTGATACACTCGTGGTGCTGGCAATAGTTCTGATAGAGGTGCAACAGCGCTTGCGAGTCGGCGGCATTCTTCACTTCCTGTCCCAATACACGCCATTGGCGGATGATCCCATTGTTCTCGGCGGGGATACGCTTCATCAACCGCATCACTTCTTCGGCTTGTTGCCTGTCGTTACGGTGTAGCGCGTAGGCGTATTTATACGGAATAACAGTGTTGATCAGCAGGATGTCAATACTCGCCTTTCCTAACCGATCGACCTCAAACAGCGTTGTCAATTCCTGAATGTCCTTGCCATCCAGAATACGACTCAGCATGTTCTCCGACCGGTGCATCAGTTGTGCAAACTGACGGATTCGTAACTCGGGACTATTCTGCGGACGCAGGCGGGCGTGCTTCCAAACACTCGCATCTAAAGGCGTTAAGCCGAACTTGGTTCTCAGAAAGTCATACTCCTTGCGCAGGTCCGCTTCGTCGTCCTGAATCAGTCCCGCTTGACCCATGAGTAACGCCGTTAACTGAAAGAGACTGTTGCGGTGTTTCTGCAAGCACGAGAGTGGCGTGTTGATAGCCAACTCTTCGAAGGGCACACTGTTGGTGTGAAAACCAAAATTGCGGGCAAGCGATATGTACAACGCATGTTCCCAACTGCCTTTGGTGATGACCAGCAACCGCTCGATAGATGCCCGTTTGCACTCGAGCCGTTTGCGCAAGAGTGTGCGTCGCCAGCCGTCTGTGAGCAGTGCGGGCTCATGCAATAACTGCTCCGCGCACCCGATACGCGCTACGGCACTATCCATCCGTTGTGCCGCTTCGAACAGACCGCTCAGGTAGTCACGGTCGCTCGGGTACTGCAGCTCACATTGCGGGATCAATTCGCCTCGACTGTTGCGCACAGGGCAGTCGGCTGTGCGAACTACATGCAGGATAACGGTGTCGTAAGCCGGATCGGTTTGGTGATGATGCTTGTTCCAGTCGCTCGAACTGACATGTATCTCGATGTTTCCGACCCATTCCTTGCCGCCTATACGAACTCGTGCATGGCTATAGTCTGGACCTGCATCATGGTTGTGCGCACCCACCGACAGGATCTCCACGTCCCTGCCATCCGTCGTCTGTTGCTTATACCCGGCCCACAGACAATGTTCCCATATATAATGCAGCAATATCTCCGGCATTACGATTCTTTTTTCTGTCTTTTAGCGGTCATTGTCGCGACCATCTCGCGACCATTACGGACGTCACTGTACCGTCTTTTTCGCGTTTTCCCGATGCTTATTTAACCAGCCTTCCCGTTGCGTCATAGATCCTATCCCCAACAACGATATACAGCCTTCCGTCGCGCAGAATCTTGTCTGTATTCTGTATTCTGTACTCTGTATTCTCCACGCCTGTCGGCGGATTCTGCTCGTAGAGGGCAATGACGGTCAGGTCGGCGGTGATGTTGGTGATGGGCTTGGACCAGCCGATGAAGGTATAGCCCTCACGCGTCGGCGTTATTTCCGTTCCTTTGGCATCGTGGCCTTCCTCCACCTTCTCGCTGAACAGGAAAGTGCCATCCCAATCGAGGAAAGTGACGGTGTCATACTCTGTATCTGTAATAGGCTTTTTAAGGACATATTTATTTTTTTAGTATCTTGTAGATATTGTTTCGTGGTCATTAACTTATCATTAGCTTATCATGTCGGGATGTTAGATTTTAATCGGGAACAGCATTTAACCAGCCGTCTACCCGCTTTCTACCCCCTTTTTACCCCTACCGGATATTACAAAAAAAGCAACATTATATTAGTTGCTTGAATTGTGCAGGAGATACAATGCGTGTCTTGCCATGCGTGTTCAATACCAATAAATCATTATCTCCGGTAACAATGTAATCTGCCTCTATTGTGTCTGCAGACGACAACAAATACAAGTCCTTACTATCGCGGACAGACGATACAGCCTGTTGACCAATCGTCTCAATACGACAATATGCATTTATAAGGCGGAATAGCTTCTCAAGGTCATCGTCAGCTATACGGCTACTAATCTTTGAACGCGTAGCCACATTCGTAATTTCGTTTGTTAACTGGGAGCATACATATACATCGATATGCTCGTTCTCAAGCACATCGCGCATCAACTGTTTCTGAAATCCTAACAGAAACGAAATCCACACATTGCTGTCAATAATAATTCTCATCGAGCGTAGCGCGCGGCGCGGACTTCGTTCATGATGTCTTCTTCTGTCAGGTCGGGATTAAGAGGACGGGTTTGTATAAACTCATCTAATAATTCCTCACGGGTTTTGGATTGCCATCCAAAGCGGTTAATGAGCTGTTGGAGCAAGATCCAATCAGTAGTGGGAATATTCAAATAAACACTCTGTGTCCTTGTTGTTGCTTCCATAATTTATCCTTTCTTTCAAAATCCGCTGCAAAGATACTACTTTTTCATGACATATGCAAGAGTTTGAGCGTTTTTTTGATTTTTAATCAGTAATTTGGCGTGGTTTTGTTCGGTCGTTTGGCAACAACAATGCATGTGTTTTTAAATTCTGAACAGCATTTAACCCTTACTCAACCCTTCTTCAATTACCTTTAAACCCTTCCGGATATTTCAAAAAAGCAGTCCGCACACTTTGCGCACACCGCTTATGTCGTTTGCATCAAAATAAATCCGAATGAGTTCCGGTATCAAGAAGCAATAGAATTAGCTCTGTGTCATTTTGATCCCAAACCAATAACCAGTTGGGCGCTATATGACATTCCCAGTAACCGGCCCACTTCTTACCTATCAATTTATGAGGTTGGTACTGCTCAGGAAGTTTCCCCTCATTGGCCAGCAGAGAGATAACGGTCTCTAATTTAGACATGTCATAACCGCGCTTCTTGCATAACTTATAAGAGCGCTTGAACTGACCTGAATAACGAACAATATATTTCATGAGTTCAGTTGGGCCATTAAATCTTCAATACTGTCCGCTTGATACACTCGTCCGGCGCGTACATCCTCAATAGCGCGCTCCAAACCGCTTTTGCGCTGACGATGAATGGTCCATCCCATCTTACGGGAGATAGAACTTATCAGTCGATAGTCACTGCTCGGAATAGACAAATAGACTTGTCTTTGTGGAACAACTGCTTCCATAATTTATCCTTTCTTTCAAAATCGCCTGCAAATTTACTACAAAAATTTGGAATATACAAGGATTTTGTGCAAAAAGTCAAATTTATTTGTAGTTTTTGTGGAAAAGCCTTGTTATTCGCTCAAGCGAGCGAACGGAAATTCGGAGAATTCCTTGTTTGCCGTGCAAATAAGGGCGTGCCGACGGTACAACAAATATTTGCACATACGCAAAAAAATCTGCACTTTTTGCAGATTTTTTTTACAGGGCGCGGACGGCGGCCATGAACTGGTCGCCCCGGTCCTCATAGGAGCGGAAGAGATCGAAGGAGGCGCAGCAGGGCGAGAGGAGGACGGTGTCGCCTTCGTGGGCCGCTTCAAAGGCCGCGTGCACGGCATCAGGCAAATTATCGGTGGAGATAATTTGCAACCCCTCTCCGGATTGTTCTACGGACGGCCACCGGCAGTCCGATCGAGCAGAGCTCTTCACCCGCTCAGGGGAGAGGACTCCCTCTCTTGAGGAGAGGGGTGGGGTGAGGTTACCGAAGTGCTCTATGAGTTTTTCGTTGTGGAGACCCATGAAGACGAGGGTGTGGCATTTCCGGCGGACGAGGTCGTCGATCTCCGAATAGTCGTTGCCTTTGTCCTTGCCGCCGAGGATGAGGACCGTAGGTGTGGTCATGGACTCGAGGGCATACCAGCAGGAGTTGACATTGGTGGCCTTGGAGTCGTTGATGAAACGGACACCGCGGACGGTGGCCACGTACTGGAGACGATGCGGGACGCCTTGGAAAGACATGAGGCTCTCGCGGATGATCTCTTTCTTGATCCCGACGACGTTAGCGGCTATCGTAGCTGCCATCGAATTGAGGACGTTATGCCGTCCTTTGAGCGCCAGCTCGTCTTCGCCGACAGGCAGCGGGTTGGGTAAGGAGAAACCGTAGGGATAGAGTGTGGCACCGAGGTGGAGCGTCTGCAGACACCGGTCGATGACGGGATCTTCCGCCCAATAGATGAAAGCATCGTCCGCCGTCTGGTTGCGCGTGATGCGGAACTTGGCATCGACGTAGTTCTGGAACTCAAAATCGTAGCGGTCCAAGTGGTCCGGCGTTATATTGAGGAGGATGGCGATGTCCGCCTTGAAATCGTACATGTTGTCGAGTTGGAAAGAACTCAGTTCGATGACGTAGTAGTCATGCTGCTCGCGTGCGACCTGCAGGGCGAGCGAGTTGCCGATATTGCCGGCGAGGCCGACGTTGAGACCTGCGTTGCGGAGGATATAGTAGATAAGGGAGGTGGTCGTGGTCTTGCCGTTCGAACCGGTGATGCAGATCATCTTGGCGTCGGTGTAGCGGGCCGCGAACTCAATTTCGGAGATGATATGAAGACCGAACCCCTCTCCGGCTCTCCCCTCAGGGGAGAGGGCGCCCTTATATTCTCTCAACTGCTCGAGGATGGGGGCATTGAGTGGGATGCCGGGGGATTTGATGTACTCGTCGGCATCTTTGATGCGCTCGAAAGTGTGTCGGCCGTCTTCCCATGGGATGGCGTTCTGGTCGAGAAGGGCGCGATAGGGTTCGGAGATGGTGCCGCAGTCCGAGACAAAGACATCGAAGCCTTTCTCTTTGGCAAGGATAGCCGCTCCTGTTCCGCTTTCGCCAGCGCCGAGGACGACTATCCGTCGTCCCAACCCCTCTCTATCTCTCCCCTCAAGGGAGAGGAAATGATTGTTTTTCATATAAATATGATTTTATCGATTCAATAACTTGGTCTATGTTGGTGGCTACTTCATCGTTGGTAAAACGAACGATTCGATATCCCGCAGCTTGCAATTTCGCTTCGCGGATGTCATCTAATATATGTTGCTCCTCGGTATTGTGATACTTGCCATCAGCTTCAATAATTAATTGTTTCTCCAAACAAACAAAATCAACGATATAGTCATCAATGATCTGTTGGCGGCGAAACCTCACTCCTAATTGTTTGCATCGCAAATATTTCCAAAGAATAGACTCCGTTTCAGTAGGCTTTTGGCGCATAGCTCTGGCATCTTGTTTGAGCAGATTATATGATGCTGTGTGCGCTGTAATGTATTTGGGAGCCGTCTCTTCGTTCATATCAGTATGGTCCTTTTCACCTCCCTTGAGGGGAGGTCGGGAGGGGTTGTTATTTAGCGGATCTTGAGTGTCAATATGGTTAATGCCGCCAGAATCAAGGTGACGATGCAGAAACGGAGGACGATCTTCGTTTCGTGGTGGAGGTTAGCGGAGCCCTTGAAACGGATGATACACGAGGGATCGTTCTTGAGAACCTGGTCCACCGAGGTGCGGAAATGGTCATGGAGCGGTGTGCGCTTCCAGACACGTACGTGTTGGCCGCGTCGCTTGTAGAACTTATACACCTGCGTCTGTATGATGACGCTGACACTCTCCATCAGAAAGACGCCGCAGAGGAGGGGGATCATGAGCTCCTTATGGATGATCATGGCGCAGACCCCGATGATACCGCCAACGGTGAGACTGCCGGTGTCACCGAGGAAGACCTGTGCTGGGAAGCCATTCCACCAGAGGTAGCCGACGAGGGCCCCGACGAAGGACGCGAGGAAGACCACTATCTCTTCGGAGCCCGGGATATACATGACATCGAAATACTGCGCCCACACCACGCTACCGGAGGTGTAGGCGAGGATGAGCAGGGCTATACCGACGATAGCGGAGTTGCCGGCACACATGCCGTCCATGCCGTCGTTGAGGTTGGCCCCATTGCTGACCGCAGCCACGACGAAGACGGTGAGGAGGACGAAGAAGATCCAGCCGAAGCGGTAACGGTTCTGCTCGCCGGTCCAGGAGAAGAGGTCGGCGTAGTTGAAGTTATGATGCTTGACGAAGGGGATAGTGGTCTGGGTGGATTTGATCTCGGGGGTCTTCTCTACGACGACAACATTATTCTCGATATGACTGGTGACGACCTCGTTCATGCTGACAGCCGGACAGAAACGGAGCGTGAGGCCGACGATGAGACCCAGAGCGACCTGCCCGCCTATCTTGACCCAACCGTTGAGCCCGTCTTTGTTCTTGCGGAAGGTCTTGATATAGTCGTCGGCGAAACCGAGTGCGCCCATGAGTAGCGTGGTGACGAGCATCAGGATCATATAGACGTTCGTCAGTTTGCCAAGCAACAGACACGGGATGAGGATGGCGGCAATGACGATGAGTCCGCCCATGGTGGGCACGCCTTTCTTGGCGACATTGAAGGGGTCGATGGAGGCGTCGCGCTGCGTCTCGGAGATATGGTGGCGCTTCATGAAGTTGATGAAGGCGTTGCCGAACCAGATGCTGACGCAGAGGGCGATGATGCCGGAGGTGATGGCGCGGAAGGAGATGTAGGTGAAAAGCCGCGCTCCTGCGAAATGCCCGTACGCACTTGATAGATAGTCGAAAAGATGGTAAAGCATATTCCTTTCAATTTTCAATTTTCCATTTTCAATTTTCAGTTGTTCGCATATTTGCGAACGACCTCGTGGTCGTCGAAGTGGTGCTTGACGCCCTTGATGATCTGGTAGTCTTCGTGGCCCTTGCCGGCGACAAGGATGACATCACCCGGTTGGGCGAGTGTGCAAGCGGTCTGGATAGCGGCGGCGCGGTCCTCGATGACGAGGGTGGAGCGCAGTTCGTCCTCCGTGAGGCCTGCTTTCATATCGTTGAGGATGTCGGCGGGTTCTTCGTCACGGGGGTTATCGGAGGTGAGGATGAGTTGCTCGCTGCCGCGTTTGGCAATCTGCGCCATCATAGGGCGTTTGCCTTTGTCACGGTTGCCACCGCAGCCGATGACGGTGATTAAGCGCCCAGAACCCCTCTCCGGCTCTCCCCTCAAGGGAGAGTGTTCCTCCCCTTGGGGGGAGGTTAGGTGGGGTTTCAATATCTCCCGTATTGTTTGTATCACATTATCGACGGCATCGGGGGTGTGGGCGTAGTCAATGATGGCGGTCCAGCCTTTGGGGCTGTGGATGGTCTCGAACCGTCCGTTGACGGGCCGCAAGGTGGAGAGGACCCGCAGGATGTCGAGGGGTTCGAAACCGAGGCAGACGGCGGCACCATAGATACAGAGCAGGTTGGAGACATTGAACCGGCCTACGAGGGGAACGAACACTTCCTGTCCGTTGATAGAAAGCAACATACCTTCGAAACCTTCTTCGAGGATCTGCGCCTTGTAGTCGGCGAGCGCACGGGTGGAGTAGGTGTGTACTTGGGCACGGCAGTTTTGCGTCATGACGAGGCCGTTCTTGTCATCTTTGTTGGTGACGGCAAAAGCGGAGGGTTTGAGGCCGTCAAAGAGCCGTTTCTTGGTGTCACGGTAGTTATCGAAAGTCTTGTGGTAGTCGATATGGTCACGGGTGAGGTTGGTGAACAAAGCGCCGTCGAAGTCGAGTCCTGCCACGCGTTCTTGGGCGATGGCGTGGGACGAGACCTCCATGAAGGCGTACTCGCAACCGGCATCCACCATGCGTCGGAGCAAGCCGTTCAGTTCGATGGCGTCCGGCGTGGTATGGGTAGCAGGCACCGCTTCGTCCTCGATGTAATTGACGACGGTGGAGAGGAGACCCGCTTTGTGACCCAGTGCCCGCACGAGCTTGTAGAGTAGCGTGGCGATCGTGGTCTTGCCGTTGGTGCCGGTGACGCCGACGAGCGTCAACTGCCGGCTCGGTTGGCCGAACCACTTGGAGGCGAGGAGGCCTAAGGCCAGGTCTGTATTCTCTACGAGAATGTAGCAACCCCTCTCCGGCTCTCCCCTCAAGGGAGAGGGCAGGTACTCTCGATTGGAGAGAACAACAGCGGCACAGCCTTGGGCGATGCAGGAGCCGATGAAGGTATGGCCGTCAACGGCGGTGCCGACTTGGGCTACAAAGAGGTCACCGGGACCGATGCGGCGGCTATCGAAATGGATGCCGGTGATCTCGATATCCGTTGGTCCAATGACTTCGATCGGGTCAAGAACACTGATTAATTCACTTAGTATCATAAAATTATTTACCATTTACTCATTTACCATTTACTCATTTATTATAGACATTTAGCGTTTGACGAGGTAGCGCTCGCCGTCTTGATAGACATAGCAGCCGGTGTAGGCCATGGTCTTTTCGGCAATGACACGTACGGTGCCACCACAGTCGTATCCCGCATCGTAGGCGGGGTAGTTCTTGGGGTTCTCGATCATGCAGATACAGGTGTACTGCGGGTTCTCTTCCGGGAAATAGCCGACGAACGTCATACGGTGGTTGCGCGGAGAATAGCCGCGATGGGGAATTAGGAGCTGTGCCGTTCCGGTCTTGCCTGCTATGTGCACGAGTTCGGACTGGGCCTTGTAAGCGGCTATGTGTCCCTGCCATTTGCGGACGGAAGCGGTACCGAGGTTGTTGTCCCACACCACATCGTGAAGGCAGAGCTTGATGTCGTTGAGCGTCGAGCGTTTGCACATAGACGATTTGATGGTCTCGGTACGGAACTCTTTGACTATCTCGCCGTCTTTCTGCAATGCGCTGACGAGCATGGGCCGAATCATCTTGCCGTTATTGGCTATTCCGTTGTAGAACGAGAGTATCTGCATAGGGCTCAGTTCGACCGAGTAGCCGTAAGCCATCTTGCTGATGGTGACATTGTCGTTAGGCACCTGAATACGCGGTGCATCGGCACCCTGGATCTCGCTGTAGAAACTGTCGCGCAGGTTCATGCGCTCCAGTTTCTGTACGAACTTCTCTGCGTTGCCGTCGAAGGCCTGCGTGATGATCTTGGCGAGCGCTATGTTGCTGGAGACAGCGAGTGCACTGCGCACCGTATAGATCGTGTCCTTGGGGTGCGAGTCCGTGTGTTTGGACTTGCCGAGGTAGAGCCATCCGTCCCGGTAGACGCGCACCGAGTCGTCGATGGACACATTGCCGTTGTCGAGGGCAGCCATCAGGGCAATCGTCTTGAAGGTAGAACCGGGTTCAACGCGCGTCACTGCATGGTTCATGGCCTCCGAATAGGTGCCGTCAGTGCTGCGGTCGAGGTTGGCTATGGCTTTGACATGGCCGCTCTTGGTCTCCATCAGTACGCAGCACCCCCAGTCGCCGCGCACCAGTTCGAGCCGGTCGCGCAGGGCATTCTCGACGATATCCTGCAGATTGGCGTCGATAGTGGTGACGACATCGATGCCGTCTTTGGCTTCCTCGACGGTGACAGACTCGTAACGCCCGCCTATCTTCTGAATAGAACTGATGCCGTCCACGCCTTTGAGTTCCTTGTCAAAACCTTTCTCGAGGCCCGAGTTACCGCTTCCGCCTTCTCCGTAGATGCTGCCGATAGTACGGCTGGCGAGGACACCGTATGGCTTGATGCGGCGGTGCTGGTCTTCGAAGAAGATGCCGCTTTTGTACTTGCCTTTCTTGATGAGCACATTCTGCTCGAGGGCCTGGCGCTGGAGATAATTGATACGGCTCTCGCAGACACGGAGGCGTTTCTCGCCGCGGTTGTAGGCGCGCGTGATGCGGGACTTATAGTCGGCCTGACTGTAACCTCCTACGATAGAGGCGAGGTCATAGGCCAGCGTGTCGATATAGAGGTTGAAGAGTTCGCCGTTCTTGTCGTGCAACGCGGGCACGCGCGTATCCATATAAATATAATACTGCGGCATACTGGAGGCAAGGAGGCGACCGTTGCAGTCGAGTATGTTACCGCGGGTGGCAGGAATAGGTTTGATGGTCGGCACTTGTTTCTCCGCCACCTTGAGCCATTCGTCGCGCTCCACGGCCTGGATATAGATAATCTTACCGATCACCGCAGCAAAGCCGATGAAAATCACGATGAAGATGATCGCAAATCGCCAAACCGTATTTCGTTGTTCGTCGCTCATTTGATCTTAGTAGGAGGTATATTGTTTTCTTTGAGTTCGCTGCCGTTGGCGCGGAGGACTTGCAGCACTTGTGACTGACGGGTGGTGTTGGTCAGTTGGGCACTGATGGTCATATAGCGGAACTTGGCATCGAGCATCTCTTTCTTGGTGTCAGTGAGGCGGTGCTGCTGTTTGGCAGACTGGTAGCCGGTCAGGATATAGAGGAAGATGAGGCCCACGATGAGTCCTATCAGTGGGTACTGCTCCCGGATCTTCTTACTGCGTAGCTTGTCGCCATTCAGCCAGGATTGTATGTCGTGCGTGTCAGCCATGTTTTTATGATCGGCCAAGATTGGTCGATGGAAGTTTCTTTTCGGCTATGCGGAGTTTGGCGCTGCGGGCGCGGGGGTTAGCGGCGACTTCTTCGGGAGAGGCTTCGCGGCCTTTCTCGATGAGGGTGAAAGGCGTGAGGATATTGCCGTAGAAGTCTTTCTCTATGGTGCCTTCGAGGTTGCCGCTTCGGAAGAAGTTCTTGACGAGACGATCCTCGAGGGAGTGGTAGGTGAGGATGGCGATGCGTCCTCCGGGTCGGAGCAGGTCGCGTGCCGCTAACAGCATCTCGCGAAGGGCTCCCATCTCGTCATTCACTTCGATGCGCAAGGCTTGGAACAGACGCGCTAACTCTTTGCTCATCTCGGCGGGGATACGGGAGGCCGCAACCAGTTCTTCGGTGCGTTCAATCGCTTTCTGCGAACGGGCACGGCAGATGTTTTTGGCTACCAACCGGCTGTTCTTCATCTCGCCGTAGAGCCAGAGGACACGCGCCAGTTCGTCCTCGCTATAGCCGTTGACGATATCCGCAGCCGTGCGTCCGGCCGTTTGGTTCATGCGCATGTCGAGGGGCGCCGGGAAGCGAAAACTGAAGCCGCGTTCGGGGCAGTCGAAATGGTGAAAACTGACGCCGAGGTCAGAGAGGAGCCCGTCGATGTACCCGATGCCGTAATAATCCATCCAGTTACGGAGGAAGCGGAAGTTGCCATGGACGAAAGTCCAGCGGGGGTCATCGATGGCGTTTTGGAGCGCGTCTATGTCCTGGTCGAAAGAGAAGAGGTGGCCGTCATTTCTCAGTTCCTTCAGTATCGCACGGCTGTGCCCTCCTCCTCCGAAAGTGACATCCACATAGGTGCCTTCGGGCTTGATGTTCAAACCCTTAATCGTTTCCGATAACATGGCAGGTATGTGATAGACGTCGGACATAAGTACGAAGTACGATTTGCGATTTATTTACGATTTTTTCATTTTCGCACGGAGGCGAGCGGCGAGTTCGGTTTGGCTGAGGCGTTTGGCGGCGAAGTTGTCGGGTGTCCAGAGGGCAAAGCGGTTGAGCATGCCGACGAAGAGTACATCCTGCTGTGCGCCGATGGTCTCGAGGTTCTTCTTCTGCAGGAGGATACGCCCCTGTCCGTCGAGCTCCATGTACTCGGCATCGGCCATGAACTGCATGAGGATGAGCTGGTCCTCGGGGTCCCACTCGTCAAGAGCGGCACGCAGCGCCTCGACCTTCTCATTCCACACCTGCTCGGGGTAGAACATGAGACACTCGTTGTCCGTATCGCGACGCATGACGAGGCACTTGGAGTTCATCTCCGCCAGGATCTTGCGATAGCCCGCCGGCACAAAAATACGGCCTTTATCGTCCAGTCTCGCTTCAATATTTCCCGTAAATGTAAGCATAATTCTCCATTTTCTTTCAAAATCCGCTGCAAAGGTACAAAAAATTTTTGAAATAACCCACATTTCCCCACAAAAAATTTTATCAATTGTTTTATTAACAGGTTTTCAACAGTTTGTAAACCGATGTAACATGCAGAAAATGAGCGACTTACGCCGCTTATTAACAATTTGCCAAAAATGTGGGGTAAAATGGAGGAAGTATCAGAAGATGAACTTTATCCACTTGTTTTTGCGTCCCAATTTGCCGGCAACGGCGTGCTGAAGCATGTACACTTCGCCCGGGATGAAGCGTTTGGGGTCGAGTGGGTAGATATACTCGCCGTAGCGTACCTGCTGTGAAAAGACGAGGCGTCCTGACGCGTCGAAGCAATAGAGCATGTCGCCGCTTTCGGGTTGGGTGAGGTAGAGAGCGTGTTGCGCGGGATCATAATTGATACTATCGAGCGCGAGCGTGAGCTGCTTGCTGTCGCGTGGTTGGCCGGCGATAGTGGTGACCTCGACGGGGTCGGACAGGTCGGTGAGGTGCTCCTCGCAACCTTTGTCCAAGTCAGTGGTCTGCACCTGGTAGAAATAGCGGTTAGCGGGTTCCAGGTCGCCGAAGGTATAGGAGGCCGTGTCGCCGAAGACGAAGGAGGTGAGCTTGATCTCCTTGCCCTTGTGGACATAGGTGATCTGCTGTGAGATAGTAGCGACGAAGGCATCGAGAGCGACCCCTTTCTCGCCGTTGTCGAGCCATGTGAGGCGGAAAGCGCGGTAGTTCTTTTCGGGTTCAAAATCCAGACTCTCTGTCACTTTCTTGGACTTCTTGGTGACGACTATCTGCGTGCCCTGTTCCCATTCGGTGCCGTTGAAGGCCTCGAGTTCGATGACTCCCACAGTATCCATAGTGGAGGCAAACGCATTGTACCAGAAAGAGAGGCGGGTAACGGGTGCGGGGTAGGTCTCGGATGTGATCTGGTCGCCGTAGTTCTTGAAGTAGAGCGCGCGCTGTCCGTCGGCTTTGTCGGTAGTGGTGGTGAGGCAGGTGTTGGACTGCCATCCCTGCTCACGGATCTTGGAGAAGTCAGTGAAGTTCTCGAAGCCCTGCTTGTACTCGGTGATGCCTTCCTCGACCTGATAGAGGGTGAGGTAGAACTGCTCGGCGTCATCCTGGTTCAGCCAGTTGGCCTTGAACGAGTACGGCGTGACATCGGTGACAGGCAGGGTGACAGGTGTGTGCACGAGGACCGGCCGCGGTGAGGTGCCGGTGACAGGCAGGGAGATGCTGGCACCGGTGGAGGCGATGGAGATATTGCCTTTGGTGACATCGCAGTCCTGACGCACGGGTGTGAAGCTGATCCAGACGCGCTGCTCGAGGGTGGAGTCGCTATTGGCATAGAGCTCGAGGCTGCGGCTCCAGTCATAGCTCTCCCAATCGGGTGCTTCGTCGCCCACATAGAGGCGGAACATATTGGACCCGGAAGTGAGCGTGAGCGGTTTCTCGGGGTCGAGACCCGTACCGAGGATGTCGAACGACTGCGGATTCCATGCGGCTATCTTCTTGTTATCGCCGACAGGCGTGACGAGTTCGATACTCTCCTTGTCGGTACGGAGCGTCGAACCGCCGTCGCTGATGAAGGTGAAGCTGAGCACTTCGCCTGCTTCCCGGATGTTGAAGACGGGCTGGGAGAGCTGGGTGCCGTTATGGAGGACGGGCGTGAAAGCGGTGACATTGTTCGAGCCGGGATAGACATCGGAGGCTCGTCCGTTTTCGCCGTTGTTACGGCGTTTCCAGGTGATGCCGTTGGCTTCCTCGAGGTGCATACGCATGACCGTAGGGCCATTGTTGGGCGTGTTGCTCAGCCAAGCGGAGGAACTATAGTCGATATGCCAGACGATGAGTCCGGAGTTAGGCAGGTAGCTATCCCAGACGCTGGTCCCGCTGCGGTAGTCGAGCAGGAAGAACTCGGATGGATTAGGACTCGTGCCGGAGAGATTGTGCGTCTCTGCGGCAATGAGGTAAGCCTCTTTGCGGAAGGGTATGTCGGTGAGGGTGTACTGTCCGGGCAGGAGAAGCTGCTTGGGGTGGAGCCATCCCTCGTACATGCGTTCGTAGGCGGTGAAAGGCGGCGGCGTGTTGCCATTGTTGTTATAGCTGCCGTTGCACATGATATCCCAATTGCCGACGGAGTAGTAGTTATAGCCGGTGTCGTAGAAGTCGGGCTGTCCGATGACATGTCCGAACTCATGGCAGAAAGTGCCGATACCACAACGGGTGGAACCACGGCTGCCTTTGTACTCGGAGGTACATGCATAAGTGGAGACAGTGACGCCGTCGAGCCGCACTTTCATGTAGGAGATATTGCTCTGGTGCGGCCAAACGGTGTTCTCGCCACCACCTTCGGCTTCGTTATGTCCTGCAAAGAAGACGAACACATTATCGAGGATGCCGTCGTTGTTGAGGTCATAGTTCTTGAAGTTGACGCCGGCTTCGTGTGCCAGTTCGCAGGCTTCGGCTATCATCTCGCCGCCGTGTGCGCTGGAGGACTGGCCGGTGTTACCGCCGTAGTACTCCATGTTGCGGGACAGCTTGAAGGGTCCGAAGCAGTCGAACTGGGGCTGAAAGAGGCTGTCGGAGGACGCGATATAGTAGTCGCGGCACGATCCGGTAGCCCCGTTGTAGTCATAGCCGGACCGATTGAGCAAGTCGCGGAAGTCCTCCAGCGACTCGCCCATATCCAGGTCCGCAAAACTGACCAATAGCACCAAGCTGCGCGGCGAGCCCGTGGTAGGGAAAGTGAGGCTGCCGGGCCCCATGGGTGCACGCCTTTGGCTGCGACGCAGCGCAGCCTCTTGCAGCACGGCGGGTTCACGGCTTCCGCTCAACAGTTCACCATCCAAGGACTCGACATACGAGTGAAACTCGTCGCCAAAGACACGAGCCATGACGGTCGTCCCGTCGGGTTTGGTGTATCCAAACGGAACCGGTGAAGCTACTACGGCCCAAGCCGCCAGGCTCAGCCAACACGCACAACTGAATGCTATTACCTTTTTCATTAGGACACAATTTACCAATTTGGGCTGCAAAGGTACAAAAAATAATTGAGATATGCAAGAAAAAGCCACACTTTTTTGCAAATTGTATAAAAAACAGGCTACCCAATGGCAGCCTGCTTAATGATCTATAATCTAAATGATTATAATTTACGCAGTTTTGTGTTGCTCAATACTTGACGAACTTTAGCCGGAATAACCGGTTCCTCTTTGTATCGTTTAGGAATGATAGAAGCTTTGTGATGAGCCGGTGCTTCTTCAATATAACTGACGGTACCTTCGTAATGCTCAGAAATAACGCGAAGTTCATAAGGTTTAACTGCGCCTTCTTCGTCACATACAAGGCCGTAGAAAGTGTCTTCAGAAGCATTGTCGAACCAATCGATGTCTCCTTCATAAGTGAAGTCGTCCCCATTATACTGAATATTCAGTTTCTTAACAATACCATCAACAAGACCGTAGTCAATACCCCATGTTGATTCCTCTTCTGTGTGGTCAGCAGTAAAGATCATAGCACCATCCATATCAACAGCACCACCACCGAAGAACAGATCCCACTTGATATTATCTCCTGTGCCTCCTTCAATGAGTTCGTTGAGATATGACTCCATGTACTCGCAGTAAATGTCTTTATCATAGGAACCTGCTTTACCTATGTTTCGATAAAGTTGTCCCTGGGTGTCAGCGATTGCAAATGTCCCCCAACCAAACGGAATACCATTATAATCACCGGCAGCCTCATCGTTGATCGTATAGAAAGGAACCATAGCGTATATCAATAAACCTTTACCGGTAAATCCAATCCCCGAAACATAAGTGACGTCTCCGTCCCACGCAAGAACAGGCCACATACCGAGGCAAACGTGAACTGATTGATTATCAAGGAAGGAAAGAGCCATAACGGTGTCTGTCTCTGTGAACAATGTGTCAGCAGCAAGTCCGAATACACCATAGTCTTCAATTCGGTAAGAATCATAAGATGAAATAATGGTAACGACGCAAGTGTCGGAAATGGCACCTTCAGCGGATGCGATGACCTTCACCACACCGGCTGCTATACCGGATACGAGACCGGAAGCGTCGACGGTAGCTATCTCTTCGTTCTCCGAACGGAAGCGGATCTCTACACCCTCTTTGGCGGGGCTGATTTCAGCACGCAGTTTGCCTTGCTCGCCTTCAGACAACTCGAGTTCATGTTTGTCCAAAACCACTTTGAGGTCCTCTGTCGGTTTCGGTTCATCGGGTTTGCAACCAACCATTACAACGGTTGCTACGGCTATAAAAGCCATTAAATACAGTTTTTTCATACCTTAATTTGTTTTGTTTGTAAATGAATATTTGTTACAGTTCATAAATGCCAACTGTTTTCTTTTTCAGGTTCTGCGTGTCCTCGTTCGACTCGCGGAGATAGGGGTTGTAGTACAACTCACCGGAAGGCAGCTCGAAGGTGAAATAACGGGCCATGTTAGCAGCGGCAGGATTGATGGAGTTATCTTTCTTGTTGCTGCTAAGGTGGTTCTCTCCAAGTGATACCTTTTCTTGGTAACGGCGGAAAGTCTGCAGTCCGTAGCCCTCACCCCAGAGCTCGACACGCCAGTTATACTTGATGGCAGCGAGCCAGTCGTCCTGCGAGATGATACCCATCTTCCAGGTGTTGTAGGCATCGGCCTGTTCGGGCAGCACGCGGAGGTCGGTGATAGCCAGGAGGTGAGTCTGCGCTTCGCCTAAGTCATTGGCACGGGCTGCGGCCTCGGCTGCGATGAGGTAAGCCAGTTCCCAACGCATGTAGATATTGTCGCTGAGCCAGTCACGGTCACCTTGCAGCTTCTTGCTGGTAGCCGAGTAGAACTTACCGTCCGGCGCGTACTTGAAGTCATCCGCATCCTTGGCGCCACTGCTGGCATAATTATTCCACCAACCTTTGCGGACATCCCAGGCAGGGATAGCGTCGTAGAGGATCTGGTCGATGCCCTTGACGTCTCCGGCGCTGGCGTAGCTGTAGGAATAGATGTCGCACTGACCGAAGAACGAAGCGAGCGAGGTGGTGTTCTGCACGGTGACATCCTCACCCCATATCCAGTTCTTGTTCTCCACATTGTTGAAGCCTGTGGTGAGCACTTCGTCGAAGGGCAGGAGGTGTACGTCGCCTTTGTTGATAGCCTCTTTGGCCCATTTGAGGGCGTTGGCGTACTCTCCCTTGTTGAGGAACGAGTAGGCGAGCGTGATACGGGCCACATCGGCGTTGACCTCTATCTTGCTGTCGCGCTCACACATGCTGTATGCCTCGAAATACTGGATAGCGAGGTCGAGGTCGTTCTCTATCTGCAGGTAGAGGTCGCTGACCGTAGCACGCGGACGGCCGATGACCGTATCCACGCGGGTGTCGGACTCGGTGTAGATAGGCACTGAGAGGTCGGTCTCGGCAGCCTCTACGGGCACGAAGAAACGGCTCAGACCGGCATAGGCCCAACCGCGGAGCGTGAGCACTTCGGCATAGTACATGCCGTTATAGAGCGCTTCCTCGGTGAGCGTGTCGGCTTTGAACTCGAGCTGCGGCAAGCCCTTGGCTTCCAGCGCGTTGATAGCTTTGTTACACGTACGGATGAAGGTGTAGTAATACGCCCAGAGGTATCCGCGACGACCGTAGGTCTGCATCAGCTCATCGGTGGCGAACCAGCCGTAGTTCTGGGTCCGGAGGGCCATGTCGCCACAGAGCAGGTCACCGTACATATCGATGGCACGCTGTGCGAAATAGTCGTGTCCGTCGGAGTTGATGAACAGGTTCGGGTATGCACCCTTGATGAGGCCCTCCAAGGCATTGTCCATACGATAGAACTGCTCCTCGGTGATGGTGCTGCCGCTCGGTTCCTGCGTCAGGTAGTTCTCCGAACAGCTGACGGCGATCAGCGCCGTAAGGGCCAAAACGAATATAAATTGAATCTTTCTCATACTATTCTCCTTTCTTCATTAGAATGTGAACTTGACACCACCCATGATCGTGGACAACGGCGAGTAGCCGTGCGTGTCGGACGAGCCGGTGAAGGAAGTCATCGGGTTGTAGCCGTGGCGCGCGGTGGCTATAGCCAGGTTGTTGGCGTTGACATAGAGGTTGAGCTTAGTGAGTTTGATCTTCTCGATCAGCTTCTTGGGGAAGTTATAACCGAGCTGTATGTTGTTGAGGCTGACATACGAGTTGCTGGTGAGGAAACGCGTCGAGCCTTCGGTAGCGTACACGTCGGTACCGCCTACACCGTTAGAGAAGCGCGGGATATCCGTCGGGTCGAGGTTGGAGTAGGTGCCGTCGGCATTGAGCTTGCCGTGACCCGGGTTGTACTCGGTCCACGCCTTGCGGGCATCGATATGCCAGTTATGGCCACCCACCTGCGCATTCTGCATGAGGGATATATAGACATTGTCATAGCCGTAGCCGCCTATCTGATAGGAGCAGGTAGCGGAGAGGGTGACACCATAGACCTCGAGGTCAAAGCCGAAACCGCCGCTGATGTCGGGTATATAGCTCTTGCCCACATACTGCGCTGCAGCCACCGAGGCATCGTTGGTGATCGTCGAAGCGAGGTACTGCTCGGGGTTCTCCACGCCTTTGTCTTTCTGCTCGAGGATCCACTGGTGCAGCGACGGGATATAGTTGTACTCGTTGTTGCCCTTGTTCTCCATGAAATCACCGTCTCGGGTATCGTAGAAGGCCTCGAAGAGCGACTCACCATTCGACGGATCCACACCCAGGTAACGGAGCGTGTAATGGTCGTAGAGCGAGTGGCCTACGGACATGGCGCCGTTCATCAGCATGCGGTGCTCCACGCCCTGATCGTCGGTGTAATCCACCGGCATCTGGGTCATGTAGTTGCGATAGTGTGCACCGTTGAGCATGAGGTCCAGCTTGACATTACGCATATCCACCGCGTGGGCCTTGAAGGTGAACTCGACACCCTGGTTGACCATCTTCGCATCGTTGGTCGGGATGGAAGAGAAGCCCGTCGAAGGCGCTATGGCACGCGGGAAGAGCATGTTGTCTGTCAGTTTGTAGAAATAGTCGAACTCCATGTCGAGGTACTTGTTGATGGAGAGCTCGAGACCGAGATCGACCACGTTCGAACGCTCCCAGGTGATCTCGGGATTACCCTTGCTGTCCTCCATATAGACGATCTGGTCATTCAGGTTCTCAATCACATAGGTGTTCGTGTAGCTGTAGAGTGAGTTGATCTGGTTTCCCAACACACCCCAACTGAGACGCAGCTTACCGTCTTTGAGCCAGTCACTGACAGGGTCGATAAACTCCTCGTTGGTGAAGGTCCAGGCCACGCCGACCGAACCGAAGTGTCCCCAGCGGTGACCCTTGGCATAACGCGAGCTGCCGTCGGCGCGGTAGTTGGCGAGCAGGGTGTAACGCTCTTTGTAGGAATAGGTGGCCGTAGCGAAATAGGCATCCAGCGCATAACGGGTGCTGTTACCCTCCACGGCGTTCATCTTAACGGCATTGCTCAACTCGAGGCTGGCACCGTCGGCGAGGTACGACTTATAACCGTACTGTGCGTTGACGAGGTAGAGGTAGTTCTCGTGACCGGCCATCACACGGATCGTATGGTCACCGAAGGTGTTGTTGTACTCCAGCATCTCCTGCGCGGAGATGGTGAACTGGTTGCTCACCTCCTGGAGGATACGACCGATGTCCTGGGCATCGCCGTAGTACTTGTTGGTCAACTGTGAATAGCGGTTGTTATAGTAGTGGAGACCGGCATTGACGGTGAACTTGAGGCCCTTGTAGAGCTTGAATTCGAGCGTGGTCTTGGCGTCCACTTCGTGCTGCACCTGGTTCTCACGGTCGAGCCGGAGCGAACCTGCCGGGTTGATTCCCATACCGAACGAACGGCGCAGGTTGTTGCCGTAGTCGTACATGGGCTGTCCCGTACGCGGATCGATGGCTATACTGCCGTCCTCGGCACGCTCATAGACGGGATAGATAGGCGGGATAGCGTTGACATAGTAGAAGCCGTTGTTCATCACGCCGTCGCCGTCCTGGTCGGGATGGTTCATCGTGTAGTACGAGTAGGCGAGGTTGATGTTGCCCTTGAACCATTTCTTGGGCTCGTAGTCCACATTGGTACGCATGGTGAAGCGGTTGAAGTCGGAGGCCTGATAGTAGCCTTCGTCCATCAGATAGCCGAACGAGGTGAAGTACTGGATCTTCTCCGAACCGCCGTGGAGCTTGACATTGGCATCCACTTTCTGTCCCACGCGGAAGATGGCATCTTTCCACGACTCGAGATTCTCGTACCCGGGCAGACGCTTGTTCGTATAGTCGAACTTGGGATGAGGCAAACCGTCGATGAGGTTCTCGTTGATGAGGAAGCGACCGTCACCGCTGGCGTTCCACAGGTTGTAGCCCTTGGGCAGACCGCTGGCGCTGAAGAGCATACGGTTGGTGTTATCGACCGCCGTCTTGACCGCAGGCAGCGAGTTGCCACCGTAGCGCACGCCGTTGTAGATCGACTGCCAGGCGAGGGTGACATACTCTTCGGGACTGGTGATGACATCGTAGAGCGGCAGCAACCGCATGTTGGCGCCGTACTTGACATCCACATCGATATGTCCTTCGTCACCCGATGTACCTTTCTTGGTGGTGATGACGATCACACCGTTGGCACCGCGGGCTCCGTAGAGGGAGGTGGCGGTGGCATCCTTGAGGATAGTGGTCGAGGCGATATCGCCCGGATCGATGGAGCTGATTTCACCGTCGTAGGTCACACCGTCCACCACGTAGAGCGGAGCCGAACTGCCGTTGAGCGAACCGATACCACGAATGCGGATCGTTGCGTTCGAACCGGGCTGGCCGCTACCGTTGATCACTTGCACACCGGCTACTTCTCCTGCCAGGGCTTTGGAGATCTCGGACGGACTCTTCTTCTCGATGTCCTCCGCTTTCACAGCCTGCGCCGAACCGGCATACGAGCCTTTGCTCACATTACCGAAACCGGTGACTACCACTTCCTGGATGAGTTCGGTGTTCTCCTGCATGATGATACGCATGTTCTTACCGGCAGGCACCGACTGGGTGGCCATACCGACGAAGCTGACGATCAGCGTCTTCACCGACTCCGGTACATCCATCTCAAACTGACCATCGTAGTCCGAGATCGTACCGAGCGTGGTGCCTTCTGCCTGGATACTCGCGCCGATCACCGGCTCGCCCTTGGCATCCAACACCACTCCGTTTACATGCTTCTGAGCCAGCAAACCCACGCTCAGCATAGCAAGAAACAAAAGGGTTAAAATCTTCTTCATTGTGTGTTATTATTTTTTTATTTATCGTTCGCGTACGGGTATGTTCGCGCAAAGCACGCGAAAAAGTGCGCAAAGGTACAACAAATATTTGAAATACACAAGGATTTGACGATAAAAATCAAATTTATTTGAATTTTTTGCGGAAAATCGTTGTTATTTGCACGACTGTGCGACTGTACTTTCGAAGGGGACCCCATTCATGGGGGAGGTGGTCGA
>JAFSKL010000025.1 GCA_017448985.1 Paludibacteraceae bacterium
TAGTACTGATGCGATAACTTTAAGAAAAAAACAGACAAAACACTTTTGAATGATTAAAAACTTTGTTTTTTGTGTCAATTGCTGCTAAAAACTCCTTAAAAATATATTTTTAGATAGTTTTTACCACCAATTCCCCCAACTCTTTGAGTTAAATCATTCAAAAGACATAAACATAAAAAACATATATTATTCAAATCAAAAAGTCACAATATATCCACAAGTTGCTGAATATAAACAATATACAGAGCACGTCACTTAAGTTAACGCATCAGTAGTAAAAATTAAGAATTAAGAATTCGTGTCGTTTCGGTTTAAGCAGTTTTATATAGAGGACTCGAAGTGCGCCATGAAAGTGGGCACGGACGGGGTGCTGTTAGGAGCGTGGGTAGAACCTCTCCCCGCCCCTCTCCTCAAGAGAGGGAGGATTTTGGATGTCGGAACGGGTAGCGGACTGATCGCCAGGATGCTGATGCAGCGTTGCCCGCAAGCGGAGGTGGAAGGCATCGATATAGATGCAGCGGCTGTGGAACAGGCCCGCGAGAACGGAATAAAGGCCTTCTGTTCACGGTTGCAGGACTGGGGCATCGGCACTCAATCGTCGGCAGTCAGCGTTCGGCCTTACGACCTGATTGTGAGTAATCCGCCGTATTTTCAGAACAGCCTTAAGAATCCCGACAAAGGTCGTCAGACGGCGCGGCATACCGACACGCTCAGTTACGATGAACTGTTGGCACATAGCGCCCGTCTGTTGAGCGAACACGGGCAGTTGGCGCTTATCCTGCCGGCCGAAGCGGAAGACGAAGTACGGGAACTTGCTGCGCGCTATTTATTATATTGTTCGCGCGTCACGCGCGTATATTCAAAAGAAAGTAAACCCGCACGACGGGTATTACTTTGCTTTGAGAAAATAAAAATTAAAAATGAAAAATTAAAAATTATAGAAGACTCGCTGGTATTAGAGAACGAAACAGGCGGCCGTTCAGCCGCCTATTCAGAACTCTGCAAAGAATTCTATTTATGATCCGCCAAGATTGGCGGATTTATTATTTGGCCACATTCACGGCACGCACCTCACGGATGACGGTCACCTTGATTTGTCCCGGATAAGTCATCTCGTCCTGGATTCGTTTCGCCAGATCGAACGAGAGGAGTTCGGTATCCTTGTCGGAGATCTTGTCCGCGCCTACGATGACGCGCAGTTCACGACCGGCTTGCAGCGCATATGTCTTCACCACGCCCGGGAAGGACATAGCCATGTTCTCGAGGTCATTCAGACGCTTCACATAACTCTCCACGATCTCACGACGGGCACCCGGACGGGCACCGGAGATGGCATCACACGCTTGCACGATAGGCGCAATAATGGTCAGCATCTCGCATTCGTCGTGGTGCGCACCTACGGCATTGCAGATATCGGGTTTCTCGCCGTATTTCTCGCACAGTTTCATACCGAGTTCGGCGTGTGGCAGTTCAACATCGTCGTCAGCCACCTTACCTATATCATGCAACAGACCTGCCCGTTTGGCCGCTTTCACGTTCAGGCCCAACTCACCGGCCATAGCCGCACAGAGATTAGCGGTCTCACGGCTGTGCTGCAGCAGGTTCTGGCCGTATGAAGAACGGTATTTCATCTTGCCGACGAGCCGCACCAGTTCGGGATGCAGACCGTGGATACCCAGGTCTATCGTGGTACGCTTGCCCACTTCTACGATCTCGTCCTCCACCTGTTTGGTCACTTTAGCCACCACTTCCTCGATACGCGCGGGGTGAATACGTCCGTCCTGCACGAGCTGGTGCAAAGCCAAACGCGCTATCTCACGACGCACCGGATCAAAAGCGGAAAGGGTGATGGCCTCAGGCGTGTCATCGACCACGATCTCGACGCCTGTAGCCGCTTCCAGCGCGCGGATATTACGGCCCTCACGACCGATGATACGGCCTTTCACTTCGTCATTCTCGATGTGGAAAACGGAAACGGTACTCTCTGCCGCTGTCTCGGATGCCACACGCTGAATGGTCTGGATGATGATCTTTTTCGCCTCTTTGTTGGCCTCGAGTCGCGCATTGTCCATTATTTCATTCACATAGGACATAGCCGCCGTCTTGGCCTCATCTTTGAGCGCCTCGACCAGTTGCTTCTTCGCTTCCTCTGCCGACATACCGGAGAGCTGCTCGAGCTGTTTCTCCGCCTCATGGTGCATCCGCTCCACTTCCTGCTGCTTGTAATCCAAAGCCTGTTGGCGTTGCTCCACTTGCTGGGTACGTTGATTCACTTCGTTGAGACTACGCTGCACATCGCCCTGACGCTGGTTGAGTTGCTGCTCGCGTTGCTGCAAACGCTGCTCATGTTGCTGTATGCGTTTCTCAGCCTCGCGCACGGTGTTGTCGTGCTCGAGTTTGAGGGCGATAAATTTCTCTTTAGCCTCAACAATCTTGTTTTTCTTCACCACTTCCGCCTCTTCGGTCGCCTTTTGAATGATGCCGGCGCCGACCAGACGAGCGATGAAATAGTAGCCGCCGGCTCCTACGAGCAGACCTGCCACTATACAAATCACAATTAGGATTGCTGTGTTCATTGATTTATCTTGTTAATTAAAAGTTATTTTTTCCGGCATAACGGTATAACGGGATACCTGTATTAGGAAAGATGTTTCTTGATTAGTTCGTTCAGTTCTTTGAGCTCTTTCTCGACAGGCACGAGACTCTTCTCGCGGGCATCGGATTCGAGCGCCACGGCCACTTCAAGCGCCGTGTACATCCACAACTGTTCCGCCGATGAGTTGGGACGCAGTTTGAGGTAGTACTGATAACGCCTGTTGAGCAGTTCGGCAGCCTTGCGGTAGTTCGGTTCCTGATCACGCGGCACATCCAGACCCACCGTGTGTGCGTCCAAATGCAGATTGATATGTTGCTTGTCAGAAGCCAATTAATGAATAATGATTAATGAATAATGAATATCTTCATTTTTTGAGCGCGGCAATTGCTCTATCCACTTGTGCTATCAAGGCGTTGAGGCGTTTGAGCGCTTCCTCGTTGCCTTCGGCCGCGCTCATCGCATTGGCCGTTGCTATACGCCGGTTCTTCTGCTGCAATTCGAGTAACTCGCTATGCGTGCGAATCAGTTCCTGCCGTTGCCGTTCCGCGTCCTCCCGTAGCCGCGCGTTCTCCTGCTGCAACGCTTCGTAGCGCTCCAGCAACACGCGCAAATTCTCCGACAGTTCCGCTAACGCTTGCATCAGAACGAATATCCTACACCCAGTCCGATTACACCTTTGAACTGTACGCGCTCAGCTACCTCGCCATCCTTGTTCGCTATCAGCGTTCCCGGATAGTACTTGAGGCTGGTCTGGAGCGTCACTTGCAGACATTTGAGGAACTGATAGCTCAGCGCCACATCCCAATCCACATCAAACTTGCCAAACTGACGATTCATGTTCGAATAGTGGAAATAGCTGTCTGCCACCTTGCTTCCCTCCACATAACTTGCCAACTCGTTACCTTTGCCGGCATAAGGAGTGAACAATGCCAGCGTCGTGGCCAGTTTGAAATCCTGGTATGCATAAGCAATCGCACCTTTGAAACTCAAACCGAGCTCAGCACGGGCGTTGCGGTCATACTGTTTAATACCATTCTCGTCATAACGCACTACGCCGTAAGCGTCCTTGAGATCTTTACTCAGGTCATAATCCTTCGTTCCCATCGCTTCGTTGTACTCAGCGCTGTACTTCTTGTTCCATGCCTCGCCTACATAAGCCGTAGTAACACGACCTGCGACAGGCGACAGATAAATGGAGAAATCCGCACCGTTCACACTCTTCTTCCAGTCGATACCGACGGAGATATCCGTGTACGACGGAGCCAGCCACTTCGAGATAATAGGGTTGTACCCGTCCACATAGTTGCGACCGAGCGCGTATTGGCTCTGGAAACCGCCCAACACCGTCAGATACCATGTCGGCGCAAATTCCCATCCGAACTTCGTTGCCAGTTTGATATTGTCGCTGGACTTCTGGAACGGATCTTCCTTCTGATCAATCCATGTCATTCCGAAATCGGTGTCGAAGTTCGTTTCCCATGCAATCGCATTCTTGTGATAAAGCAAATGCAACTTGGCATACACGATGCCGTTGACATTGTTCTTACCTCCTGCAGCCCAGTTCACCAGACCCGTAGCCGCAGCGTTTAAACCCAGTGTTCCGTCAAATTTCCACGCTTTCTCAGGCGCTTCCAGTTTCTTCAAGTCCTCACCTGCTTTCGCCGCAGCCTCAGCTTTCTCAACGACCACTTCTTTGTCCACGGTCTGAGCATTCATCGCTGCCGCAGCCAACAGGAAAAGGGCAATAGATAAAAATGTTTTTTTCATACTTATTCCATTCTTGATTTATTACTAAAATTGTCTGTTATCAAAAAATCGTGCAAATTTACAACATTTATTTGACTTATGCAAATAAAATCGAATAAAATGTTAAAAAATCGTCAAAAGTGTCAATTTTTACACATTTTTTTTGAATAAGTGCACATGGATGTGCAAAAAAAGCAGTAATTTTGCAGTCGATTTAGTGTTTCCCGTCGGGAACGGCCATTTCCTCCGTTCAGAGTGCATCGTATCAGACACGGCAAAAAGACGGCAACAAGTCGGCAACGACACGGCAACGAGCGCCAAGGTCAGTCCGAGGTAAGGCCAAGAATGAACGCTAAATGAACCACAAAACGGACACCAAACGAGCCTCAAAGGTCGCTCAAAACACGAAAATTAACACAACAAGCAATATGAAAAGCATTAAAAATCTTATTTTGACAGTTGTCACTTCCGTTTTTGCGCTATTGTCTGCGCAAGCTGAAGATTACATTATTGACTTAAGTAAATTTACCGTCACGGATCAAACCTACGAAGCTTCGTTTGATGAAGTGAAGTGTAAGAAATTTGACCTGTACGTAGAAGTTCCGTCTGCTGATGCCGCCGGAACCGTGGCTTGGAACTGTCAGAATGCCAAAACTGACCGATTCCTGTATCTGGTGGTTGGCGGTTCTCAAGACCAAAGTCGGCCTATCAATATGGCGGCAGGTTATTCGGATGACATAGCTTTCACAAGCGATGACATCACAGAGAAAGACGGCAAATACTATCTTGCCTTTGCAACCGAAGATGACTACAAAGCGGTAGGAGTCAAGTACACATTGGGAGAAGGAGGCGGAACGCCGGACCCGCAGGACGAAGGAGAACCGGTTGTGACCAGTATTTCGTTCGACAACATGGTGGCCGGTTCGGATGTGTATGACGAGGACAATCTGGCCATTAAAGCAAAGATTAAATTCGGTTCCGACCGTACGAATATCAAACCGACATTCAAAGGCAAGAATATATCCGACAACTGGACTCCTGTTTCTGCTGATTTCGAAGCGAACGAAACGAATACTTTCACTTTCCCGTACACGAAGAGCGGCAAAGTAAAGAATTACGAGGTTACTATTACCGAAGCGGAAAAAGATCCCGATCCCATTGATCCACCCGCTGAAGGAGAATGGTTGATTAAGGGCACCACTCAGCAGGACGTAAGCGGTCCGGCGGCCGGTTCCGTTGAGACGAATCTGAGCAAAAAAGATGAGCTCAAACTGGACAAGAAGAAATATTTCGGTTTGATTCTGGACAACGGCTATGCGCTCCAGGAGAACGATGTCTTTGTTATCAACATAACCACAGCTGCTGACCTCGGTAAGTGTGTGCTTTTCGCAGATAACGAGGGCAACGAAGTGCTTTATGACGAAGGTATTGAGTACTCAAAAGACGAACCGAGTGCTACGGGCGAGAAGGCGATTGTTCTTCCGGCGGCTGTTGCAGGCAAGACAGCCATTTATCTTTGGCGAGAGGATGGCGCCACCCAATGGAATCCGACATTCAGTTATATAGGTATCAAGCGCGACGGAATAGAGGTTGTAACGGTCGATGTGACAGGCGTCAAGTTGGACCAATCGTCCATCTCTTTGGAGGAAGGCAAATCGCAGACTTTGACAGCAACGGTTGCACCGGCTGATGCCACGAACAAGAAAGTGACATGGGAGAGCAGCGACGAATCGGTTGCTACGGTCAGCAACGGCAAAGTGACGGCTGTGGCAGAAGGAACGGCCACTATTACCGTCAAGACGGATGACGGCAGTTTTACTGCCACATGTGATGTGACCGTTACCAAGAAATCAGAGGATCCGGATCCCGAACTGCCAACAGGAGAGATCTATGCTCATTGGCGTTTCTCCGGTGAAGAAGCACCGGCAAACGGCACTTTCGAGGACGGTACGAATATTCGGGTTGAATTCCTTTCCTCCGATGACTCAAAATCGTTTACCGTTGAGAGTGCGGACTACGTTGCAGGAGTGCCGGACGACATGAAGTCACAAGGTTCGAAAGGTCTGAAAAACGGCGGCAACAAACTCTACTTGAAAGCCTCTACGACTAATGGAAAAGGCTTCATAGCGGGCGATGTAATCACCATCTGCGGTTATAATCCTTGGAAGATCAGTTCGACTTCCGAGCATACCGGCGATATAAGCACCAGTCTCGCAACCGGAAAATCGAAAACCGACTATAATATCGGCTCCGTTACCCTTACAGCCGATACGAAAGATCTGTTCCTGATGCGTGCTGAAGGTACCGGAACTTGTATATGTGCTATCAAGGTGACACGTGACGGAGAAACGCCTCCTGTGGATGATCCGGTGGCTGTAACAGGTGTTTCGCTGGACAAAGAGACATTGGAACTGGAGGAAGGCAAATCGCAGACTTTGACAGCAACGGTTGCACCGGCTGACGCGACGAATAAGAAGGTGACTTGGGAGAGTAGTGATGATGCAGTAGCGACGGTCAGCAACGGCAAAGTGACGGCTGTGGCAGAAGGAACGGCCACTATTACCGTTAAGACGGATGACGGCGATTTTACAGCCACGTGCGAAGTAACCGTCACCAAGAAATCGGAGGAGCCGGATCCCGAACTGCCGGATGTAGGTCTCACGGCGCACGTGCCGGATATCTATGACGACCCGTTAGGATACAAGACTCCGCTATCGGTATTCAACGGCTATGAATATGAGGTTTACTATGTAACCCGGGATGCTACCGGAAGCAATATTTCTATTGATACCAAGCCTACCGACAAGTCCAATGGTATCACTACCGGTGAGGAAAAGTCCGTGAAGGCCAAAGACAACTGGTTTGAGATGAAAGATTGCAACGGAACGGGAGGCGACAGTAACGCCGGTGCCAAGGATGAGTTCAAAGAGAACTCGCTCCGCAGCATCAAGTTCCGCGGTGGAAACGAGATGCTCTTCCAAGTGAAAGGCTTTGACCAATTCTCGTTCTACGGCAAAGATAACAACAAAGATGGCTCCAAAGGCAAACATTTCGAAGTCTATATCGATGAAGAGAAAGTGTCCGGTGATCCTATTGACGGCTATGCTATTCACCGTTACGACATGAGTACCAAAGAGCATGTGATCAAACTGGTCGGCATCGGTGACGGCGACAGCAAGTTGACCGGTTTCTCGTTGCGCGTGGCACAAGAGCCGCGGGTGAAATACTTTGATGGTAACGACTCGACGCAGAAAGTGCTTCAGACCTCGGACATCAAACCAGTCGTTTACTTCGCCAAGTACGCCCAGATGGGTCAAGTCAAGTTGGAATGGAGCGGTGCTACGGCAGAGGGTATCACCTTGGAGACCTTGGCACAAACAGATTTGGGCGACTCGATAGCTTTGAGCGGACAGGCCAATTGTCCGGTAGGCACCTACAACTACGCCGTTGTGACCTATTTCGGCGGCAAAGAGACGGCACGGGCGAAAGGTAAGTTCAGCGTCATTTCCGACATCAAAGCAACGAGTGACCTGATCGTCAACGCTTATACGGGCGAGGAAATGGAACAAATCACCTTCAAGTACTATGCTTTGTCTGCGGACGACGTGAAGGTGACCTGGCCGAACGGCCAGCCGGACGGCATCAGCGGCAAGGGCAATAACGGTATCTACACTATCGGCGGTACGCCGACAGCTGCAGGCGAGTACCCGTTCTCCGTCACCGTGACGGGCTCGGAGACGGTGCTTGAAGGCAAGATCAAGATACAGACCATCGATATCGGTTCCAACGCCGTGCTTTATCTGTACAAGACGAACGGCGCGGAAGAGAAAGATCAGATCTTCAGTTACCTCAAGACCCAGAACTGGAACCCGATTGCCCGCAAGACCATAGATGATCTGCGTGATCCGGATCAGTACGGCAAGTATCAGTGGATCTTCATCTCCGAGGATGCCGATTCGGATAATCCGGAGGTGCTGGCGCTTATCAAAGGCGGTTCTTCGCTGCCTATCTTCAGCGTTAACGGCTTCACTTATACCAAGGACCGTCTCGATTGGGGTGAGCCGGATAACGGCGCTTTGACCGAAGAGGCCTTGTCGCTGACCGTACAGCGTGACGACCATCCGATCTTCAAGAAGTTGGGCAAGAAACAAGGCAGCAAGGTGCAAGTGCTGTCCAACGAGAACCTCGGCAAGAAAGGTCTGATGCCGATTCGTGTCAAGTTGCCGGGAACGCATTGTCTTGCTACCGCGTGGACGCGAGACATTAATGATTATAATGGCAACGGCGAGCAACAGACCGTTCTCCATGAGATTCCGGCCAAGATGCGTGGCGGACAGAAATATGTATGCCTGCCGATTGCTACGAGCAGTACGGCTAATCTGACGAGCGACGGCAAACAGCTGATCAATGCCATCATCAACTACCTGATAGACGAGTCGGTTTCTCCTGTCTTCCTGCCGACGCTGCAGATCAACCGTTTCACGCTCGAAGGTTTTGAAGGTGTGATAGACCAGGCCAACTACACCATTGAAGTGGAAATGACGGACGAACAGTTCAACGAGTTGGACAGCTTGCGTGCAGCGAAACCGGTTATCACGCTGGCAGATCCGACATACTCGCATGTTGAGCCTTCGGTGGATAAGGAACAGGACTTCCGTTTCAGTTCGTTCATTCCGGTGGTTTATACCGTGACCGACTATATCAACCAGTTGCCTTATGCAGTCTCGCTTCGCATCAAGAACACACAAGGCATAGACGAAGTCTATACGGTTGGTGAATGGGTGAACATCTTTGATGTTTATGGTCGCAAAGTGGCAACCACCAACGAAGATATCCACGCGATGCCGCTGCCGAACGGCATGTACATCGTTGTTACCGAGTCCGGACAGACATTGAAGATTATGCGATAGGATTCGCGATAGAGAAGCGTATCCACGCGATACGTATTTGTAAAAGGTTAAGTTGGAACCTCTCGGTGCGTGAGCATAGAGAGGTTTTTTGTTTACATTTTGCCACAGTAGTGTCCCATAAAATTAAACAAAAACATTAAAAAACAATTGTTAAAAATATCCGTTGACTCGATATGTGGATGTATTTTGCTCAAAATCAAGTATTTACTAACATATAATTCGAAGTTAATAGGACAGTAGTGATTTTGCCACATTCATATAGCAAAAGGCAAATATATGTAAAGTTTTAAGAAAAAATTTGCTCATATTGTAATTTTTTCGTACCTTTGCGGCTGTTTTCGGAAGGTAAAAAGTATGAAAAAAGGTCTGTTGGCTCTTTCACCGATAGCGGCGATGGTCTTGCTGCTTGTCGGAAGCTCCATATACTACGGCGGAGTGAGCAATGCGCCGCTTCTGTTGGTTTTTGTTCTCACCGCCATTGTGGCGATTGCCGTCACGCGGGGAATAAGCCTCAAGGAGCGCGTCACTATTTTTTCGCGCGGAGCCGGCAGTCCCAACTTGCTGCTGATGGTATGGATTTTCATGCTTGCCGGTGCCTTTGCGGCGTCTGCAAAAGAGATGGGTTCCGCGGAAGCGATGGTCAACCTCACGCTTCGTATCCTACCTGCGCGTTTTGCACTGACGGGACTCTTTCTCGCGGCTTGCCTCACCTCCCTTTGTATGGGTACATCCGTCGGCACGATCGTGGCACTGATGCCTATCGCAGCGGGACTCGCGGACAAAACGGCCATGACCTTGCCGCTTGTCGCTGCCGCCGTCGTGGGAGGAGCGTTCTTTGGCGACAACCTCAGTTTTATCAGCGACACCACCATTGTAGCCACGCAGACACAGGGCTGCAAACTGAGTGACAAATTCCGCTTTAATGTCCGGATGGTCATTCCTGCCGCCCTCATCGTTGCGGTGCTGTATGTCTTCCTCAGCACCTCTGCCACCGACGGGTCCTTGACATCTTTCACATTTAGCTTTTCATCATTCCCCAAGGTTCTCCCCTATCTGGCCGTTCTGGTAACCGCCGCTTTCGGTGTGAATGTGCTGGTGGTTCTGGCTCTGGGCTGTGCGCTCACTTGTCTCACCGGCATCTTGGACGGCAGTTATAGCCTCATGGGATGGATAGACAGCTCTCTCACGGGCGTTATGGGCATGAGCGAACTCATCCTCATCTCGATGCTTGCCGGCGGTATCTTTGCCCTGATCAGTCATAACGGAGGTATGGAGTTTGTCATCGACCGCATCACTCGTCGTGTCCGTTCGCGCAAAGGAGCTGAGTGGAGTATCTGCGGACTCGTCGCCTTTGCCAATGTGTGCACGGCAAACAACACGATAGCCATCCTCTCCGTAGGCGACATCGCCAAGCGGATTGCCGGTCAGTTTGATATCGATCCTCGCCGCAGTGCCAGTCTGTTGGACACAACGAGCTGTTGCATTCAGGGTATCCTGCCCTACGGCGCACAACTCCTTATGGCGAGCGGACTTGCCGGCATCAGTGCCATGAGCATCGTGCCTTATCTCTTCTATCCCGCGCTATTGGGAATCACCGTCGCTGCCACAATCATCTTTGCCAAACGCTGAGAATTGGCGGGCTGCTGGCTGTTTGCTAACAGCTATTTGCAACATTAACTTTGCAAAAAGTAAACTATTGTCGATTTTTAAGAATTAATTTGCTCATATTGTATATTCGACAATAAACCCCGCGAAACACTCGCGGGGTTTATTGTTGTAGGTGAGACGTCGAGATGTCGAGATGTCGAAGGGAATTATTGATGTTGTTCTCGCAATAGGTCGTTCACTGTCTTAACGGGGTTGAACGTGGAGACAGGCACTTCGACGAAGATGGTGTTCCACTTGGCCATGGCTCCGTTCCAGAGTCCGGGCAGTTCGAGCGCCAGCAGTTCCTTGCCGTCTTTGGACTTATTGGAGATGAATCCCGTTTGCGGATCCACAAAGTCGGGCAGGTTGAAAGGCTTGCCTTCGTAATCACGGATGGCGCAGACGAGGTCCACGGGGTTGAAGTGGGTCGATTGGGCCATGAGCGCGGGGTCGCTGATCTGCGTCGATTCGAGGATCTGGCAGCTGATCGAACCGTCGGCATCGCGCACGAGGAACGGTCCTCCACCGGGTTCGCCGGTATTCTTCACCACGCCGCAGACACGGATAGGCCTATTCAGTTTGGCGCGTTCTTCGTCGGAGAGGTTCGGGTCCTTGAGCGCTTCAAAGACACGCTTCTGCTCGGTGACCAGCACGCCGGCGAGGATCTGCTTGTAACGAATGGTGTCTTTCTTGAGCCGGTCGGGCACTACATTGTCGATATTTTTGATGAAGACGATGTCGGCATCCTGGCGGTTGAGGTTCTCGATGAGCGCTCCGTGTCCCCCCGGACGGAAGAGGAGCTTGCCGTCCTTCGTGCGGAACGGCGTACCGTCAGGATTAGCGGCGATCGTATCGGTACTCGGCAACTGCTCGGAGAAGGTGACGTCATAGCGGACGTTGTATTTGTCTTCAAACTTCTTGAGGTTGTCGGCTATATGCTGGCGGAAGAGCGGCAGGTGGTCGTGTGAGACGGTGAAATGGAGATACACGGTTGGTTTTTCACCCTCTTTAGCCGGTGCGACGCAGTACTGCGCACCTTCTACGAGATGCTCTAACGCGGGCGTGCGCGCGCCATCGCGATATTTATGGAATAGGAGTAGTCCTTTAGGCAGTTCGCCATAGTGCATGTCGTGCAACAGGTAACGAACCGCCTCCTGACCTTCCTTACCGGCCAACTCCGGACCAAAGGCAAAATAGTCCTTGTGGGCAAGGAAATCCTGAATGAACGGCGTCTCGATGCCATCCTCCAGATACTGGAACAGATTCTTGAACATACGCGAGGCCGCACCGGAAGCGGGCACGAACTTGAGGATCTTGTGTCCTTCGGCCAGATAGTCCTGCCAAGCTTTGATGAACTGCTCCTGTTCAGCGCGTTTCGGAGCGAGGATACCTTTCTTGGTGGAAGCGGGCGCTACGATGTCCAGTTGCGGGAAGCCGTTACGGAAGCATTCGAGTTGCGCTTCGGCTTTTTCTACAGAGATGCCACGAGCCTGCAATTGCTCGAGGTCTTGTTGAGAGAAGTTTGTCATACTATTAATGATTTGGTTAAATACTTGGTTCGGATTCGGGATAATTTGCCATATCACCCAAAATCCGCTGCAAAGTTACTATAAAAAAGTCAAATCTGCAAATTTTTGGTTATTTTTTTAGATTTTTGCCTAAAAAGTGTCAAAAAACTGCCAAATTGAGTTTACACAATGGTATTAAATGCAATAAATGGTTTTCTATTTGTCGGTAAAATGCAAAAAAATGTAAAAAAAAGTAAAAAATACTTGCATAATCCAAAAATTTGTTGTAATTTTGCGCCCAGTTTCGAATTTACGATAGCAAATAACGTCAAATTCGTTATAGTATTAACTAATTTATTTAAGGTAAGGTATGAAGAAATTCCTACTGTTTATGTCCGCTTGTATGCTTACTTTCGGACAGGTTTTGGCCCAGAGCCAAACTATTTCTGGTACCGTTCTTAACGCAGCAGATGACGAGCCTGTAATCGGTGCATCCGTACAGGTGAAGGGTACATCTCGCGGAACCATTACCGATGTTGACGGTAAATTCTCGATCGAAGCAGATCCGAATGCTGTGCTGGTCGTATCGTTCATCGGTATGGGAACACGTGAGGTTCCTGCGCAGAACGGTATAGTTATTAATTTGTCGGAAGACACCAAGCAATTGGACGAGGTGATGGTAGTTGCCTTCGGTACAGCGACGAAGAAATCGTTTACCGGTGCGGCTTCCGTAGTAAAGGCAGACGAGATCAACAAACGTCAGGCCAGCAACATCACCGACGCTCTTGCAGGTCAGGTAGCCGGTGTACAAGGTTTGAGCTCGAGTGGTCAGCCCGGTACAACGAGCAACATCCGTATCCGTGGTATCGGTTCTATGGCTTCCAGCAACGCTCCGTTGTACGTGATCGACGGTATCCCCGCCGATAATGACGCAGTGAGCACGCTGAGCAATAGCGATATCGAGTCCGTTACGGTATTGAAAGACGCTGCATCGAACGCATTGTACGGTGCTCGCGGTGCCAACGGTGTGATCCTGATCACCACCAAGCGTGGTAACACCCGTGACGCCCAGATCAAGATTGACGCTAAGTGGGGTGTTAACCAACGCGGTGTTCCCACCTACAACGTGATGACTGATCCGGCTATGTACTACGAGAACTTCTATCAGGGTCTGTACAACTACTATGGCAGCCACGATTTGGCTAACCGTTATCTGTTGGATGCCAACAACGGTGGTCTTGGCTATCAAGTGTATGACATTCCTGAGGGCGAGCGTCTGGTTGGTACGAACGGCAAGTTGAACCCGAACGCAAAGTTGGGCCATGTGGTTACCAACAAGGGTGTTGATTACACCTTGCTGCCTGATAACTGGTTCAACGAGTTGTTCCAATCGAACAACCTTCGTCAGGAGTACAACCTGAGCGTGAGCGGTTCTACCGACAAGTTGACTTATTTTGCTTCGGGTAGCTATTTGGATGACTCGGGTATCATCGAGAACTCCGGTTTCCGTCGTGCTACCGGCCGTGTAAACGTGGACTATCAGGCAAAGAAATGGTTGAAGATCGGAACCAACATGAGCTACAGCCACGCAGACATGCAGTATCCTGAGGAGGACGAGTACGGAAGCTACAGCTCCGGTAACCTCTTCTATGTAAGCAACAACGTTGCTCCTATCTATCCGCTTTACATCCGTGACGGTGAGGGTAACATCAAAATTGATGACAACGGCTACACGATGTACGACTACGGAGATGCAAAAGTAAACGGCCAGGTTCGTGCTTTCATGAACCAGTCCAACCCTGCTTCTGCTATCGCTCTGAACAAGTCGCTCTACAAGAAAGACATCTTTACCGGAAAATGGTTCATCCAGGTTGAGCCGGTTAAGGGTCTGAAATTCAGTGCCAACCTCGGTGTTCTCTATGGTGGCGTTCGCTATCAGATGACTCAGAACCCGTTCTATGGTCAGTTCGCTTCTTCGGGTGGTTACGCTTATGTAGCTTCTACTCGTAACGTAGGTGTTGACCAACAGTACTTGGCAACTTTCGCACGTAAGTTCGGTGACCACAATGTTGACGTTTTGGTAGGTTACGAGAACTTCCGTCGTATTATGTCTTCGCTGTCGGGTACGCAACAGAAGTTGTTCAACCCGGACATTGCCGAGGTCAGCAACGCTATTCTGTCTCCGAGCACAAGCTCTTCGACCGACAGCTATTTCACCCAGGGTATCCTCTTCCAGGCCAAGTATGACTATGCAAGCCGTTATTTCATCAGCGGTTCGTATCGTCGTGACGCTTCTTCGCGTTTCGCTCCGGGCAAGCGATGGGGTAACTTCTGGTCTGTAGGTGCTGCATGGGATATCAAGGGCGAGCCGTTCATGGACGCTGTTGAGAACGTTGACCTGTTGAAACTGAAAGTGAGCTACGGTTCGCAAGGTAACGATGCTCTCTTGACGCAAGACGGTTATGCAAACTATCATCCTTGGGCTGACCAATATGTTGTCAGCGAGAACAACGGTGAGTTCGCAACCACTCTGTCGTACAAAGGTAACTCGGACATCAGCTGGGAGACTTCCTATAACTTCAACGCAGGTATCGACTTCGGTTTCTTCAACGAGCGCCTCACCGGTACTATCGAAGGTTGGCGTCGTCGTACGGAGGACATGTTGTACTATCGTCCGGTTCCCGCTTCGCTGGGTTACAGCTATCTGCCGGTTAACATCGGTTCTGTAAGCAACGCCGGTATGGATGTGGAACTCCACGGAGAGCTGGTTAAGACCCGTAACGTATCGTGGTCGCTCTATGCTAACCTGACGTTCTTCAAGAACAAGATTCTGAAACTGGCTCCGGAACTCGATGGTCAATGGATCGACGGTACCTATATCTATCGCGAAGGCGAAGGTATGTACAACCGCTACTTGCCCGCTTACGCAGGTGTTAATCCTGAGAACGGTAAAGCACAGTGGTACATCAATGTAGAGAAGACTGACGAAGAAGGCAATCCTGTACTCGACGAGGAAGGCAACCCCATCATCATCGAGAAGGGTGGCGTAACTGAGAAATACAGCGAGGCTAATGCTTGCAAATATGAGACCGGTGACATTCTGCCGAAGATTTACGGTGGTTTCGGAACCGAGTTGAAGGTGTACGGTGTTGACCTGTCTGTAGCATTCAACTATCAGGCCGGTGGCCGCGTATTCGATACGGGTTATCAACGCTTGATGCACGCAGGTACCTCTAGCGATGCCGGTATGAACTGGCATATGGACATCCTCAATGCATGGACTCCTGACAACACGCAGACCGATGTTCCTGCTCTGAACGCAGGTGACACCTATGCTAATGGTACTTCTGACCGCTGGTTAGTATCGAGCAACTATGTTGCTTTGCAGAACATCACGCTGGGCTATACTTTCCCTGCTAAATTAACCAAGAAGGCGCACATCGAGAAGATTCGTCTCTACGCTGTAGCTGACAACATTGCATTGTGGTCTGCTCGCAAGGGTCTTGATCCTCGTCAGGGTTACACTTCTGCTAACTCGGTCTACTATTCGCCGATGCGTACTATCTCGGGTGGTTTGAGCATTACATTCTAAGCAAAGAAAGGAGACAATTATGAAAAATGTTATTAAATATGCATCTATTCTCCTCGTCGCAGCAATGTCTTTTACCGCTTGCGATGATTGGATGAATGCTGAGCCTCAAGGCGCAACGAAGACTGCCGACCAAAAGAAAGATGCTGCCGCTGCCAATCCTACTGCAGCTGCTGCTGACATCTCGGCTATCTATGCGCAGTTCATTCAGCTCTATGCCGGTCTTGGTGACCTAGGTTACACCCGTCACAATGACTTCGGTTATGCTGCTATCTGTATGTTCATGGAAGAGCAGGGTCAGGACTATGTTAGTGCCAACATCGGTTACAACTGGTTCAACTTCTCTGACTTCACCAAGAACCGTGACAATACGTTGACCACCACTTACGGTTTGATTTCTCACCTCGTATGGAACGAGTATTACAAGATTATTCACGCTTGCAATAACGTTATCGAGATCGTTGACCGTGAGGATCCGGGTGCAATGCGTCATGCATTGTCTCAGGCTCTGGCCGTACGCGCATTCTGCTACTTGCAGCTTGCTCAACTCTATCAGTTCACCTATAGCGATGCTACCAAGTCTCTGCCTTGCGTGCCTATCGTAAAGGATCGTATGCCGGCAGAGCAGCAAGAGGCTAACCCGCGTGCTACCGTAGAAGAGGTGTTCACCATGATCAAGGCTGACCTTGACTACGCTTGTGACTCCCTCGACGGATTCGTTCGTTCGGACAAGGGTTATGTAGATCAGGCTGTTGCTTTCGGTCTCCGTGCACGTGCTAACCTCATTATGCAAAACTGGGCAGCCGCAGCTGCTGACGCTGACAAAGCGCTGCAACTCTCGGGTGCTACTCCTCTATCGATTGCCGAGGCAGGTGTTCCGGGATTCGCTTCCGCTTCTGCTCACAACGTACTCTGGGCTAACATCGTGGTTGAGACCAACGACATCGTGCAGACCGGTATCATCAACTGGCCGAGCCATATGTCTTCGTTCTACGGCGACGGTTACACCAGTGTAGGTGCAACCCGTTGGATCTCCAGCAACCTATTCAGCGAGATCGCAGCTACCGACGTTCGTAAGGGCTGGTGGCTCGACGAGAACCTGTCTTCTCCGCTGCTGGATGCTCCGGGTTACAACGCCATCAAAGCGGACATCATCGCTCAAGAGACTCCGTATCAGAACGTTAAGTTCGGTACCGGTGACGGTTCGACCAGCGGTCTGGGTGCAGCAGCAGCTGACTGGATCCTGATGCGTGCTGAGGAGTTGATCCTCATCAAGGCTGAGGGTCTGGCTAAGTCCGGCGGTGACGGCGCAGGTACACTCGCAGCATTCGTTCAGGCTAACCGTGATCCGAGTTACAATATCGGTGCACACGGTCTGAGCATTGAGGACGAGATCTGGTGGCAACGCCGTGTAGAGCTCTGGGGTGAAGGTTTTGCTTGGGGCGACATCATGCGTCTTGAGAAAGATATCATCCGTTCCAACTCGAGCAACTGGCCGGCTGAGTGGGCTAACCAGGATATTACCGGTAGTGTCAACAGAGGCGTTCTCTTGTGGCGTATCCCGCAAGCTGAGATCGAGGCTAACAGAGGTATCAGCGAAGCTGACAACAACCCGTTTGTAGCATTATAATCCTAAAAACGTAAACAGATATGAAAAAGTTAAATAAAATTATGCTCTTTCTCGCAGCAGCCGTGTTTACTCTCACGGCTTGCGAGAAGAACGTTGAGCGCGAGCCATCTCCGGCATCCAATCCTGCTGCCGTGGCTTTCTCTCAGAGCTCTGCATCGGTTGAAATCAACCCGAACAAAGCAGCTCTTGAGTATGAAATCAAGATTGGCCGTACCAATACTGCCGAGGCTTTGACCGTCAATATCATCAGTGAAGGTGACGTTGATGTAATCAAAGTTCCCGCAAGCGTGAACTTTGCAGCCGGTGAGAAGGAAGTTCCTTTCAAATTGACTTTCCCGAATGCAGAAGTGGACTCCACTTATTCTATCAAAGCTACCATCGGTGAGGAGAATCTTGACGATTACATCGCCGGTGCAACAAGTTTTGAGTTCACCGTTACAATCGCTGCCTGGGAGCCCGCCGCTACTCAAGCTATCGTATTTGACGGTATTGTGAATGTATTCTTCTCCACCGGTAATCCCGGTTGGTACGTAAGTTACATGCGTAAGGATAATCCTGACGGTTCGTTCGACATTCGTTTGATCAACCCGTACACCGTGCTGCCTGACTACCGTGATGGTAATGTAGATGATCCTATCCAAGACCAATTCGGTTTGTACAAAGGATTCCCCTCCAACTATCCGGAGGATGTTGACAGCAAAGGAAGCTACAATATGGATATCCATGTGTTAGCTAACGACTCTGCAACATTCGACACCTTTGCTATGGGTATGACTTGGTCCTATGGTGATTTCTACGGAGCTCATGCAGCATCCCGCGGAATGGGATTCTTTGACAAGGATGCCAACACTATCACCTTCTTCGGTGGTACAGTAGCTTGCGGTATGTCCGCTTACAAAGACGGTGCTTTCTATCTGGGCGACCAAGACCTCGTGATCTATCTGGATGCACAAGCTTATCAGAATGACCACATCTCCATCGCTGACTTCAACGATCCGAGTATCCAATGGGAAGAGGTTGAGAGCGTTGTTAACCAGTTCGAATCTACTATCTTCAAATTCACCAACGAGGAGCAGAAACTCTACAAGGCTGTTGACCAATACGCCGGCAACCCGAAGAGCCCGTTCATCAACCTCTATTGTTTGAAGGATGCTTATGCAGAGGGTGGCAACCTTGCATTCTATTGGGACGGCGAGGATGGCGCGTTGGATATTCCTGTTCCGCAGGATACCAAACTGTCCTTCATGAAGCAAGAACTTGTTATTGCTGAAGCTGCCGGTATTGTATCTACAGTAGATGTTAAGGGTACAGCTGCGAAAGTGTTTACATTCGACCTTCTCGTTGTTTCTGAAACGGGCAATGAGGTAGGTGAGTTCATTGAGACCTTTACGCTTGCAGATGAGGCTGTTATCTTCGAGAAAGCTGACTTCATCGGTAACTTCGTTCTGGCCGGTTATAGCCCGTTTGACGGAAGTGAAGATGCTCGCGCAATCGAGATTCAAGAGGTTGACGGCGAACTCGTTATCCTTGGTCTGGACTACTGCGAATCGATCAAGACTTCGTTTGATGAAGCATCAGGTGTGCTCTCAATTGCTCCGCAAGCATTGGCAGGTGTATTCACGTATAACGATGCAGATTATCCTCTTGCATTGTACACAATGGATGCTACCGGATCCCCCAGCACTTCAGCTGCTATTGAGTTGGCATTCAAATTGGATGGAGTAGCTCATATTACTCCGGCTTCTGAAGGTATCGGTTACTTGGTACGTGCAGAGAATCTCGGCTGGTTGGATGGCGTTGTTGAGTTCGATTTGACTCCTGCTGCAGCTTCCGAAGCTCCGCTTCGTGCACCGGCTGCTAAGGGAACACGTGATCTCAAGAAGTACACAACCAAGACTGACAAAGCTACCGTTGATCACCTCTCCTTCAAAGGCAAATATCGTCCTTCGATGAAGAAGAATCCGGTTCAGTTATAATACTAAATCAGTTTCAAAAGAAAGGAAGCTCCAAGAGAAATCTTGGGGCTTCTTTCATTTTTATTTGCATATATCATTTTTTTTTCGTACCTTTGCACCCGCAATTAAATTACAATAAAAATGGTTACATTTTTAATCGCTTTAGTGCTGCTGGTCGTAGGTTTTCTGACCTACGGTGTGTTAGTAGAAAAAATCTTCGGCGTTGAGCCCGATCGCAAGACTCCTGCGCTGACCAAAAGTGACGGTGTGGACTTCGTGCCGATGGCTCCGTGGCGTATTTTCCTGGTCCAGTTCCTCAATATAGCCGGACTCGGACCTATCTTCGGCGCTATCATGGGTATCTTCTACGGCCCTGCCGCTTTCCTGTGGATCGTGTTCGGCACGATCTTCGCCGGCGGTGTACACGACTATCTGAGCGGTATGCTCTCTATCCGCAAGGGCGGTGTGTCGTTGCCGGACATTGTGGGAGACGAACTGGGCAAAGGCACAAAAGTATTCATGCGTGTACTATCGCTCGTGCTGCTCATTCTGCTGACCACCACTTTCCTCAGCGGACCGGCGGTGTTATTGCAAGGATTAGCGCCACTGAGCACCTATGCCATGGAGCGTTTCGGTGTGGTTTATCAGATTCCTATTATATGGATTTTTATTATCTTCGGCTACTATGCGCTGGCAACGGTATTGCCGGTGGATAAACTGATCGGGCGGTTCTACCCTATTTTCGGAGGCATTTTGCTGTTCATGGGTCTCGGCATCATGGTCATCATGTTAGGCTGGCACAGCGGCGAGATGCCGGAAGTGTTCGACGGTCTGCAGAATAGACAAACCAACGGACTGCCGCTCTTCCCGATGATGTTCGTGAGCATTGCTTGCGGCGCCATCTCGGGTTTCCACGGCACGCAGAGTCCTATCATGGCGCGTTGCGTGACCAATGAGCGGCAAGGACGCTGGATCTTCTACGGAGCCATGGTCGCCGAAGGTATCTTGGCGTTGATATGGGCCGCCGCAGCAGGCACTTTCTTCGCCGATCCGGAGCAAGGTCTGTACGGCATTGACGGTCTGCAAGCTTTTGCAGCAGAACACAGCGGAGAGAATATCGCGGCACTGGTAATTGACCGAGTGAGCCGTAACTGGTTAGGTGCAGTAGGCGGCATCCTGGCTATCATCGGCGTGATTGCAGCGCCTATCACCAGCGGCGACACGGCTCTGCGCTCGGCACGGCTCATCGTGGCGGACTTCCTCAAATGGGACCAACGGCCTATACCCAAACGACTGATCATCGCTCTGCCGCTTTTCCTCTGCGTCTTCGGCATGGTCTTCGTCGATTTCAACATCGTTTGGCGCTATTTCGCTTGGACCAACCAAACACTCGCCACCTTCACCCTCTGGGCAGGAACCGTCTGGCTGTATAAAAAGTCGGCCATCAGCATTCAGCCATCAGCATTCAGATTCGGCTACCTCATTGCTCTTATCCCTGCCCTGTTCATGACGATGGTATGCAGCAGTTATATTCTCATTGCGCCGGAAGGCCTCCATTTGCCCGTTGAATGGCGCTGGCTGGGCTATACGATAGCCGGTGTGATCACTATTGCTTGCCTCGTCGGATTCATCTTCTGGACAAAAAAAGTGAAAGGTGAAAAGTGAAAGGACGCTTCGCTATAGGACGGCGCAAGCGCCTACAGGTTAAAGGTGAAAAGCTGAATACTGAAAACTGAATACTGCATGATCAAATCCGCACAATATATCATCTCCAATCCGGATGTGGCGACCTGTCCGCAGAGCAACCTGCCGGAGTACGCGTTCATCGGACGAAGCAATGTGGGCAAGTCGAGCCTGATCAACATGCTGTGCCATGACGCCAAACTGGCCAAGACCAGCCAGAAACCCGGCAAGACGCTGTTAATCAACCATTTCCTCATAGAATCAAATGATAAAATGGTAAATGGTAAAATGGTAAATGACAAGTGGCATCTCGTCGATCTGCCGGGCTACGGCTATGCACAAGCGGGACAGAAACAGCGGGAAGCGCTACGCAAGATGATTGAGCGCTATTGTCTGCTGCGCGAACAGCTTGTCTGCCTCTTCGTACTCATCGACTGCCGGCACGAACCGCAGAAGATAGACCTCGAGTTCATCAACTGGCTCGGCGAGAACGGCGTGCCTTTTGCGCTCGTCTTCACCAAAGGCGACAAATTAGGCAAAGTGGTACTAAAGGACAAAGTGACAAAGTACAAAGAACGATTATTGGAAGACTGGGAAGAACTGCCTCCGGTCTTCGTCACTTCCGCCGAAACGGGATTAGGCGGCGAGGAATTGACAAACTATATTGAAGAACTGAACGAGAGTATAAAATCTTAATAATCGTATATTTTTTAGGTAGCCTTTAACCACGGTTTAACCACGGTTTGACCACGGTTTTATCCCTATAGGCCATATAATGGGCAAAATCTTAAAAATAGTAAACTTTTTGTTGCTGTGCATCTGCACCGTTTCCGCGTACGCGCGCTCCGCGCGGGTCTATGGCTATGTGGTCGATCAGGACAATGTGGGTATCGAACTGGCAAATGTGGTCGTGCTCAATGCGGATCAGCCGCTCGGTACCGCTACCAACAAAAACGGCTATTACGAGCTGCTGCTTGACGAAGCCGATACCGTCGTGCTCAACTTCTCGATGATTGGCTATACCTCGGTGCAGCAACGCATTATCGACCTGCACGACGTGCTTAACATCAATGTACAGCTCCTGACGGACGAACAGCTGTTGGCGGAGATCGAAGTGCGCGGTATCAAGCATACACAAGGCATGATGGATCGTATCGATGCCGGTACCACGCGCATCATGCCCGACGCCACGGGCGGATCCATCGAGAGTCTGCTCATCACTTTTGCCGGCGTCAGCCAGACCAACGAACTCAGTTCGCAGTACAATGTCCGCGGCGGATCGTTCGACGAGAACTCGGTTTATGTCAACGGCATCGAGGTCTATCGCCCGCTGCTCATCCGCTCCGGACAACAGGAAGGACTGTCGTTCGTCAATCCCGAGATGGTGGAGAACATCCATTTCTCTGCAGGTGGCTACGGCGTGCAGTACAACGACAAGATGTCCTCCGTGCTCGATATCACCTATAAGCGTCCCACGGCTTTCGAGGCGAGCCTCAGCGCCAGTCTGCTCGGTGCACAACTGTATGTCGGTCACGGAGACAGCACCTACAGCCAGATGCACGGTCTGCGCTACAAGACATCCAAATACATGCTGGGAGGACTCTCCACCGCCGGCAATTACCAGCCCACCTACATCGACTATCAGACCTATATCACCGGCCGGATCAGCCAAAATTGGCTGATATCATTTCTGGGCAATGTCAGCCAGAACGACTACCGCTTCATTCCCGACTCGCTCAGCGAGAGTTGGGGCGGCCTCAATGACCCCAAGCACCTCAGCATCTATTACGAAGGCCAGGAGAAAGACCGTTTCCTCACCGCCTTTGCCGCCCTGAGTGCGAAAGGCTCCTTCAACCTTCCACATTCAACTTTAGACATTAATTTCGACCTTAGCGGCTATTATACGAACGAACGCGAGACTTTCGACATTACCGGCGAATATGTGCTCTCGCAAGGCGGTAACGATGCGCAAACGGGCAATATCAACACCGAAATCACAAATCTGGATGCCGATCCGTCCAATGTGCTCGGCACGGGTATCTTCCACCAGCACGCCCGCAACAGCTTGCAAGCCGGAATCGCCACTTTCTCGCACAAAGGTGCGTGGACCAAAGGGCAGAACAAGCTCACATGGGGCCTCAGCGGACAATATGAGACTATCACCGACCATATCAACGAATGGGAATGGCGGGACTCTGCCGGCTATTCGATGCCCAACGACGGCCATACGATGGAGCTCTACTACGCCATGCGGGGTGACAGCGCCATGCAATCGGCGCGCCTGCAAGCCTATGTGCAGAACGAGCATAAGTGGAACACGCCCTCCGGACAATGGATCCTGACGGTCGGCGGTCGGCTCCAGTGGTGGAGCTGGAACAACGAAGTGCTGCCTTCGCCGCGTGCTTCCGTCGAATGGATACCCGGCTGGAAACGCGACTTCTGCTTCCGCCTCGCTACAGGTCTGTACTACCAGGCGCCGTTCTACAAAGAGTTGCGTGATACCATTACCGATGACCTCGGCGTGACGCGCTTCAAGCTCAACCGCGACATACGCGCCCAACGCTCCGTACACCTCGTCCTCGGAGGCGATTATTACTTCCGTGCGTGGGGCAGACCGTTCAAGTTCACAGCCGAAGCCTACGGCAAGTACATCGACCGCATGGAGAGTTATACCGTCGATAATGTGCGTATCCGCTATTCGGGCAAGAACGACTCCGAAGGCTATGCCGCAGGTCTGGACCTCAAGCTGTACGGCGAACTCGTGCCCGGTGCCGACTCATGGATCGCTTTCTCCACCATGACAGCCAGACAACGACTGTTAGGTTCGGACAAATGGTTTCCTTCCCCACAAGAGCAACGATGGAATTTCTCCATGCTCTTCCAGGACTATCTGCCGCAACTGCCCCAGCTCAAGTTCCATCTGAGGATGCAGTTCGCCGACGGACAGGTCTATTACGCGGCGCGCGGCAACGACAAACGGCGAATGCCGCCCTACAAACGTATCGACATCGGTGCCACTTATGTCTTCAATGCCCAGACTGCCAAGTTCATGCGGGCGCCGTCCGCCAAGCATGTCAAACAATGGGCCATTCAGTTCGAAGTGTTCAACCTCGTCGGATGGAAGAACGTCAACTCCTATTTCTATATCGAGGATGCCTACGGTGTGCCTTACGCCAGTCCCAGTTACCTCACCGGACGACGCTATAACCTCAAATTCACCGTGGACCTGCGATAAGTCTGAATCCCGAATACTGAATGCTGAACACCCGCCACATATTAATCTGTACTCTGTATTCTGTACTCTGTATTCTTACTGCGCAAGCAGTAAACCCCACCAAGACGCTCCCGATCATCTATGTCAACACCCAGAACAACCAATCTGTCAACGACACCGAGACGCAGATTCCCGCTACGGTCTATATCGACTCTATCCTACCCGACTACCCTTCGCTCGGTTCCAAAGCCGCGCCGCTGCCCGCCACCATCAAAGGACGGGGCAACTGGACATGGTCCGGATTCGACAAGAAACCGTATAAAATCAAGTTCGACGCCAAGACCAAAGTGCTCGGTATGCCCAACAACCGTCACTGGTGTCTCATGGCTTGCGCTGACGATTGGTTGGGCTTCCTCAAGATGCCCGCGGGTTTTCGTATCAGCAAAGCGCTGGGCCTCCGCTGGACGCCACGCACCCGACCGGTTGAGTTCGTGCTCAACGGCAAGTATATGGGTCTCTATTTCCTCACCGAACAGGTCCGCATCGCCGGACATCGCGTGGATATAGTGGAGCAAGCGGACAACGAGACGCACCCTGATTCGATCACCGGAGGATGGCTTGTGGAGATCGACAACTACCGCTCGGACAACAATATCGAGTTCAACGAAGGCAACGGCCAGCATATCATGGTCTCGCTCAAAGAACCCGAAGTCCTCTCGTCCAAGCAGCGCCAGTACATCGAGAACCAGCTCTACACCATCAACGATGCCCTATACAATACGCCAACAGCTAACAGCCAACAGCTAACAGCCCTCTTGGACCTTCCCGAAGCCGCTCGTTTCTACCTCGTGCAGGAGATTATGGAGGACTGCGAGTCGTACCACGGAAGCTGTTTTCTCTATAAGGACCGTGACTCGCTTGGCGTGGCGGACAAATGGAAGTTCGGACCCGTATGGGACTTCGGCAATGCCTATGACCGCCATCAGGAACGGTGGATCTACGACGGCCCCACTTGGCCGCAATACTGGATCGGGCAGCTCGCTCAGTGGCCGCAGTTTCAGCAAGCCGTCAAGGAACAATGGTGGATCTATTACCACGAGCACAAAGACTCTGTGCGCATTAAGATCCGCGAGTTCGCCGATACGATCGAGCGCGCCGCCAAGAACGATGCCGAAGTATGGCGCAACACGTCCAACTACCGCGACAACAGCAATTTCTCTGATGTCCGCGACCGCTTCTTCCGGCGTTACGACTGGCGCATCCAATGGCTCTATTCCCAATGGGGCGAAGGCATCAAGCCTCTCACCTGGGACATTGACCCAATCACCAATGACCAATTACCAATGACCAATAAGGTCATCAAAGACGGCCGGCTCTTCATCCTCGTCGGCGATCGCATCTACGATGCCACGGGCCGCCTAATCCAATGACAAACGACTAAACAACAATATTCTTATGAAAAACGAACTGAATGCCTTGATCATGGAGGCAATGAAAAACCATGATTCCGTACGCACAGAATCCCTGCGCGCCATCAAGAGTGCGTTCCTCATCTGGCAGACCAGCAAGGAGAACGCCGGTAAAGAACTGACCGAAGCCGATGAGATCCAGCTTATCAAAAAAATGGTCAAGCAGCGCCAGGAGTCCGTCGAGCAATACATCGCCGCCGGTCGGCAGGAGTTGGCCGACGCCGAGCAAGCGCAGATCAATGTCTTGGAGACTTTCCTGCCCAAAGCGGCCTCCGAAGAAGACATCGTACGTGCCTTCAACGCCGCCAAAGAAGCGAACGGCTGGGATGCAGAGAAGAAGAACATGGGCCTTTTTGTCAAAGCCATCAAAGCCTCTCTCCCCAATGCCGACGGCAAGCTCGTTGCACAAGTCGTCCAAGGCCAATTGGCCTGATCGCCGCACTGATAAATAAAAGCACAACCTTTCGATTGTGCTTTTATTTGGGGGCTGCGTTTTTAGTGTTAATGTCCGGGATAAAGGGTGCGAATTAGTTCGTCGTAATTGGACCGGAAAGTGAACACGTCGCGCAGAATCGGATAGTTCTGCGGGTCCTCGCAATAAGCATGAGCATAAAGCAGAAAAGTCAGTCGCTATCATCGAACGAGAATAGTGCAGCCACGCGTGAGAGGTCGTCCGTACAGAAATGACCCAGCGTAACAGCCAGTTTGGCAATCTCTAATTTCTTGTCATCGAACGATTGCTGTCCCACTACTTGCAGTGTCATCGACAGCTGTTCCGGTGTCGCACAGAAGACCTGATGCGCAGCGTGACCATGACCATGTCCGCGTCCGGGATCATGGCGAGAGTCATGGTGATGTGGAGGCTGAGCCATCAATCCGACGGACATTAGGGCTGCCATACCAAGTAATAGAATCTTTTTCATTGCTTCAAATCTTTTATCATAAGAAGTGAGATCATCACTTAGCCGGAGCCCATTTGCAACGAACCGGAGAGATGATTGCACCTTCTTTCTTCAGTTCTGCAAACGCTTTGTCCACTTCCTTGCGGTCGATACCGGTGATCTCCGCAATCTTGCCAGCGTTGACGGGTTGACCGAACTCACGCATGGCTTTTAATACTTGCTCTTTCATAGAATCATTTACAATTTAGTCATTTAGCCAATTCGGCTACGATGTTGGCCTCGAAATCTTTGGGTTCGGCTACCGGCGCAAAGCGTTGGATGGTCTTGCCGTCACGGGAAACGAGGAACTTGGTGAAGTTCCAGAGGATGTCGCTCTCTTTCTCCACGCTCTTGCTGATTTTTTTGAGCATCGCGTGTGCCGCTTTCGCTTTGAGCCCTTTGTATTCCTCGGTCGGAGCTTGCGTTTTGAGGTATTCAAAGACGGGGTTGGCGTTGGCGCCGTTGACGTCGGATTTGGCCATAAGCGGGAAGGTCACGCCGTGGTTGAGGCGGCAGAACTCTTCGATCTGCTCATCGCTGCCCGGTTCCTGGTTCGCGAACTGGTCGCAGGGGAAACCGAGGATGACGAAGCCCTGGTCCTTGTATTTCTTGTACAGTTCCTCCAAACCGTCGTACTGCGGCGTGAAACCACATTTGGAAGCCGTATTGACGATAAGAATCACTTGACCTTGATAGTCCGCGAGGTTTACTTCTTTGCCTCTATTAGAGAGGACCTTAAAATCATAAATTGTTGCCATATTATTGTTCGTTTTTAAGTTACAACATGATGTTAGTGTTAGCACGGTGTATGCCGTCCAAAACATGCATCGTAGGGTGCGAATGATGTGCATATTACATCATAGCCATGAGGAAGTTATCGTAACCGATCTTGTCGATGAGTTTGAGGTACTGAGCCTCCCATTCCATGTGCTCTTTCTCGCCGTCGATCCATTTCTGGATAAGTTTCTGCGTGGGATAATCGTCCGCAAAAGCCTGCGCGAGTTTGCTCATCTCTTCAACAGCGGTGGGTTGATAATCCGACTCGATCTGCTGTTTCGGATCGTCATAGAACGGGAACTCGATGGTCTTCATAGCCTCTTGGAGGTCTGCCGGTTTGCAACCAAGTTCCACGAGACGGTTGAGTACTTCTTCTGCTTCATCCCACTCTTCTTCTGCTTCGGCTTTCCATTTGTCAGCCAACTTGTTCCAGCCGTTCAGACGGTCGTACGCCGAGAAAGCGAAGTGTTGCTTACTGTTACCAAACCATACTGCGCCCATATAGGCAAATCCTTTTAATGCTTCTTCTTTAGTCATAATTGTAAAAATTTGAGGGTTATTTATTTAGTTTTTTAAGTTCTTCAATCAGTTTGTCGAGCGACGGAATCATCTGCAGGATCTCGTTCATCTCTTCGTCCGGCATCATTACCGCTTTCTGCATGTTTTCAGGGATGTGTTGCGCTTGTTCGTAGAGCGCTTTGCCTTGTTTGGTGAGCGATACGATACGCTGGCGCGTGTCCTCTTTACCGCGCGTACGGGTGATGAATCCGGCTTTCTCCATGCGCTGAAGCAACGGCGTCATCGTGTTCGTGTCCAGCATCAGACGTTTGCCGATGTCGCACACCGGTTGTTTGTCCTGTTCCCAGAGCACGAGCAACACCAAGTACTGCGGATAGGTGATACCCAACGGATCCAGATACGGGTGATACGCACCCATCATCAGTCTTGCCGCAGAGTACAAACGGAAACAAAATTGGTTCTCTAATTTCAGTTGCTCGTTACTCATTTTCTCATTTTCTCATTTACTCATTTACCCATTTATATCGTTCACGATGCAAAATTACAACAAATATTTGGAATACACAAGGAATTTAGCAAAAAAATGCAAATTAATTGGTATTTTGTGCTACAAGTCCTTGTTATTCGCACAACTGTGCGACTGTAATTTCGGATTCACATCATAGCAGGCGGAGTCGGACGTTACAACAAGTATTTACAGCCCTTGAGGCTAAGAAAGGCATCTGTTAGCGAAGGAAGCGGCAGCAATGCCGTTTTCTTTGTAGAGGAACGGCTACCAATAAGGAGAGTAGGTAGCAAAGAGGTACAGACATTTTAAAAGCCTCCGGTATCGAAATGATATCAGGGGCTCCGAAAGTGGCGGCTACTATAAGGAGTTCTATGTTCTTGCTGCGGTGAGGGGTTAGCGATTAGAAGTTAGCACTCTTTGTTATGACAGATAGCATTGGGCGTTTCAGGTTCGAGGGTAGCGTGCGAGATGCCGTGTTCGGCCAGTTCATGCTTGATATGTTCGGAAACCTGCGTCCAAGAAGACAAGTCTTTCAAAACGATATGTGCCGTGAGTGCCGTTTCGGTTGTACTGATTGCCCAGATATGGACATGGTGTGCTTCTTGTACCAGTTCGTCTTCCGTTAACAGACATTCTATTTCGTGACGATCAATTCCTTCGGGGATACCATCTACGGCAAGCCGCAGACTATCGGCTAATAGTTCCCAAGTAGAGACAAGGATGACAGCCGCGATCACGAGTGACACAATCGGATCCACGATGTTCCAACCGGTATAATAGATGACAATGCCGCTTATCACTACACCTATCGAGACGAGCGTGTCTGCCAGCATGTGCAGGAAAGCGCCGCGAACGTTCAAGTCACTTTTCTGACCGTGCATCAGCAGCATAGCGGTTAAACCGTTGATGAGTATTCCTACTCCCGCTGTCCATGAGACGGCGATGCCGTTCACTTGTGCCGGTTCACTGAATTTATGGATACTCTCAATGACGATTGCGCCGACCGCCATCAACAGAATGACGGCATTGAGGAGCGAGATGAGTACCGTGGACTTGCGATAACCGTAGGTAAAATGCTCGTTGCTGTGCACTTTTGCCAGACGGAAAGCAACTAATACCAGTAACAGACTGAACACATCGCTCAAATTATGCCCGGCA
>JAFSKL010000004.1 GCA_017448985.1 Paludibacteraceae bacterium
CGCACCATGCCGCGCCTACTGCTAATCTTCTGTAAATTAGGGAGTTTGTGGAGCGGCGGTGACTACGGATTCCGGCAAAAATTACAGAATCTCCTATTCCCGCACGGAGTTTGTTTCGATAAGAAAACGGGCAATTATCGAACCATGTACGTGAACATTATCGCGGAGCGAATCGCCGCAATGTCAGCGACTTACAGCGACACGCACAAAAAAAGAGACTGCGATTTTCATCAACAGTCTCATTCAGTTGCTCAACCAGGACTCGAACCCAGACAGACAGAACCAGAATCTGTAGTGCTACCATTACACCATTGAGCATCGCGTTCGGCAACAAGGTTGCAAGGGTTAATACCGCTCCGCTAAATTAACGGGCAACTTGTGCCTCCGCTCTCCCCAAAAATTAAAATTTTCGGGGGCCCCATTTTTACGTGAGGCGCTAATGATTTCTCAAAAGCGACGACAAAAGTACTGCTTTTTTTTGATATGAGCAAATTTTTTGGCAATTATTTTGCAAAAAAGTGCAAATTTGTCACTTTTTGAGCTTTTCGCGACACTGTTTGATGTACATTTCATTCGCTTCACGGAGCCAACTATACTTCCATTCATCTCCGCCGAACCGTGCCTGCGCCGCCTCAAACCACTCTAAGGCTTCGCTCTTACTACCAAAGGGTTTAGGAGCATAAAAGAGGCAGGTACCGTAGTAGGACAGCACTACCGGATCTTTCGGAGCCAGTTTCGTCGCCTCTTTTGCCAGACTCATCGATTTGAAGGGATGAATCGACTCTTTCAACCGCAGCTCATACACATAGACGGCCGACATATACATCTCATAGTGCCCGACTGGCAATGTCCCTTTCTGCGCCTCCACATGCTGCCGAAAACGTGCCACATACCGCTTGGCTTGAGGCAATAACGCTTCCTGCCCTTCTTTCTTCGCCTCTGCCACGATATACCCGCAGTAGCCGTACTCGTATAGTAGGTCGTTAGTCGTTAGTCGTTTGTCGTTGGAATCCACATACTCCTTCCAGACGGACATATCCTCATGCTGGTAAGCATCGAACAATTCCCTATCCGTCACTTGGGCGGATAGGGAAAGGCTGATGAGCATCGATATAATAAGCCCTTCTAGGCGGAGGCCGCTCCTCCCGATTAACGGGAGGATGCTCCGCGCTCGAGGAGCAATGTGCGCGTAGGTTGATCGCATACTTCGCTCGGACCGTAGTACTGAATCGGGCCCGGATAAATATAACTGGTCACGGGGTCTGCCCATTCGGCACGATGGTCTTGCAGGTACTTGAACGGCGCACCGTCGAGGTCCACCAATGCTTTCTGGATCACCGGTTTCATCTTGCCGTTACGCTTCTCCATGTTCATCATCATCGTGATGGGCACACCGCCGGCAATCCACTCTGCAGTCGGTTTGGTCAGGTTGCGTACGAGCGACATGTATCCGGTCTTACCGGCTGCGATGAGGTGGGTAGCATTCACACCGATCGAGTAGCAGTAGTCGGCATCGAAGTTAGACGGCATCGCGCAACGGCCTTCGTATCCGAAGAAATGGTTCAGCGCCGCGAACTTACCCTTGTACTCGCCGTTAGCCTTGAGCACGGCCAGACGCTTCTGTACCATCTCGATGAGCAGTTTCTCGGTCTCAATCTGGCTAACCATCACGTTTCCGTGCGGGTCACGGTCGAGCGTCAGCTGCTTGGCGATACCCTTCGGCAACGAACGGAATAGTTCGCAAGAAGCAGGACTCAGTTTCGACTTCACATACTCACGCTTGGCATCGTCGCCGTCGAGACTCGTGAACTCCTCGTTGGCTGCCAGCATGTCGTTGAGTTCCTGAATGAGCACACGCATCGCAGGAATGAACTCGATGAGGCCTTCCGGAATAAGGATGGTACCGAAGTTCAGACCTGCGTTGGCACGGTTAACAATTACCTTCACGATGTCCTCAACGATATCGTTAAGCGTCATCTTCTTGGCCTCCACTTCCTCAGAGATCAGACAAATGTTCGGCTGGCTCTGCAGCGCGCACTCGAGAGCGATATGGCTGGCCGAACGGCCCATCAGACGGATGAAATGCCAGTATTTCTTTGCGGAATTGGCATCACGCTGGATGTTACCGATCAGCTCGGCATAGGTCTTGCAAGCAGTGTCAAAACCGAACGAGGTCTCGATCATCTCGTTCTTCAGGTCGCCGTCAATGGTCTTCGGGCAACCAATCACCTGGATGCCGCATTGCTTCTGCAGATAGTACTCCGCCAGCACGCAAGCGTTGGTGTTAGAATCGTCACCGCCGATGATGACTACCGCCTTGATACCGAGCTGTTTGCATATCTCGATACCGTTGTCGAACTGCCATGTCTCCTCCAGTTTGGTACGTCCCGAACCGATGATGTCGAAACCGCCGGTGTTGCGGTACTCGTCGATGATGTCGCCTGTCAGCAGCTGGTACTTGCCGTCGATCAGTCCGCTTGGACCACCGAGGAATCCGTACAGTTTGTTCTCAGGGTTGAGCGACTTCAAGCCGTCGTACAGACCCGCAATCACATTGTGCCCGCCGGGAGCTTGACCGCCAGAAAGGATGACACCTACATTAAACGGTTCACTCGCATTCTTACCGCTTGTCGGCTCCATCGTGATCAGAGGCAGACCGTAGGTGTTGGGGAACAAGGCCTTGATCTCGTCCTGGTCAGCCACCGAGTGTGTCTTCTCGCCTTCTACCAGGCGTACTGCGCCTTGCAACGCTACCGGCAATTTCGGCTGATAGGCTTGGCGCGCAATTTGTAATGGACTTTTTTGCATATTTGTATAAATTTATGGTTAAAATTCTCAAATCGTAAATCGTAAATGGTTAGAGGCTCTCCCTCAATATCTCCCGCACATCCTTGGGTGTCAGGTCCATGTAGCCGGCAGGGAAGATGTTCGTCGTGCTGACGATGTTGTCAATCATCGCCTCCGTGGCTCCTAACTCGCTGATAGTCAGCGGCAAGCCTATTTCTATCATCCACGCTTTCAGCGCCTCGAGCCCCGCTTCGGCAGTGTCCACGCCCCACACGTTCTTCGCAAAGCGCTCGAACTTAGCGCGTCCGAACTGCATGGCTCTGCGGTAATAGGCCATCGACACCGCCGCCAACGTGTATCCATGCGGAGCATGCGTCCAGGCGCCTATCGAATGACCTATCTGATGCACCATCCAGTCCTGGCTCTTGCCGCACTTGATGAGGGTGTTCAGCGCCCAGGTGGCTGTCCACATGATGTTACTCCGTGCCTCGTAGTCCTGCGGGTCACGAACCGCTGCACGCGAGGCCGCAATCAGACCCCGCATCAGACCCTCCGCTATATAATCGCTCGTGTTGTCGTCCTCGCCCGAGAAATACTGTTCGAAGATATGGTTCATGATATCGTAGATGCCGGCCTTCATCTGCTCGAGGGGCACGGTCATCGTGTAACGCGGATTGAGAATGGAGAAACGGGGCATCAGACGGCTGTCAAACACATGGCCGAGTTTGTAGTTATGCGCAGCATCGGTAATCACAGCCCCGCCGTTCATCTCACTGCCGGTACCCGCCATCGTCAGGATACATCCAACCGGCAAGATCTTTTGCTCCGCAGCAGGCTGATTGCCTTCCAGCCAGAAATGGCGCCAGTAATCGCCGTCAAACCCCACCGAAGCGGCCACAGCTTTTGAATAGTCGCAGACACTGCCGCCACCGAGCGACAGGATCCAGTCCACCTTGTTCTCACGGGCCAGAAGGATTCCTTCGTCCAGTTTCGCCAAGGTCGGATTGCTCATCACGCCCGGGTTCTCGATGATCGTCAGACCGTTACCGCGCAAGATGTCCACCACCTCGTCGTACAGCCCGCTCCGTTTGACGCTACCCGTCCCGTAGTTCAGCAGCACGCGCTCGCCCAACTGCGACAGCTCTTCACTCAGATGATCCAAAGCGGCATCTCCAAAATACAATTTGGTCGGATTATGGTACTTGAAATTGCCTTTCATTGTCGTTTAATACTTTTGACGCTGCAAAAGTACAAAAAAAATCTCACATGTGCAAGATTTTGGCGCAAAAAATAAGATATGCTTGCATAATTTTAGTTTTTGGTACAAAAAAAGAGACTATTCTTATTCAATATAATCAAGGCGCCGATCCCCCCTGGTATCCAGCCGCAAAGGGTGAGGAGGAATCATCTGTTCATCAGTTTGCCAGTGGTTAGTTTGCCATCCGGAGTGTATTCAAGTCCGTTCCGCAAGATGATGAGCTGCCCGTCACGGAGGAGCTTCAACCCCTCTCCGGCCCTCCCCTCAAGGGAGGGAGTGAGGCCGATACCCTGGGTATCGGACTGAGCGAACTTGCCCATGTAATAGGGTGCGCAGACATCCTCGGGTGTCTTATCGCCGGAGACCGAACCGATGCGATTGATAGTGTGACCGGAAGTGGAGGCCTCCTCACTCCAGAAGCCTCGGTTGGACCAGGTCTCCTCGATCAGACCGGCTTTGGTAGTCCAGTTGACATAGTCGCCATTGCCGGCGTCTTCGGGGAACCAGTAACAGATGCCGTCGAGGTTGTCCAAGGGCATCATGGCATCTACCAAAGCCCTCACAAACGTGTACTGTCCCACTTTGGTAGCGGGCCAGACGGGGCTGGTGTCATAGTTAACACCTGATGTGGGCCAATACTGGAAGTTGGTAGCCGTCTCGACGATATGCACTCGCTTATCGGGGAATTGTGTCTTAAGGGCATTGACGGCTCTCACCAGCGGATACAACACCTGCTCGCTCGTGCTGGCGGCTGTGGGCGTGTAGTTCGCGTGCCAGAAGGGATAATAACTGAGTCCGATGATATCGAAGTCCACCCCGCCGTTGATCAGTTTGCCGTAGAAATAGTTGTTATAGCCGGAGTTGCACGGTCTGTCGGTATGGATGATGATCTGAGCGTTCGGACATTTCTCCCTCACGGCATTGCAGCCGGCCCGCAGCAGTGAGAGAAAGCCCTGCCAGTTGGAGTCTGCTTTGTCGTAAGGTGCCACTTTGATATCGCAGAGTCCATACATGATCTCATTGCCCACTTGTACCATATCGGGTGTGGCTCCGGCGGCATTGAGGGCCTCGAGGACGCGAAGGGTGTACGCGGCCAGACTATCGGCCATGACGGCATCGCCGGCGCCTTTCCATGCCAGCGGCGGCTGTATATGTGCGGCATCCACCCAGCTGTCCGAGTAATGCAGATCGAGCATGAAGTAGGCGCCAGCGTCTTTGATGCGCCGGCCCAAGGCGGTGACATAGGCGAGGTCCTGACAGATGGCATAGTCGTTGGTCGTATAGTCCGGTGCTTTCCGCTGCGGGTTGACGAAGAGCCGAACGCGGAAGGTATTCCACCCGCAATCGTCGATGAGCCACTGCATGAGGTCGCTGATTTTGGCGCCATAGACATCCCTATAGCCGGAGCTGTACTGCTCATACTGCGGCAGCATGGATATGTCGCCGCCCACATACCTCTCGGCATGCAAGGCGAGGCACGCAGCAAGAAAAAAGAGAGAGAAAGAATGTTTCATAATCCAAGTCATTTAAAAGAAGCGATCAAAACCTCCATTACCTTAGACGGTTGTCCGTCGGGAGTGAAGGCGCCCATGTCGTAACTGCCCCAACCAAGCGGTATGTACTCAGCCGGTCGCCAACCGCCATGCACCTGCGGTTCCCAATAGAAGATACCGGCACAGGAGTCGATGGCCGTGATACGGTCGATGAAATCGGCCATTACGATCTCCGATTCGGGATGGTTGGCAAAAGTACCTACTTCGGCAATCATCACCGGACAATGCCAGTCGTGAATAAGGCGTTTGATATTCTCTTCGGCCAGTTCGTTCATTTGCTGCCAAGTCTTTCCTCCATTCCAGGCACTCATCATAGGATAATGGCTCAGCCCGATCATGTCCCATTGGCCACCATGTGCCTTCATCGACTCCCAGAACCAGTCGCGCCGTTCGTAGGCATTGTCCACATGCACGATGACCGTTATATCCGGGAAAACTTCTTTGGCAGCCTTGTATCCCATCGTGGTAAAACCGGCATATTCAGCCCAATGTCCTTGCGTTTTATCCACTTGCCCCATCGGCCACAACATGCCGTTCGGCGTCTCGTTTCCAATCTGTACCCACTCGGGTCGGATGCCTTCCTCTTTGAGCGCATGGAGCACATCGAGCGTGTGTTCGCGTACGGCTTCGAGCATCGTCGGGTAGTCGTACTGCTGCCAAGCGGCAGGAATAGTTTGATGATTCGGGTCGGCAAAGAAATCGGAGTAATGGATATCGATCATGATCCGTTGTCCGGCTTTGGCAGCCCGTTTGGCAAGATAGAGCATATCCTCTTTGTTACTCCAACCCGTACTATGGTTCACCCATACGCGCAACCGCACGGCGTTCATCCCCATGCCACGCAGGAGTTCCATACAATCGTCGTTTTGACCAAAGGTCACTCCATCGTGTTCCATCTCGCTGAGCCAACTCAGATCAGCTCCTTTCGCCCATGAACCGCGAGGGCTGTCCGTCTTGTAATAGCAAGCCGTCAGGGTGATTGCTGCCAAGGCAAGGATGAATCGTTTTTTTTTAGCCGCAAGGGCACGATTAATTCCGTTTTTCATATCGCAAAAAATGTTAACCTTCTTTATAATATATTTAGGATATCTATTAACTTCGGTACGATGCAGGTGGCGGTTTCGGCGGTGTCGGCCGGATGGATCCAGATTTGGTCGATACCGGCCGCTTTGGCACCGGCAATGTCGGACGAATAACTGTCGCCTATCATGACCGCTTCATCCGCCGTGATGCCGTTGCGCTCCAAGGCGATTTGGAAGATTCCCGGCTGCGGTTTGTTGATGCCCACCTCTTCGCTGATGAGCGTATGAGCGAAGTATTTGGCCAATCCCGAGTGCTCGAATTTATAGTACTGCACTTCCTTGAACCCGTTGCTGATGATCGTCAGTGGGTATTTGCCTGCCAAATATTTGACCATTTCCTCCGCCTCCGGCAGGAGACAGAAATACTTGTTCGTCAACTTCAAGAACACCGTTCCCATCTCGTGCGCCATATCCCTTAATTCGTCATCCGGAAGCGGCAAGCGCTCAATCGGCCTCAGAAACCGCTGCAAGTGCAACCACTCCTTTGTCACTTCGCCATGTCCGTACATGCTCCATAGCTCGAGGTTATAAGGCTTATACGCATTCAGATAGTCCTCGAACGATGGGTATAACTGAATCAGCCGATAATCGGTATAGATATCTTGCAGGGCTTTGTGCTCTGCCGTGGTCCAATCGCCTATCGTATCGTCCCAGTCCAAGAAGACGGCTTTGTAAGTTTTCATGCTGACGGGATTTTCATTTTGAGGGGTTCGAGGTGAATGGTGATCAGCGTAGCGGGTCCGAATCGTTCGCGCAGTTTCTGCTCGAGCAGGACGCTATGCCGGTGCGCCTCGTAGAGCGATATGTTGCCGTTCATACGCAGATGCATTTCGATGGAAAAGACATTGCCTACTCGGCGCGTACGGAGATGGTGCATTTCGCTCATTTCGCTGTCCTGCGCGACGATGTCGCGTATCTGCTGCTCCACCTCTTCGGGCAGTCTTTTCTCCATTAGTTCCTGCACGGCTTCGTGCAGCAGTTTGGCGGCCGTGACGATGATGAAGATACTGACGAGGACGGCAGCTATAGGGTCGAGAATAGCCCAGTTGCCACCGAAGATTAGTGCTCCACCGATGCCGATGGCGGTAGCTATGGACGAGAGCGCGTCGGTACGATGGTGCCAGGCGTTGGCTTCGAGTGCGGACGATTGGACGCGCCGGCTGACCCGGACAGTGAGCCAATAGATGGTTTCCTTAGCCGCTATACTGATGAGCGCCGCCCATAGGGCTATTCGTCCCGGCATGACCAGTTCTGCGCCATGAATGGCGCTTAGGATCTTCCGTATGCCTTCTGCCGCGAGGACGCCTCCGGCGAGCAATAGTGCAATGGCAACGATAGAGGTAGCGAGTGTCTCGTACTTACCATGCCCATAGGGGTGTTCATTGTCCGCAGGCCGACTGCTGATCTTGACAAAAAGGAGCACGACGAAGTCGGTGAGCAGGTCGCTGAGCGAGTGCACGGCATCGGCAATCATGGCCGCGGAGCAACCGATGATGCCGGCCACGAACTTCATGGCGGTCAAAGCCACATTGACCGCGCTACCCCAGAGGGTGATCCGTACTATCTCTTTCTCGCGTGTCATGGCTCGGTTATCGGATGAAATGCATGGCCTGCCTTGGTTCATAAACGGGCTTGGGCTGATTGGCCGTGGCCCGGAGGAGGTAAGCCATATTGAGGGCCAGCGAGCGCATGGTCTGCATGCCTTCGGCATCGAGCGCCGCCTCTCCTTCGGTGCGACCATAGACGATATTCCAATACTGGGAAGTGACGATGGGCATATTGAGAATCTGGAACGGCATGTTGAGCGTCTGGAGCGCAGCCGTAGCACCACCTCTCCGGCATACGGCGACTCCGGCGGCAGGCTTGCCGTTGAAGGCTGCGCCGTTCGAATAGAGCATACGCTGGATGAGCGAGAGGAGGGTACCGTTCGGCTGCCCGTAATAGACAGGCGAGCCCACGATGAGGGCATCGCAGTTTTCCATCTTGGCCGAGAGTTGGTTGCACAGGTCGTCATCGAAGACGCAGCGGTTGCTGCCGGTGTTCTTGCAGGTGGCGCAGGCTATACAACCCCGCACGGGCTTGGTGCCAATAGCAACGATTTCCGTTTCGATGCCTTCTTTGTGCAGTTGCTGCGCCACTTCATTGAGAGCGAGCGCGGTGTTGCCGTTCTTATGCGGTGAGCCGTTGATGAGGAGCACTTTCATTATTCCCAGCCGTTGAAATGGATGTTCTCCGGATTGAACTTATCTTTGATATCCGGCTGCTCGGCAGGCACACCGACCGGCACTATGCACAGCGGGATGATATGCTCAGGCAGACCGAGCATGTCCTGCACTATCTTGGCTCGGTTCATGTCGGGATGGAGTCCTGTCCAAACGGCTCCCAATCCCATGGCATGGGCAGCCAGAAGGAGGTTCTCGGTAGCCGCAGAGACATCGTTGATCCAGAAACCGGCCATCTCTCCAGGGATAGCTTTGGTCAGATCACCGCAAGGGATGATAGCCACAGCGGGATGATTGCTGCAACGGGAGTAGGGGAGTGCTTCACCGAGCTGAGCGATTTTGTCCCGGTCGGTGATGACGATGAAGGCCCAAGGCTGCTTGTTGATAGCAGAGGGCGCAGCCATGGCGGCACGGAGGAGCGTGTCCAACTGTGCTTCGCTGATGGAATCCCCGGTGAACTGACGAACAGAGACGCGGGTGAGGATGTTTTCAATTGCTTCGTTTTTCATAACGGTGGGTTGATTGGTGCACGCAGCCATTATCACGGCCGTGAGTGCGAGAGTAAATAGTTGTTTCATAATAGTTAATTTATTGTAACGGTGTCAAAGGATACACCAGATTAACGATCAAAATATTGGCAGCGAGGATGATGATGTTCATGATGAGTCCGATCTTGAGGAAATCGGCGAATCGGTATCCTCCTGGTCCGTAGACGAGCATGTGCGTGGGCGATCCGATAGGGGTGGCGAAGCTGCTGCTGACGGCGATCATCAGTGCGATGAGGAACGGGAAGGGTTCGTATCCCATTTTGACAGCCGCTTCATACATGATAGGGAAGAACATGGCACCGGCGGCGGTATTGGAGATGAACTCCGTGATGAACGTTCCGGCAAAGCAGATGGCTGTCATGACGATGATGGGATTGGTGCCACAGATATCGAGAATGCCCGTTGCCATGCGTTCGGCGATGCCCGTTTTCTGAATAGCGAGACCCAGGACGGCACTGCAAGCAAAGATCATGAGTATATCCCAATTGATGGATCGCATGGCCTGATTGGGCGTGCAGCATCGGAAGATGAGCATGGCGAAGACGGCGAGAATAGCACATTGGAGCAAAGGCAGTACGCCGAAAGCGGAGAGGGCCACCATGGCGATCATGATGAAGGACGAGAGCAGCGTCTTGCTTCCCAGGTATGGCAGCTCTTCCGAATCAAAGAAATGCAGGTCTCGTTCCAAAGCCGAGGCGTCGGATTTAAACTCGTTTGCGCACTCGAGCAGGAGCGTATCACCGGCTTTGAGCACCACATTTCGCGGTGACTCTTCGATACGGCTGCCTCGACGGCTGACTGCGACCAGTGTGACATGATGCTCTTTCTCGAACCCGTTCATGCCCATCGTGGTACCGATGAGACTGCTGCCGAAATTGATATAGGCGGTGCGTAAGAGGTGTTGACCCTGCTCGACATCGCTGAACCGGAAGACATGATGGTCGGCATTGACGAGACCGTGCGAGTGCTCGAGTTCCAGCAGCTCGGCTATCTGTCCGGCATAGATGAGCCGGTCTCCTCCCATGAGCGGTTCATCATCGGGCACAGGGGAGAGGATCTGTTCGCCGTCGAAATGGCGCAGTTCGACGAGACTGCCTCCGGCGACAGTGCTCAGTCCGGCTTCCTTGATGCCTTTGCCGATATAGGGATTGTCGGACGGGACGAGCATCTCGACCGTGTAGTCACCCGTTGATTCAAAGGCTTCTTCGGGTGCTTTGCGGTTAGGCAAGAGTCGTCGCAAGGCGATGATGGAGAGCACGCCGACTGCGAGGCAGAAGAGTCCGGGCAGGGTGGTGGCAAGGATATTCATTGCTTCACCCGTTTTCTCTTCGTACAGTCCGCTGATGATCAGGTTAGGCGGTGTGCCGATGAGGGTACAAACACCACCCATTCCCGAAGCGTAACTGAGCGGGATGAGCAGTTTTGAGGGCGAGATACCCAGTTTTTTCGACCACATCTTGACGATGTTGACGAAGAGTGCCACGACGGTGGTGTTGCTGAGGAACGAGCTGAGCGCTGCGACGGGTAACATCAGGCGTGTGACTGCTCTGGTGAAGGATTTGGGCGTACCGAGGAGGTGCTTGACGATCCATTGGAGCACGCCCGTATGGGTGAGTCCGGCAATGACGACGAAGAGGACACCGACGACTGCCACCGAGGTTTGGCTGATACCCGATAAGGTTTCTTTAGCATCCAGTACGCCCGTGAGATAAAGGATGCCGACGGCGCAAAGGAACACAACGTCCGAGCGCATTTTCGTAAACAGCAGCACGGTGAACATGGCAAAGACCGTGATGAGCGTGATCCATGCGTCTGCTCCAAAACCTAAAAACACAAATGAGTCCATCTGAATTGCTTAATGGTGAATTGCTTAATGGTGATTAGAAGAGATAGCCCATTTTGACATAGAAATTGGCGAGATTTTGGTTATCCTGTCGGTTGAGGGGCATACCCCAGTCGGCAGAAAGGACGAAGTTCTCGTTCATGCCGATCTTAAGTCCGATGCCGGCGGTCATGTGGGGCATATAGACATCCTTCGGGTCGTTGAAATAGTCCTCGAAGCGCTCACCTTCTTCATTGTTGTCATAGAAAGCATCGCGGAGAGAGGTGTAATCGATGAGCGAGTTGCGTCTGACGAGTTCGTCCAGGTCATAAGGTTGTGTGACGAGACCGAGGTCGAAGAAGGGATTGAGTCCGATATAGAAATGCTGTCTTCCGATATCGAAATTGACGACGCGGAACCGGAACTCGACATTAGCGAAAGCGAAGCCGTTAGCGAGGATCCGGTTGGCCATCATACCACGTATGGAGTTACCGCCACCGAGTCCTTCGTAATAGACCCGCTGTATGAAGAGGGTATTCATATAGTTATTCATATAGAAAGGGGAGAGTCCGGCGACGAGGTTCTGCACGCCGAGACGATAGGCGAACGTGATACGGTTCTGCCCGTTCTTGTCGTAGAAACAAGGCACATAGTGCCGGAACGTGAAGTTGAACCGTAGGTGGTTATACCCGGCGGTGGCCTGTTGCCCGTAGGCGGCATTGAAAGCAGCGGTATAGGTGAAGAAGAGGTCGGTGTAGATACCTTTGTCAGGTCCCTGTCGTTTGTCCCGCGTGTCGTAGGTGATACCGGCACGGAGGTAGGGATGCCATCCCCCGTTCATCTCGTCGCGTCCGATGAGCCCCCATTGTTTGTACTTGTCGTAGAGCAGCTGTTCATCGGGATTGAGTGCTTTCTGGTCCCATTTCTCGGCTTCGGGGTGGTACTCGTTCTTGCCGTTGAGCATGCTGATGTCGCAATCGTCGACGAGGTATCCGAGCACGCCGATGCCGGCATTCCATTTGAGGTTGTGGTAGATAGTTCCTTCGATGTCTCCGGCAACCCGTATGAGGTCGCGTTTATATTTGTAGAACACGCGCGTGCGATAGTCTTGGTACCCGGGCATCTTGGCGGTGTCTTTTTTCCAGTTATGCCACGAGAAGTTATACTGCGCCTGATATCCGTTGAATCCGTAGAAGTCGCACATAGCGTCGGGCAGATAGGTGGCATCGAGTGTGAGTCGGTACCCCGGGATGAGGTACTTGGAGTCGTAGTTGAAGCGGAAGATGCCGTGGTGCTTGGTGGTATAAGCGGCTTCGAGGTAGAGTGAGTGTATGTACTCGGGATACTGTGAGCCGTCACCGTAGAAATAGACATTGGTGAGCACCCCTCCCTGGAAGCCGTAGTCGGCATCGTAGGCCACGGAGGGCAGGATACCGAAGTTCCAGCCGGTCTTGATCTTGCGTCCGAGGGAGTCCACTTCCTGGGGCTTGGGATTGCGTTTAGCAGAGAGCGGAAGGACAATGAATAATGAATAAAGAAGGATGAATAATGAATATTTTTTCATAATGGAAAAATTGAAAATGGAAAATTGAAAATGGAAAATTATTTTTCGGGATTAGGGCAACAGATAGGCGATGGCGACACCGAGGTAAGTGCCGATGGCATATCCGACGAGTCCGATGACGATACCGGAGATGAGCACTTTCTTGTTTTTCATTGCGCCCACGACAGGCGGAACGAAAGGCGGCGAGCAGAGTAGTGCAATCTGGCTGACGCAGAAGAGGTCACCGCTGACATGCATGATGCGGCAGAGGATGAGATGCACAGTGGCGGCAATGAGCATAACCCAGAGCACGAACAGACCGATCATCATGGAGCCACCGTTGACGCTATGTATATCGAAGAGCGAGGCGACGATGACGGAGAAGATGAGTATGAAGAACATCCCGAGTTCGAAAGTCTTGGGCAGTTGGCGCACTTTCTTGAAGAACGAGGCGATGATGGCGAGTGTGGTGATGGTGAGAATGACGACGAGTTCGTTGAGCGTGCCGGTGAGGAGCAAGGCCAGTCCTGCGCCGAGAGCGAGGAAGAGGACACTCAGTCCGAGTCCGATGAACATACCGCCGACATTGGACCGTTGGAACATACCGCGGTAGTTCTCGATGTCCTTGGTCTCCACTGCTTCGTCCTTGCGTCCCTTACGGGTGACATCTTCGTACGGCAGGATCTTGCGGAAGACCTTATACCCTCCTCCGATGATGAAGAAGATATACGGCGTGGTGAAGACCATCTCGAAAGCGAGTACGATAGCCATGACCGTTTTGTCCACGCCGAGCGAGGCACCCAAGGCGTTGAAGTTCATGGTGCCACCGGTGTAGATGCCGGTCATCATGGCTGCCACTTTGTTGAACTCGGGCACCTCGGGTGTATGGAAGATGAGGTACCCGCTGACGACAGCGGTGAGCACGGCGATGATACCACCGACGAGCGACCAGATGGTCTTGGGCAGTGCTTTGGTCCAGAGTTTGAAGTCGCAGTTGAAGAGCATCAGCGGGATAGCGAGGGGCACAGCGACCGACATGAGCGTCGATTGTATCTTGTTGAAGGAGATGGCTTCGGCTGTGCCGGCATCAAAATGCACAAAACCCGTGAGGGCAAAGATGATACCGACGGCATAAGCAGCGACGACAGTGCCGATTTTCTGCATCCAGGTCCATCGCTTGAAGCACTCGATGATGAGCACGGGGACCAGGATGTAGAGGGCAATAATGAGGTAAACTCTTATCATTATAATTAAAAATTAAAAATTAAAAATTCAAAATTATTTATCGAGATCGGGACAGAGCCTTGACCTTGAGATGTCGAGACCTCGAAACTGGTAAATATATTCTTGCACGAACATCCAAAACGGCATCGGGATGAGGAGCGTGAGTGTCAGGTAGATGAGTTGCCAGACATACTGCACGGAGTTGTGGAAAGCAGGGTCTTTCACTTTCTTCTGTATCCATAGCCACCCGGTCCAGAGCGGGATAGTCAGCGCTGCGGAGAGGATGAAGAGCGGTAAGAGGAGGACGAGGAAAGTCCATCGAAGCCAGCAGGGCCACGGACGCTTCTTGTCCTTGTCGAAAGGCGCAGGCGGATTGGCCATGAGACGCGCTATGTTCTGTTCGTAGTGCTCGTCATCGGGCACCCAGAGTATGAGTTCGCGCAGTCGCTGGGTGAGTACGTCGCGCAGGGCCATGATCTGCTGCGGCCGGTCGAGTTGCGTATAGTGGTCGGCAAACTGCGTGACATTGATGGGCTTGCCGATATTGACGGTGAGGCTGTCCCAGAGGTGATAATAATCGCCGTACTCCACACCGACCGGCACTATGTACACGGGTTTCTCGCTGCCGAACTTGTCGTTGGCTTGCAGTGCAATCCGAAAAATACCCTTGCTCAGCGGCAGGAGAGAGTGCATAGGCCGGTGCGTTCCTTCGGGCAGGATGCAGAACGGCACGCCGTCATGCAAGGTGTCCACGGCTTTGTCGATGGTCTCATCGTTATGGCGTACCTCGTCGAGCCCGTCGCGAACGCGGTTGATGGGCATGATCTTAAGCCAGGTGAGGATCTTGGCTTTTTTCGGGTCCTTGAAGATATCGGCTCTTGCCACAAACACTTTGCGTCGCTGGTCAATGCCCAAGACGGCCATGGCATCGCAGAGAGCATTCGTATGATTGGGCGCGAAGATGATGGCACCATCGGTGGGAATGTTCTCTTTTCCGATGTAGCGGAAGGTGCGGTATGAACGCCGGAACATCCAGTCCACATAGGGCCTCAGGAATGAATACAGCCAGTCTTTTCCTTGTATTTTGTCCATTATTTTCAAAAAAGTCGTATTTGGGTGCAAAGGTACAAATAAAATTTGACATACACAAATAAAAACAAAAAAAGGAAAAAATATCGGAAAAAGTCCCAAAAATTTGCGTATATAAGTTTTTTTTTGTAATTTTGCAGCGTTTTTTTGTAATATGGTATAGTGCGCACACGCGTAAACATATTTTGTTTGGTGATTTTGGCGATGTTTCTGTCGCTCAATTGCTATGGAGAAATGCGTCCGTATCTATGCGAGATCGGCGTTCAGGGCGGTTGCAGTTACTATGTGGGTGACGGTACGCCGCATATCTTCATGAACGTGCGCGAGTCGTACGGTTTGCACTTCCGTTACAAGTTCACCAAGCGTTGGGCGCTGCAGGTGAAAGCTTCGGGTCAGCGGATAGCGGGTAATAAATGGGAGTTCAAGCCCAATCAGGCACCGACGAAGTTGGACGAGATGTGGCAGAACCAGTTGTGGAACGGCGATGTAGTGGCGGAGTTCAATTTCTTCCGTTACGATGCGGCGAACAAATACGACAAGCGTATCAAGCCGTACACACCGTATATCTTTGCGGGTTTGGGTGCGAGTCTGTACTACAAGAACGAGAAGCAGAACGAGTGGACGACGGCGGGTTATATACCGGTAGGTATCGGTTTCAAATGGAAGTTCGCTCCTCGCTGGGGACTGAATGTGGCCTGGCAGCACAATATCTATTTCTCGGACGACCTGGAGGCGCAGACGGAGAAAGAGCACTCGCTGAACAACCGTTTTCACATGAACGGCTCCAACTGGCTGAACTGCGATCTGACGAGCCTGTTGACGATTGGCATAGTTTTTGAATTTGCCAAGGCACCTGCTCCTTGCCGGATATGCAATTATGATTAAGGTTGAAAGTTTAAAGTTTAAAGGACGCTTCGCTATAGGACGGCGCAAGCGCCTACAGGTGAAAGAATGAAAGAGTGAAAGAGTGAAAGAATATAGTGAACAAATAGACAAGACTCGTCTGCCACGGCATGTGGCGATCATCATGGACGGGAACGGTCGTTGGGCCAAGAAACAAGGTCTGGCGCGTATGTTCGGTCACCGACAGGGCGTGGAGACGGTGCATAACATAACCGTGGCAGCGACCAAGTTGGGCATCGAGTATCTGACGCTCTATACTTTCAGTACGGAGAACTGGAACCGTCCCAAAGAGGAAGTGGATGCGCTGATGACGCTGCTGGTGGATACGATAGCCAAAGAGACGCCGACGCTGATGAACAACAATGTGCGTCTGCAGACGATAGGCGACATCGAGCGTTTGCCGGAAGGGACGAGGCAGAAGTTCCTGAGTTGTATCGAGCAGACGAGCCGAAACACGGGTCTGACGATGGTGATAGCGCTCAGTTATTCAGCGCGATGGGAGATAACGGAGGCTGTTCGCAAGGCTGTTCGGCAGGCCAGGACGGAAGGTTTGCGGCCCGAAGATGTGAACGAGGCGTTTGTGAGCGGACTGATGACGACGGCAGAGATGCCCGATCCGGACCTGCTGATCCGTACCAGCGGTGAATACAGGATTAGCAATTTCCTGTTGTGGCAGTTGGCGTACAGCGAACTCTATTTCAGCGAGTGCCTGTGGCCGGAGTTCACGGAAGAGGAGTTCTACAAAGCCATTATCGATTATCAAAAGCGGGAAAGAAGATTTGGAAAGACATCTGAACAGGTGGCAAATTGAAAATTGAAAATTGAATAATGAAAATTGAAAAAGATATTTAACATATTGGTCCTTAGTCTTTTGCTTTCTGTCCTTTGGCCTTTGCAGGCTCAGGAGATCGAGTACGGCATGACTCGCAAGACCTACGAGATAGCCGGCATCGAAGTGGAAGGCGCAGACAACTACGAGGATTTTGTGCTGATCGGTTTCTCCGGCTTGGCTGTCGGTGACAAGATAGAAGTGCCCGGCGACCAGATAACGAAAGCCATCAAGCGGTTCTGGAAGCAGGGCCTGTTCTCCAGCGTGAAGATAAAAGCGAAGAAGATAGAAGGCAGTCAGATATGGCTGGTGATCGCGTTGGAGCAACGTCCGCGTATCAGCGAAGTGCGGTACGAGGGCTTGAAGAAAAGCGAGAAAGAGGACCTGGAGGTGAAGACGGGTATCAAGCAGGGTTCGCAGATGACGCCGAACCTCGAGGACCATGCGAAGACGGTGATCAAGAAATACTTTGCGGAGAAAGGATTCCACAACACCGAAGTGCATGTGATCCAGCAGAAAGATCCGGACCGTTCGGGTTATGTGCGCGTGCTGATCGGCGTGGACCGCAAGGCCAAGACCAAAGTGGGCAAGATTTACATTACCGGTAACGAGGCCTTGACCGACCTGCAGATCAACAAGGCGATGAAGAAGACGAACGATAACAATATCATCAACCTCTTCCGCACTAAGAAATTCGTGACCGAGGAATACGAGAAAGACAAAGCGGCGGTCATCGAGAAATACAACGAGCACGGTTATCGCGACGCCTATATCGTGGCGGACAGCGTGGTGCCTAATCCCGAAGACCCGACGCGTGTGGATGTCTATATGACGGTGAGCGAAGGCGACAAATACTATGTCCGTTCGGTCAAATGGGTAGGCAACACCGTGTATCCGTATGAGTTCCTGGATGCCACGCTGGGCGTCAAACCCGGTGATGTCTATAACCTCAAGACGCTCAATGACCGTCTGACAGGCGACGACGATGCAGTGAGCAAACTCTATACCGACCGTGGATATCTGTTCTTCAATGTCGAGCCCGTGGAAGTGAACGTGGAGAATGACTCCATCGATTTCGAAATGCGTATGTACGAAGGCAAGCCTGCTACCATCAACGAGGTGAACATCGTCGGTAATACGCGTGTGTACGAGCATGTAGTGCGGCGTGAACTCTATACGAAGCCGGGACAGCTATACTCGCAGTCGGACATCATGCGTTCGTTGCGTGAGCTGGCGCAGATGGGACACTTCGACCAGGAGCGGCTCGTGCCGGACATTCAGCCCAATCCCGAAGAAGGAACGGTGGACATAACGTACCAGTTGGAGACCAAGTCGAGTGACCAGATCGAGTTCTCGCTCGGATGGGGTGCGACCGGTCTCGTGGGCTCGCTGGGACTCAAGTTCACCAACTTTGCCATTCAGAACCTCTTCAACAAGAAATCGTACCGCATCGTGCCGCAAGGTGAGGGTCAGACTTTCTCCATCAACGCGCGCACGAACGGTATCTATTATACGTCGGCCAGCATCTCGTTCCTCGAGCCGTGGCTCGGCGGTAAGCGTCCGAACAGCCTGAGTGCCAGCATCTATTTTGCGAACCAGACGGGTTACTCGAGCCGTTATCAGAAGGCTTATCAGAACCTGTACAACACTTATTCAAGCTATTATTACTACTCCGGCAACAGCAATTATTACCAGCAATTGGCGGAGTCGGAGGCGGATAAAGACAAGTATCTGCGTACGCTGGGTGTGTCGGTCGGCTACGGCAAGCGTCTGCGCTGGCCCGATGACTATTTCACCTTCTACGGCGAGTTGAGTTACCAGATGTACATGATGAAAGATTGGCCGTACCTGCTTATCTCCGACGGTACGAGTCATAACCTGGCGCTCAACCTGCAGATCAGCCGTTCGTCCATCGACAACCCGATCTACACGCGTCGCGGTTCGCAGTTCACGCTGGGTCTGAAGATAACACCGCCTTGGTCGGTCTTCAACGGCAAGGACTATTCACAGATGACGACTTCGGAGAAATATCACCTGATCGAGTACCACAAGTGGAAGTTCTCGGGCAAGGTGTTCACGCCGCTGACCAAGGACAGCAAACTGGTGTTGATGACGCGTGCCGAGTTCGGGTATCTGGGCCATTACAACAAAGACGCCAAGTCGCCGTTTGAGTCCTACTACATGGGCGGCGACGGTATGTCGAGCTACACCAGTTATTCAACCGAGTATGTGGCTATGCGAGGTTACTCGTCAGGCTCGTTGACGCCGTATGACGTCACCACGGGACGAAACATGGGATACCTCTACAACAAGTTTACGATGGAATTGCGTTATCCTATCTCGCTCGAGCAGAACGCGACCATCTGGGCCCATGTGTTCCTCGAGGCCGGTAACTGCTTCTCGGATATAAGGGAGTACAACCCCTTCAACCTCAAGCGTTCGGCAGGTCTCGGCGTACGTATCTTCCTTCCAATGTTCGGTCTGCTCGGTATCGATTGGGGATGGGGATTCGATGAGATCAACGGCTCCAAACAGTACGGCGGAAGCCAGTTCCACTTTGTGCTTGGACAGGAATTATAATAAATGAGAAAATGCGAAAATATGAAAATGAATAAATTGTACATTGTACTTTTTGCCTTTGTGCTGCTTTGTGGCACGACTTTTGCTAAGGACTTATCGGTGGGGTATGTGGATATGAGTTATATCCTGAAGAATCTGCCGCAGTATGAGCAGGCAAACGAGCAGTTGACGATGCTGTCCAAACGCTGGCAGAAAGAGATCGATGCCGCGCAACAGGAAGCGCGTGTCATGGCTACCAACTATCAGACAGAGCAGATCTTCCTCAGCGAGGCGTTGCGTACGGAGCGTGAGCAGGAGATAGTGAAGAAAGAGCAGGAAGTGCTGGAACTCAAACGCAAGTATTTCGGTCAGGAAGGCGAGCTGTACAAGAAACGCGAGGCGCTCATCAAGCCCATTCAGGATGAGATTTACAATGCCATTCAGGACCTCGCCAACGAAAAACGTATTGACATCATCAAGGACCGTTCGGCGGACCCGGCGCTCATCTATATGTCGTCCAAACTCGACTATTCCGACCAGGTCCTCCGCAAATTGGGAGCTAAATAACTAGTCCGTTAGTCGACTAGTCAACTAGAAAACTAATAAAATATTAATAGAAATGAAAAAAATTATTATCGCAATGTTGCTGGCGTTACCGATGTTTGCCAGCGCACAAAAATTTGGTCACATCAACAGTCAGGAACTGTTCGCCCAGATGCCCGAAGTAGCACAAGTTCGTCTGAAAATGGATACTATCCAGAGCCAGTATGAGAACCAGTTGGCATCGATGAACGAGGAGTTCCAGAAGAAAATGCAGGACTATCAGACTCAGGAATCGACCATGGCTGATGCCGTAAAACAGATCCGTCAACAGGAGTTGCAGGAGATGCAACAGCGTATCCAGCTCTTCTATCAGACCGCTGAGCAGGACATCCAGAAGAAACAACAGGAACTGCTGACGCCCGTTCACGAGAAACTGACGAAGGCAATCAAGGCTGTCGGCGATCGCGAAGGATATACCTATATCTTCGATTCCGCAGCGATGGTACATATCGGCGCTGACGCTACCGATGCCACGCCTGCAGTCAAGAAAGAATTGGGAATTAAGTAATGGCAGACGGCTATTTGGAATCCCATTATGCCGAGTACGAGAAGAAAAAGGCAGAATGGCTCAAGAAAAAGAAGAAAAGGTCGACTAATAAACCGACCACCGATTCTTAATTTTTAATTTTTAATTTTTAATTTGATTTTATGGTCAATAAAATTCAACAGACTCTACGCGATAGTGCGCTTGCCCGTTGGGTGGTACTCATCCTCGTGGCATCGATGATGTTCTTCGCGTACATGTTCGTCGATATCCTTTCGCCGCTGGCCTCGCTCTTGAACGAGACGATCGGTTGGGACCAAGGCGTCTTCGGCACATATGCCGCCGGTGAATACCTACTGAACGTATTCGGCTTCCTCATCCTGGCGGGTATCATCCTTGACAAGATGGGTGTCCGTTTCACGGGACTGCTCTCCGCAAGCCTCATGGTCATCGGCGCTGCAATCAAGTACTGGGGCATCTCGTGGGCAGACGCAAATACGGTCGGCTGGCTCAACAGCTGGTGGCCCTCGATGCCGGGTAGTGCCAAACTGGCTATGTTCGGTTTCATGATTTTCGGCTGCGGCTGCGAGATGGCAGGAACGACGGTTAGTAAGATTCTCGCTAAGTGGTTCAAGGGTAAAGAGATGGCCCTTGCCATGGGACTGGAGATGGCTATAGCCCGTCTCGGTGTCTTCGCTGCCATGTGGCTCTCGCCGATGATCAGCCAGCGTTTTGCTGTGGACGGCGTCAACTCGGTAACGGCTCCGCTGCTCTTCGCTTCGGCCCTGCTCGTCATCGGTCTGCTCAATTTCTTCGTGTTCACGATCATGGACAAGACCTTCGACAATCAGCTCGTGGCCATAGGTGAAGCTACGGCGCAGAAAGATCCGGAGGACGAGTTCCATGTATCGGATCTCAAGCAAATCCTGACCTCGAAGATGTTCTGGATTGTAGCGCTCCTTTGTGTGCTCTATTATTCCGCTATCTTCCCGTTCCAGCGTTTTGCAACCAACTTCCTCGAAGAGACGCTCGCTATCTCCAATGCGGAGGCGGCAGGTCTGTTCAAGTGGTTCCCGATTCTCGCAATGTGCCTCACACCTTTCTTGGGTCTTTTCATCGACTACAAAGGCAAAGGCGCTTCGATGATGTTGCTCGGAGCGGTCATCATGATTGTTTGTCATAGTGTCTTTGCGTTCGTGCTTCCGGCTTATCCCAGCAAAACGCTCGCCCTCATCACTATCCTTGTATTGGGTGTCAGCTTCTCGCTCGTGCCCGCTTCGATGTGGCCCAGCGTGCCAAAGATCATCGACGAGAAAGTACTCGGCTCGGCCTACTGCCTCATTTTCTGGGTACAGAACATCGGCCTCTGCCTTGTGCCGCTGCTCATCGGCAAACTGCGTGTGGCCACCGACGGATACCTCGTCCCGATGATCGTCTTCGCCTCCTTCGGCGTACTGGCCTTCATCCTCAGCCTCGCGCTCAAAGTCGAAGACCGCCGCAAAGGATACGGCCTCGAATTGCCAAACAAGAAGTAATTGGCTGTCAATCGTTGGTTGTTCGTTGGTTGTTCGTAAGTTATTTGTTGGTTATTAAGCATGGACTGGACTAACGTCATTAAAGGAAAAGAATCACTCAATGTCACCACAGACAGCCGGAAGGTCACTTCCGGCTCTGTGTTTGTGGCGCTCAAAGGTGAACATTTCGACGGCAATGATTTCGTAGAACAAGCCCGTCTGGCCGGTGCGAAGTATATCATCTCCGGCGACAATGCCTTGCAGGACTTGCAGGACTTGGCCCGTGCTTGGCGACGCGAGTTAGGCCTGCCGATCATTGGCATAACTGGCACAAATGGCAAAACGACCACCAAAGAACTCTGTGCTGCAGTCCTGAGCACCAAGTATAATCTCTATTATACGCAAGGCAACCTCAATAACCAGATCGGCGTGCCGCTCACCTTATTAAATATCACGCGCGCGCACGAGATGGCTATCGTCGAGATGGGAGCCAGCCATCCCGGAGACATTAAAGAGCTCGTGGAGATAGCCGAACCGAACTACGGTCTTATCACGAATGTGGGCCGTGCGCATCTCGAGGGCTTCGGCTCATTCGAAGGTGTGATGCGCACCAAAGCAGAACTGTATGACTTCCTCGTCGCCCATAACGGCACTGTCTTCCAAAACGAAGACAATACCTACTTGAAAAAGATGCTGGATGATGCGCAAAAGAAAATTGTCCATTGTCCATTGTCCATTGTCCATTATCCGACAGGACTGATGCCCGAAGGAACGCATCTGGTCGGAGGTTATAACGCGGAGAACGTTTCGGCAGCGATATGTGTCGGAGAGTATTTCGGTGTCAACAAGGACGATGCCTTGGCTGCTATCCGCGCCTATGTGCCGTCCAACAACCGCTCGCAACTCCTTCAAACGGAGCGCAACACCGTTGTTGTGGATGCTTATAACGCGAACCCGACATCCATGACTGCAGCTATCAATGCATTTCAAGGCAACTGCTATATACTCGGTGCCATGCGGGAGTTAGGCGACTACTCGCATCTCGAGCACCAGAACATCGTCAATATGCTCCTCGAACGCAAAGCTGACAAAGTGCTGCTCGTAGGACCTGAATACAAACAAACAACTGCCCCGTATCCCATCTACGACAACGTAGAAGCACTGTGCGACGCTCTGCAACAAACGCCGCTCACGGGCTACCGGATACTCCTTAAGGGCAGCAGAAGCAATCAATTGGAAAAAGTGATACCCCTGTTATGAACAAGAAGACATTTTGGATTATCGTGATTGTGTTGGCGGTTGTTATCGCCGCTCTCGCCGTGTTGTTCCTTACGCAACGTTCGCAGATGAATGAACTGGTCGAACAGATGGCCATCGAGAAAGAGGAACTGCAAGAGGAATACGAGGACCTCGCTATTCAGTTTGACGGCTATCAACGGATGGATATCCATAATGACTCCTTGCAGGACCTCCTCAGCCGTGAGCAGCAACGTGTGCAGGACTTGCTCGAGGAACTAAGGCAGACCAAGGCTTCCAACGCACGCCGTATAGCCGAACTCAAGAAAGAACTGGCTACCGTTCGTATGGTGATGCAGGATTATGTCCGCCAAGTCGACAGCCTCAATGCCACCAACAAACGCCTGACGGTCGAGAACCAGAAAGTGCTCGCTGAGAACAAACAGGTCAAGACCCGCAACGAAGAACTGACGCAAGCCAATACCGTTTTAACCGAGACCGTCTCGCGTGCTTCGATGCTGGAGGTAACGAGTTGTACGCCCGTCACGCTCAACAAGAACGACAAGAAAACGCGCATGGCAAGCCATATACGCAAACTGCAATTTGACTATGTCCTGGCGAAAAATATCACCTGTACTCCGGGATGGAAAGAACTCTATGCGCGCGTCATGGATCCGCAAGGAAACCTGCTCGGCGAAAGCGAGGATAAACTCTTCTCGTTCGAGAATCAGGAGATAGCCTACACGCTCGTTCAGCAACTGGAATACACCGGCGAGGCGTACAATGGAACGTGTTATTGTCCGCTTGGTGAGAATGAAGGCGTCCAAAGCGGGTTCTATACCATCGATTTCTTCTGTGACGGCAACCTCATCGGCTCCTTCCCCTTCCAAATCAAAAAATAAGCTGAAAGCTGATGGCTGACTTCTGATGGCTGAATTCTGAATGCTGAAGGCTGACTTCTACGAAATCGCCTGCAGCCTGTTCTGCATCTCGAGCATCTCGTCGCGCAAGAAAGCTGCTGTCTCGAAGTCGGTATCTTTGGCTGCGGCTAACATCGCCTTGCGTTTGGCGTCTATCGCTTTCTCCAAGGCCTTAGCGTCCATCTTTTGCCATTCAGCCGTCTTCCAGCCTTCCTTGATGGCCTCTGTCAGTTTGCGTTTCTCCTCCTCCGGATCTTTGTAGAGACCCGCGAGCGCCGAAGTGTTGATTTCTTTGACAATAGGCGTCGGCGTGATGCCGTGTTCCTCGTTGTAACGCATCTGAATAGCGCGCCTACGATTTGTCTCGTCTATCGTCGCCTGCATGGCCGGAGTTATCTTGTCGCCGTAGAGAACCGCCTTGCCGTGTATATGTCGTGCCGCTCGACCGACTGTCTGTGTCAGACTCCGCTGGTCACGCAGGAATCCTGTCTTGTCGGCGTCCAGGATAGCCACCAGACTCACTTCCGGCAGGTCTAAGCCCTCTCGCAGCAGGTTCACGCCCACTAACACATCGTACTCACCTTTACGCAGGTTCTCCATAATCTTCACGCGCTCAATCGTGTCGATGTCGCTATGTATATACGCTGATTTGATTCGGTATTTGCGCAGATACTCGTCCAGTTCCTCCGCCATCCGCTTGGTCAGCGTCGTCACCAGACAGCGCTCGCCTTGATGCATTCGGAACTTGATCTCGTCCATCAAATCATCTACTTGGTCTTTCGTCGGACGCACCTCTATCTCCGGATCCAACAAACCTGTCGGACGAATCAACTGGTCGATCACAATGCCGTCGCTCTTGTTCAATTCGTACTCGTCAGGCGTTGCCGACACATAAATGGTTTGTCCTGTTTTGGCTTCAAACTCATCGAACTTAAGCGGTCTGTTATCCCGCGCCGCAGGCAGACGAAAACCGTAGGTCACCAAGTTGTCCTTACGCGATTTGTCTCCGCCGTACATACCGCGAATCTGCGGCACAGTCACGTGACTCTCGTCGATGACCAACAGCATATCTTTGGGAAAATAATCGAGCAGACAATAGGGCGGAGTACCGGGTTCACGACCATCAAAATAACGGCTGTAGTTCTCCACGCCCGTACAATACCCCAACTCATCCAACATCTCCAGGTCGTACTTCACGCGTTCTTCAATCCGCTTGGCATACAACTCTTCGCCAATACTGATGAAGTACTCAATCTGTTTGGCGAGGTCCTCTTTTATCTGTTCTTTGGCGACAGCAATCCGTTCCGGACTTGTCAGGAAGATCGTCGCCGGACTCAGGTTATACGCGTCAAACTCCTCCAACACAAGCCCGCTGAGAGGATCAACGGTCAAAATGGCATCTATCTCGTTTCCGAAAAACTCAATACGTACCAGATAGTCCGCGTAAGCCAAGGCGATGTCGATGGTATCGCCTTTCACGCGGAAGCGCCCGCGCGCAAGTTCCACATCATTACGCACGTATTGCGCGCCCACGAGTTGTTTGAGTAATGTGTCCATAGGGATCTGCTGCCCGCGTTTGAGTTCAATCACATTCGCCGTGAAGTCTTGCGGACTACCCAAGCCGTAGATGCAACTGACCGAACTGACAATAATGACATCCCGCCTGCCGCTCAGCAGAGCCGCGACAGCACTCAGCCGCAAACGGTCGATCTCTTCGTTGATGCTCAGGTCTTTGTCGATATACGTATCCGTACTCGGGATGTAGGCCTCGGGCTGGTAGTAGTCGTAGTAACTGACGAAATACTCCACCGCGTTATGCGGAAAGAATGACTTCATCTCCGAATACAGCTGAGCCGCAAGCGTCTTGTTATGACTCATGATGAGCGTCGGACGGTTCAACTGCTCAATGACGTTCGCCACGGTAAACGTCTTGCCGCTACCTGTCACGCCAAGCAACACCTGTGCCTCTGCTCCGGCCTTCACTCCCTCAACCAGCGCCTTTATCGCCTCCGGCTGATCCCCTGTCGGTTTATATGGACTCTCTAACTGAAACAAAGTAACTATTTAACGTTTTCTTGGAAAGAAAACCATTTTAACTATTTAACCATTTAACAAAAAAAGGGGTAATCCCCTTTTTTTCATTTTACGCGGCGCTCTTGAATGCGGGCTTTCTTACCCGTACGCTCGCGGAGGTAATACAACTTAGCACGACGTACTTTACCGTACTTGTTGATTGTGATGCTCTCGATGAAGGGGCTGTCCATCGGGAAGATACGCTCTACACCGACATTGCCGCTCATCTTGCGAACTGTGAAGCGCTTCTTGTCGCCGCTGCCGTGAATTGCAATCACGTCGCCACGGAACTCCTGTACACGCTCTTTGTTACCTTCTTTGATACGGTATCCTACCGTAATTTGGTCGCCTGCCTTGAATGCCGGCAGTTCTTTCTTCTCACCGGCAAATGCTTGCTCGGCTACTTTCATCAAATCCATTCTTTATCTTTTTTTATGGATCAGTACTAACATTTTGAGCATTTACTACTATTCGAGTGGGTCCCGTAACCGGTAACCGGTAACCCGTAACCCATCTAATTCAATCGCCAGAGGCTCAAAACGGACTGCAAAATTACTGCTTTTTTTTGACATGACCAAATTTTTCTGCAAAAAAGTGCACATTTTATATATTTTCTTGCATAATTCAAAAAAAAGCAGTATCTTTGCAGTCCCAAAAGTCTGGCAATGGTTGATTCTTCGTTTATCATATCGCCCATCAATGCGGAGTTCTCAGATGTTTGGTCTGAGCCTGAATTATTATCGTCCAAGGGACATAATGCCATCTATACAGCAACGCGTTTCGGGCGCAAATATGTACTGAAAGCTTTAGCAGAACCATATAGGGAATCTACGCCGCATATTGAAATGCTACGCAAAGAGTTCTCTATTGGTGTCGGACTGGATCATCCGAACATCGTTAGATCGCTTGACTTTGGACGCATGGATTCTATCGGGTGGTATATCCAAATGGAATATATAGATGGTATTACGCTTGATCAATTTCTGGAGACCAAACCATCAACGGCTACACGTCGAAAACTATTGAATCAACTTCTGGATGCACTTTCTTTCTTGCACGAACGCCAGATTATTCACCGTGACATCAAGCCATCCAATATTCTCATCACGCGTAATGGTTCTACCGTCAAACTGATTGATTTTAGTGTTTCCGATACGGATGATTATGTTACCTTCAAGCAACCGGCGGGTTCAATGTCCTTTATTGCGCCGGAACAGTTAAGAGGCGAAACGATTGACAATCGTGCGGATATATATGCCGTGGGAAAGATCATCGATCTTCTGTTCCCACACCAATATATATTTATTGCGCGCCGTTGCACGCGTGTGGAGGCTGAGCGTCGTTATCCTTCTTGCGCGCATGTAGCGCGCGCTGTGAAACGCTCGGATAACCTGCGTTTATGGTTGCCTTTGTCGTTGATTCTATTGCTTATGTCTTGCGCCGCCATATGGGGAATATATACCGGTTACCAACGTTCGGAACGAGCACATAATGAGCAAGAAAACCTACTATTTATCAATATTGATTCGCTGCGCGCGCAAGATGCAGAATATCAACAACAAGTGGATTCGCTGCGCGCTCAAAATGAAGAACGTCGGCAACAGGTGGACTCTCTGAATCGCGTTGTCGATTCTCTTGTCGTAAAAACCGGCACACCCTCTCCTCATGAAGTAGTACAACGCAAAGCTGCTGCGATTCACCTCTCACGCCACGAAGCCATCCGCAAAGCCGTGAAAAAAGGCGAACTCAAAACGATGGCTGAGATTCGCAATTACGATGGAGGTCTAAAAGACAATTTCAAGAAAACTGAGCAATCAATCAAAGACCCCGTTTTACATGAAGAATTCATGCAGGCATACTTTTCATACATCAATTTGAACGACCAATTGTATGACTCGTTAGCCCTGATTCTGCCGGAGAAATGAGAAAAGAAAAATTCGTTCCGAATTAATAGTTTGAGCGCTCTGCGCGAAATAAGAAGTAATAAGCAATAATCGTTTATTTCTAAACAAGAAATAATAAGAAGTTCGTGTATATCAGAAAAAAGTAGTACCTTTGCAGCCGATTTTAAATTGTAATACAGATGAACAAGAATGCACCCGAGGTTATCCAACTGCGCAAAGACGTAGAAGCGCGTTTTGGTACACGTCCGGCAACACCGGCTGATTTTGAATCGCTTATCGCACAAATCTGGCTGTGCCTGCATGAGAATCTTGCACTCAGTACATTGGAGCGTCTATGGGGGTATGTGGATGGAGCCAATAACACCCGCCTGTCCACTCTCAATATACTTTCTCGCTATGTTGGTTCGCGTGATTGGGATGATTACACCAACCGTTTGAAAGAAGGTGAGCACGGCAGCAGTAATCCGTTTATTGCTGAGGGAATCCATACGAAAGATTTGCAGCCAGGTCAAACGATTGAGGTGACTTGGTTACCCAACCGCCGTTGTGTGTTCCGCTATTTGGGCGACATGCGTTTTGAAGTGTTAGAGTCCGTCAATTCCAAAATGAGCGCAGGAGACACTTTCGTCTCCACTTTCTTCCTGACAGGTCAGCCGCTTTATATAGATCAACTGATACTAACCAATCACACTCCTGTTTCTTATATCGCCGGCAATAACGGTGGCCTTCAATCCGTTACCCTCTTGCCGTAATAAGCAATAATCGTTTACTTCGAAAAGAAGTAAAAAGTAATAATCGTTTACTTCAACAAGAAGTAATAAGAACTTCTCGTATTTCAAAAAAAAGCAGTACTTTTGCAGCGGAATTCCGATTTGGAGTTCCGCTACTGTTTGTTTAACTCTAAAAAATAACATTACAACAATGAAAACAAAAACTTTTGTATGGCTATGTGTAGCCCTCTTTATTTGCTCCGGTTGCGAACGTGACAAAATCAAACCGGATGATCCCACAAAATTCTCCAGTTCATCCATCGTCGGTAAATGGGCATGTATAGCGTCCGATAACTTGACGTATGACTTCTTCACCGGACAACAAAGTTATCATTGGGACTACGATCCTGATGCACAGACGTATAAGGTAAACTGGTATTTTGACATCAAAAGCGATTCACAGGTACAATATATCAACGCGGCAAGTGAAAAAGACAGTGGAGAATATCGCAAATCCGATGGATACCTGCATGTTCCGGCAAATTCCGAATGGAGAACCTTGGTGGATGCCAACTATATCTTCGACCAGGAACACCAAGCTATCAGATGTCCGAGCGGAAAAATTATGGGCTTTTATCTGGAATCGGTAGCTGATCTATTAGGCAATGACACCATCTTTTATGTAAAGAGATACGCTCTGGACGAAGCCGTTATCTATGACAACACCGGTTGGATACAAAGTCAGTATGTCGTTCGCGTGAAAGGCATCAAAGAAGATCTGTAATACGTTCATCAATCGGCAGTACGTACCTTGAAAGTGTGATTTATATGTGCTGAAAGGACAAAAATTGTGAAATTTATCAAAATAATTTGGTAATATCAAATCTTTTTTGTACCTTTGCAGCGAATTATCAGTGGATAGTTCGGTTGCCATGCGCAACTACATATATTTTTACTGACGAGTCAATCATCTATGCAATAAGTCTGGCAGCTTATTAACAACGAATAAGATTGGCAAGCGTCAGTGCATACTTGGTATGTACTGCTTTTGCTTTTTTATTCGTGGGTTATGCCAGACACCCTGCATAGAGAAAGCAAAAGCAGTATTTTTTTTGTATACTCTCCACCGAGCGATGAGCGGGAGAAGAGCGGCAAAAGACCGAGAAAAGAAAAGCCCAAAACATACCGGCGAAACCTCCTGCCGAATAATAAAATGGAGGAAAAGCATAACACATAAAGCAATGACTACAGAAGAAAGAATGAAAGAGATTCTCAAAGATTTATTTGAGAAACATGGTATCATTGATGAAGGTGCCAGAGACGAATTTGTGAACAAATTATTTGAATCGCGCGTTATTTGGGATATACTTCCCGAAATTAGACTCGACATGCAAAAGTTAGAAGTTGTAACTCGAGGAGTGCGTGGGTGCCTAATCTTTGATGGACGGTATTATTACATTTTGCCTTATAATGGAAAGGCTTTCGATTGTACACCCGACAAAAAAAATGCAGAAGAAGATTTCAAAAAATTTGAAAATAATGAAGATATATTATAACTATTATAACTACAAAAAACGGAGTGTTCCGAAAATCCGATAAAGAGTAGGCAAACAAAAATCATTAATACAATGAAAAAGATTCTTTTTTCTACAAGTCTAATGTTTATATCATTATGCTTCGTAGGGTGTCAAAAATCAGAACCTACTGATTTGCGTCTATTTGAACTAAAAGGAAATGTTGAATCTGTCTCAACATTTGTCACTTCAAATGTAAACTCACAAGGTAAAAAAACTCGAAAATCATATGATTGGAAAGAGGCTACTTATTATTTTGATAAGGAAGGGAGAATCATTTCAGGATATGATGAGAGTTTAGTTAATAGAGAAATTTTAGATATATCTCGTAATAAAGCTGGAAATATAGATACAATTAGATTGCCTTTTGAAAGAGCTTTTGATGGATATTGGTATAAATCTTATAAATGGAATAAAAATGGATTTCCAATAGGGGAAGAGTATAGCAGCATAGGCAGAAGTTCTGACCGAGAAATATTATATAATGATTCTAATCAAGTTGTAGGAAAAATAGAAAGAGGATGGTATGAAGAGGGAGAACAATGGGAACAAGTTATTACTTTCAAAATATTGAGCGAAGACGCAAAAGGTAATTGGACGAAACGTTTAGAAATACTAACAGACGAACGTAACGATCTATCATTTACACTTGTGGAAAGAACAATTACCTATTATGATGGTTCTATAAGTTCGCATACTTCTACTTCAACTTATAGTGATAATACTGAAAGTTGTTATGATAGAAACTCCTCATCTGAAAAAAAATGGGAAGAATTTGCGGGAAAGACTTATAGAGCTTCTCAATGGGTAAGTGATAGAATGCAGTATTATGCATTCAGTTATAACCGCTCAGGCAAAGGAAAGTATTTTATTTATTTTAACTATCCAGGCACAAACGTTGTGGAAGACCAAATGGAGTTCTCTATATACAAAGTGGAGTCCGAAGGGAACTATTTGTATCTTTATAGTTATGAGCTCAATTCTCCTGTGAAGATAAAAATCCAAGGAAGTTCCTTATATACAATGAACGGAGATACATATGAGATTTGGAGGTGAGAAAAAACGGGAGCTTCTTTCTCTTTATCAGTTTCACACCAATGCCACCATTTCAAGATAAATATTAGGGTGAATAACTAAAATTAAATAAGAATTATGAAAAAAATAATTGTAATTATGGCTGCTTTGGGAATGATTGCATGCACGGGTAAGAACTCAACAAGTAATCAACAAAACGTATCTTCTTCCATTTCGCAGGAGCAATACAATGCCGAAATTGAAGAATTAGATAATTTGGTTTCCGAAATAGTTCGTTTGGAACATCAATATATGGAAACCAGAGATGAATCTATTGCAGAACGCGGAGAGAAATTGTGTAAAAAATTAAATGATCTATCCTATTCTCTTGAAAACAAAGTAAATGAGGGTAAACTTTCAAAAGAACAACAAGAAAGAATAAATGAGATATTAGAAAGATTACCATAGTATTAATTGATTAAAATGTCAAAACATGAAAACAAAATTCTTAAAATCGATGATTCGTTCGTCATTTGCACTATTGATGTGCACTCTTGTATTATTTACTGTATCTTGTAGTAATGTGAATTCTACAAGTTCAAGTCAAAACCAATCTTCCGCATCGAAGTATTTCTCATCTAATCAAGATGTTATCGATTATTGCTATGGGAAAACTTTTCGTCCTGATTACTTTAATATCAGCACGACGGTTTATGGCAGTAATGATATTTCTGTTTTAAGTTTTACAAACACCACAGCCATTGTCAAAGTGTACTTTGACATGGGTGCGGTTACAGGTCGCGCATATAAAAGTGGGCTCAAATTTAAAATAGATAAAGAGTCTGGCAGTGTAGAACAAATACATGAAGATTAAACAAGAAAAGTATGATATAATAATCTGATGGGCTTTTTACTTTTCCCCGTCATAATTTCAATTCTAACTCAATTCAATTATGGAACAAAGTAAAATTGATTGGTTTGTTGCTAACAATGCTGGCAAACTGAAAGACGACAAAATGCTCTATGTAAAGCAGAAAATGGCTACAATGAGCGATGACAAATTCGCACTCATTCAAACAACGAATTTGATGAGTCCGGTACTCGTTTGGGTTGTTTCGTTCTTCTTCGGCTATCTCGGATTAGATCGTTTTATTATCGGTAGCGTAGGAGCTGGAGTAGCAAAGTTGCTCACTTTCGGCGGCTTCGGTCTTTGGTGGCTCATCGATTTATTTATCATTGGCGGAAAAACCAAGGAAAGAAACTTCAACAAACTCGCTGCTTTCCTTATGTAATGATTTTGGGCTATCCGGAGAAATCATTCCGGGTAGCCTTCATTTTGTTTGAAGACTATGCAAGAACTAAGTGCCGTTAACTCATATCTCCAATTGCATGAAAATGATTTTTTGCAAAGAGATATTGAGAATTTACGAGATAAATTATTGAATTGCTCCGAATCAAAATGGAATTCCGTAAGGCTCTTAACTCTTAAGGAACCTGTTATGATTTTTGGCGTGTCATTTTGTGCTGGAATATGGGGTGTAGACCGTTTCATGCTTGAAAAAAAAGGAAGTGGGGCATTAAAACTATTTGTTTGTCAAGGGGGTATAATCGCAGGAGTGGCCTGTATCTTTTTTCTTGCAGACCAAGAGACTTATGAATGGGGAGTGTTGTGTTTAGTTTGGCTCGTAGTTGCATTGATCTGGGAACTATATGATTGGTGTTTTGTCGTAAAGTGGACAAAGGAATATAATTATAAAAAGATTATCTCTTTGTTAAATAGTTGAGAGTGGCGTTTTTAAAGCATATTTATATACTATTTTCAATCTAGAATGATTCTTCTAATGCAGCAGAAGACAAAATATAAATTAAACATCGGGATAGGAATAATAGCGGCTCTGGTCTATTTAGTTATTCCAACTGACATCGTGCCGGAAACTATCCCTGTTCTTGGTTGGATAGATGATATAATAGCTATTCTGATCGCGCTTGCTAATGCCATTCGTTTAGGCATTAAACTTCGAAAATAAGGCAGTGTCTTATCTTCCTCCGCTTGCTCGCGGCAGGCGGATTTTTTGAGAAAAAACAATCTCATATTCTCCTTATATTTTGCTTATTTTGTCGTTATTATCTGATCCCGTGATGGTCCTGTTCATGATTCGGCGAAGTACCGAAATTTTGCCCTCTAATAAGTATAAAAAACTTGTTTGCGGCTAAAAAATCAAAATAAACCGCAAAAAATGCGGCTTAAATTTGCATATATGCCGCAAAAGTTGTATCTTTGCACCCTAGAATTAGATTATTCAGGGCCAAGAATGGAATAATGGCGGTACACATTGAACATATCAACAAGCGTTTCGGGCAGCAGGAGGTGTTGCAGGATGTGAGTCTGGATATACCCGAAGGACAGGTGTTGGGGCTGTTGGGTCCGAACGGCGCCGGCAAGTCCACGCTGATGAAGATACTTATCGGTCTCTGGAAAGCCGACAGCGGAACGGTACAGGTGCCTGCCAACATAGGCTACCTGCCCGAAAATAATCCGCTCTACGAAGAAATGTATGTGGTTGAGTACTTGCAGTTCATGGCAGGGCTGGAAGGAATTCAGAATACAGAATACAGAGTACAGACTCTGATTGAACGGGTAGGGCTGACGCCGGAGAAGCACAAGCATATACGCGAACTGAGTAAGGGCTACCGCCAGCGTGTGGGCTTGGCGCAAGCGCTGTTGGGGGATCCGGACTTGCTTATTCTCGATGAACCGACCACGGGCCTTGACCCGAATCAGTTAGTGGAGATCCGGAGTCTGATTCGTTCGTTAGGTCGCGACCGGACCGTCATCCTCTCCACGCATATCATGCAAGAGGTGCGTGAGATGTGCGACCGAGTGGTCATCCTCGACCACGGACAAGTGAAAGCGGACGAACTAATCGGCAATATCCCTAATTTGGAACAACTGTTCCATCAAATGACCCAATAAATCGTAAATCGTAAATGGTAAATGACCAAATGGTAAATGACTTTGATATACGCCAACAGATGAGTGAGAAGGAGCAGGACAATGCCTTGCGGCCTTTGTGTTTTGCAGATTTTGCGGGACAAAGCAAGGTGACGTCCAACCTCAAGATCTTCGTCGAAGCTGCCAAGCTTCGGCACGAGAGCCTTGACCATGTCCTGCTTTTTGGCCCTCCGGGACTCGGTAAGACGACACTCAGTAACATCATCGCCAACGAACTGGGCGTGGGTTTCAAAGTGACCTCGGGTCCTGTGCTTGACAAACCCGGTGACTTGGCAGGACTGCTCACATCGCTTGAGCCTAATGATGTCTTGTTTATTGACGAGATTCATCGTCTGAGTCCGGTCGTGGAGGAGTACCTCTACTCGGCCATGGAGGACTATCGCATCGACATTATGATCGACAAAGGTCCTTCGGCGCGTACCATACAGATCGATTTGAACCATTTCACGCTTATCGGCGCTACCACGCGTTCGGGTCTGCTGACAAGCCCGCTTCGTGCCCGTTTCGGCATCAACTGCCACCTCGAGTACTACGATGCCGATATCCTTGCCGGTATCGTCAAGCGTTCGGCGCGGTTGCTGAATGTGGAGATTAACGAGAAAGCAGCGGGTGAGATAGCCCGTCGCAGTCGTGGAACGCCCCGTATAGCCAATGCTCTCTTGCGGCGTGTACGGGACTTCGCACAAGTGAAGGGCGACGGCAAGATAGATTTGGAGATAGCCCAATATGCCCTTGAGGCGCTGAATATCGACACCTTCGGTCTCGACCAGATAGACAACAAACTGCTGTTAACCATCATCGACAAGTTCCGCGGAGGACCTGTGGGCCTGAACACGATTGCCACGGCCATGGGCGAGGATGCCGGTACGATAGAGGATGTGTATGAACCCTATCTGATTAAAGAGGGCTTTATCAAACGTACGCCGCGCGGTCGCGAAGCAACCGAGCTGGCGTACAAACATCTGGGTAAAACACCGATTTCAGCGGATGGACAGCAGTCAATATTCTGATTGCTGAACGCTGATTCCTGAATTCTGAATACTGACAGCTTAATACTGTGCTGCGTCATAGACGGCATCGGCGGCATCGGAGCCGGCGAGTCGTTCGATGATGCAGAAAGCGAAGTCTGAGCTTAGGCCCGGACCTTTGGCTGTGATCACGTTCTGTGATTCAACTACGAGTCCTCCCACATAACTCTCGCCGAGCGCCTCCTGGAAACCCGGATAGCAGGTAGCCTGTTTTCCCTTGAGAATACCGAGCTTGCCGAGTACCGCCGGCGCCGCACAGATAGCGGCAATCAGCTTGTCGGCTTTGTTATGCTCTACCAACAGTTCGCATAGCGCGGAACAATCGCCGAGTTTGGTCGGCCCGCCGGGAAGAATAAGCATTCCTGCGTCGGAGAAATCTATACGCTCAATCAATCCGTCCGCTTCCACGGCGATGTTATGTGCGCCAAGAACCATCGGATTGCCGGTAATGGAAACCGTTGTTACGGGCACCTTGGCACGACGCAACAAATCAATTGTGGTGATAGCCTCGATTTCTTCGAAACCATTGTCAAGAAAGAGATAATTCATAAAACCATTTACGATTTAATCATTTACCATTTAGTCATTTATATGACCATTTGACCATTTAATTTAACTTAAATATGTAGGTGATTGTTCCGATCTGATCATGGTCGCCCTCCGAGAACTTGGCCTTACGGGCTGCGTCGAGAGCGAGTTTGATAGTTTGTTTGTCCGAGATAGTGCCGCCTGTCGTTTCGCGGGCATCTATCACGTTTCCGGCCGCATTGACACGAATCTGTACGACCACTTTGCCTTCCTGTTTGAAATCGTTGGACGGCTGAGGCAGCGTACCTCTGATATTTCGTCCTGCCAGACTCCAACCGTTGTCGCCTGACGAACCGTGCCCGATAGGATTACCCTTTTGTCCCGAGCCTTGGCTGTTGCCTGAACCGTTATTGTTGCCGGACTGCCCGAAGAGCGAGCCGAACTGATTGGCCTTGGCGATGGCTTCTTGTTCTTTGCGTTGCCGTTCGGCTTCTGCAGCCTCACGCGCCTTGCGCTCTGCCTCCAACCGTGCCTGCTCTTCGCGTTCTTTCTTCTGCCGTTCCGCTTCGGCTTGCTTGCGGGCTTTCTCCGCTTCCTCTTGTTCCTTGAGCAGAGCCAACGCCTCTTCGTCCTCTTGCGTGATCAGGTCATTGTCCGAAGGCGCAGAAGGCTGTTCGGGCGCGGATGGTTCGGGTGTCGGTAACGGTACGGCTTCCGATTGCTCCGCCATGTACCCGCCCGCTTCGGCTACCTCGCCAAACGCCACTTCGATGCCTTCTTCCTCTTCCGGCACAATGGCATAGAGGCGAATGAACCAAAGAATAAGGAACACCAGTACCATAAACAGTATGGTACCTATGCTCGCTATACTATGTCGCTTTTGCTTTTCGGTCATCGTTTAGTAGCTACAACAAGCCGCATGTGGTGTTGATTTGCTATATCGAGTACACGGACTACCTCTTTGTAGGCTACGTCCTGATCGGCGTGGAGAGCGATGTACATCGTCGAGTCAGAGGCCTGAATACCGGACAGGTATCCTTCCAGCGATTCGGGATCTACCGGTACCGGTTTCTCACGACCGATGGCCACGAAATAGTTGCCGAGATTGTCAATGGACACTTTGGCTACCTGCGGCCTCGTCACTTTCTGCGAACGGGATGTCGGCAGGTTGATCTTGATGTCATTGGGCGAAGAGAGCGTGGAGGCCATGACGAAGAAAAGGAGTAACAGGAACACCAAGTCCGTCATCGAACTCATCGCAAATGTAGCTTCGACCCTATTGCGCTTCTTGAGAGACATAATTAAGAATTAAAAATTAAGAATTAAAAATTATGCCGGTTCGTTCAGCAAGTCCATGAATTCCAGTGTGCGGCTCTCGAGGAGTCGAACGACACGGTCGATACGCGCTACGAGGTAGTTGTAGGCAAACATAGCCAGAATACCGACGATCAAACCGCCGATAGTGGTGACCATGGCTTGGTACATACCGGTCGAGAGGGCTGACATCTCAATCACTCCGCCGGAAGTCTGCGCCATGTTGTAGAAGGTCTGAACCATACCGAGTACCGTTCCGAGGAAACCGAGCATCGGAGCTCCGCCGGCGATAGTAGCCATGATAACAAGGCCTTTCTCCAGGCGTCCTACTTCCAAGTTTCCCACATTCTCCACAGCCACCTGTACATCCTGCATCGGACGGCCGATACGCGTGATACCTTTCTCTATCATATGCGCGGACGGTGTATCGGTCTGCTTGCAGAGGTTCAGCGCCGAATCGATCTTGCCGTCGTGGATATAGTCGCGGATACGGTTCATGAACGAATTGTCCTCTTGTGTGGCGTGCTTGATGACCACGAGACGCTCGATGAAGATATAACAAGCGCCCGCCAGCAGAATAGCCAGAATGACCATAATCCAGCCGCCGTACTGCGCCATTTCCCACAAGTTAATAGACTCTTGAATCGGTTCTTCGATCACTGCCAATTCTTCCTGAACAGCAGCCAATGTGTCAATTTGTAATAACATAAAGATATTTACGATTTAGTCATTTGTCTTTGGTCGTTAGTCGTTGGTCGTTAGGCTTTCGGCTAATTTACTTTAGTAAGTCCAGGTACTCCTGAATCGTTTCCTGGATACCCAGATAGAGGGCATCACAGATGATAGCGTGGCCGATGGAGACCTCTGCCAGCCATGGGAACGCTTTCTTCAGGGGCTTGAGGTTCTTGAGGTTGAGGTCGTGCCCCGCGTTCAGTCCGAGACCCAACTCATGCGCTTTCTCTGCGGCGGGACGGTAGAGGTCGATCGCCCGTTTGGGGTCTTGCTCAAACAGTTCGGCATAAGGACCTGTGTAGAGTTCCACGCGGTCGGCGCCCGTACGAAGGGCGTACTCAACCATCACGGGATCCGGGTCCACAAAAATACTGACGCGGATACGCGAAGCGTGCAGTTCGTTCACCACGCCTTTGAGGAAATCAAGATGGCGGCGTGTATCCCAGCCGTGGTTCGAGGTCAATTGGTGAGGGTCGTCAGGAACGAGCGTCACCTGCGTCGGACGGACGTCCGTCACCAGCGCTAAGAACTCCTCCGTCGGATTGCCCTCGATGTTGAGTTCGGTCGTTACCATCGACTTCAGTTGATAGACATCCTCCTTGCGGATATGCCGCTCGTCGGGCCGCGGATGAACCGTTATTCCTTGTGCGCCAAACAGCTCACAATCCACCGCAAAGCGCTGGACATCAGGCATGTTTCCACCGCGCGCGTTGCGCAATGTTGCCACCTTATTGATGTTCACACTCAGTTTCGTCATGATGTGTGCATTAAAATTCGCTGCAAATTTACTGCTTTTTTTTGAATTGTGCAAGATTTTTGAAAAAAAATTCTCTTTTGTACACTTTTGTTTGCATATACGAAATAATTTTCGTACCTTTGCACCCAAATTTGTGTGTTATGACGATCGCTATTTTTGGAAATGCAATGAAAGCGGATACCTTGCGAGAGGTGAGGCATATATTGCAGTTTATGACGGAGAAAGGCATACACGTGCTGCTGTCACAAGAGTTACGCAATGAGTTGGACCTGCGTGAGTACCCTGGTTTTCCGGAGAACTGGGATGGGGACAAACAGCCGGAGAATGTGTACGGCGAGCCGATAGACTTTGCGTTGTCGGTCGGCGGTGACGGTACCTTCCTGACGAGTGCAGCGGCCATCGGAAACAAGAATATACCCATTTTGGGCGTTAACTGCGGACACTTGGGATTCCTGGCCGAAGTGCAGACAGATGATCTGGACGACATCTTGCAGAAATTAGTGGCGGGTGAGTACACGATTGAGCAACGCAGCCTACTCAAAGTGAGCGTGTTGGACAAAGACGGTTTTGCGCGTGAGGACCTGGTGATGTCGCCCAATGCGCTGAACGAGATAGCCATCCTCAAACAAGGTCTGACGAACATGCTGACCATAGAGACGAAAGTGAACGGCGAGTTGCTGCACACGTATCACTCGGACGGCTTGGTGATAGCTACTCCGACGGGCAGTACGGCCTACAACCTGTCGATCGGCGGGCCGCTGGTAGTGCCGCAGAGTAAGGGCATATTGCTTACGCCTATTGCGCCGCACAGCCTGACCGTTCGACCGATTGTGATGCCTGAGGACTGGAAGTTCGACTTCCGCATCAGCAGCCGTTACGATTCGTTTATGGTGTCGGTCGACGGGCGGAGTCAGAGCTTGAGTACGGACATGAGTCTGCATGTGGAAAGGGCGCCTTATACCGTCAAATTAGTGCAGATAGGCGATAACAGTTTCTTGAAGAGTTTAAGGACGAAACTCAATTGGGGGAAGTAAAAGCAATTAAAAATTAAGAATTAAGAATTAAGAATGATGCTTTCTTCAATCGTTTGGAATGTGGACCCGATATTGATTCATTTCGGGGACGGCGGGATACGCTGGTACGGCTTGCTGTGGGCGATAGGTCTGTATATATGCTGGGCGGTGAACGAACGGATGTACAAGCACGAGAACTGTCCGGCAGAATGGGCTGACCAGATGTTCTTTTTTATGGCGGCGGGTGTGATCATCGGCGCGCGGTTGGGACATTGCTGGTTCTACGAGTGGCACGATGTGACGAATCCGGCTTTGGCGGGGTACTGCGAGTATATGCGTATCTCCACGCAGCCTTGGCACCTGTTCGGTTGGGAGTTCGTGTATCGCAATCCGTATATCGAGCACCCGCTGATGCTGCTTAAGATATGGGAAGGCGGACTGAGTAGTCACGGCGGGGCGATAGGTCTGATCATAGCCGCTGTGCTGCTCAACAAGTATAAGTTCAGCCGTTATCCGCAGTTCGGCACGAGCTGGCTGTGGATCCTCGACCGCTTGTGTATCGGCGTCTGCTTCACGGCTATGCTGATCCGTTTCGGCAATTTGATGAACAGCGAGATTTACGGCGGTCCGACTGACCTGCCGTGGGGTTTCATCTTCGTGCGTGACGGACAAACAGAGCCATGTCATCCGACGCAGATTTATGAGATCTTATACTGCTTCGCGGCGCTGTGCGTGACCTGGCCTATGTACTGGAAAACGGACGCGCGGAGGCGTGAAGGACTGCTGCTCGGCGTGTTTCTCGAGATCGTGTTCGTGACGCGATTCCTGCTTGAGTTCATCAAGAATGACCAGGAAGCGTTTGAGGCGGGACATGTGCTGAATATGGGGCAGTTACTCAGTATTCCGTTCATCGCGTTGGGCCTATTCCTTATAATTCGCGCGTATAAGCGGCCGTTGAGTCCGGTAGTGGAGAAGCGGCCGGAGAGTCTCGAACCTAAGTATCGAGACGTTAAATCGTTAAAACGTTAAATCGTTAAACTGTTATGACCAAAAAGGATCTGAGGATAGTGTATTTGGGAACGCCGGAGTTTGCGGTGGCGAGTCTGCGGGCATTGGTAGAAGGCGGTTATAACGTGGTGGCAGTCGTGACGATGCCGGACAAACCGGCAGGTCGGGGCCATCAATTGCAGTTCTCCGACGTGAAGAAATATGCGTTGGAGGTCGGTCTTCCTGTGTTGCAGCCGGAGAATCTGAAAGACGAGGCTTTTATAGAAGAACTGCGCAGTTACAAGGCGGACTTGCAGATCGTGGTGGCCTTCCGGATGTTGCCGGAGGTCGTTTGGGCGATGCCGCGTTTGGGGACATTCAATCTCCACGCGTCGTTGTTGCCGCAGTACCGCGGAGCTGCGCCGATCAATTGGGCGGTGATGAACGGCGACCGCGAGACCGGTGCCACGACCTTCATGTTGAAGCATGAGATCGACACCGGTAATATGATTTTGCAGGAACGGATACCTATCGGCGAGGACGAGAATGTGGGTTCTGTACACGACCGTCTGATGGCGTTGGGTACGACGCTCGTCACGCGGACTGTCGATCTGATCATCGAGTGCGAGAATGCCGGCAAGCCTTTACTGACGACGCCTCAGCCGGAACTGAACGAACTGCGTCCCGCACCCAAGATCTTCAAAGAGGACTGTGAGATCCAATTCGCCGAGAAGACGGCCGAGGAAGTAAAGAATTTCGTCAGGGGACTGAGTCCGTATCCTGCAGCATGGGCAAACCTTGATATCAACGGACAATATTTTGAAAACGTCAAAATATTTGCCGTTGATACAATGGAAAATGGAAAATGGAAAATGGAAAATAAGGGTGAGATTATCGTTCCTTGCAAGGAAGGCGCGGTGCGAATTTTGGAACTGCAAGTGCCGGGAAAGAAACGGATGGACGCGCGTTCATTCCTTAACGGAATTCATAATTAAGAATTAAAAATTAAAAATTAAGAATTACGGATTATAACGCGCTCATAGATAAGTACTACGGCGGTATTCCGGAGTTGAGGCATATCCTGGTGACACACAGTCGGCAGGTGGCAGACCGCGCGTTGTTGATCATCGATCGGCATCCTGAATGGGAAGCGAACGGGCTGATAGACAGGCAGTTTGTGGAGGAAGCGGCTATGCTGCACGATATAGGTATCATCTTCTGCGATGCGCCTAAAATTCATTGCCGAGGCGCACATAAGTATATCGAGCACGGCTATTTGGGTGCGGAACTGCTTCGTCAGGAAGGCCTGCCCAAGCACGCATTGGTGGCGGAACGGCACACCGGAACGGGTATCACCATTGAGCAGATAGTACGTGAGGAACTGCCGATCCCTGAACGGGATTACTGCCCGCAGAGCCTTGAAGAGAAAATCATCTGCTACGCCGATAAGTTCTACTCCAAAAGCCACCTCGGAGAGGAAGTGGATATCAACAAAATCAAGTACAACATCTGGAAATACGGTCACGAGGCCTTCGTTCGTTGGCAGGAACTCGTTGACCTCTGCGGCGAAAATCTCTAATGGAACTTATGTGCAAAACCTACCGATAACAGTTCACGGAACTGTATTTTGGCGTGGTCGTCACCTTCCATGATGACCGAAGTGTCGTACCGCGGATGAACCATCAGGCGGGCAGACATGAAGCGGTTGATGATAAAATCGCAGTTTACCTCCAAGTCTATTTCCACATTCTTGTAATTGGTGTATGTATAAAACCGCGTCTCGATGGCCACCTCGCGAACGGGTTTCCACAGGTACTCGATGCGCACCGATGAACCGACATTATGCTGTGTGCGCTGCCCTGCTTCCAGACCGAATTCGGTGGGGTTGACATGTACGGTATCCATGATATGAATCACCTTGTACGACAAAGGCGAAAACGAAATGGAGAGGTTCTTCACCGGCTTGTAATCGATACCGAAAGCGGCATTGAAGCGGAATGGCGAGAAGGGACCGGACTTCATCTCGTTGGAGTTGGATTTATATGTCGGCAGCAGGCGCGTCTCTATCTCTGAGGACAGCGAGACGAACAGTTTGGGCACAATGCGGCAGTTGCCTTTCGAATAGAGGCGCAACATGTCGTCAGTCGTATTCACTTTGTGCAGGCTGTCGGCAGAAATAGTGGATCCGCCGAGACGCAGTTCGCCGGTGTTCTCCCATGTGAACCGCTCGCCGATATAACTGATATTGCCTTTGGCGATACCGAGTCCCGCAAAGGACGATGAACCGCCTTGATACCAGTTGCGCGTGACGTAGTTCTGCGTGATCTGCAGCATGAGCGTGGCCTCTTTGCGCCAGGGTGTTTTCATGTCACGGATAGCACGAAGCACGTCGTTGCGGTCCTCTTCGGCGTCCTTGATCCATGATTTTTCCACTTGTATAGTGGGAATCTGCTCAACGGTCTTGACGACGAGTTTGGCATTGAGAGCTCGCAGCGAGTCTATTTCCGCCAGTTCGCGGGCTATCGAATCGAGCCGTATTCTCTCCGCCAAGGTGAGCGTGTCCACTGTGTCCGCTGCGTGGAGTTCCGCACTCTGTGCAGCTACCATATCCAGCAGCAAACGGTCCATATCGACCGTACTTTTCATGTCGCTCAGGCGGAAAGTGTCGGGATAAAGACGGATACTATCCGATTGTGCCGCCAGAGAGGTGGCGGCACAAATCGTGAGTATTATGAGGAGTAATTTTTTCAAGTTATACTGCTGCGGGCGAGAACTTGCCGTGACATTGTTTGTATTTCTTCCCGCTTCCGCACGGACACGGGTCATTAGGCCTTGGTTTCTTCTCGGCGATGATCGGTCCCTGATGCTGCTGTTCGCGGGTGTCGCGTCCTGCTGCTGCGGCTGCGCCGGAAGCCTGAGCTGCGGCTTGTACCGCATCTTTCTGCGTACGGTAACGGCTGTAGTCCTGACGGCGTTGCTGCTGGGCCTGCTGTACGCGGTCGGGTTCCTGCTGATGGATCTGTCCGCGGAGCAGGATAGCTATAGCACGGCGGTTGAAATTGTCGAGCATACCTTTGAAGATATTGAATGACTCGAGTTTGTAGATCAACAGCGGGTCTTTCTGCTCGTAGCTGGCGTTCTGCACACTCTGCTTGAGGTCGTCCAACTGACGGAGATGCTCTTTCCATTCATCGTCGATGACATAGAGCAGCATGCGTTTCTCGAACTCCTTGACCACTTCCTTGCAATGCGTCTCGGCAGCGGCTTTGAGGTTAACGGCGATGTTATACACGCGTTTGCCGTCCGTGATCGGGATGAGGATATTCTCGTACATCTGACCCTTGGCTTCATACACTTTCTGAATGACCGGATCGGCTACCTGCATCAGCTTGTCCATACGGCGTTTGAAGCTCTCGAGGGCTGCTTCAGCCAGCTTGTCGCTCAGCTCCTGCTTACGTCCACGGCTGAACTCGTCTTCGTCGAACGGCACTTCGATGGCAAAGGTCTGCATCGTCTCTTCCTGCAGGCCGTAGTAGTCGTTTGCGGCACGAGCATCTGCAAAAATAGCCTCTGCCGTTTCGTAAATCATATTCGTTATATCCACGCCGATACGCTCGCCCATGAGCGCGTGGTGACGCTTGGCGTAAATGAGGTTTCGCTGCTGGTTCATCACATCGTCGTACTCGATGAGGCGCTTACGGATACCGAAGTTGTTCTCCTCCACTTTCTTCTGCGCGCGCTCGATAGAATTGGAAATCATGTTGTGCTCGATCATCTCGCCTTCCTGGAAGCCCATACGGTCCATGACGGAGGCTATACGCTCGGAACCGAACATACGCATCAGGTCGTCCTCCAGCGAGACATAGAAGACGGAACTACCCGGGTCTCCCTGACGTCCCGCACGACCGCGCAACTGACGGTCCACACGGCGTGACTCGTGGCGTTCGGTACCGATGATAGCCAAACCTCCGGCCTCTTTGACCTCGGGCGTCAGCTTGATATCCGTACCACGACCGGCCATGTTGGTGGCAATCGTCACGACGCCCGGACGACCTGCCTCGGCTACGACTTGTGCCTCTTGCTGATGCAACTTGGCGTTGAGGACGTTATGCTTGATCTTGCGTATATTGAGCATCTTGCTCAAGAGTTCGGATATTTCCACGGAGGTGGTACCTACGAGGACCGGACGGCCTTGCTCTACCATCGATACGATCTCATCGATGACGGCATTGTATTTCTCGCGTTTGGTGCGGTAGATACGGTCGTTCATGTCGATACGCGCGATCGGTTTGTTGGTCGGGATAACGACCACATCCAGTTTGTAGATGTTCCAGAATTCGCCTGCTTCGGTCTCGGCGGTACCGGTCATACCGGAGAGCTTGTTGTACATACGGAAGTAGTTCTGCAGCGTGATGGTGGCGAAAGTCTGTGTGGCGCCTTCCACTTTGACGTTCTCCTTGGCCTCGACAGCCTGGTGCAAACCGTCCGACCATCGCCGGCCTTCCATGATACGGCCTGTCTGCTCATCGACGATCTTCACCTCGCCGTTGTCAATGATATAGTCCACATCTTTCTCGAAGAGCGTGTAGGCTTTGAGCAACTGGTGTACTGTGTGTACGCGTTCCGATTTGATGCTATAGTTAGTCAGGATATCGTCCTTGCGCTGCTGCTTCTCTTCGTGCGAGAGGCCTGCTTCGTTCTCGAGTTCGGCCATCTCCGAACCTACGTCGGGCAAGACGAAGAACTGCGGGTCATCGGTCGTACCGGTCAAGGCGTCAATACCTTTGTCGGTGAGCTCGATCGATTTGTTCTTCTCGTCGATGACGAAGAAGAGTTCGTCGGTAGCTATATGCATGTTCTTCTCGTTCTCCTGCAGGTAGAACTCCTCCGTTTTCTGCATCCGCACTTTGATACCGGGCTCGGAGAGGAACTTGATGAGTGCCTTGGATTTGGGCATACCTTTGAACGAGCGGAAGAGTGCCAATTCGCCTGCTTCCCGTTCTTTCTCGTCGTCGGACGACATCTTGGCCTTGGCTTCGGCGAGCAGCTTGGTCGTCAGCGTTGTTTGTTGGCGAACGAGAGAAGCTACGCGGTCTTTGTATTCATCGAACATCTGGTCCTCGCCGCGAGGCACAGGTCCGCTGATGATAAGCGGTGTACGGGCATCGTCAATCAACACGGAGTCCACCTCATCAACGATGGCGAAGTTGTGTCCGCGCTGCACGAGGTCGAGCGGGCTTGTGGCCATATTGTCACGCAGGTAGTCGAAACCGAACTCGTTGTTCGTACCGAAAGTGATATCGCAGGCATAGGCCTTACGGCGCTCGTCGCTGTTGGGTTTGTGCTTGTCAATGCAATCGACGGTCAGGCCGAGGAACATGTATATCGGTCCGTTCCACTCTGAGTCACGTTTGGCGAGGTAGTCGTTGACGGTCACTACATGTACACCTTCGTGGGTGAGGGCATTGAGGTAAACGGGCAGGGTAGCCACCAAGGTCTTACCTTCACCGGTAGCCATTTCTGCTATCTTACCTTGATGGAGCACGACGCCGCCGAAGAGCTGCACATCGTAATGGATCATATCCCATGTTATCTCGTTACCGCCGACCATCCAATGGTTCTGGTAAACGGCATTGTCTCCGTCTATCTCGACAAAGTCGAAACGCGGGTCGGCGGCCAGGTCCTTATCCATCTGCGTAGCCGTTACCACCACATGCTCGTTCTCGGCAAAACGACGGGCGGTCGATTTGACAATAGCGTAAGCCTCAGGCAGAATTTCCGTCAGCACTTTTTCATACACTTCCTTGATCTCCTTCTCGAGCTTGTCAACTTCGTTGTAGATCTTCTCGCGTTTCTCGATAGGCGTCTCTTCGATAGAGGCCTTGAGTTCGGCGATACGGTCTTTCTGCGGCTTGACTGCTTCCTGCAACCGATCCATCAGCGCCCACGAACGTGCTCGTAACTCATCATTCGACAGCTTGTCAATATCCTCATAAGCCGCCTTGATCTGGTCCACTACCGGCGAGATGGCGCGCATATCTTTCTGGGCCTTGTTGCCGAATAGTTTGGTAATAATCTCTAAAAAATTCATCTAACTATTTACGATTTAATCATTTACAATTTACCATATATTTTGTCATTTGGCTATTTAGCCATTTAACCCTAATACACCAATATACAAAATCGGGTGCAAAGGTACTACTTTTTTTTGATATATGCAAATACAAAATGCGTGCCGCTGAATTTTTCTGCCAAAATGGCAGTTTTTTTGCGCATATTTTATTTTTTGCACCAAAATCTTGCACATTTCGAAAATTTGTTGTACCTTTGCAGCGGAAATAAAAAAAACACATTATTATGACCCATAAAATCGTTATACATTTTCTCTCTGTGCTGGCCTTCGTTTCCTGCACCGGCATCAATGACCCCGACCCGAAAACGGGTAACACCACACAAAACAACGATACTACTCAGGTTAATGATACTACGCCAACTAATCCTCAGGATTCTACTGAAACTCCTGCCCCCAGGAACTACGGCAAAATCGTCGGCACTTGGGAATGCTTTGATATCAATTACGAAAACTTGATGTATGGATATTTTGTGCTAATCAATGACACGACCACCTCTCCATTTATACCCTATAACAAAGCACTTTTGTGTTTTAATATAGAAGTCAAGGATACTCTTCCGTTCGTATTTGGAGAAAAGACGATAGAGCCTATCGAAATACCTTATGATTTTACCTATAAAACTGTTGAATACGGAGAAGATGGGTATGTGTATTTTGGAGAATTTGCTGCACCAGCTCTCGCACCACAAAACTTTTCTGTAGTAACGCAAGTACTGATTTATCCTAAAGAATAAGTTATCATTAATCATTAAATTTTACCAACATGAAAAACATTTTTGTTTATCTAACGGAGGGAATTATGATTCTCTCCTCATCGTACGTTCTTGGAGAGAACTTGTTTTACTATGGCAATGAGGAAAAGATTCCTTTCTCTATTGTACACAACAAGCGAGCGCTTCTAAGGCAAGCGGCTCAAAACAGAGACGATTATATTGAGAGAATAGGAGCGCGTATTCAGATAATCCCTGTCGTAGCTAATTGGAATGAAAATCCAAAGTCCATGTATGAGACAGCAGACGGAACAATCAGTTTGCCGGTTATTAATATCGATAATGAGATTGAAGCGGTTCTACTTCCCGAGATCGTCTTGAAGCCACAAAAATATTCCTATGATATGTCTTCATTATGTGACAAATACCATTTGACATTAAAAGAAGACTTAAAAAGACATCAAGTTTATTCTGTTCCTATTACTGGTGATGTTATAAGCATAGCCAATGCATTGTATGAAATGGGGCTTTTTGATTTTGTTCATCCTAATTTCTTTTGCTCCACAGAACAGACAGCTTACTTTCCAAATGATATTTATTTTCCTTATCAAATAGCATGTCATAATACAGGGCAAACGTTACCTAACGGACATTCTGGGACTGCCAATGCGGATATTAACGCACCAGAAGCGTGGGAAATAACAAAAGGATCTTCTAATATAGTTGTTGCTGTTATAGATCAGGGAGTTACAAGCAACCATCCTGACTTGCCAAATTCGCGACAGGTACGGCTTAACGGAAGCAATTTTGGTACAGGGAATCCCAATGACCCATCTCCTACAGGAAATGATAATCATGGGAATGCCTGTGCTGGTGTCATTGCTGCCACGATGGATAACAATGAAGGTATTGCTGGTATCGCTCCGAACTGCAAAATTCTGCCGATAAGAAAAGATACAACATCCTCGCTGAATGATATTGCAAATGCATTTTATTTTGCGATGAATAATGGCGCACGTATAATATCCAATAGTTGGACTTATGGTTACCAAAATCCAAATTTTTACCCCGCACTTAAAGCTGCCATTGATACTGTAATAAATCACAATATAGTCGTTGTGTTTTCTGCTGGAAATACGGCTAACCATGTAGGTAATATAAATGGTGTAGTGAATTTTCCTGCAAATTATTTAGGAGATGGTGTGATAACTGTTGGAGCTTCTGATAGATATGATTGTATGGCAAACTATAGTCCGATAAGTTCCTTCATTGACTTTGTAGCTCCCTCGCATCGAGCATATTCTTCAAGGATAGCAGGTGAAACTTTAGAAATGTGGACTTTGGATATTCCAGGAAATGCAGGGTATAACCCGATTCCAACAATTTTTAGTGATACTCTATATGCCGCAGGAACGACAATCCCTAATTCTGGTACTAATAATCTTGCATACACGGGATGTTTCGGCGGCACATCGCACTCGTGTCCGGTAGTGGCAGGTGTTGTAGCCTTGATGCTTTCGGTCAATCCCAATTTAACACCGACACATGTTTTTGAAATACTAAAAGAAACAAGTGCTAAAGTGGGCCCTTATACTTATACCAACGGAAAATGTAATCAGATGGGATATGGCAGAGTTGATGCCTATGCAGCAGTAGTGGCTGCCTCCAGCAATAGTATTCAAGGTCCTGATTACATTTGTCATTCTGATACTATAAAATGTTATTTAGCCAAAGCTTCAACTTTTAATTCCTTGGTTACATGGAGTCTATCAAATGCAAGCAATTTTTTATGGAATTTTTCAATCATAGGCAACACACATTTGGATACCGTTTTGGTTAAAGCTACATATTCAGATCCATTAATGATGTCGCACAATGGACAAGGTTATTCATCGGATATGTTATCTCCACGTGAAATACTGCCGACATTATCCGTTACCATTACCACAGGATCTACTTCTAAAACATATTCTAAGAAATTCCGAATGCCAATAGGACAAACTCCTTCATTCACCGCCAGTTCTTCTGCAACATGGTACACAGGTACTCCCCGTACGTTTACCGTCACAAACTGCACCAATGAGCCTGACTCCGTTTTCTCTTGGATTGCTAAAAGAGGCGCAACCATCGCAGGAACAGGCACGGGTAAATCTTTCACTTTTACTCCTGTTATGATTGGAACTTACAATATATCTGTCACCAATAATGAGAAAGAATGTGGGAACGCAACCACCACACATCCATATTCAGTGTACCGTAAAACACGAATAGACGCGACCTCCGATAATAACATTCTCAATATCATTCTATCCGAGGAAGATGAAGATGCACAACGTTCTCCTGTACAATTGAATGAGAACAGCGATTATACCATCGAATTGTGGCATAGTATCTTCGGTCGCATGAAAGAGCAGACTTTCCGTTCATCGACCATACGGATAGACACAAGTTCTTTGCCGCTAGGAGTGTATGTGGTAGTGCTCAAAGAAAACGGCGAAGTAATCGCACAAACAAAAGTGAGGATATAATAACAGTAGATTTTAGTATAATCTCTATCAGAGCAGTCTTCGGACTGCTTTTTTTGTATAGGCATCCCAGTTGTTGTGTTTTTGCACGTGTGGCTGTGACCTTATGACGGGTGAGAGAAAACATTGCTTATGTTGTGCTTATTTTGTCGTAATAATCTGTTCCCGTGATGGTCCCGTTTATGACTCGGCGAAGAATCGGACGATAGGCGAAAGTCAAAAGTCGAAAGCAAATTTATCAAAAATTATCAGAAATAATAAGAATTATTTGCATATCTGCAAAAAAAGTTGTACCTTTGCAGCCGATTTAATTTGCATAATTGTGTGCTTATGAAAAACATAGCTTTTATCATCAATCCTGTTTCGGGTAGCAAAGAGACGCAGAAAGAGAAGCGTAAATTGCCGAAACTGATCATGCAGTTGCTCGACAAGGAGCAGTGGTTGCCGAATATTGCGTTCACGGAGTACGCGGGTCATGCAACGGAGTTGGCGCGTCAATACGCGCGTATGGGCTTCGATGCCGTGGTGGCTGTCGGCGGTGACGGTACGGTGAACGAAGTGGCGAAAGGACTGGTTAGGGGGAACGGGTTACCGGTTATGGGTTACGGGACAGCGCTCGGAATAATCCCTATGGGTAGCGGTAATGGTTTTGCGCGGCACCTGAATGTACCTATCCGTCCGCAGAAGGCGATAGAGATGCTGAACCGCTCCGAACCCATCAGCGTGGACTACGGTCTGGCCAACGGCAAGCTCTTCGTCAGCACTTGTGGCACGGGATTTGATGCAGTAGTTGCAGAACATTTTGCGGGGAGTAACAAGCGGGGATTCATGACCTATTTTCAGAATGTGCTGCATGATATCTTCTCATATACGCCGCAGACTTACCACATAGTGGGTGACGGTTTGGACGTGACGCACAAGGCGTTCCTCATCACTTTTGCGAACGCGAACCAGTGGGGCTACGAGGCCTTGATTGCTCCCAAAGCAAGTATGCAGGACGGTAAGATGGATATCATGCTGGTGTCCAGTCATGCTATCTTAGGCAGTGCGAGTCTGGCGTTGCGTCTGTTCGCTGGCAGCATCGATGACAGCCATTTCATGAACACGCTACGGGCGAAAGAAGTGACGCTGGAGCGTGAGGAGGCGGCACCGTTCCATATAGACGGCGACCCCGTGGAGATGGAGAAAGACATACACATCAAGATCGTAGCCGACGGGCTGAGAGTGCTGGTCGAAAAACGATTTTGACTAGTCCACTAGTCGACTAGTCTACTAGAATACTAGATTTTATGACACTGAAAATTATCAACAAGAGCACGAATCCGCTGCCGAAGTACGAGAGTGAGTTGGCGGCGGGAATGGATATACGCTGTAATATCGCGGAGGCGGTCACGCTGCAACCGATGGAACGCAAGCTGATCCCTACGGGTCTGTTCATCGAACTGCCGGCAGGTTACGAGGCGCAGATTCGTCCGCGTAGCGGGCTGGCCTTGAAGCGCGGCCTGACAGTGCTGAACACGCCGGGCACGATCGATGCGGACTACAGAGGTGAAGTGGGCGTTATCCTGGTGAATCTCAGCGGTGAACCCCAGACTATTGAGCCCGGAGAGCGTATCTGTCAGATGGTCATTGCCAAGCACGAGACGCCTGAGATAGTGGAAGTGAGCGAACTGAGCGAGACCGAACGCGGAGCCGGAGGATTCGGGCACAGTGGGAGGAAGTGAGGAAACCCTTCCCTAACCCCTCCCTCATGGAGGGGAACAAAACATGAAGCGAGGCTTGTTCATATTACTGATGCTGCTCGTCCTTCCATTGAGGGAAGGGCCGGGGTTAGGTTTATATGCGCTGAGCACCGAGCAGGAGCAGCAGTTCACCTACTACTGGTACGCAGCACGGCAGGCGATTACTGACGAGCGTTTTGCAGACGCATATGCGCTGTTGGAGTTCTGCCACATGCTCAAACCCGACGATGCGACGACCTTGATGTTCCTCGGCGTGATGTACGACGGCATGAGCTACAAGAAGCTGGCCACAGAGCTGTTCCGGCAGTCGTTTGAAGCCGATCCGGCTGACAAATGGTTCAAGTACAGTATGGCCCTGCTCGAGCAAGGGACGGAGGAAGGCGAACAGGAAGCGTTGCGGGTATTGGAGAAAGCATACAACATTCAGAAGTCGAAAAGCACTTCCGTGGACGAAGACCTGTTAGAGCAGTTGAAGCGGATGTACATCAACACCAGGCAGTGGAAGAAGGCCTTGGCAATGCAGGATGAGCTGGACGAGCAACACGGCTATGACGCTTATAGTGCCATCACGCGGTACCGCATCTACGCCATGTGGGGCAAGAACAAGAAAGCGATAGAGGCAATCGACAAGTACCTCGAGACGGATCCGACAAATGTGCAGTTCCTCATTTTCCGCATGGAGATTATGGAGCGAACAGGTGCCAAGAAAGAGGATATGTACGCCATTTTTGAGCGCATCCTGTCGTTAGACCCCTACAACTTAGGCGTGCTGAACAACTATGCCTATTATCTGGCCACACACGGAGGCGACTTGGCGGAGGCGGAGAGGATGAGTGCCATCACTATTCGCGAACAGCCGGACCACGCCGTGTTTCTGGATACCTACGGATGGATTTTGCACCTGAAAGGGCAGGACGATTTGGCCAAGTTCTACCTCAACAAAGCCTTGCGGAACAGCAATGCGGACTCACGCGAAGAAATACAAAAACATATCAATGCGATTAAATAAATTCATATGGGTAGCCTGCCTGGCCTTGGTGTTGGCGGGCTGCGGCGCAAAGAAAAAAGTAGCCGAGACGAAGCCGGAAGAGGTGCAGCCTGCTGTGCCGGCGTGGCATACATGTCTGATACAGAATGCCCGTGCGACCGTCACTCGTGGCGGTGACCGCTTGTCCGCACAAATAACGATGCAGACGGTGCGTGACTCGCTGGCGGTGATCAGCGTGATGCCGATGCTCGGAATGGAGATGCTGCGCATCGAGGCCACACCCGTGGAGGTCATCGTCATCGACAAACTGCACGCTCAGTACGGCCGGGCCACCTATGCGGACATTAACCGCAAACTGACGCCGAGTATGAACTGGGACATCATGCAGCAGCTCTGTTCGGCGGAACTGCCGACGGGCGACCAGCGGGCACGGCTCGTGTATCAGTTCGGCAAAGAGACGATTGAACTGGTGATCGACTATCCGCCACGCCAACTGGATGTGCCCATCCGAATCAGTCATTTACCCCTTACCAAATACAAGAAAGCAGATATATCGAAATGGCTATGATGGGAATAAAGAATAAAGACCGCTTCGCTAAAGGACAAAAGACCAATTGGATTCGACTATTCATTTTGGTCCTTATTCCTTGTTCCTTATTCCTTGCTCCTGCTTATGCGGAGAGCGTGAAGGAGCTGCAGAACAAGCAGAAGAAGTTGCAGCAGGAGATTGAGCAGACCAACAACATGCTCAAGCAGACGAAGAAGGATGAGAGTGCGACGCTGAACAAGCTGCAGCTGTTAGGTCAGAACATCAAGACGCAGAAGAAGCTCATCCGAACCTTGGACAACGAGATAACGGCTCTGGACCGCGAGATGAAGCAGTTGCACCTGACGCGTGACTCGTTGCAGAAAGTGCTCGACCGCTACAAGGAGGACTATGCGGAGATGATCCGTCAGAGCCATTATGCGCGGATGCAGCAGTCACCACTGCTTTTCCTGCTCAGCAGTGACAGTTTTCAGCAGTTGGCGCGAAGGGCAAGGTACCTGCAGGAGTTTGCACATTTCCGTCAGGAACAGGTGCGGCGCATTGAGAACACGCAGGCGGAGATCGATGTGCAGAACGACCTGCTGCAGACCAACAAGAACGACAAACAGTCGGCACTGAGCAGCCGCAAGCGCGAGCAGGAGAACCTCAAACGCGACGAGCGCAAACAGCAGACGATGCTCAATCAGCTCAAGTCGAAAGAGAAAGACCTGAGCAAGCAGCTCAAGGCTCAGGAGAAAAAGGTGGCGGAACTGAACAAGAAGATCGACGAGATGATCCGTAAGGAGGCAGAGAAAGCGTCCAAGACCTCGCTGACCAAAGAGCAGCAGCTGTTGGCAGGAGGCTTCGAAGCGAACAAAGGGCGTCTGCCTTGGCCCGTGGAGAAAGGTATGATCAGCGGCCATTTCGGCAAGCAGCAACACCCTGTCTATTCGCAAGTGACCATCGACAACAAAGGTATCTACCTCCAGACGGTAGCCGGAGCCAAGGCGCGCGCCGTGTACAAAGGCGAGGTGACCAGTTGTTTCATGGTGGCCAACACCTATGCCGTCATCGTGCAGCACGGTAACTACCGCACCGTCTATTCGAACCTCAGCAAACTGAGCGTCAAGCAGGGCGACAAAGTGGAGACGAAACAGGCAATCGGTACCATCTTCACCGACCCCGAACAGGACCAGAAAACGGAACTGTATTTCCAGATATACAAAGATAGAAACTTATTAAATCCTGAGTTATGGATAGCAAAATGATAGTTAAAGGTGAAAGGTTCCTTATCTTCCTTTCAATTTTCATCCTTCAATTTTCAATTTCCTCCTGTAAGAAGAATAACTGGGCGGATTGGAAAGTGCAGAACGAAGTATGGTTGGAGGCCAACAAACAGAAGGAGGGTGTCATCGAGACGGCCAGCGGTTTGCAGTATAAGATCATTGCGGACCCGACGCCGCAGGATGCCCGTCCCAACACGACGAGTACCATCGTTTGTGACTATTCGGTCAAGCTGATCAACGGCTATCAGGTCGATGCCGGTAATTACGTCCAACTGAGCCTGCCCAATACGATCAGCGGCTTTAAGGAAGGATGCCATAAGATTCACTGTAACGGCGATATAGAGCTCTATATTCCTGCCTATTTGGGCTACGACCAAAGCAAGTACGAGTCGAACGAGTACGGCGAGGCGGAAGGCTTCGGCACCGAAGGCACGCAGAGTTTTATCCCGCCGTATTCCACATTGATTTATCAGGTTCATGTATGCAGCGTCTCGGAGTAATAGTCCTTTGTCTTTTGTCCTTGGTCCTTTGTCCCTCCTGTAAGGATACCACTTTCCGCAGCAGTGTACCGACTTACCCGGTGCGGTTCTCCATCGACACGCGTGTGGGGCCGTTCGTCCATTTTGCGAACGCGTCGCAGAACGAGTATGTCACCTTGACCGATGACGGTTTCCGGTATAACGGTGAGTGGGTCGCGGCTCGCGGGGCCTTGGATGCGTACGGCTACGGAGGCGTAGTGGTGTTCCTTGGCATGAACGGCTATAACGCCTTCGATTTGGCGTGTCCCTACTGTGCGGCACGAGGTACCTGTCAGTCCTGTTCCATCGACGGCATCTTCGCCGTTTGTCCGCATTGCGGGGAACACTACGACTTGGGCTCCGGCATCGCTGCTCCGCAGAAAGGTATCTCAAATGAGTACCTGAGACGATACAACCTCATCCTCTCGGATGGCAAAATTACGGTTTCCCAATGACCAACGACCAACGACTAACGACTAACGACCTCCTCTCCCTCGGCATCCTCCGTCGGACCCATTACAAGGACCTGCCGGCGTTCGTGTTTGTGCTGCGGGACGGCCTGTTTGTGCCTTTTCGTTCGGAGCGCATCGCGGAACTGATCGGCGAGGAAGGCTTTGTGCTGCGGCGTGATGTGCAGGAAGAGGACGACGGGCTGATGACATGGCAGGACCTCGTGGGCTACCGCATTGAGGACGATGAGACGGGAACGGTAGGGACGATCCAATCGATCGACGAATCGACCATCAACACCCTCGCAACTCTTGACGACGGACGACTAATCCCGCTGCACGAGGATTTTATCCTCGATATAGACGAATCGGCGCAAGTGCTGCGCGTACATTTACCTTTTGCGCTATGAGAAAACGGACCATGGACGAACTGGGTCGCCTGAGTGTGGACGACTATCAGAAGGCGGACAAACTGCCGTTGGTGGTAGTGCTCGACAATGTGCGTAGCCAGCATAATGTAGGAGCCGTCTTTCGTACCGCCGATGCCATGCGTATCGAGCGCGTCGTGCTCTGCGGTATATGTTGCTGCCCGCCCAATCAGGAGATTCACAAGACCGCGCTCGGCGCCGAAGAGAGTGTCGATTGGAGCTATTTCCGGGACACGCTCGAGGCTGTGCAATCTCTCCAACAGCAAGACTTCACCGTCTATGCCGTCGAGCAAGCACATGACTCTATCACGCTCGAAGAGATAGCGCGTGAAATGGAAAATGGACAATGGACAATGGAAAATTGTCCGAAAATCGCTGTGATTTTCGGACATGAGGTCTTCGGCGTGCAGCAATCAGTAATTGATCAATGTGACGGATGTATAGAGATCCCTCAATATGGAACGAAGCACTCGATGAATGTGTCGGTGACGGCAGGCATCGTGATGTATAGGCTGAGTGAGGCTCTGCGAGTAAATCACCAATGACCAATCACCAATTACAAATACTTAGTCCTGCCAAGGACAAGCAAGTAGCATTTGCCGCTATTCAGGCGGGAGCGGATGCCGTCTATATCGGTGCGCCCGCGTACGGGGCAAGGCAGGCGGCGGGCAACAGTCTCGAGGACTTGGCGGAGGTCGTCCGTTATGCCCACACCTATGGTGTGCAGGTCCTCGTCACGCTCAACACGCTGCTCCGTGACGACGAGTACGCGGACGCGGTCGCGCTCGCACACGCGTTATATTCAATAGGTGTGGATGCGCTCATCATTCAGGACCTGCACTTGCTCGATTTGGATCTCCCGCCTATCCGTTTGCATGCTTCCACGCAATGTGACAACAGAACGCCCGAACAAGTGAAACGGCTTCGGGACATGGGTTTCAAACGGGGCGTGCTGGCGCGCGAATTGAGTATTGACGAGATACGCGCTATCCATCAGGCGGTGCCCGATATCGAACTGGAAGCTTTCGTCCACGGTGCCCTATGCGTCAGCTATTCGGGACGCTGCTATATATCGGAAGTGCTCGCCGGACGGAGTGCCAACAGAGGTGCTTGTGCGCAGTTCTGCCGCATGGCCTATGACTTGCTCGATGCCGATGGCAACGAAGTGCTCGACGACGACGGACGGCCTATTCATCAGCGCTACCTCTTGTCGCTCCAGGACCTCGACCGCTCGGCGTACTTGCAGGAACTGATCGATGCCGGCGTGACCACTTTCAAGATCGAAGGCCGCCTCAAGGATGCCGACTATGTGACCAACATCACAGCGTATTATCGCGAAAAAATCGACCATCTTACATGCGGAGCCGGTCACGCGTATACGCGTTCTTTTGTACCCGATCCGTCCAAGACTTTTCATCGCGGTGCGACGGACTATTTCCTGCACGGTAGGACACGACCGATGGCCAATTGGGCTACGCCCAAGTCCACGGGCGAGTATATAGGCGAGGTGCTCGAAGCGCGCGGTAACACGCTCCGTGTACGGCTCAACGACGGCATCGTCCTCCATAACGGCGACGGCCTGACCATCGGCTCCGAAGGCTTCAACGTCAACGGCATTGAAGGAAACCTCATGAAGATTAATAAATGGTTAAATGATCAAATGGTACATAAATGGTATATGGTAAATGACCAAATGGTAAATGGTATCCCGTTATACCGGAATCTCGATGTCGAATTCACGAAATCCCTGCACTCCGAACGCCGCATTCCTGTCGACATCCTTTTCCGCGAAACGGAGGACGGCTTCGAACTGAGTTATCATTCACTCATCCACTCATTCACTCATTCATTCACTTTCCCTCACGAGCCTGCGAAGAACCCCGACAAGGCACTCGATACTATTCGCACCCAGCTCGCCAAACTCGGTGACACGCCGTTTGTCGCTCGCGATATCCGCATCGAGTCCGCACCCTATTTTATACCCATCAGCATTTTGAACGAATGGAGGAGGCAAATCGTAAATGGTAAATGACCAAATCGTAAATCCTTTGATGACCTGCAAGTACTGCCTGTTGTTCGAACTCGGGCACTGCAGAAAGACGAACCCTTATCCAAAGGATAAGGAGCCTCGTTATTTACGGCTGCGAACGGGCAAGATGCTTGCGCTCCATTTTGATTGTAAAACCTGCCAAATGACCGTTGACGAGGCAATGAATAATGAATAATGAATATTTTAATTAATTGTATATTATCTTTGGTACTTCATGTATCTGCCGGAGAATCCATCAGCGCGGCTTTGGACTCCGCGCGCGCCGTCTATGAGGCTACAGGTGAACATACGACCGTCTATATCGACCCAGGGACATATCAGGAAGAGTTGACCATCGATGTGCCCGGACTGCGGCTTGTCAATGCGGCTCGACGGCCGTCTATTGCGCTCACTGACCACGGCGTGGACGCCGACCCGAATGCGGTGCGGATCACATGGTATTACGGTCACGGATATCAGTACCGCAGTATGGGGGCGCGCATCAATTACGGCGGGCGAAGGGAGCGGCGCTGGAATGCGTCTGTGCTCGTCACCGCACCGGATTTCTATGCGGAGAACATCATTTTTGAGAATAGTTTCAACCTCTATGTCTCTGAGCGTGAGGCCGCGGACAGTCTGGTCGATATCAGTCAGTCGGATATGCCCTGGACGGAGAAAGAGCGCCCGAAAAAAGTGATGCCTGCGCGGCCCAAGACGGTGGGTAGTACCGAGGTGCAGCAACGTCGTTACGGCGAAAGGGCGGCAGCTATATCCTTCACCGAAACGGCAACAAACGCCCACCTCAAGAACTGCCGCGCTGTCGGACGACAGGACGTCCTCTACGGCGACCAAGGGGCCTCTATCTATTGGCAGGGAGGCGTGTTGCAAGGAGGGGTGGACTTCATCTTCGGGGCCATGACACTCTGTGTCGATAGGGCGACCATCGTGGCTAATCTCAGCGGCGAGAAGAATGATAAATGCTATATCTCCGCCGGTCGCTCCGGAAGCGACGCTAACGGCAATCAAATGGAAAATGGAAAATGGAAAATGGAAAATTGTCGTGGTCTGCTCTTCTACAAATGCCACATCCGCCTTGCCACTGACGATGAATTCCAAATTTCTAACGACCAACGACAAACGACCAACGACCAACACGTTTGGCTCGCCCGTCCTTGGCGTTGGTGGGGCGAGACCGTTTGGGCATATACCACTTGGGACGAAGGCATTCTCCATCCCGAAGGCTGGAACACCGGGCTGGTGCGCAAAAGAGAGGGTTTCAATCCCGATAACGCTTGCCCGTACAGTTACGAATATAAGTCGCAGGACCGATCGGTAGGAAGACCCCAATGGGTCTCCGTACTACGGAAGCCTATTTTGCCTGATGGTACCAAACTTAAACCGAAAAATTGGTTGAAAAAATAAAAAAACGTCCAAACTATTGCGTATATCGAAAAAAAGCAGTAATTTTGCAGCGCAAAATGGCTAAATGACCAAATGAATAAATAAATCGTAAATGGTAAATGACCAAATCGTAAATGTATTTATGAAAAAGAATCTATTTATTGCACTTTTGTGCGTGGTAAGCGTTGTATTGTTCAGCGCTTGTAATGGTAAGGGTCTTTTCGGCGGCGGTACCGATCCCGAGGAGATTGATGTGTCCAAGTTGGACAACACTGTAGAGAAGTGTTGGGAAGTGACTTGTTCGCTTGGCGGTCAGTCGGACACCCAGTATGCGTGGGGAACCGAGTACATGGTCGTTTATACGCTGCAGCAACAGCAGAAGACGGTCGGCGGTCTCGGCAAGTGGTCCTACAAAGAGAGTTCGGCTGCGGACGAGCAGTCCTGTATGCAGAAGAATCCGGATTGGGAGCCTTCGCAGTGCTGGAAGATCTCGGTGATCATGGCTGGTCAGACCATGAATTTCTATTTGTGGTCGGACACGGAAGGCGTTTTGGCTTCGATTGAGAGCTATAAGAGAGCCGGTTACACCTGCAGTTATGAGAAAGCCGACGCTAAGGATGAGAACGCTTGCGAGAAACTGAACGAGACTCAGCCCGGACCCGATCCTGATCCCGATCCCGAGGACTACTCGCAGTATGACGACACTACGCCTAAATGCTGGGAAGTGACCGTTTCGGTAGCCGGTGTGGAGTTGACTGAATTCATTTGGCAGACTGAGCGTAAGCTCGTCATGTCGTTGGACCAGGCAGGCTATACGGTTTATTCCTACAAAGCTGCTTCTGCCGATGATGAGGACGCTTGCGAGGCTCTGAACGGAGGTGACCCTGATCCCGACCCGGACCCCGATCCTGATCCCGATCCGCAAGGAGAGAAAGGCTGCTGGCTGCTCTCGTACACCGTGGCTGGACAGACGATCTCTGCTTATGCTTGGCTGACCGAGGCTGAGGCTAAAGAGGCTGTTGAAGCGGTTGGTGGTACCTATGAGAAGAATACCGCCGCCACTGCGGAGTCTTGCAATGCGCTCAATGATGATAATCCGATACTACAGGGTGATCCTTTCTGCTGGGCGCTGACTGTCTCCCTGATGGGGCAGAGCCAGACCTTCTACCAATGGGGAACGGAGGAAATGATCAAGACGATCATTGCCGGATTAGAAGAGCAATATGCTGCGGTAGGCGCTTCCATTTCCTACCAGAAAGCAGCTGCTGACGATGAGGACGCTTGCGAAGCACTCAACTGATCAGCGAACAGTTTCGTACAACAAAAACTCCGCAGGGATAGCCCTACGGAGTTTTTTGATGCTTCCGTCTGATGCGGAGGCCTTAGAGAACTTGCTCATTAAGGAAGCGCGATCTCTATTACTGTAGACGAACCGGTCTTGATCGACTTCACTCCCGACTCAGCCAGCGGTTTCAGATCAGAATCGAAAACGATGAAGTTGAAGATGCCTTTTTTCTCGAGAGCGAACTCAACGGTCGTTACTTCGAATTCTGCTTTACCGGTAACATCGGTTACATCTTTCAGGATAGCCTTCTCAAACTCAGCCGAGTTGATGGTTACATCACCGTTGAACATACCAACGCGGATGCTCTCAACAGCTGCGCCCTGAGCGTTCTTAACCAATACGGAAACGGTTGCGCTTTTGAAACGTGTGCAGCTTCCGAACATAACTACTACCAGTGCGAGCACTGCAAATAATAATCCTTTTTTCATAATTCTGTTGTTTTTAGTTAATAAATATGGTTAATTAAATTTTCCATTTTCCATTTTCCATTTGTTTGTCATTTCACTGCCTTAAAGCTCATGTCAAGGCTTTTGTACGAGTGGGTCAAGGCACCGACGGACACGAAGTCCACGCCTTGTTCTGCATAACTGCGGATCGTATCGATCGTGATGCCGCCGCTGCTCTCTATCTCCATGTGCCGGCCGGCTTCTTTCTCCCAAGACCGGATGAGGTCCACGGCCTCTTTGGTCTTCGCAGGAGTGAAATTGTCGAGCATAATCCGGTCAGGGATGTTCGTGGCAAGAGCTTCGTTGATCTCGTCAAAATTGCGCACCTCGATTTCTATTCTCAGGTCCTTGCCCTTCACCTTGCAATAGTCGCGGGCCCGCGTCAGCGCATTGGTGATACCTCCTGCAAAATCCACGTGATTATCCTTCAATAGTATCATGTCGAACAGACCTATCCTATGATTCATACCGCCGCCGAGCGCCACTGCCTCTTTCTCCAGATACCTTAGTCCGGGGGTCGTCTTGCGGGTGTCGAGCACATGACAGCCCGTGTCGGCTATCAGGCTCTGGTAACGGTGCGCCGTCGTCGCTACGCCGGACAGGCGTTGCATGATGTTGAGCATAGTCCGCTCTATCTGCAGCAGACTCAACTCCTTGCCATACACCTTGAAGGCTATGTCGCCGGGCTGAACCATGTCCCCGTCGTGCAGGAACTGCTCCACGCGGCATTCGGGATCAAAGTACGCAATGATCTCTTTCGCCACCTCCACACCGGCCAGCACGCCCGTGTCCTTGATGATCAACTGCTGACAGCCCATCTGGGTCGGCGGAATACAACTGAGAGAGGTATGATCCCCGTCGCGTATATCCTCCTCAAACCAGATAGCAATCAATTTTCTAAGCTCCTTCTTGTCCATCACTCAGTTCTGTTTGTCAGTTCCTCTTTGTCCGTCCCTGTTTGTCCGTGACATTTCGTTTTCGCCTGCAAAATTACAACTTTTTTTTGAATTGTGCAAATAAAAAGAGAAAAAAAAAGAAAGAAGCCCTATATTTAGGGCCTCTTTCCGCTCCAGCGGCGCGATTAATGGTTCGCGTCGTAAGACGCGTTAAACTGTTAAACGGTTAAAACGTTAAACCGTTAACCTTGAGGAACTAACAATTTAACAGCTTAACAATTTAACGATTTAACGAAAAAAGCGCCCCAAAAGCGCTTTTTTCTCTTTTTTCTTGCACAATTCAAAAAAAAGCAGTAAATTTGCAGCGAATTTGGAAAATAGGCGAAAATGAAACGAAGAATAGCGATAATAGCGGGCGGAGACAGCAGCGAACATGAGGTGTCGTTGCGTTCCGCAGCAGGTCTGTACGGATTCATGGACAAAGAACGCTATGATGTCACCATCGTCGTGTTCGACGGAAAGAGCTGGCATACCGAAGACGGCTGTCCGATAGACAAGAATGATTTTTCGTATATGAAGGACGGGGAGAAGCACAACTTCGATTTTGCGTACATCACGATCCACGGCACCCCGGGAGAGAACGGTATCCTGCAAGGGTACTTGGATATGATAGGCCTGCCGTACAGTTGCTGCGGCGTGTTGGCTGCGGCGCTGACCTTCAATAAGTACGCCTGCAACCATTACCTGTCGTATTTCGGATTCCATATAGCGAACAGTATGATGCTTCGTGCCGGACAGAAATGGCCGAACGCACCGAAGATAGCCGAGACCTTGGGCCTGCCGTGTTTCATCAAATCGAACATAGGCGGATCGAGTTTCGGTTGCACCAAAGTGAAGACGGTGGAGGAGATCTATCCGGCTATCGAGCGGGCGTTCCAAGAGGGTGATGAGGTGATTTGCGAGTCGTACATGAAGGGTACCGAAGTGACCTGCGGCGTGTATAAGACCAAGGCTAAAGCGGTAGCTTTTCCCATCACGGAGGTGGTGACGCATAACGAGTTCTTCGATTACAACGCCAAGTACAAAGGTGAAGTGGACGAGATAACACCGGCGCGTATTCCCGACGCGGTGCGCGATAAGATACAAGCGGAGACGCTACGGCTGTACGATATCATCGGAGCACAGGGAATAATCCGCGTAGATTGGATCATTAAAGGGTTACCGGTTACGGGTGACGGGTTACAGGATGCCAAACTTATGTTACTCGAAGTAAACACGACGCCTGGAATGACACCGACGAGTTTCATTCCGCAGCAAGTGCGAGCCGCAGGACTCGACATCAAAGAGGTTCTTACCGATATAATTGAAAATAAATTCGCATGATAGATATAAACAAAGAAATAGAACGGCTGGATTGGAGCAAGGAGCCGAAGGGCTTGTATGAGCCGATTGCGTATGTGTTGGCGTCTGGCGGGAAACGTCTGCGTCCGACCTTGGCGTTGACGGCGGCAGAAGTAGTGCTCAACGGCGGACTGATCAGCGGTACCGCTTTGGACGATGTGCTGCCGGCAGCGTTGGCGCTCGAGGTATTCCATAACTTTACGCTGCTCCATGACGATGTGATGGACCATTCGGCGGTGCGTCGAGGCAAGCCTACCGTACATGTTCAATGGAACCAGAACACGGCTATCCTCTCCGGTGACCAGATGCTGATTGAGGCATACAAGTTGTTGGAGCGAGTGCCTGCCGACAAACTGCCCCGTACCCTGCGTCTGTTCAACGAGATGGCGACAGGTGTATGTGAGGGACAGCAGTTGGATGTGGACTTTGAGCATATGAGTCAGGTGTCGATAGACGACTATATGACGATGATCGAGAAGAAGACATCGGTGCTCATCGCTTACGCTATGCGCATAGGTGGATACATTGCGGGTGCAAGCGAGGCGCAAGAGAAAGCGCTGTATGAGTACGGTCTGCACATCGGTCTGGCATTCCAGATTCAGGACGACATACTCGATGTCTATGGTGACCCGAAGACCTTCGGCAAGGCCATCGGCGGAGACATTTGCTGCAACAAAAAGACCATTCTGCTCCTGACGGCCCTCGAGAGGGCAGATGCGGAGAGCAAGGCGGAGTTGCTTCAATGGATGATGACTACCGACCGCGATGCGGAGAAAATAAAAGCCGTGACGGAGCTCTACGACCGTTTGGGTGTGCGCGAGGAAGCGGAATCGGTCATGGAGGAACATACGGCGTTGGCGTTGGCCGCTCTCGACCGGCTGCCGCAGAACACCGCGACGGAGAGATTGCGCGTGCTGGCAGAGAGGCTGGTTACTCGCAAGCGGTAATTAAAAATTAAGAATTAAAAATTAAGAATTAGGAATATGCCTTATCGTCGATTACCCAACACAGATCAGGCTCGGTTACACGCCTTGCAGAACGCTATTCAACGGGCGCAGAGTGCGGACTATACCGAGCAGGTCATTCCGTACAAAGTGCAGAGTGAAGCACAGCGTTTCCTTGTGCAGTTTGAGAACACGGTGATGCAGTCGAAGGACAACTATGCGTCCACGGTCAATGCCAACAAGCAGTACCGGCACATTGTGCAGAACGCACGTATGTACATCTCGCATTTCATCCAGGTGCTCAATCTGGCCGTTATCCGCGGGGAGATAAAGAAAGAGCAGAAACTGCTGTATGGTCTCGACCCGCACCAGCATGTGGTACCTGACCTGACGACGGAAGAGAACTTGTTGGAGTGGGGAAAGAACATCATCGAGGGTGAGCAGAAACGGATGGCGAACGGCGGCTTCCCGATCTACAATCCTGCCATCAACAAGGTGAAGGTGCACTACGACATCTTCTGCGAGCACCAGAAGCAGCACACTTTCCATGTGCAGAACACGGAGCGTGTACACGGCGACTTGGAGCCTCTGCGCGCACAGGCGGATGAGATAATTCTCAACATCTGGAACCTCGTGGAGAACTACTACAAGGACCTGCTGCCCTATGCGCGTTTGATGAAGTGTCAGCTGTACGGCGTGATCTATTACTACCGAAAGGGCGAAAGAAAACTCTCCGCCGAAACCGACAGAGAGCTGAAACGGATACAGGACAGTCAGCCTACGATCCAATGGTCCTTTGAGGAGTGACCACTCGGTCCATCTTATGGTCGCGCCATGTATGCGGGATCGAGTGCTTCTTCATCTGGAAGGAATAGCAAACACCGATCTTCTTGGCATACGGATGCTTGGAGAGAAACTTATCATAGTAACCGCCACCGCGACCGATACGATGACAATGCATGTCGAAAACGACGCCCGGAATAAGCATGAGGTCAATAGGACCGTTATAAGTGAGAGTCTGAGGTTCAGGCACACCCAAACGACCTTTCTTCATCATATCCTCGCCGTCGTAGGGACGAACCTCCATCGAGTGACGATGGGTAACAGGGAGAACAAACGTTTTTTGACCGGCATACTTGGTGAGCAACGGACGTAAGTCCACTTCGTTATGAACAGGGTAGTACATCATCACCACCTTGGCATCACGGAAAGCGGACATCTGCTCGATCTGCTCGATGATATGCGCGCTTTCGGAGGCCACCTCCTCAGGCGACAACATACGGCGACGCTGCTCCACGACGGCACGGAGAGAAGCCTGCTCCTTGCGGGCACGCACCCACGGAAGCCACATCAGAAAATCATGTATTTGGGCATCAAATAACATAAAACGAGTTACGATTTTTGTTTTGCGGTGCAAAATTACTACAAATAATTGAAATATGCAAATAAAAAGACATAAAAAATTTACTATTTTGCTTTTTTGCCTCGTCTTGCTGCTAAGTTGCGAGACATCGACGCCCACGGTCACCACTTCATCGGTGGCGCAACTGTCAGCGTTCTATTTTGCGAAGAACGACTCGTTCCCGGGTTTAGGGAACGCTGTTTTTACGATAGAGGAACGGTTGGATACGGGTCTCGTTTGGAACAAGGACTCGATGCTGTTCGGTACGCGTCTGGACACCGTGATTCCTAAGTTCACCTTTGCCGCAACGCCCAGTGCCGCTTACCTGACGATGCCGGACACCACGGTGGTGCTGACCGGATATGACACCTTGGATTTCTCCAAGAAGCCTATCTATCTGACTATCCGTTCGTCGGACAAGACGACGACCAAGGTATATGAGATCCAACCTCGTGTGCATCAGGTCAATCCCGACCTGTACACATGGCAGCTCCTGACGGCGCAGATCTACCCGTCGGACGACAGCGAGCAACGCGTGGTGTTGTTGGGTAACAAGTTCGTGATGCTCAGTTCGAACGGTTTTGCGTTGCGGGCTTATAGTTCACAGGACGGAGCGTCATGGACCGACCTCGGAGCACTGACGGGACTGCCTTCGGGCACCAAAGTGCGGCAGATCATCAGTGACGGTTTGACGCTTTATTACGGGCAGGGAAAGGCTGTCTATACGAGTACAGATGCCGTCAGTTGGACAGCGAACGAGGTGGCCTATCCCGTGGTGACGATGCTCATGCAATGGAACGACCTGGTGTGGGCACTGACGGAGAACGATGGGTACGAGTTGGCCACTTTTGCCGACGGGGCATTGACCCTGAGCGGACTCAGGCCCGAAACGGAATTCCCGATAAGCGATTTTGCTACGGTCAACTTCCTCAGTCCCAGCGGACGCGAACGGACGATGATCATCGGCGGTTTTGCAGAGAACGGCAAGAGCCTGAATGTACGCTGGAACATCGAGTACTCGTCCCATCCGCAGCCGGAAGGCACTTACCGTATGGAGGAGTTCTCTATCGATCGGCCGCAGTTCACCAGCCTGACAGGTATTTCCGTCATCTGGTACAATGAGCAGTTGCAGCTCTTCGGCGGTGTGGATGCCGATATGCGCTATTTCGGACGGGACATACTGATCTCGGAGGATGAGGGCCTGACATGGACAGCGGCTGACACGGCTAACAACCAACTGCCGGAGGTCTATCAGGCAAGGCAGAAGCAGAACGCCATCGTTCGTGACAACTGTATCTACCTCTTCGGAGGCCAGGACCAGAACAAGACCTACAGCGATGTGTATAAAGGAAAACTCAATTCCATTGATTGGGAGGATTAAAAGTCGTTTGTCGTTTGTCGTTAGTCATTAGACTGACGAGTTCCAACGACCAATGACCAATGACCAAAGACAAAAATCAACTAACTAAAATATATAGCGTTATGAAGATTAAAGATTTTAAATTTGCCGGCAAGAAGGCAATCGTTCGTGTGGACTTTAATGTGCCCTTGGACGAGAACGGAAAGATCACAGACGACACCCGTATCCGTGGTGCGTTACCGACCTTGAAGCACATCCTGGATGAGGGAGGCGCGTTGATCATCATGAGTCATATGGGCAAGCCCAAAGGCAAAGTGGCGGCTAAGTACAGTCTGAGCCAAATCGTGGACGCTGTGGCTGCTGCGCTGGGTCGTCCCGTTCAGTTCGCACCCGATTGTGCGAAAGCACAAGAGCAGGCTGCGGCTCTCAAACCCGGTGAGGTACTGCTGCTCGAGAACCTTCGTTTCTATCCCGAAGAGGAAGGCAAACCGGTAGGTATCGAGAAAGAGGATCCCGCTTACGAGCCAGCCAAGAAAGAGATGAAAGCCCGTCAGAAAGAGTTCGCGAAGGTGTTGGCATCGTACGCTGACTGCTACGTGATGGATGCTTTCGGAACGGCACACCGCAAGCACGCTTCGACGGCCGTGATAGCTGACTATTTCGATGCAGACAACAAGATGCTCGGTTTCCTGATGGAGAAAGAGGTGGCTGCTGTGGACGCAGTTTTAGGCGACATCAAACGTCCGTTCGTGGCTATCATGGGTGGTTCCAAAGTGAGCTCGAAGATCGGTATCATCGAGAACCTGCTCGGTAAGGTGGACAAACTGATCCTCTGCGGCGGTATGACATATACCTTTGCCAAGGCTCACGGAGGCGAGATAGGCGGTTCCATCGTCGAGTTGGACAAACTGGATGTAGCGCTGGGCGTAGAAGAGTTGGCCAAGAAGAACGGCGTAGAGCTCGTGCTCGCTCCGGACGCTATCTGTGCCGACAGTTTCAGCAATGATGCAAATCAGAAGATATTCCCGTCGGATGCTATTCCTGAGGGTTGGGAAGGTCTGGACGCAGGTCCTGAGGCACAGAAGAACTTCCGCAACGCCATCAAGGGCGCGAAGACGATCCTTTGGAACGGTCCTGCAGGTGTGTTTGAGTTCGACAACTTCTGCGGCGGCAGCCGTGCTATCGGTGAGGCAATCGCTGAGGCTACAGCGGAAGGTGCTTTCTCGCTCATTGGCGGCGGTGACAGCGTAGCATGCGTCAACAAGTTTGGTCTGGCTGACAAGGTATCGTATATATCCACCGGCGGCGGTGCGCTGCTCGAGGCTATCGAGGGCAAAGTCCTCCCGGGTGTAGCAGCTATACAAGGGTAATTAAGAATTAAAAATTAAAAATTAAGAATTGAAATGGAAGTAGTAGGTAAGATAATTCAAGTTCTGCCTTTGCAGGAAGGCGTTGGACGTAACGGCAACCCGTGGAAGGTACAGCCGTATGTGTTGGAGACATTGGACCAGTACCCTCGTAAAGTGCATTTCGAGGTGTTCGGTGAGGATCGTATCCGCATGAACCCCTGTGCTATCGATCAGTTGGTGACGGTTAGTTTCGATATCGAGAGCCGTGAGTTCAACGGCCGTTGGTACACCTCTATCCGTGCGTACCGCATCGTACAAGGCGATGTGACGCAAGGTGTGGTAGGTGCTCAGGCAGCACCGCAGCCCGCAGCTGCTCCTCAGCCGGTAGCTCCTGCACAGCCCGCTCCTGTGGATGCTCCGCCGGTAAACGTGGATCCGTTTGATGCCAACGCAGGTGGCGAGACCAGTGACCTGCCGTTCTGATGCGTAAGCGGGTAAGAATAATCATATGGACCATCCTGTTGGTGGCAGTCGCTGTGCTGGTGGCTGTTCGCTGGCAGGCGTGGTTCGGTATGCCGGAAGAACCTGAATGGACGGGGGACACGCTGGTCTATACGATGCCCACACTGACGGATGTGGAGGCGCAAGAGGCTTTGGCGCACCCGGAGGACAGTGTGCTGACGCTGTTGGTGCTGGGCGATATACATAACGGTCTGACCCAGGCAAACTACGACACCTTGGCGGCGCGAGTACCCGAAGTGGATGTGGTGACGCAGTGCGGCGACTGGCTCGAACGAGGGCAGGGCTATTACTACCAGGCTTTGCTGCACGAGTGGATGCCCAGTGCGTTATCCGGTGTGCCCGTGGTGGCCTGTCCGGGAAACCATGAGTACAACAAAGGCATTAGCAAGGAGCTGTCTCCGGTGTGGGACGAAGCTTTCCCGCGGCCTGATAACGGACCGCAAGAGGTGCCCGGTGCACATTTCTACGTGGACTTGCCCGGACTGCGGCTTATTGCCATCGATACGAATCCCTTGGTGCATCTGGTCCATCTGACGCGGACGCTGACGTGGCTGCGCGAGACGATGAACGGAGCCAAAGGACGGTTTGTGGTGGTGATGATGCATCATCCCGTGTTACCGGCGTGTAAGGGCAGGTTTAATCCCTTGGTGTATGCCTCTTTCCGTCGCGCCTTGGGCGATGCGGATCTGGTGATATCGGGCCACGACCATAGTTATATGCGTCGCTCGTCGTTCGTAGTGGTCAACGCTGCAGGACGGCCTAAGGAACCGGGTACGGGCTTGCAGGCGGACGTCCGTGATACAGTGCCCGTCTATGGGGTTCTAACAGTGAAACGGTCTAACAGCGTTAGCGGTCTCACTTCTAACAGTCCGCAGGACGTTCTCCAATTTACTGTTCATCGTCTGGACGATGGCGAGGTGATCGACTCGTTGTATGTATGTCACGACTGAGGCCATAGTGCTGTCGTTAGAGCCTGTGTCGGACAAAGCGCAGGTGACGCATGTCTATACGCGCACAGGCGGACGCGAACGGTATAAGGTGTTTGGCTTGGGACGCCGGCACGCTATCGGAGTGTACAGCCCGCTATCGTTGGTACAACTGACCACTGACAAGACCTCCGTTCGTACCGCACAGCTCACATATGTGCCGCAGACCTTGATGACCGACGCGCGCAAGAGGGCGGTGGCGTTGTTCATCAGTGAGGTTTTATACCATACCTTACGCTATCCGATGACGGACGAACGGATGTTCGATTTCTTGGCGAACGCTGTCCGCGCGTTGGATGAAACAGAAGAACCGCAGAATTTTCATCTGCGGTTCTTAATCGATTTTGCTGCCATGTTAGGCTTCGGGATGGAGAGCAGTCAGCAGTCAGCCATCAGTCGTCAGCTGTCAGCTGTCGGCCACCCGCTTACCCGTAAGGAGCGGCAGGAGGCCTTGCGAACGCTGTGTACCTATTTCGAGCAGCACGTCGAGACATGGCAGAACCCCCGTTCGTTAGAAATCCTCATTGAGGTTTTTGACTAAACAGAGGCTTCGATATTCCATACGAAAGCCCGAACACCGACCTCCTCATTACGGAGGTCGAGTTTTTTTACGGCTTCCAGTAGCGGTTCTACCTTTTCGTCCTCGACCACGGTGATGACGCAGGAGTTCATCTCGGGCCACGCGTGGGTGCCACGACGCGGTTCGCCGCCGTTGGTGCCACGGCCTTGCACCTGCTCAAAGAAGGTGAAGCCGCGGATACCGAGGACATCTAACATATATTCCACACGGCCCGTATTGGCCTGATTAAATACAATCATTACGCTTTTCATAATTTTCTCTTTTTCGCATTTAATCTATCGAGGTTTCGAGATCCCGAGATGTCGAGATTTCTACCGGTTCTTTGACTTTAATATCCATAAAGATGAATTTCTTGCGCAGGGCTTCCAGCTTGTCTCGGTCACCGTGCTTGGTCATGGAGCCGTAGAGAACGGGCACGAGGAAGAGCGTCAGGAAAGTGGAGACAGTCAGACCGCCAATCACGACGATACCCAGAGGTTGCCACATCTCGGCGCCTTCACCCGAAGAAACAGCCATCGGGATCATACCGAGGATAGTGGTAAACGCCGTCATGAGCACCGGACGGATACGGGAACGACCGGACATCTTAATCGCTTCGTTCAATTCGTATCCGCGCTCACGCATCAGGTTGATATAATCCACCAACACAATACCGTTCTTGACGACGATACCGACAAGCAGGACGAGACCCAGCGCACCGATCATATCCAGCGAGCGGCCGGTGATCCAGAGCGCGATGATGACGCCTGAGAGGGCAAAAGGCACAGTGAACATAATGATCGCCGGCATTCTCAGCGACTCAAACTGCGACGCCATAACGATATACACGAGCAGCACGATGAGCGCCATGAGGAGTCCCATATCGCGGAAAGTATCCTGTTGCGTCTCGTAGTTACCTCCAATATGCGTCGAGTATCCGACAGGCAGATCGAGCTGCGGAATAACCTGCGTTTCAATCGCTTGTGCCAACTCACCCAGGGATACCTGATAAGGCGTAGCCTTGATAGTAACGATACGTTGACGTGCTTTACGCTCGATGGTAGGCGGAGCCCAATACTCACCGACGGAAGCTACCTCAGAGAGCTTGACTTGTTTGCCGGTCGGCGTCGGAATAGTGAGGTTGAGAACGTCGGAGATCGAGTTACGGTCATCCTCTTCAAGACGTACAACGATGTCGTACTCCGAGCCATCATCCTTCAAATAACCGCAAGACATACCTGCTACACGGTTACGGAGATAGGTAGAGATGGTGGCAGACGAGAGTCCCAGACGCGATGCTTTTTCCTTATCAACAGTAATCTTGATATCCGGACGGTCGTCCTCACGGGATATATTGACGTCACGTGAACCCGGTAATTGCGAAATGAGGTAACGAGCCCGATCAGCCAACTGCGAAGTCTTGTCGAAGTCATATCCGTAGATCTCCAGATCGACGGTGTTTCCTCCGCCACCTCCCATACCGGAAGCGGGCTGACACTGGAACTCATTGATCTCGGGATGCGAAGCCAGCTCCTTACGCATGATCTCAGCGATGGTCCAGATATCGCGGTCACGCTCCCATTTCTTCGGGAGACGAACGGTCATCTGGATCTTGTTATTCATCGTGGACGAGAAGAGCGCCGCGATGGTAGCATCGTCGTTCGAACCGGCGGAGGTGTTGATCAGCTGGATCTCCGGCACGAGTTCAACGAATCGTGCTTCGAGAGCACGCGCAGTCTTAAGGGTTTCCTCGATACGAGTACCGCGTTGCAGTTTGATCGTTACGGAGAGACGTCCATTATCCTGTTCCTGCATAAAGTCTGTACCGATCTTACCAGCGAAGACAGGCAGCAAGGAAGCCACGAAGAAGGCGATGAGGATCAAGAACGTGATTGCCTTATGGTTGAGACACCATCCTAAGGATTTAGCGTAGTAGTCATCGATGACATCGAGTGCGCGCACAACGGTACGCTCGTACCAGCCTTTCTTGCCGGCTTCATCATCAACGAGGTTTCCGTTCTCATCTACATGCACTTTCTTCGCCTTCAGCAATTTGGAGCAGAGCATCGGGGTCAGCGAGATAGCTACGAGGGTCGAGGTACAACAAACGACCGTTACGATCCATCCTAACTCATGGAACATGATACCTGCCATACCGGACAGCATCGTCAGCGGAACGAACACCGCTACGAGCACAAGGGTCGTCGCGATGACGGATACCCAAACCTCGTTGGTGGCATAGATAGATGCCTCATGTGGGTCCTCACCACGCTCTACGTGACGGGTGATATTCTCCAAGACCACAATCGCATCATCGACCACCATACCGATGGCGATGGTCAGCGAACAGAGCGAGATAATATTGAGGGACGAGTCCGCTACACCAAGGTAAATAAACGCCACGATAAGGGCGATAGGGATGGTGATACCGATGATGAGGGTTGCGCGCCATTTGCCGAGGAAGAAGAGTACGACAAGCACCACGAAGAGCAGCGCGTACAGGACGGACTCTTCAAGGGAGTTGATCGAGTTCTGGATGTTCTCCGACGAGTCGTAGATCTTCTCAATCTTGACATCGGACGGCAGTTGTTTCTGCAGTTTGGCGAGTTCTTCACGTACGTCGCGGCAGACCTCCACGGTGTTTGCACCCGTCTGCTTAGCGATGACGAGACGTACCGCCTCACGACCGTTTGTCTTCTCATCCAGCGAGAGGTCCTTGATCGTATCTTTGATGGTCGCCACATCGCGGATGAAGACCTGCTGTCCGGTAGGGGACATCGCAATCATCAGGTCCGCAATCTCGGAGGATTCGATATACTCCGACCGTACCTGCATCTGATATTGCTCCTCCGGCATCTTGATGGTACCGGACGAGAGGTTGAGGTTATTCGCCTGTACAACCTGTCCCACTTGTTCAAGGGTGATTCCGTACGCATCGAGTTTCTGCTGGTCGATATTGACGTACACATAACGGTCCGGCGCACCAGAGAGGGAGATATTTCCGATACCGTCAATGTGGTTCAACTGCGGTACTACCTCGTCATTGAGGATCTTATCCAGACCTGCGTAGGTCTCATCCGCCGTAATGGAGTACTGGCAGATAGGCATAGAGGAGGTCGAAAGTTTGAAGATCACCGGCTTGGCACAGTTGTCCGGCAGGTTATTGGCCGCCATATCGACGAACGAACGGACATCGTTCACCGCCTCGTCCATGTTAGCACCCCACTCCAACTCCAGCGTCACCATGGACATGTTATCCTTGGATTGCGAAGTGATATGTTTGAGGTGATCAACGGAGGTCAGGGCGTTCTCCATGATCTTGGTCACATTCGTTTCCATCTCAGAAGCCGAGGCGCCCGGATAAGTGGTCATCACCGTGATATACGGCGGATCCATCTCCGGGAACTGATCGATCGGCAGTTTCAGGAAACTAAATATACCGATCACGATCACCGCCACAAAGATGAGGGCTGTCGTCACCGGTTTTTCAATCGCTGTTTTATAGATTGCCATAAAAATAATGATTAATGATTAATGATTAATGAATATTTTTTGTTGGCACTTTCGCCCCACGAGATATTCTTAGCCACAAGGGCACGACAGATATTCATTATTCATTATTAATTATTCTTTAACTACGTTGATTTTGACGCCATCGACGAGTTTGTGTTGGCCGACAACGACCATTTCGACACCATCGACGATCTCGGGCGAGAGGATCTCGATGTCCTGGTCGAAGCGTTGTCCGAGTTCGACGGAGACGCGTTTGGCCCGTCCGTTGTCGTTGATGAAGACATAGCGGTCGTTAGCGCCGACGAGTTTTTCTACGGCCTGATACGGGGCTACAATCGCTTTGGTTTTGCCCAGACCGATGGTCGTGGTGACATACATACCCGGACGAAGCAGGTTCTTGCCGTTGGGAATGACCACTTTGACCTGGAAGGTGTGGCTCGAGGCATCGATGGTGGGATAGACCACTTCGACGGTAGCCGGGAACACCTGGTCAGGATAGATCTCCGAGGTCAGGCTCAGTTTCATTCCGGTTTTGAACTTGGGGAAGTAGTTCTCGGGCACAGCTACGAGCGCTTTCAGTTTGTCGATTTGTGTGAGTACCAAAATCGGCTGGCCTCCGTAGAGTTCGCCATCCTCATAGTTCTTGGCGGAGATAACGCCGCTGAACGGAGCCTTGACATAGGTGTTGGTCTGAAGGAAGTCGAGTTGCTCCTTGGTCGAGTTGTACTGCGTCACAATCTGGTCATACTGCTGTTGCGTGGCGGAACCGGTCTTGAGCAGTTGCTCGATGCGGTTCTTCTCGGTCTCGAGGTTTGCGAGGCTGATCTTGGTCGTTTTGTACTGTGTCTGGTCCATACGAACAAGGTCGCTGCCTTTGCTGACGCGATCACCTACTTCGCAGTAGATATGCTCGATCTTGCCGGTGAGCGACGGAGCTACATTCTGGGTGATGTAACCCTGGAGGTTGGTGGAGACGGAAATCTCGCGTTCGATCTCCTGTGCGTGAAGAACGGTAGTGCGAACTTGCTCCACGCGTTCCTGCTCTTCCGTGGTGGCTTGTTTCTTGCTACAGCCGATAAAGGCGAGGGCTGCAAGCGAATAAAGAATAATTTTTTTCATATAACGTGTTATTTAATTTTCGAGGTTTCGAGATCTCGAGATGTCGAGATGTCGAGGGGTTAGTTGTTGAGGAATGTCTCGAGTTCGACTTGTGCGTTGATGAGGGAGAGGATGGCTTGTACGTACGAACTCTGTGCGTTGATGAGGTCGTTGGAGGCGTTGGTGAGCTCCATGTTACTGCTGGCGCCGTATTTGTATTTGTTGGCGGCAGAAGCGAAGACGCGTTGTGCCACTTCGATATTCTCTTTCTCGTTGAGATAGGTCTCGTAAGTGTTGGTCAGGTTGTAGCACAGTTGCCGGTACTGAATCTCCAAGTTGTCGGTTGTTTCGGAGAGCGTGTTCTTGGCTTCCTCGAGGGCTATCTTCTTCTCTACAACCCCTGCGGCACGCTTACCGGAAGACCAGAGCGGCATTCGTACGGACACTTGTACGACATTCGGCGGAGTCATACGCATACCGCCTTCGCCGTAGTAGTGCTGGTCGGTGTAGTTGTACGCGAGACTGAGCGTCGGACCATAGGCCCAACCTGCCATGTGGACATTCTTCTGCGCCAGTTCGACATTCTTGCGTAGCAGTTGGTAGTTGAGGTTGTTCTCGATGGCAAAGTTCTCGCTGAGGAGGTTGAGCACACTTTCCGGCGAGAGGACATTGTCCAGATCTTCGGTGAGCGTCAGTTGCGTCTCGGCGGGTACATCCAGCAGCACTTTAAGGCTGTTGGTGGCCAGTTCGATGCTCCTTTTCTGCACATTGATGTTGTTCTTGAGCGTGTTGACGCGGACGCGTATCTGGTCAGCGGACGTGGCTTCTGCGGCGCCCACTTCCACGGCGTGGCGGGTCATTGCCTCGAGGTCCTGTATGTTGACGAGGCTCGAATCCAGGAGATCCGAGATGCTTTGCAGGGCAAGGATGGAGACATAACTGCTCATGACGCTTCCACGCAGCTCGTTTTCGGACTTGTCGAGCGAGATCTTCTTCATTTCGATGGCGATGTTGTTGAGCAGTACACCAACGATAGCCTGGCCGTTGAGGCCCATCGAAGCGGTAACGCCGAGGGCTCCGACGTTCGGCATGTTGATTTTCATTTCTGCGCCGGCCATCGAGAGCGTGGCGCTGTAGCCGAGGTAGTTACTGTAGGAATAGGAACCGTCGACCTGCGGCAACATGGCTGCAATCGTCTGCCAGCGAGCGGCATAGGCTTCCTGAACGGCCAAAGAGGCGTTCTTGAGGGTACGGTTCTGCTTCACCGCAAAATCTTGTGCCTCTTTGAGGCTGAGGCTGAGGGCAGCGGGCTGTTGGCTGTTGGCTGTTGGCTCTTGGCTCTTGGTGGCTGCCATGACGTGGTCCTCTGCCATCATTGTGGCGCTTAGTACCAGCGCCGAGATTAAAAAGAATAGTTTTCTCATTATTGTTGTTTTTATCTAGTATTCTAGTTGACTAGTCGACTAGTGGACTAATTCTCAAACAGTTTCATCCCCTCGTCGCTCAGAACGCCTCTTACGAAAATGTCCATAGCTGTGTGGGCGAGTTGGTGCATGTTGTGGTTGTGTGCCTCAATCAGTTCGGCGTCACGGATGGCGTCGCTGTGAATCTTGGCAAAAAGTACGGCCGTTAATTCTATATTAAGGTTCGCGCGCACGAGTCCCTGCGCAAGGCCCAACTCGAGGTATCGCATGATATAGTTCTTCTGCGTCTCGAAGCATTGTTTCTGGAACTTGGCAAACTGACGCGGGTAGTATTTCTTGAGGTCATAGACCAGTTGGGGCACTTTGCGCACATCGTTCCGTTCGGCTTCCTGGCGCTTGAGGAAGGCTTTGACCAATTGGCGGAAGTCGCCAAAGGACAGGAGTTCCTCCATTTTGCCGGACATATATTCGACATTTGCTAAGAGCAGTTGCTCTATCAGTTCGTCCTTAGACTCGAAATAGACATAGAAGGTCTTTTTGGACATGCCGAGTTCACGGCATATATCGTCTATCGACACACTACGAATACCCAGGCGAAAGAACATCTCGCCGGAAACCTTTATTATATTTACCATTTGGTCATTTACCATGTACCATTTATTTTGTCATTTAGCCATTTAGTCAAAAACGGCGGCAAAGGTACTGCTTTTTTTTGAATTGTGCAAGAGTTTCGGAAACTTTTTTCACTCTAAAAGTTTCTTTGTAAACTGTAGTTTGCAAAATGGGCCTATAAAGCGACAAAAAGTATATAATACATAGTATTATATAGGAGAAAGTGCAAAAATATACGAGAAAATGTGTTATCCTACTGCTATCCTACTGTTATCTTACTGTTATCCTACGGTGAGACCACGGCGAGACCACGAGACGGTTACGGAAGGGGTATTGAGCGGGTACTTGTCGGGTACGAAAAAGGGAACGCTTGATGGTGAGGTGACCCCAAAAAGTTGGACGGATTATTAAATCTATTTGACTTGATTTTGAAAGTGAGTTCGGTATTGTACCGGGCTCATTTTCAATTTTAGTTTGATACGTTCGTTGTTGTAGTACC
>JAFSKL010000026.1 GCA_017448985.1 Paludibacteraceae bacterium
CGAAAAGTGTCCCAAAAATGTCCCGAGAGGGGGAAAAAAGATAGTAAACTGATTTTGTTAAACTGCTGAAAAACAGCACGTTACGAAAACGGATTAGAGGTTCCGAGTGTCGTGGGTTCGAGCCCCACTCTCCACCCGAAAAACAAATCAGCAGCCTTTATGGTTGCTGATTTTGTTTCATGGAGTAGTACAGGCGAGAAATAATGGCGTATAGGTCATTAATTCGCCCCAAACACCCCGTAAACAAGTCAGCAGCCTCACGGTTGCTGACTTGCAGTTGTGGTATGAAGTTCCTATAAGGAATTGCGAAACGGACTTTATTCATCTTTCCAATTATCCTCGGTCGGGTGTTGTTTCTTTGCGAGGCGGAGTTCAACGAGGAAAGAGCAGAGCATTCCGATACCGACGCCTAAGGCAACTATCAGCCAAAAATAGATGCTTTTTGTACTAACATCAGCCAGCCAGTCGATGGCTGCTCCAAGACCTACACCGAGCAACATGCAAGCGAAGCGAAGGTTACCGACATCAATCGTGCCGGGCTTTGGCGCTTTCTTCGGTTCGTCGATGAGCAGTTTGGCCGTTTCCGGATCGGTCTTGTTCTCAATAATAAGTTGACGAATCTCTTTCTGCTGCTGGTCCTTCTTCATCTTCTTGAGGAAGACCATGATAACGACGACGATGGGCAAACCAAAAGTAAAAATAATGGCTACGATACCAACAAAATTATCAGGTATATATTCCATAATACTAAAAATTTTAATTGTTTAACAATGTTTGTTTGGGGAGTTGACTAGTATGCTCCTCTATTTGTATGATACGCGGAGTGCGAAAAGGTTACACTTCAGGCGAGAAATAATGTAAACGTTGCGCAGCCAGAGCAAGGACGGTAGCAATCGGCAGGGCGATACTCAGAACCCGTAACTGTTCTGGCATCTCCGGCATAAAGACGAAAAGTGCATAGATATACACCACTACCGCTACTGGCAGACCGAAACAAATGCCTAAAAGCTTCGCCCATTTGCGCAAGGTCTTGAGGCGCAAGTCACGACGCACAGTGCGCATGACGGTAGCGTTAATCTGCGCTATTTCCGGTTGCCGCTTGGCGCTCTCTGCAAAGAGCAGATCCAAATCCTTATCTGTCATTTGTGTATTCATCTTCTATTCTCCTTTTTAGTCTCTCCCGAATGCGGAAGATACGTACCTTAATATTGTTTTCCGTTTGTCCGAGGCGTTGTGCGATAGTTTGCAGCGTCACTCCCTCGTAATAATGCCATCGGATGATTTGGCGATCGGTTTCGGGCAGTTGTTCAACGGCTGCTTCGAGGGCTTGCAAGCGTTGCTCTTTCTGCTCGTCATAGGTCTCGTCCGGCGCGTCGGTGTTATCGTCCAACGGCTCCGTGGCCCTTCGTTTCTCTTTCTCCAGCATGCGGAGGGCGATATGGTTTGCGATGATAGTGACCCACGCTCCGAAATTTTCACCCCGCCAACTATCCAATTGACGATATGCTTGAATGAAAGCCATTTGCGTCACTTCCTGCGCGTTGTCTTCGTCCTTCACGAGACGGATGGACGTTCCATAGACCTGCGAAGTGTAACGCTTCATCAGCGTCTCGAACGCGCGCGCATCGTTGTCCTGCAGCACTCCGCGAATCAGTTCTATGTCGGAAGGCGTAGTTTTCGTAGTTTTCTTTGTTTGCGTTGTTTGCGTAGTTGGTCTTTTACCTATATGATACAGGAAATTCAAAAAGGTTACACATTAACCGTAAAAATGTCCCTCAGGTCGGTGGTGTAGAGGGGTGATTTGTGCTCGGTTTTGTAGATGGGTTGCGCGGACGAAGAAAGCGAGTCTGTTGGCGAGGGCAACTGTGTGCCGAGGATAACAGAACGCTTGCCGTGCCGGTCGTCGATACGATCGAGGACACGCTGCAGGCGATCGTCACGGGCTCGGTCTTTGGTATCAAACAGGTCCGGGATAACGGCATTCTCGTCAATGATCTTGAGGAGTACGACCCCTGCTTTTTTGTAGAGCGTATTAGGCCGGTAGGCGCGTCTAAAAGCCGACAGGGCATAGGAGACGAGTTCCTGCGTATTGGCCGTTCCGACGGGCAATGTGACCAGTTCGGACAGGTAATGTTGCTCGATGTCCGTGCGGAAAGGCGAGGTATGGGCATAGACATAGACCTGCTGCGCTACCGAATGCCGGACACGCAGTTGGCGGGCACAATGGGCACAAAAATTGGCGATCTGCTCTTCGAGCACAGTCTGCGAGGTGATGGCTGTTGCAAAAGTGCGTGAGGTGGTGATGGACTGCTTCATGGGCAGTTGGGTGATGTCGATGACATCCTGTCCGTTCAGTTCCTGCCAGGTGAGTAGTCCGGGTTTATGCAGGAGTCCCCGGGCAAAAGAGGCAGGCCGTTGGGTGAACTGTAGTGCGGTGGTGATACCGGCAGAAGTCAGTTTGGCCTTGGCACGACGACCAATGCCCCACACATCGCCTATCTCGAAGACCGAGAGCGCTTTGAGGCGTTGCTCGTCGGTGCGTATCTCGCATACTCCGTGATAGCCCGGGTACTTTTTCGCGTACTTGGAGGCGACCTTGGCGAGCGTCTTGGACGAGGCGATGCCGATGGAAACGGGAATACCTACCCCGCGGCGGATGTCTTTGACCAGTTGTTCGCAGAAGGCTTTCTGTTGGTCAGCGGGTATATGGTCGATATTGAAGAAACACTCATCGATGGAGTACTGCTTGAAGCGCGAGGTATGGCGACGTATAAGCGCCATGACGCGATCGGAGAGGTCGCCGTAGAGCGAGAAATTGGACGAGAAACAGACGATGCCCTCTTTCTCGACGAGGCCTTTGATCTGATAAAGCGGTTCACCCATTTTGATGCCGAGCGCTTTGGCTTCGTTGGACCGCGAGACCACACAGCCGTCGTTACCGGAGAGGACAACGACCGGCTTTCCCTCCAAATCAGGACGAAAGACGCGTTCGCAGGAAACGAAGAAGTTATTGCAGTCGGCGAGGGCGTACATGAAAGAGTGAAAGAATATTATCTTACTCGATGAATGGCGAAGGTAATGACGCCCCAGACTTCGAAGTTGCTCTCGGCAGAGACGCGGATGGGTTGGAACTCGGGATTATGGGGGATCAGCCATGCACATTGGCCCGAAGCGTCCATCCGGAACTCTTTGATGGTATATTCGCCGTCTATAAACGCGACAATAAAATCGCCATCACGGGGTTCGAGACTGCGGTCCACGACCACAATGTCGCCGTCGAGGATGCCAGCTTCGCGCATGGAATCTCCTTTGACGTGGGCATAGAAAGTAGTCTCGGGATGCGGCGTCATCTCCCGTGCCATATCGATACGTTCGCCCGTATGGTCGGCCGCCGGCGAAGGGAATCCAGCATGAATGGCTTCGGCGAACTCCAGCGCCAATTCGCTCTTCTCGGATTCGGTAATGTCAGTCAGTTTTGTCATATAAAATGGTGGGATAAAAGTTCAAAAAAATTATGCGGCACGGATGGAGAGATGTCGTCGTCGATGGAGAGGGAGGAGGTGGGGCCTAATTGGAGATTGAAGATTGGAGATTGCAGAATAACGATGTTTCGATGGACGAGACGTGATAGGGACGAAGGAGACAAACTCCGAGCTGACACTCGGAGCAGAGGACGAACTAAGGGAAGCGGCTTGTTTGGCGGATTGGGAAGCGATGGATTCGGAGGCTTGGGAGGCGGTGCGGAGGGATTGATAGATGGTGACATAGACGAAAGGATAGAAATGGGCATAAGTCTTTTGTCCGGGCACGGGGTTGAGGAGGTGTTGGATATGACGAATCCGCCACTCGAGAGCGGCGTAAGAATGGTCTTTTTCGATGGCGTGAGCAAGGCGTTGGGCCGTTTTGATGAGTTCGCGGTTGGCTTGGCAGGCCTCGGACCATTGTTTCGGAAAATGGTAGGTGTAGAGTTCGTGAAGACCCGGGTAACGGCGGGAAGGACGGACGACGATGCGCTTTTTGCATTTCTGGCCTTGTTTGACGGTGTCTATAGCTCCCCAGATGGCTTCTATAGCAGGATTGGATATGCGGAAATAGCGCACACCCTTGGCATGAGGTGCGGAGTCGGACGGATGAGGTACGAAGGTGGCCAAAGTCTGGCTCAAAGTGTCCATAACGCGTGTTCTCAAAAATTTTGACATCGTTGTAAGTGGTTGATTATAAGTCGTTTACAGGTTGTTATTAGGGGTAAAGTCTAGGATGACCACGAGACTCCTCCTCTTTTACCTCGAAACGCCCCTTGTTTTGGTTGTGGCGGGGTGTTAGCCAATTGGTTGGATTTCGTGCTACGGGCTTGGCGGTGTTAGGCGGGTAAGTTTGAAATCGAGTGCAAAGATACAAAAAAAATTTGAGATATGCAAATTTTTAGCCACAAAAATGTAAGAAAAATGGGAAAAACTTCATTTTTCGGGGGTGGAGGCTCGCAGGGACATCTGCGAGCACAGGACCGGCTGATGTAGGGCGCGGGGAAGTAACCCCGCGAGTTAGACCGTCAGGCACGAAAAACCGGAATACCGGGATAGCGGAATACCGGGACAGCGGAACACCGGAATCCCGAAGGGGAGACCATGCGGGGCGGCGATTTCTATCCGCCAAGATTGGACGGATACAAAGAAACGACGGACGATACAAGATAACACGTCCTCTCGCGGAGAGAGGGCAGCGCCGCGCGACAAGTGGTCACCGCCTACTATACCGCAAGCCCTCAAACAAAAGCGGCTAAGAATGGGAGATGTAACAAAAAAACGCCCCGAAGGACGTTTTTTTCATTTACCATTTGGTCATTTATCATTTACCATTTGGTCATTTACCATTTACCATTTATTGGTTCATTTAGTCATTTGACCAACAGCTTATTTGATGATGGTACAACAACTTATTTGATGACTGTACCGAGGGCGTTGAACTCGTTTCCATTCTTGATGATGACGAGTTGGCCGTTACGGAGGGTCTTGACAGCGGATGCATTGACTTCGGTGTTGTCGATAGCCTCGGAATTCTTACCGAGACGGCAGTTGATTGCTCTACCCCACGTATTGACAGCCTGCACTTCAATAACGCCCGATTCAGCAACGATCACCTTACCGCTGACGATGAGCCAGAGAGGCACATTGACAGAACCGTCATCGGTGAGGTAGCCTGCGAAGGAACCGTAGATATACTGATCTACCGAACCGGCAAGGACGATATTGGTCTCTTCGGTCTCGGAAACGGGATACTCACCGGGAGCGGGAGCCGTTACTCCATCAGGCAGGAAGAACGCCAAGGAGATATACGAGTTGTCCTCATTCTGTGCCACAATATCAATCTCTCCGTAGGTCTCGAGATACTGGGTATCAATCTCATAGGAGTCGAAATTGATGAGGAAGTCCTCTTCGTTCGCATCGTACTCATTGCCTTCCTGTCCTTGCTCAGGCACTTCGGCCGCAAAGTCGAAGGTGAACTTGATGACATCCTCGCTATTCTCGATGTTTTGTCCCACGAGGAATCCTGCAAAGAGAGCCACGGCAGGATCGTTGGCCGGTACCTCTGCCATCGTTACCTGTGCTTCCACATCCACGAGTGCATAGCTGATGGTATCACCATCAACGATGAGCTCTACGAAGGTATAATCGGCTTCGAAATCATCGGTTGTGAATGTTCTTGCTTCAAAGTTCTCGAAGGTAGCGAGCGTGATGAAATCAGCGCCGTCCTCGCTCTCACCGAGCACTTGCCATCCGCCACCGCTGAGGAGACGAAGTTGCGTGTTGTCGATCTTGAGCGCTTGCTCTTTAGAAGCCACCGGCTTGATGTATTTGAGGTCGATGGTGTATTCCACATTGTTGTAACAGAGAGCCTTACCGGTAACGGCAATGGCATCTTCCGTGCTAGCGATAGTGATTTCGCCGCTGTAAAGATAATATACATCGCCGTCCTCAGCCAGCACCTGACCGGAAAGGTCTTTTTGCACATCCCAAGTACCGAGATAGTTGTCTTCCATAATCTCGAACTGAATAGCTTTGGTGTCCGTGAAAGCGGTGAATACATAGTATTCCCAGAAGAGATAGGCCTCTTTGGATATCTCGAGTTTGTCGGAAACGATAGCGTCCTCAGCCTCTTTGATTGGTTGTTTGTAGAACATGGTGATGTCATACACGATACCATCGGCGCAGATGATGGAAGCCTTGAAGTCAAGACGATTCTCATAAGCGGCCGTTACCTCCAGTTTCGCCTCTTCGATCTCAAGATCCTCTTCGGTCTCTACCAGCGTGATAGCGGTGTAGTCGAGGTCGAAGTCTGCAGTCTCATACGAACCGAGAATGCTATTCTCATCACCGTAGAAGTCCAGCGTGATAGCATATTCGTCATTCCCTCCGGTTACATACCAATCACCAGAGTTGGAGTAGTAGGTAGGTTCGAGAATGGTTTTCTCGATGTTGATGAACACGGTGTCACCGGTGAGCACAACCGGAGCTTTGACATAATGGAGTGCGTACTCCACTTCTACCGGCTCTTCCTCGGTACCTTCAATGGTCTTGAGGGCTACTTCGATGCGAACCGTTCCGTCCTCTTCCTGAGTCTTGGTGAACGCAACCTCAGAATAATCAAAGAAGTCAAGGTCCGGGGTGAAGAGGTAGGAATCTTCGGAATCCATGTCGTCGAGGGTGTACGTCTTGCCGAGCTCGACATCCTTGGCACCTTCATCAACGAGGATAGAGAACTCAAAGTCGTTGTCGTTCTCATCGATAAGCGAGTAACTGATGAGTCCGTCATAAGCGGAACAAACGGCCTTGACGATAGTCACATCTGTCGCCTCCAGACGCGCTTTGTGGGCACGAGCGGGAGCCTTCTTAGTCTGATCGAAAGCAATCGTCATGGCATCACGCTGCGCGAACTGCTTTTTCTGCTGATAAGCCTTGCGAGCCTCCACTTTGTCAGCTCTCGTCAGCTTGCGAGCCTGGCGTGCAGGGATAGCATTGGCGCTGAGTACAACGAGTACCGCGCACAAAAGGGTAAAAAATTTCTTCATACAATAATAATTTAATTGGTTGTTTATCACTGATAAAATCAAATGCTTACAAAAAGCGTGCAAAGGTACTAAAAATCATTGAGATATGCAAACAAAGAGAAAAAAAAAGACGGATTGGCGCCATTTTGCCACATCGAGTTGGCAAAAGGGGGAGGGGTTGTGCAGGATGTACAAATATTTGTTGTACTTTCGGCACGCCCTTATTTGCAGCGGCAAACAAGGAATCCGCCGAAAGAACAGTCGCATTTTGCGGGATATAAGCAAAGGCGAACATTTTTTTCCGAGCCTAACGGCTTTCCTATTTAGCCCGACAGATACCACCTTATGCAAGCATAGCTGCTATCTATTCGTGCTAAATCGATAAAATTTCATTTTATTTGGCAAAAAATGCCCGAACACTTGCATATATGCAAAATTTGTTGTACCTTTGCACCCGAATTTAGAAAAGCGGAGTATGATTAACAGAACGATGGTTCGAACGCGCGTGGTACAGACGCTGTTCGCCTATTACAAAGACCCCGACAAGACATACCTGACAGCGCGGAAGGAGCTGCGCAAGAGTTTTGCCGATACCTACGATTTGTATTTCACGTTGTTGGATTTTGCCAACGAGCTGACAGCTTATGCACAACGCCAATTGGAGGAACAGGTAGGGCGTGCGCGAGCCACGCACTCGGATTGGACACCCAACAGGCGGTTTGTAAACAACCGTCTGGCGCAGCAACTGTTCGAGAACAGGGCGCTACGCAAGCGTATGGACGAGCAGCACCTGAGTTGGGACAGCGGCATGACGGCGGTGATAGACATTTACCGGCAGTTGGTGGACAGCGATTTCTACCGCAAATACATGGAAGCGGCGGAATGCAGTTACGAGGACGACAAGCGTCTCTGGCGGCACATCTACCAATACCTGCTGCCAGAGAACGAGGTGTTGGCCGATGCGTTGGACGAGATGGAGGTGGTGCTGGACAAGAGCAACTGGACCGTGGATGCGGACATAGTGACGAGCTATGTGATCAAGACTATCAAGCGCTTCAAAGAGACCAGCACGCCGGAGACACCGCTGTTGGAGATGTTCGACAGCGAGGAAGAGGAGCAGTTCGCCATTCATCTGTTGGAGCGCTCGATTGACCGGCACGAAGAGCATGAGGCGCTGATCAACGGCCACCTGAAGGGTTGGGACGCCGATCGTATAGCCGACATGGACCGCGTGATCATCGAAACGGCGCTGACGGAGATTCAGGAGTTTGACGACATAGCGCTAACCGTTTCGCTGAACGAGTATATCGAACTGGCCAAGGAGTATTCGGGCGACAAGAGTTATATGTTCGTCAACGGTATCCTTACCGAGATCATGCGAGACATGAAGGACGAAGGAAGTTTCTTCAAGGGAGAGACCTTGAAATAATTTAAAATGGAAAATTAAAAATTAAAAATTTTATAGTATGTTAGATTTGATTTTATTGCAGGCAGAAGGCGCTGCACAACCGCAAGGTAACTCATGGTCGTTCTGGATCATGATGATTCTCATTTTCGTGGTATTCTATTTCTTTATGATCCGTCCTCAGACGAAGAAGCAGAAAGAGCTGCAGAAACAACGTGAGGGGATGAAGAAAGGCGACAAGGTCGTTACCGCCGGCGGTATATACGGCGAGATCAAGGAAGTGCAGGACACGACCTTCATCATTACCATCGCCAAGGACGTGACCATCAAGGTGAGCAAAGACAGTGTGTTCGCCGATGCTTCCGATGCAGAAGCGGCCCAGGCGCAGGAGAAGAAGTGAAAAGTGAAAGGTGAAAAGTGAAAGGTGAAAAATCCTTTTAGTCACATCAAATGGAAGGACGCGATCACGTTCGCGTTGTTCCTTGTGCTGGCAGGCTTGTTGTGGTACGGGCATGCCATGCAATCCGTGCGCAACACGCGCGTGCCTGTTCTCATTCAATACACGGGTAAGCCCGGTTCGATCGGTTTGGGTGAGCCGGGTTTGCCGGACAAGGTGATGATTGAAGTGCGTGATGCAGGTGCACGTCTGAACACCTACCACATCGAACCGCTTCATCTGACCATAGACCTGAGGCAGTACATACACGGCGAGAAAGGAACCATACACGTTCCGTCCGATGCGTTACGCCGCAGTATAAGCGACATACTGCAAGGCACGAGCCGGCTGATAGAGACGATGCCGGAAGAGATAACCTGTCCGTACTTCACGGAGCAGGAGAAGAGCGTGGTGCTGGCTTTCAAAGGAACGCTGACTCCTGCCAACGAGTATCAACAGGTAGGCGCGCCGACGCTGAGCATGAACCGCATCCGTATCTACGGCCAGGACAAAGCGCTTAGCACCATCGACACCGTCTTCACCGTTGAGACAACACTGGACGACCTGACGGACACGACGGAGATACGCGTGGCGTTGGATATTCCTCGCGGCATGCGGGCAGAGACGGACAGCGTGAACCTGCGTGTCGTCACCGAGCGTTTCACCGAGAAGAAATTCATCATCCCGCTGCGCGTCAGAGGCGTGCCGGAAGGCTATCGCATACGCCTGTTCCCGAGCGAAGCTGAAGTGAGCGTGCGCGTAGCGATGAAGCATTTTGCCGAGGTGCAGCCCACCGACGTGCAAGCCGTATGCACCTACACGCCCGAACGTACAGACAAACTGGACGTGGAGATTCGTTATACCAATCCTTATATTACCACTGCTTGGACCTATCCGGGCGTTGTGGAGTTTTTATTGGAACAATGAGAAAGATACAAATGGTTGACCTGCAGTCTCAGTACGCGAAGATCAAGCAGGATATCGATGCCGGCATACAGCAGGTGCTGGACAGTGCGGCGTTTATCAAAGGGCCGAAAGTGGCGGAGTTTCAGGAGCACTTGGAGGCGTACACGGGTGCCAAACATGTGATCCCCGTAGGTAACGGTACGGATGCGCTGCAGATAGCGCTGATGGCGCTCGGGCTCAAAGCCGGCGATGAGGTGATAACGCCTACCTTCACCTTCATTGCCACCGCCGAAGTGGTGGCGTTGCTCGGTTTGACGCCTGTGGTGGTGGATGTCGATTGGGAGACGATGAACATGGACATCGAAGCCGTTCGACGTGCCATCACGCCTCGCACCAAAGCAATCGTGCCGGTACACCTGTTCGGCCAGTGTGCGGACATGGAGCCGCTGATGGCATTGGCCAAGGAGCATCATCTGTTCGTAGTGGAAGATGCGTGTCAGGCTATCGGCGCCAAGTACTCGTTCTCCAACGGTGAGACCAAGCAGGCAGGCACCATAGGCGACATCGGTTGCACCAGTTTCTTCCCGTCGAAGAACCTGGGCTGCTACGGAGACGGAGGTGCCATCTTTACCAACAATGATGAGTTGGCGGCAACGATGCGGGCTGTAGCGAACCACGGAATGGTCGTTCGCTATCATCACGACCGTATAGGCGTGAACAGCCGTCTGGACAGCATCCAGGCAGCTGTGCTCGATGCCAAACTGCCGCATCTGGACGAGTACATAGCGGCACGGCAGCAAGCGGCGGCATATTACGACAAAGCCTTTGCTGGCAATAACAAGCTGCTGATTCCGGGACGACAGGCGCACTCGACGCACGTATTCCATCAATACACCTTGCGCGTAGTTGGTTCGGATCGCGACCGGCTGCGTGAGGGTCTGGCGGAGAAAGGTATTCCTGCCATGATCTACTACCCTATTCCGCTGCATCAGCAGAAAGCGTATCTCGATCCGCGATACAAAGACGGCGACTTCCCCGTAGCCGAACGCCTGGCCAAATGCGTGCTGTCGCTGCCGATGCATACCGAGCTGGATGAAGAACAACTCGAGTACATTGTGAACAATGTTCTCGATTTGGTTAAATAGTTAAAAAGTTAAAATGGTTTTTATTGCATAAAAACGTTAAACTGTTATGCAAAAAATAGGTCTTCAGCAAAACTTGTCGCAGACGACCAAGTTGTCGCCGACGCAGATTCAGGTGATTCGCATGCTCGAGTTGCCTTCCATCGAACTGAACCAACGCATCAACGAAGAGCTGCAGGAGAACCCTGCATTGGAAGAGGGCGCAGAACGATTGGAGGATGAGAAACTGCGTGGATTGGAGGAAGATGAGTTCGACGAGAGTTACATGCCTGATGACGGCTACAGCGACGGACGACAGAAAGACCCGCTGCAGAACGAAGACTTCAATTACGAGCAGTATATATCCGACGACGAGACGCCGAGCTACATGCTGCATCAGCAGTACAGTCCTGCAGACGAGGACCGGCGTGAGGTGCCGATCATTGGCGGAAGCAGCCTGATAGAGGAACTCAAATCGCAGGTTTATCTGACCAACATGACCAAGGAGCAGCGTCATATAGCCAAGTGGGTGTTGGGCAACATCGACGATGACGGTTACTTGCGGCGGACGACCGAACAATTGGTGGACGACCTGATGTTCCAGGAGCAGATAACGGTGTCGGATGAAGAGATGGAGTCGATCGTCAGGCAGATCAAGGAATTCGACCCGCCCGGAATAGCAAGCGCCAACTTACAGGAGTGCCTGCTCAAACAACTGGAGGTGAAAGAGCCGCAGACGGAAGTGATCGAACTGGCGCACACCATCCTCGAGAGCCATTTTGAGGCATTCTCCAAGCACCACTTCGACAAAATCAAACAGCGTATCGGCTGTTCGGACGAGGATTTTCAGGCAGCGGTGCAGGAGATACTGAAACTGAATCAGAAGCCTGCCAACTCGTTCACCGGCAACGTGTATGAGACGCAACGGGAGACGATCATTCCCGATTTTATCATCGAGGAACGGGACGATGAACTGTTCGTAGTGCTCAACACAGGCGACATACCCGAGCTGCACGTCAGCCGTGAATACAGCGACATGCTGAATGAGTACAGCCGTATGCCGAAGAACGCCGAGACCCGGAAAGCGACACAGTTTATCAAGCAGAAATTAGACGCGGCACGCTGGTTCATCGATGCCATCCAGCAGCGCAACGAGACGCTGATGAAGACAATGAAGGCGATACTGAGAATGCAGTACGACTTCTTCCTCGACGGTGAAGAGACGAGCCTCAAACCGATGGTGATGCAGGACATAGCCGACCGGACCGGGTACGACATATCGACCATCTCGCGCGTGAGCAACAGCAAGTATGTGCAGACGCGGTTCGGCATTTATCCGCTCAAGTACTTCTTCTCGGAGAGTATGACCAACAGCGAAGGTGACGAGATATCCACGCGTGAGATCAAGAAGATTCTGCAGGAAGTGATTGATTCGGAGGACAAACAGAATCCGCTGACGGACGAACAATTGGTGGCGGTGTTGGGCGAATACGGCTATCCTATCGCGCGCCGAACCGTTGCCAAATACCGTGACCTGCTCAACATACCCGTTGCCCGCATGCGCAAAGCTCTATGAACAAAGCCTTGGACATAGCAGCCAAAGCGTTGAGTATAGTGCTCTACCCGCTTTTTATTCCCACCTACGGCATTGTTCTTTTTTGCGTGGCCTATTCGCATCACGTCCAGCCTATGCTGCCTGTCTGGCCGATTGTGGCTATCACCGGCACCTTCTTTCTGACATGCCTGCTGCCCATCACCGCCATCTGGCTGCTGATGCGGCGAGGCAAGGTGCAGGACCTGTATATCGACAATGCCTCTGAGCGCACCGTGCCGTATCTGTATGCGGTGCTGGGTTTCGGTTTCTGGTGCTACCTGCTGATTGCCATTCTGCATGCGCCGCTTTATCTCAACTGTGTGGCTATCGGCGCTACGGTGGCCATTGGACTGATTGCGCTCATCAATCGGACATGGAAAATCAGTGCACACCTCACGGGGTTGGGCGGATTCGTAGGCGGACTGATGAGTTATTATGCGGGCGTAGGCATGTTTCCGAGCCTGTGGATGCTGATCCTCTGTCTCGCTCTCTCCTTATTATTGATGTGCGCGCGCCTGCGCGTGAACGCACACACGCCAGAACAGGTGTGCGCAGGATGGCTGCTCGGCATCGCGTGTACTTTCCTGCCCTATGGTATCATCAGTTATGCGGTATAAGTTGAGGACATATATATGGGTCGTTAGCCTGGCGCTGAGCCTTGCTGTTCAGGCGCAGGAACTGAGTGAGGAGGCACAAATCTCGCTCATCACCTGCACGCCCGGCGAGGAACTGTACGCGCGATACGGACACACGGCTTTGCGCGTCTGCGACCCGAAGAATGACATCGACATCGCTTTCAACTACGGCATTTTCGATTTCAACACCGACCATTTCTACTGGAAGTTCGTGCGCGGCGAGACCTGGTATCAGTTGGGTGCCACGCCGTATCGCTGGTTCATGCGCGAGTACGAGATGACGAACAGGCCTGTGTATGAACAAGTGCTGAACCTGAGTGCCGAAGACAAAGAGATCCTTTGGCAGAAACTGGTAGACAACTACCGGCCTGAGAACAGGCAGTACCTCTATAATTTCGTTTTCGATAACTGTGCCACACGGCCGTACGTGATGCTGATGAGTGTGCTCTGCCGCAACTCGGCGGAGATGCCCTACTCCACATACCGGGGAGCCGAAGGACAGACCTACCGCCGGTTTATTCAGCACTACACACCCAAAGGGTCCTGGGCAGACTTCGGCATCAACCTGCTGTTCGGACCCAAAGCGGACCGGAAGATGCAGGGCGAGGAGCGTCTGTTCCTGCCCGAAGAACTGATGGAATATATCAGCCAAACCGTCAAAGCGGACGGACAGCCCTTGGTGGCCAACGAACAGATAGCGCCGTTTGTGATTCAAGCCGTTCCGTGGTACGCGACATGGTACTTCGGAATCGCCGTGCTCTTCGTGGCATTGGCAGCCCTGTCGTACTACGATCGCCAACGCGGCCAACGCACCAAGTGGGTGGACTGGATCCTCTACACCGTGTATGCATTGCTGCTCATCTTAGTGACCTTCCTCACCTTCTTCTCCTGCCATCCGTTAGTCGGCTTCGGATGGCGATTACTCATCCTTCCAATGACACACTTATGCGCAAGACTCGTTTATATAGTACGCTGATATTCAGCCTTTTGGTTTCGCTGATCATGGCCGCACCGCGTCTGACGGTGGTGGCCGTTGTGGATGGTTTGTCGTCCGAAAACTTAAGTATGCTTCGTCCGTTCTGGCAAAAGGGCGGTTTTCGTACCTTGAGCGAAGAGGCGTTCCAAACGACGGTGGCTTATCCGCATCTGGTGTATGGCGGCAACGAGACGACTGCCACCTTGATGACCGGCGTCACGCCGGACCGGCACGGCTATACGATGGACAGCTGTTTCTCCCGTCGGGATCGTCTGCCGCATCCCATGCTGGAGGACAAGAGTGTGCACGGCATCGGTACCAAGCAGCATCTATCGCCCAAAGCGCTCCTCTCCCACACCGTCACCGATCGTATGCGTCTGCTCTATCCGGCGGCCAAGATCTACGCCGTAGGCATCAACGCGGAGACAACGGTGCTCCTGGCGGGACATACGGCCAACGCCTGCTGCTGGCTCGACAGCGAGAACCAACAATGGGTAGCAACGGCGGCGTATAGTGAAGGACTGCCTTCGGCCGCTTACGAGCAGAACAAGAACGCCCGTGTGGGCATCTATGCGGCGCACCAATGGACGCCTCGGATGGAGATACCCACCTATATGTGTCCCACGCTTCAGGAACGCAAGAAGAGTTTTTCGTATGTAGTAGGCAACGTGCTCAAGCGTGCTCCGGAAGCCAACACCTTAGTCATCGAACTGGCCTTGGCGCTGCAGAAAGCGGAGAAATTGGGTACGGACGCCACGCCGGACCTGCTGATGCTGCAGCTTAACACGCTCAGTCCTGCGGCGCAGTCGGATCGCATAGCGAGTGCCGAACACGAAGACATGTACTTGCGTCTGAATCAGGACTTGGGCTATCTGATGGAGCAGCTGGACAAACGCATCGGCAAGGCTAATTACCAGCTTCTGGTGGTAGGTCGTCCCGTATTGGGCACCTCGGCGCAGACGCTGCAAGACATACATATGCCCATTCAGCCTTTCAGCGTGGATCGCGCTGCTGCCTTGACAGGCACCTACCTGATGGCGCTGTACGGCCATGAACGCTGGGTAGACGGAGGATACGGGCAGTCTATCTACCTCAACCGCACCCTCATCGAGCAGAAACGGTTGAGTCTTGAGACACTGCAACGGCAGGTGGCCAATTTCTTGATGGATTTTGAGGGCGTGCAGATAGCGATGCCGAGTTACGAAACCATCCATTACCCGCTGCTGAGTCGTACGCTGAGCAAGCAGCACACGGGCGATGTGGTCTTTATGCTGCAGCCGGGATGGCAGCTGCTGCAGGACGACAAACACACGATCGACCATGTTGTGGACGATGCACCCGTTTCTCCGGTGCTCCTATGGAGCGGCACGCTCCGGCCTATGCCGCAAGAACCGCTGGATGCCACCAACATTGTTCAATTGATTATTGATAATTGATATAATGGTGTAATGATATAATGATGTAATGATATGATTTTTCATGAGATTAAAGTTAAGTATGATCGTCAAACGGGTGAGGACAACCCGGGTAAAGTGAAAGAAGTTTATCTGGTAGATGGAGCTGTCAGTTTTGCGGACGCGGAGAACTGCCTGATGGACGAGATCAAGCCGTTCATCTTCGGTGACTGCGAGGTGCAGAGCTGCAAGCGGAGCCAGTTCTTTGAGGTTTTCCCGAATCAGGACGGTGCTTTCTGGTACAAAGCACGTGTAGAGATGATCACCATTGATGGTGAGAAAGAGACGCGCAGGAACGTGGCCGTGCTGGTGCAAGCCAACATGCTGGACGATGCCGTTTTTGCATTGCGTCAGGCATTGAAGTCGTATGACTGCGAACTGATTTCCGTTGCCAAGACATCCTACATGGATATCCTGCACGCAGTACATTGATGCCGCTGCAATTCGACATACGAGCCGTTCTTAGGAGCAAAGCGCCCAATGCGCACGTGCCCGGTTTCGTCATCCGATACCTCGAGCGCATCGTGCATATCAAGCAGATGAACGCTTTTCTGAGGCAGCATCCGGACTTGAAAGGTTACGACTTCATCCGAACGGTGGTAAGCGAAGAATTGGGTTGCACGGCGTCAATAGAAGGTACCGAACATATACCGACGGACGGACGACCGGTCATTTTTGTCAGCAATCATCCGCTCGGCGGACTTGACGGAATGATCATCGCACAGATGATTCACGATAACGGTGAAAGGCCGTTAAAGGTCATCGTCAATGATCTTCTGATGTTCATGGAGCCGATAGTGGACCTTTGGGCGCCGGTGAACAAAGTAGGCCGTTTGAGCAAAGAGCAGGCCGCGGAGCAACAGCGTATGTGGGAGTCGGGCGTCGATGTTTTGACCTTTCCTGCAGGTGCCTGCAGCCGTTTGCAACGCATCGACGGACATTGGCAGATACGCGATCTGGAATGGCAAAAGAACTTCATTCAGCGGGCCAAGGAGTACAAGCGAGACATAGTGCCTATCCGGTTCGAAGGCAAGAATAGCCGTTTTTTCTATGTCTTAGCCTATCTTCGCAAGTTATTGCGATTAAAAATCAACATTGAGATGCTGTACTTGGTGGATGAGATGTACGGTGCGCACGGCAAGCATTTCAAGGTGCACGTACTGCCGCCTGTGCCCTACTCCACTTTCGACAGCAGCCGCACGCCCAGACAATGGGCGGAATACGTTAAAAACATCGTTTATGGAAAAAATCATACCTGCCGTTGAGCGCGAATTATTGGTCAGGGAGCTGGAAGGTCACCTGCTTCGTCCGTCCAACAAGGCGGATAACCTGATATACGACATCACGGCGCACGAGTGCCCGAATGTGATGCGCGAGATAGCGCGTCTGCGTGAGATCAGTTATCGGGATGGAGGCGGTGCCACCGGTCTGTCGATGGACATAGACGACATGGACACCATGCCCAAGCCCTACCATCAGCTCATCGTATGGGACCCGGAGCACCTGCAGATCATCGGCGGGTACCGCTATCTGTTAGGCGAGGAAGCGGAGATACGGAACGGACAGCCGTATATCACTTCGGCGCACCTGTTCCGGTACTCGGAGCGCTTCATTCGGGACTACCTGCCCAAGACCATTGAGTTCGGCCGCGCGTTCGTCCAGCCCATGTACCAGACGCGCGAGATGGGCGTCAAAGCGCTCTTTGCGCTGGATAACATATGGGATGGTATCGGGGCATTGGTGCATAACTATCCGCAGTTACGCTGGATGATCGGCAAAGTGACCATCTATCCGAATTATCCGGTCGCGGCGCGGGAACTGATCTATGCGTACCTGAACCGTTATCACAAAGGCGAAGAGGACCTGTTTGCACCGTATCATCCTTTCAGCTCTCAACTCTCAGCTCTCAGCCTTCAGTTACCGTTTGAAGGCGAGGACAAGCAGGAGAACTACCATATTCTGCAGCATGCCGTACGGGAACAAGGCACGGTGATTCCGCCTATGTTCTCCGCCTATCTCAACCTGACCAACGACCTGCAGTTCTTCGGCAATGCCATCAACGACGAGCTGGCCAATGTCTATGAGACAGGCATCATGGTGGATATCGACACCATCTATCCGGAGAAGAAAGAACGATACATCAATCCATATATCGAATGGCTAAATGGCCAAATGAACAAATAAATGACTAAATGGTAAATGACCAAATCGTAAATAATATTAAGTCGGTTCGCGCCCACATACCCGAGCAAGTCACACTCGTGTGCGTGAGTAAGTTTCAGCCCGTAGAGGCTATCCGTGCGGCGTATGAAGCGGGAGAAAGGCATTTCGGCGAGAGCCGTGTGCAGGAACTGGCGTCTAAGGTGCCTCAACTGCCGCAGGATATCCATTGGCATTTCATCGGACATCTGCAGACGAACAAAGTGCGGGACCTGTTGAAGTTACGGCCATATCTCATTCAGTCCGTCGATTCGGAGCGGTTGCTGAAGGCCATCAATGACGAAGCCGCCAAGCAGGGCATCGTACAAGACGTGTTGCTCGAAGTGCATGTGGCAAAAGAGGAGACAAAGACAGGATTTACGCCGGAGGATCTTTCAACTTTCAACTTTCAACTTTCAACTTTATCCCATGTCCGCATCTGCGGCCTGATGACGATGGCCACCAACACCGACGATGAGCAAGAAATCCGCCGGTGTTTCAGTCTGGCCAAATTACTAAATGACCAAATAAATGAGCAAATCGTAAATGGTCAAATGGTCAATCTCTCCATGGGTATGTCCGATGACTATCGGATAGCTATCGAATGCGGCAGTACGATGGTCCGTATCGGTTCATCCATCTTTGGAGAAAGGCCCAAAAACAATATCCAATCTTCAATCTCCAATCTCCAATCTCCAAAAATTCGTGCCTTCTTTTTTGACCAGGACGGTGTGCTCTACAACTCGATGCCTTACCATGCGGTGTCGTGGGCGTACGCCATGACCAAGCACGGCTTGCCTTATACACCCGAAGAGACCTACCGCAATGAAGGCCGCACGAGCACGGGCGTCATTCAGGAGCATCATCAGCGCGTCTTCGGCACACCTGCTTCGCCGGAACTGGTAGAAGCCATCTATGCCGACAAGTCCGCGTATTTTAACCAACTGACAGGCGGTTTCCCGGGCACCATACCGGGCGTAAGCGAAGTACTCCATTACCTGCACGACCATGGTATCCAATGCTGGGTCGTCACGGGTTCGGGCCAACGCAACCTGATTGATGCGCTCAACGCGACTTTCGACCATGTGTTCACGGGTATCATCTCGTCCTTCGATGTCAAGATAGGCAAACCGAATCCCGAGCCCTATCTCAAAGCATGGGAACGGAGCGGATTCAAGAAAGAGGAGTGCTTCGTCGTGGAGAATGCTCCGCTCGGTGTGCGGGCGGCCAAAGCGGCAGGACTGTTCACCTTTGCCGTGAATACAGGCCCCCTTCCGGACCAGCTGCTTGCCGACGAAGGAGCCGATGTTATTCTGCCGGACATGAAGGCTTTGTTGGATTTTTTGCAAAATAATTTGCATATATAAAAAATTTTTCGTACCTTTGCACTCGCAAATGACCAAATGGCTAAATAAATCGTAAATCGTAAATAACTAAATCGTAAATGTCTTTATGAACTTAACAATCAATGCTGTGAATTTCGAGATTGCAGAGCAACTCGAGAAGTTTATCGACAAGAAAATGAGTCGTTTCGGTCGCCATCTGACTGACGACGACAAAGTGGAAATTCGCATGTCGGTTATCAAGCCGCAGACGAACAACAACAAGGAAGTGAAGATCCGCATTGCGGGCCTGTTCGCAGAAAAAACCGCCGACAGCTTTGAAGAAGCCATCGACGGATGCCTGGCAGCGCTGGATTCACAACTCGAGCGCCGCAAGAACGGTAATTGAGCTTGCGCTTAGTTAACGCGCTTGCCTGACATGTCGTACAATCGGTCGTTTTGAAGGATATAGACATTTCCTTCGCGCACCAGTTTGTGCGACATGTTATTTGTTTCCACTATCACCTGCGGAGCGTCAGTCGGCTCATTGGCCTTATAGACGGCCTTGAGCACGATACCTTCTTTCAGGTCACCCTCTTGCACCTGCCATTGGAGGAAAGTGAAACCGTCAATCTTCGGTGCCAACGGCACTTGCAGCGTCAGCGGCTCCATATAGAGCAAGTCGCCGCTGTTCTCCAGGTACGAGATACTCGTTGTCAGTTCGTCGAAATGCAAACCGGTGGCCACGCCGATGATGTTCTTGAAGTCGCACCATACGGCTTTGGCTTGGTACAGGTCGATGTAATCAATCGGCACATAGAGCATGCAGGTGTTCTTGTTCACGTTGTTCACAGCCCGCTCCGTGATCGTCTGCGGAGTGAGGGCGTAGTTATAGATGGCCTGCAGCGCGGAGCAGTTATAGAACGCATCCTGATTGATGGTCGTCACCGATTCGGGAATCACTACCGTTTCCAGACCTATACAGCCCTCGAGCACGCTGGTCGCAACGGTTTTGATGCCTGCCGGGAAAGTGAAGGACTTGAGCTTCGTGCAGTACATGAACGCACTCTGGTTATGGTCTTCAGGCCTTCTTCCAGGTTCACGCTGCCCAATTTGACACAGCCGTAGAAAGCGTCCGTACCGATCTGCGTGATGGAAGCAGGAAGCACGACTGACTGCAAGTTAGAGCAGCCTTCGAATGCCGATGTGCCCAGCGAAGTCACGGGATAGGTATAGTCGCTGTAGGTCACCGAAGGAGGGACAGTGACCGAAGTATATGAGCTATACACCGACTTGTCCGAACTCTGGTCCTGGACCAAGGTGGCTGTGGTCGTTCCCAACTGATAATACAATCCGTCCAACTTGACGATCTCTGCGGCACTGAGACCGATAGCGCATACCAGCGCTACCAATAAGAATGTGAGTTTTTTCATATGTTTCAACATTTGAGCGTGCAAAGGTACACAAAAAAAATGACATACGCAAAAGGTATGTCACTTTTTTGCTATTGAACGAGTATTTTTCTCGTGTGCCAGGTCCCGTCGTAGAACGATTTGATGAAATAGACGCCTATGGGCAGATGACTCGTCGGCACTTCGCCTTCATAGATGCCGAGCAGCTTGCCGCTTACATCGACCAGGTAATGAATACCCTTTCCGTGCGGGATCGTCGGGTCGGACTCTAACTCCTGCGCATTGAACGGGTTCGGAATGAAATCCTCAATATCTGAATTCTGATCACTGACAGCTGATGGCTCACATGTCGGCATGGTACTGAACTCGACGATGGTACGGACCATCATATCGTTCAGGTGCTCCACTTTGAGACTGTCCGTTTGCGGTTTGAGGTGCGTATGACCTATGCCCGAATCATCTGTCAGGAAGAACGAGGTGCCGTTGGTGGCGAGGGCCATCGAGCGCAGCAGGTATTCCCCACTCTCGCCTAAACCGCTACATACCACGGGCACGATGCGTATGCCTTGCGCAGCTGCGTTCAGTATCTGTTCATGCAGCAGCGCGATAGTGGCCGAGTCTTCGTGGCAAGGTGCGTCCAATACCAGGAATGCTATCCGTGCACGGGCTTCGGCGTCCCAACCGGCACTGTTCAGAGCGCCCATCAATGCCTCCGGCACGGCTTCGGGATAGTCACCGCCTCCGTTCGCGTGCTGACGATCGATGAAAGTCTGCGTTGTCGATAGGTCATCCGTCAGACGGCTGATACGCGTCACATACTCGTCCTCGTGGTCGCGGTAAACGACTGCTCCCGTGCGGATGTTCAAACCGCCGGTTGCCTCCTTGGAACGGGCTATCACGTCTTTCATCTCCGCTTGCAGGTACCGCAACTCGTCGCCCATCGAACCCGTAGCATCGAAGACGAACATCACATCCACTCCTTCCGGCGCATCGCACGGCTCATCCACTACGATCGTCTGCCATTCCTCAGCAGCCTTGCCGTTGATTCGATACCTGTAGGCGCTTGCGCCGTCCTGTAGCGAAGCGTCCTGTCCCCTTTCACCTATTAACTCCCCCCACAACTCCGCCTTGCCCGTGTTGTCCGTCACGGCTTGGAACAGCGTGTTGCCTTTGGCGTCTGTCAGGCTGACCGGATAATTGGCCACGGGATAACCGGCTTGGTTCTTCACCTGTACCGTGTAACGTTGCAGCGGCTCAATACGCCAAATCTTCTGATAGCTGACAGCTGATTGTTGATAGCTCTTCCACAACTGCCATTTGGCAAAATCGTTCACCTCGCCTGCAGTCAGTTTGCCGGCACTGATGTTCGCAGAAGCACCCGCATAGGACTTGCTCGAAGGTTCATACCCTGCATCCTCTTCCTCAAACGGCACATCCGGCATCACTGCCGGCATCGGCATCGCTTCATCCACCGCCATGGCAGCACTCAGTTCCACCATTCCGTCCATGTCTCCTGAAGCCGCTCGTGTCTTGAACGACGCACCCGTCCGAGAACCATAAGAGTAGTAGACATCACCCTTGTGCGAGTTATGGGCCTTGTAATTGCCTTTGAGCCGCACGATGAGGAAACTCACCTCTTCGGCAGGCACCATCATCGGCTGCGTGTCAAAACCGTCACATGCTATGTCCAGGCGCTGCACGTCTTCTAACCACGCACGCTTAAGCACCAGCCGTCCGTCCCATGAACTGCGCACTACCCTGTCGCCCACGCGCACTTCCGCTCCGCGTATCAACGCCTGCGTCGAGTCCATCACCAAGATCGTCAACTCTTTCTGACTGCTGACCACTGACTTCTGATTGCTGACTGCTGACTTCTGATTGCTGACTGCTGATTTCTGACTGCTGACCACTGACTTCTGATTGCTGACTGCTGACTTCTGATTGCTGACTGCTGACGACTGACTGCTTTTCTTCACGCATGCCAACACCGCTCCAGCCCCAACCAGGACCAATAGCACAATAGAGAAAATCTTTTTCATGTCCGTATGAATTTGTTTCTGCTTTTATGCTACAAATTCTATGCCAAAAAGAGTGGAATGCGATTTTCTTCGATTTCTTTCTTCATTGCTGTCCATTAAACTTTTTTCATATGCCTATGAATCTGCTATACCATAAGCCTTTACATAAGCAATGCTTTGAAACGAACATGTTTTTTATGTTTATTTCTTTGAGTGCTGCCCACTTGGCATCGATAGAGTTTGCAAATTGGTAGTAAAATCTGTCTGGAAGCTTGCTTACAAGCAGGTTTTAGTAGCAATTTGTAAAAGAAGCCTCGCTTCTAAAGCACTCAAAGTGTTTTATGGGTTTTTGTTACTTTTTTAGTGGACACTTATGTTCTTTCTTCTCTTTTCTCGCCTTGCCGCCGCCCTTCCACCTCCATACCGCCGCCCAACCACCGCCTTACTGCCTCCCTACCACCGCCTTACCACCGCCTTACTGCCTCCCTACCGCCGCCCAACCACCGCCCAACCACCGCCCTACCACAGGAATAGTCTCGCTCCACCACCGTCCTTTAACCGATGCAAAAGCGCGTGATTAGCGCGTTATAAGCGGGTTCTTAGTGCGTGCTAACCGCGTTATTTATACAATGTCAAACCAAGGTAACTTCAAGATATGCCCTTCTTTGCTGCAAACGAAAAATCGATTATCTCTCGATAATGGCTCGGGAATGGCTCGGGAATGGTTCGGGAATGGTTCGGGAAAATTTCCAAGCAAATACCATGTGACTAAAACTTGACTAAAACTGAAAAAGGGTGACTCGATAACTGAAAAGAGAATCTTAAAAATCGTAAACTTTTGACTCGATACCTAAAAAGGTTGACTGGAGTACGAAAAAGGTTTACTGATCAAAAGACGCTGCAATATTACACAAAAAATATGATATATGCAAATATTTGAGAGATTTTTTCTATATAATCCTGAAATTCCGGTCGCTGCACTAATCTGGAAGCGTTGTTCCATTATTCTTCGCTTTCGAAGAGTTGGAGACCAATTACGTCCATATATTCGACGGTAATAGTCCAATGTTTGACAATATGCCCTTCGTACGCAATATTTACTCCTACCACTCCGTTTTGGGTATAAAAAATGCAATAATACTCCGCTTGCTCATTCATTAAGGCTTTCAATGGCTCATTCGTTTCGGAATAGGGGCTTTCAAAATGCTCATTTACTACATCCGGTTTGCCATATGTCTTAATCAGTCTTTCTTTGGTAACTTGGTAGGTGTTTTTTATCCTCTCCCAATCCCGCACAGGCATTTCTATTTTTTCAGAAACTCTAAACACTTGATCCGTTTTAGGTGTACCAAATATATAAACTTCATACGCTGATTTATGAAATTTAATCAAATCAACATATTCAGGTTCCAAATTACGAAGATACATTGTATTGGGTATCGTTTCCTCTTCAGATTTAAAATCACTCTTATACCATACAATGTCATTTTGCATCAATATTTTTCCAAAATCCTCACGATTTCCGCATATTTCTACACCATGGTATTTCAAGTGCCCGTTAGGTGTGATCTTGGCTTTCTTCGGTTGCTGCTGTTTCTGTTGTTTACGTTTTTGCTCTTGAGCCTTTTTCTGCTGTTCCAATTCGAGTTGTTTGACATATTGCTCCTGCTCGGGATTGTCCTGGTAGTAACGGGAAAGAGCCTCTTTCTGGTCGATTTTAACGATCTGTTCAGCCGGTACACCGCATAGCGCCAAGTCCGCAGGAGAAGCGGTATAAATAGTCAGTTTCCGTGTGTGGTTGAAAGCGTCCTCTTCTACTTCCGTCACGCTCTCCGGAATAGTAACCGAACGAAGTGATCGACAAAAATCAAAGGCCCCTGTTCCGATTCTTGTAACGGTATTGGGAATGGTGACAGACTTTAAGAAGAAACAAAATTCGAAAGCAACCGACTCAATAGTAGTCACTCCGACACACAAGTGAACCTCACGGAGAAAAATACATAATTCAAACGCACCATGTCCAATTTTTGTTACGCTATTGGGGATAGTGACGGAAAGAAGGGATTTGCACCAGTAGAAAGCATGCTGCCCGATTTCAGTCACACCGTTAGGAATGGTAATATTTGACAAAGCGTAACAACCGGAGAAAGCGGCTGTTCTTATTCTTTTGAGACTATTGGGTAGACTGACTGTCGTAAGGCGCTTGCAGTCTTCAAACGTGCCGTATTCAAGCGTTTCTACTCCTTCGGGAATAGTGACCGATTGCAGGTGTGTGCATCTCAAAAATGCAGAATCCCCTATGCGCGTTACTCCTTTGGGGATGGAGATGGCTTTCAGACGTTTGCAATCCTTGAAAGCATATTCGCCTATAGAAGTCACGCCTTTTGCAATGTTGATATATCTGATAGATTTGCGGTAAGCATACCACGTCGGGATATTGGAAACACCTGTTCTGGAGTTATACCCGAAGTCCTCCATGTCCCCTGTTCCGCTGATGGTAAGCGTACCGTCGTTGAGCGTCCATTTCAGGTTCTCACCGCACGTGCCGTAAGACACGTCCGATTTCAGCGAGCCGATAGCAAAGATCAAGATTCCTACGCTGGCAATAACAGCAGCAATGACCAATAAGAGAGTAAGTGTTTTGTTTTTCATATGCAATACTATTAAATCGGGTGCAAAGGTACAATAATTTTTGCATATAAGCAAATTTATTTTCATTTTTCTTGCATATATCAAAAAAAAGCAGTACCTTTGCAGCCAGTTTGGCGCAAAGGCGTTAAACCGTTAAACAGTTAAATCGTTAAAACGTACATATTTTTATGGCACAACAGACACAAGAAGAAACATTCAAGAAAATCGTGGCGCATTGCAAGGAGTACGGATTCGTGTTTCCGAGCAGCGAGATTTACGACGGTTTGGGCGCAGTGTATGACTACGGCCAGAACGGCGTGGAGTTGAAGAATAATATCAAGCGTTACTGGTGGGACAGCATGACGCTGCTGCATGAGAACATAGTGGGTATCGATGCCGCTATCTTCATGCACCCTACCACTTGGAAAGCGTCGGGACATGTGGATGCGTTCAACGATCCACTCATCGACAACCGTGACTCGAAGAAGCGTTACCGCGCGGATGTACTCATCGAAGATCAGATCGCTAAATACGATGAAAAGATAGAGAAAGAAATAGCCAAGGCCCGCAAGCGTTTTGGCGACTCGTTTGACGAAGAGATGTTCGTTGAAACGAATGAAAGAGTGAAAGAATTAAAGAATAAGCGCGAGGCGCTGCATGCGCGTTTTGCCAAGGCGATGAACGACAACAACCTTGACGAGCTCAAGCAGATTATCCTGGACGAGGAGATCGTTTGCCCGATCAGCGGTACGCGCAACTGGACAGACGTGCGCCAGTTCAACCTCATGTTCTCCACCGAGATGGGTTCAACGGCCGATGGCGCGATGAAGATTTACCTGCGTCCCGAGACGGCACAAGGTATCTTCGTCAATTTCCTGAATGTACAGAAGACCGGACGCATGAAGATTCCGTTCGGTATCGCACAGATAGGCAAGGCCTTCCGCAACGAGATCGTGGCACGGCAGTTCATCTTCCGTATGCGCGAGTTCGAGCAGATGGAGATGCAGTTCTTCGTTCGTCCCGGTGAGGAACTGAAGTGGTTTGAGCACTGGAAGCAGTTCCGCCTCAAATGGCACAAGGCGCTGGGCCTTGGTGACGAGAAATACCGTTTCCACGACCATGACAAGTTGGCGCACTATGCCAACGCTGCCACGGATATCGAGTTCCTCATGCCGTTCGGTTTCAAGGAGGTGGAGGGTATCCACAGCCGTACGAACTTCGACCTGAGCTCGCATGCCAAGTACAGCGGCAAGAAGATTGAGTACTTCGATCCGGAACTGAACCAGAGCTACACGCCGTTCGTCATCGAGACATCCATCGGCGTCGATCGTATGTTCCTGAGCGTGATGTGCTCGGCCTACGAGGAGCAGGCATTGGCCCCGAACGGGCAAATAGACAAAGAAGGTTCCGCCGGCAACGCCGGTGACACCCGCGTGGTACTGCACTTACCGCCGGTACTGGCTCCCGTCAAGGCTTGTATCATGCCGCTCGTCAAGAAAGACGGACTGCCCGAGAAAGCGCGCGAGATCATGAACGAACTCAAGTTCGACTTCAAGGTGGCGTACGACGAGAAAGATTCAATCGGCAAGCGTTACCGTCGTCAGGACGCTGTCGGCACGCCGTTCTGCATCACCGTGGATCATGACACGGAGAAAGACGGATGCGTCACCGTTCGTTATCGCGACACGATGCTGCAGGACCGCGTACGCATCGAGGAACTGCACGAGATCATCCGCAAAGCTACCGACCCGAAAGAGCTCTATCGCAAGATAGTAGGCGACAGCCTCGAAGATTCGGAAGAATAATCAGCCTTTATAGGCCTCAAGGGCTTTACGAAGGACGATCATGGCTTTGGCCAGGTCGTCCTTTTTCAGCACATAGGCCATGCGGACCTGGTGACGCCCGTCCTCGGGATTGGTGTAGAAACCCGTACCCGGCGCCATCATGATAGTGGAGCCCTCGTATTGGAAGTCCGTCAGGCACCATTTGCAGAACTTCTCTACATCATCGACGGGTAGTTCGACCATCACATAGAAAGCACCTGTCGGAGCCGGAGCAAAGACGCCCGGTATCTGATTGAGCTGGTCGATGAGGAAATTGCGTCGTCCGAGGTACTCGTCATACACCTCCTGCATGTACTCTTCCGGCGTGGAGAGAGACGCTTCAGCCACGATTTGTCCGAAGAGCGGCGGCGAGAGACGGGCCTGGCAGAACTTCATGACGGACTCGCGCACCGCTTTGTTCTTGGTGATGAGCGCACCAATGCGGATACCGCACTCCGAATAACGCTTCGAAACGCTGTCCACGAGCACCACATTCTGCTCGATGCCCTCCAGATGACACGCGGATATATACGGCGACTTGGTGTAGATGAACTCGCGGTACACCTCATCGGAAATGAGGTACAGGTCGTATTTCTTCACCAGATCGCGTATCTGGCGCATCTCCTGCTTGGTATAGAGGTAACCTGTTGGGTTGTTAGGATTGCAGATGAGGATAGCGCGTGTCTTGGGCGTTATCTGCTTCTCGAACTCCTCCACCGGCGGCAGTTTGAAGCCGTTCTTGATGTCTGTCTTGACAGACTTGACTACCGCTCCTGCCGAGATGGCAAACGCCATGTAGTTGGCATAACTCGGATCGGTGACGATGATCTCGTCGCCCGGGTTGAGACAACTCATGTACGCAAACATGATGGCCTCCGAACCACCGGCCGTAATGATGATCTCGTCAGGCGAAAGGTCGATGCCATACTCGGCGTAGTAGCTGACCATCTTCGTGCGCAGCGACTTGAGGCCCTGCGATGGCGAGTACTCGAGGATGTCCTGCGAGAAATGTTTAACTGCCTCCAAAGCCTGAGGAGGCGTCTTGATGTCCGGCTGGCCGATGTTGAGGTGATAGACATGTACGCCTGCCAGTTTGGCTTCATCGGCGTACTTGGCCAGTTTGCGAATCGGGCTCTCAGGCATCGATTGTGCTCGTAAACTTATCTCCATATTCTTCTAAATAGGCGCGCAGCGCGTGTATATCCGCGAACGCATTGGTTAATTCTTTTATGTTGGCTACCCGTTGTCGGACGGAGGCGACTCCGTGTTTGTGCAGTTTGTCCGGGCTCGGCGTAATGGCCTGTTGCAGGGCCTCGAGGTTGACATCGTAGAGCAGCGTGCCGTGAACGATAGTGCCTGTCGAGGCGGCAAAACACGCGCAGCCGGACACTTTGCGTCCATTGACGAGTATGTCGTTATGCTCCGTCGTCACCGCCGGCAGTCCCGCCGCTTGCAAGGCCTGAGCGATGAACGACAGGTATTCGGCAAAGACCTGCTCGCTGTGCGTGGAAGGCGAGACGAGACTGATCATCAGGTTGCCCCGGTCGGCATAGACACATCCTCCCCCACTCTTGCGCTGGACGACAGCAATGCCATGTTCCCGGCAATACTCCTCGTTCACCTCCGCTTCGGCGCTCTGATGCCGCCCGTAGATGACGGTTGGCGACACGATCCAGGTGAACAGCGTCGGCTCCGTTACCGTCTTGACCAAATCCTGCTCAATCTGCAAGTACTCAGTCAGCGGAAGACCCTCTTTCATTCTTTCAACTTTCATTCTTCGCTCTTCTCCATCCCTCTCCCTTGAGGGGAGAGCCGGAGAGGGGTTTTACCTTTCAATTCTCGGCGCGGGTATTTCTTTGCCCTGGCAGAAACGATGCGTCAGTTGCCGGTCGTCACCGAGGTATATATACCGCTCCAGACGATGCTGGATCGAGTAGTGGTCGAAATTGAGATCCGAGTCATCCACCACGAGTGCATCGAACGCGTATCCGGGTTCGAACGAGCCCACCTTGCCGAAGAACGAGCCTCCGGACTTGGTAGCGAGCCAGAACGCTTCCGGCAGACTGAGGAACGCCTCCTTGTGTCCGCCGTGCACCCATTTCATCTTCGACATCTGCAGCGTGTAGTGCATCACGCGGAAGATCGAAAACCCGCTTCCGGCAGACACATCCGAGCCCAATGCCACGGGTATGCCGGCGTTCAGGAACCGACGGATAGGCGCTATACCCGAACCGAGGTTGCAGTTGGATGTCGGACAATGAACGGCGAACACCTTGTTCTCGCGCATCAGTTCGAACTCCTCGCCGGCGGTGTAGCAACAATGCGCCATGAGCGTCGGCGTCTGGCCGAACATACCGTACCGGCGATACGCATCTCCGTAACAGGTCGATTCGGGTTCCAGTTCCTTCACCCATGCTATCTCCGACTGGTTCTCACTCAGGTGCGACTGTACCGGCAGGTCATACTCGTTGGCCAGCTGGCCCAGCGCAGTCATCATCTCAGGCGTACAGCTGGGCACAAAACGCGGCGTGACGATAGCCGAGACTAACGGCATCGTTTTCGTATGCTCCATCACCCGCTTCGTACCTTCCACCGCTTCTTCCACGGTGTTGGAGAGCGTCTCGGGACAGTTGCGGTTCATCGCCACGAGGCCTACCATACCGCCGAGACCCGCTTCATGCAGCAGATCCGCCAGCAGGCAAGAGGCATCCGGATGAATGGTCGCAAAAATAGCTGCACGCATCGTGCCCAGTTTCCATAGGTCCTTCACGAACCTGCGGTACATGCGTTCTGCGTACCGTATATCCTGATATTTGGTCTCCTCCGGGAAGGTATAGGTGTTGAGCCACGGCAGCAGCTCCATGTCCATCGCTATACCTAAATTGCGGTACTGCGGCGCATGGACATGCAGGTCATTCATCGCCGGCATCAGCAATTGGTCACCGAAATCTACGACCGGCAAACCGGCATACTCGTCCGGCAAATCGTCGTAGGTATCCACCACATTCCCTTCGTCGTTCACGACCACGAATCCGCGCTCTTTTACCACGAACGCGTCAGGCGTAGGCGTAAACAATATATTCGCACGATAAATCTTCATTCTTTGGGCTTTTTGAAAAAGATGAGACAAACGAGATAATTGATGCATCCTCCGATGAAAATGACCACGAAACTGATATAGTCGTCCCGCCAGTTGGAGAGCCACGCGAGCATCAGCGGCAGCAGGCCTAACTGGATAGCCATGTTGATGGCACGGGCCAGCAGAAAACCGCCTGCATTCTTCAGGTCGGGCTTCGTACCAAAGGTGTACCAGTTGGAGAAGAGGTAATTGGGAATCATCTCCAGTATATAGCCGATGATGAAGGCTGTGTAGTAGAGCCCCGTTCCTTTCTCCGGCTGGCTCATGAAGTACAGCGCGGCCATGAAGAACCATGTCTGAACGAACATACCCGTCGTGCCGACCACGGCGAACCGTACGGCTGAACGGATCTTTTCCGGCAGATAGGAGGTGGGCAACTTCATTGCGTTAAACTGTTAAACTGTTAAGCCGTTTAACAACTCTTCCATCGCGGCATCGAGGCCGTTGACATCGCGTCCTCCGGCAGTAGCCATCCATGGCTGGCCGCCTCCACCGCCTTGTATATGCTTGGCAGCCGACTTGATCATCGCACCGGCATTGAGTCCGGCGTCCACTAACGGCTGGCTGAGGAACACGGCTATCGTCGGCTTCCCGTCGAACTGCGTAGCAGCCACCACGGCAAACTTGACATCCGTGAAACGTCCGCGCAGCAACGGCATCACGCCACGAATCATCTCAGGGTTCTGCTCGCCCTGCAGACGCACCAGTTTCACCTCTCCGAAGTACTCGGCACGGGCGATCAGCGTATCACGGAACTGCTCTATCTTCTCCACCATGAACTGCTCGATCTGCTTCTTGAGACCTGCGTTTTCGTCTATCGAACGACGGATAGCGGCACTCAGATCCGGTGCGTTGTTGAATAGCCCTCTCAGGCCGTTGAGCATGTCCTGGGCGGTGTAATAGAGCTCATCCGCCTTGGCCGCCGTGACAGCTTCGATACGGCGCACACCGGCAGCTATACTCGTCTCCATCACGATACGTACCGAACCGATTCGGCCGGTACTCGACACGTGACATCCGCCGCAGAGCTCTACAGAAGGACCGTACTTGATCACACGCACGTCGTCGCCGTATTTCTCGCCGAACAGAGCCATCGCACCCATCGCTTTGGCTTCCGCTATCGGCGTATGACGATGCTCTTCGAGGTGTATGTCCTGACGAATCAGTTCGTTGGCCAGTTTCTCCACCTGACGCAGTTCTTCAGGCGTCACTTTCTGGAAATGGCTGAAGTCAAAACGCAAGCTCTCCGGCGTAACGAGACTACCCTTCTGCTCCACATGCTTGCCCAGCACCTCACGCAAGGCGTAATGGAGGATATGCGTTGCGGAGTGGTTGCAAGCAATGGCCTGACGACGAGAGGCATCTACCTCTGCTATAATTTTTAATTCTTCATTTTTAATTTTTAATTCATCAGGCAACTCTGCCAAGATATGTACCGGCAGACCATTCTCACGTTTTGTATCAATAATTTTCCATTTTCCATTTTCCATTCTCAATTCGCCGGTGTCTCCTATCTCTCCACCCATCTCAGCATAGAACGGTGTCTTGCTAAGCACGACCTGGTAGAACGACTTGCCTTTCTGGCTCACCTGACGGTAGCGCAAGATCTCGGTCTCGCAACTCAACTCGTCATAACCCACGAACTCCGTCTCGCCTTCGCGCAGCACAGTCCAGTCGCCCAAGTCCTGCTTGTTGGCCTCGCGGCCCATCGATTTCTGGTGCTCCAGCGCCTTGTTGTACTCGTCCTCGTTGGTGGTGAATCCGTTCTCGCGCAGGATGAGCTCCGTCAGGTCCAACGGGAAGCCGTAGGTGTCCTTCAGCGTAAACACATCCACACCGCTTATCTCCGTCTTACCGGCCTTGCGAGCGTCCGCCATCAGTTTGTCGAGCAGCGAGATACCCTTGTCCAGCGTGCGCAGGAAAGCCTCTTCCTCGCTCTTGATCACGGGCGTGATCTGTGCCTCCTGCTGCACGAGTTCGGGATACGCCTCGCCCATGTCCGCTATCAGTTGCGGCACGAGCTGGTAGAGGAACGCCGAACGCATGTTGAGGAAGGTATAGCCGTAGCGCACGGCACGACGCAGGATACGACGGATCACGTAACCCGCTTTCTCGTTACTCGGCAGCTGTCCGTCCGTGATGGCAAAAGCGATGGTGCGTATATGGTCAGCGATGACGCGCATCGCGATGTCTGTCTTCTCGTCCTTGCCGTACGTGCAACCGCATATACTGCCTATCTTGGCGAGCATCGGTTGGAACACATCCGTGTCGTAGTTACTCGTCTTGCCCTCGATGGTGCGCACCAGACGCTCGAAGCCCATACCCGTGTCAATCACTTTCTTGGCCAAGGGCTCCAGCGAACCGTCAGCCTTGCGGTTGAACTGCATGAAGACGATGTTCCATATCTCTATCACCTGCGGATGATCTTTGTTCACCAGCTCGCGTCCGGGCACCTTGGCTCGCTCCTCGGCACTGCGGCTGTCCACATGTATCTCCGAGCACGGACCGCAAGGACCCGTATCGCCCATCTCCCAAAAGTTGTCATGCTTGTTGCCGTTCAGTATATGGTCTGCAGGCAGGTGCTTGGCCCAGATAGATGCCGCCTCATCGTCACGGCTCAGCCCCTCTTCGGGCGAACCCTCGAACACCGTGGCATACAGGTTAGCAGGATCGATCTTAAGCACATCCACGATGTACTCCCATGCATAATCGATTGCCTCTTTCTTGAAATAGTCACCGAACGACCAGTTGCCGAGCATCTCGAACATCGTATGATGGTAGGTGTCGTGCCCCACTTCCTCCAGGTCGTTATGCTTGCCGCTCACGCGCAGACATTTCTGGCTGTCCGCCACGCGCGGGTACTTGATCGGGTCATTGCCGAGGATGATACCTTTCCACGGGTTCATTCCGGCATTGGTGAACATCAGTGTAGGGTCATCTTTGATGACCATCGGCGCACTCGGGACAATCAGGTGTCCTTTGCTTGCCATGAAGTCCAAAAAGGACTGTCTAATCTCTTTGCTTGTCATATGTAGTTGTCTTAAAATCAATGAATTCGCGGCGCGGACGACCTTCTTTGTCGTCCCGAACGATGAAGGGCAGCGGATTGGCCCGCAGCTGGTCATATTCCTCCCGTCTGCGGAGCACGTCGATGGCCATATAAATGGCATTGCGCATAGACGACGGATCCGCCTGGTCCTTACCGGCTATGTCGTAACCCGTGCCGTGATCCGGAGAGGTACGCACGATGCTCAGGCCTGCCGTATAGTTCACGCCGCTCATATCCAAGGTCTTGAATGGTATCAGGCCCTGGTCGTGATACATGGCCAATACCGCATCGAACTGCTCGAAATGGCCGCTGCCGAAGAACCCGTCGGCGGCATAAGGCCCGAACGCCCATATACCCTGCTCTTTCGCCTTGGCGATAGCCGGAGCGATAATCTCCTCTTCCTCCTTGCCGAGCAAGCCTTGGTCACCGGCGTGCGGGTTAAGCGCCAACACGGCGATACGCGGTTTCTCCAAGCCGAAGTCCCGTTTGAGCGAGTTGTTCAGAAGGGTCATCTTCTCCAGAATACGCTCCTCTGTTATCTGGCTTGCTATCTCCGACACCGGCACATGGTTGCACACCAGCGCCACACGTAAGTTCCCGCTGCATAGCATCATCAGGCTAACTTTAAACTCTAAACTTTCAACTTTAAACTGTTCCGTCAGGAACTCCGTATGTCCTCCGCCCAGCGCCTCTTTGCTCAGCGGAGCCGTGATGAGCGCTTGCACCTTGCCTTCCTTCAGGTCCTTACATGCACGCTCCAACGAGGCACGCGCCGCCTTGTTCGACTCTTCCGTGTTGGTGCCGAACTGAACAGGCCAGTTGTCCGTATAACATGTGATCATGTTCAGCCTTCCGTCCTTGGCCTGACTCGCATCATCGATGATGTTCCACGTCACGTTGTGGTACTCCTCGCTCAGCGTCTGGATGTGCTGCTTGGCTACTGCTGCGTTGCCGTATATGACCGGACGCATGATCTCGAACATATAGCCGGTCAACAGCGATTTGATGATCACCTCATACCCTACACCGTTCGTATCTCCGGCCGTTATTGCTACTATAGGTTTCATTCTATCGTCAATATTTTTCTTGATGAATCTTTTCGTATTTGAGCCGTGCCAGATCGTACGGACTGCGCTCCTCATCGGGATAGCCCAATGCGACAGCGCATAGTATCTGTTTGTCCTCCGGCACGCCGCATAACTGCCGAACCAGGTCTGGTGCGCCTTCCCGCTCATGCACGTGGCACCAGCAAGCGCCTAAGCCTTGCTCCGCAGCCGCCAACAAGATATGTTCCGCAGCTATGGCTCCGTCCGCCATCCAGGTGTTGTCGCTCAGCGTCGGGTCCAGCACGATGATGATAGCCGCCTTGGCTGTCTTGAACATGCCGCTACCGTACGTCCTGCAACCCTCCAACTGACGCAACTTGGCTTCGTCACGCACCACGATGAACTCCCATGGACACGTACGCTTGGCACTCGGCGCCATCAACGCGCATTGAAGCAGATAGTCTATTTTCTCCGGCTCCACTTCCCGATCGGTGAACTTGCGAATCGAGCGACGCTTTTGACATAATTCTCTAAATTCAGCCATATTACTCCAAATTAGCGTGCAAAATTAATACTTTTTTTTCAAATGTGCAAGAAAAATCACAAAATATTTGCATATATGCAAAAAAAGTTGTACCTTTGCAGCCGATTTTGATTCCGAGGAAGGATTTGACTGCTTGCAACCTCGCTAAAACAATGCTAAAACGTGTGCCACGAGCTTAAACAGTCGCTTGTGGTTTTTTATGACCAAAACAATGCATTATTTATTTACATCTGAATCCGTGTCCGAAGGACACCCTGACAAAGTAAGCGACCAGATTTCGGACGCTATTCTGGACAATATTCTTGCGCAGGACCCGCAGGCCCATGTGGCGTGCGAGACGCTCTGCACTACCGGACAGGTCGTCATTGCCGGTGAGATCACGTGTAACGGTTGGACGGACATCCAGCGCATTGCTCGCAAGACGATCGCCGACATCGGTTACACCAAAGCCGAGTATAAGTTCGAAGCCGAGAGTTGCGGTATCCTCACCGCGCTGCATGCGCAGTCGCAGGACATCAACATGGGCGTCAGCCGTGCCAACGCCGAGGAACAGGGAGCCGGTGACCAAGGCATGATGTTCGGCTATGCCACCGACGAGACCGACAATTTCATGCCGCTTACGCTCGACTTGGCGCACACGCTCGTCTATACGCTCGCGCGCATCCGCAAGGAAGGCAGACAGATGACTTATCTCCGTCCGGACAGCAAGTCGCAGGTCACGCTCGAATACGATGAGAACAACCGTCCCGTACGCATTGACACCATTGTTCTCTCCACCCAGCATGACGAAGGCGTCACACCGGAACAAATCAAAAAGGATATCATCGATATCCTCCTGCCCCGCGTGGCTACTCGCGACTCGCGTTACGGACACCTGCTGCACGACTTCCTTGATGACCCGAAAGCCAAACTGCTGGTCAACCCCACCGGCAATTTCGTCATCGGTGGCCCGCACGGTGACACCGGTCTCACTGGACGCAAGATCATCGTCGATACCTACGGCGGACGGGGAGCTCACGGCGGAGGCGCTTTCTCCGGCAAGGATCCGTCCAAAGTGGATCGTTCGGCTGCCTATGCCGCACGGTGGATAGCCAAGCATCTGGTGGCAGCCGGTGTGGCGCACGAAGCGCTCGTCCAAGTCAGTTACGCCATAGGCGTGGCACAACCCGTCTCGCTCTATGTCAACACCAACGGAACGGCACGTATCGCCCTTAGTGACAGCGAGATAGCCGACATCGTCGCACAACTGTTTGACTTGCGACCGGCTGCTATCATCCGCGATCTCAAACTGACGCAACCCATCTATGCCGAAACGGCCAAGTACGGCCACATGGGGCGCACCAACGAAGTAGTCACCAAGACGTTCTTCGACGCCGACGGAAATACATTCACACGAGAAGTAGAATTATTCACATGGGAAAAACTGAACAGACTAAACGAAGTAAAGGCCAAGTTTGGCTTGTTATAGGCATCGTGCTGGGCGCCGTGCTCATTGACCAAATCATCAAACTCTATGTCGCCACGCATTTTGCGCTCGGCGAGAGTCACGAGATCACCTCGTGGTTTTGGCTGTGCTTTGTGGAGAATAACGGCATGGCTTTCGGCATCGAGTGGTTCTCCAAACTGGCGCTCACCATCTTCCGACTCATCGCTGTCGGACTGCTCGGATGGTACACGCACGTACTTATTTATAAACAGCGCGCGCGCACGGGATACATCGCGTCCATCGCCTTCATCATAGCCGGTGCCCTGGGCAACATCATTGACTGTGTCTTCTATGGCAAGCTGTTTGGTTATGCCGACTGGTTCTACGGACGCGTCGTCGACATGTTCTTCTTCCCGCTCATCCGCAACAGTGCCGGAGAAGTGCTCTTCTTCCGTCCCGTCTTCAATTTTGCCGACAGTTGCATCACCTGCGCTGTCTTCGTCATCGCACTCTTCTACCTCAAAGAACTCAATAAGGATGGTAAAGATGAAGGAGTGAAAGAGTGAAAGAGTGAAAGGGTGAAAGAATAATTGGCTCAATGACCAAATAAATGGTAAATCGTAAATGACCAAATGGTAAATAAAAAAATCATATTTTTTTGTCTTTTGTCCGTTGTCCTTTGTCTGTCAAGCTGTCGCCCCAAAGGCATCCTGCATTCGTGGGAGATGCGTGCGTTGCTTGTGGACTTGCATAGGACAGACGCCATCATGCAGGTCTCGGGACTCCAGTACAAGCATCAGGAAGACAAAGCGCTGTACTACGCCGTGATCCTTGAAAAGCACGGTACGACGCAAGCGCAGTTCGACTCGTCGCTCGTCTGGTACACCGCCCATCCACAACTGTTCGACAAGATTTACCCCAAAGTGCTCAAAGACCTGAAAGCGGAAGAGGAACGTTTCCTCGCCTTGAATGCACAACAACTGGAACCCGAACTACCGTCCTTCAGTTCCGACAAAAACGCACCAAAGGACTGCCTCACCCCAGCGCAATGGGATAGTGTCCTTTGGATCAATATACACGGCTTCCCGTCCTCGTGGAACGAGATGCCGTTAATGCAAGATTCTGTAAATCAATTCTTTCCACAAATCGGAGTCCTTCGCTGACGGATTGTTGATGCCCTTCAGACGGGCATCCGTCTCGCGCAGATAGCCGATGATAAGGAATGTCTTTCCTGCCGGAAAACGACGCGCCGCAGTCTGATAGTCACGAACGAAATAGGGGTTGATGCCCAACTCCTTCGCCACATTCGCAGGACTCTTGTCATTCATGTAATGGTACATCAGCAGATTCGAGAAGAACGTGAACAACGGTGCCAACTCACGAATCATCGGATGGTCCTTGCTGCTCGCGAAATACTGCGTTATTCGGTTCGCACGACCTATATCGCCGCGAATCAATGCCGCTTGCAACTCCATGATGTTGTAGTCCTTCGAGATGCCTATGTTGCGTTCCACCAACGCCGCATCGATCGTGTTCACACCCTCCGGCCGTCCGTCTATCAGCTTACGCAACGCACCTACTATCGCCGATAAGTCCGTGCCCAAATGGTCCGCCAATATCGGCGCCACACGCGGATCAACCGTTAACCGCTCACCGCTCTCCGCCAACCGCTGGTTATACTCTTGAATATAACTGCCTATCCACCGTTCCACCTCGTAGTCACGCAACTTATCACTCTGCATCCATATCGCGTACGGATGTTCCATCACTTTCTTCCAAACGTTCAGACGCTTGTCCAGCTTGCCGTTGTAGCATATCACCAGCACCGTCTGGCGCATCAGGTTGTCCAGATAAGTGCCCAACGAATCCCATTTCTTCACAGCCTGCGCCTCGCGGACGATCACCACTTTGCGGCCACCCATCATCGCAAATCCCCGCGACGCACTGATTGCCGGAGCTATGTCCCCACCCTGCAGATCGCGGCCATACACCACCTGCTGGTCAAACTCGCGGGACATCTCGTCCAGCGCATTCTCGGCAATGAACTCATACACCCGGTCGATGTAATACGGTTCTTCCCCACACAGCACATACACCGGTGCGTACTCCCCCGCATTCAATGCCTTCATTATTTCATCATACTTCCGTATCATGTTCTTTCATCCTTTCGACAAATGACCAATGACAAATGACCAATTACAAATGACCATTCACCATTCACCTTTATCCTTTAACCTTTAACCATTAACCTATTCCCAATGTCTGTCTTTTGCAAACAACCGTAATGCCCCGTGCAGCAATGTCTCCGCTTTCATGTGCCTTGCGTACTCCGGGCTATACTGCCCTATCCTCTCCGCATTCTTCAACCGCTCTTTCATCGTTCCCCACTTCCGCACAAACCGATTCGCATTCTTCCCTTCACCTTTAACCTTTAACCCTTCACCATTATCCTGTAGGCGCTTGCGCCGTCCTGTAGCGAAGCGTCCTTCATCCTTTCCCCTATCACCTTCCAACAAATCCTCCATCATCCTTTCCGCTCTTTCAGCTACCCGTTCCGAGTACAAAAGGCACTCTTCCCGTGGTAATCCTAGACCATTTAGCATATTATAAGCATATAACTGCCATACATCAAGCAGCCTGAGCTGCTTCAACCATCGCTCCAACAGCCGCGCGTCTATCCGTTCGTGCGTATGATGCAGCAGCAACGCCAGGTCGCACCACTGCCTGAGGTTGGCTCCCGCAGTCAGCATATGTTCCCACGCATGCATGAACACGAACAACGCATTGAATGTAGGCTCAAACACCTTCACCTCCAACCCGTTCACCGTTAACCGCTCGCTCTTCTCCGTCCCATACGCCTCCATTCTCGCATAGCGCTTCTCGTCCAACGGATGCTGCAGGCCCACCGTCACACGATGTGTCTCAACCGACACCCCGTCCGCGATGATGTTATAGTGCTTGTAATGGTCCAGCTCCTCATCGAACTTCAATGCCCCGGGAAAAGTGTCCCGCATCACCTTGCACGCCGAATGGTACTGTTCCTTGCCCACAAACAGATCGATGTCGCCCCAAGCGCGCAACTGCATCTCCGGATACAAAGCCGCTAACCCTGCACCTTTCATCAACACCGGCTCTATTCCTGCTTTCGTCAATGCCTCCCATGCCTGAACCAGTGTGTGCTGCAGATGTACCTGCTGCTGCATCGTGTGGACGCACACGCCCTTCATCTGCATGGCGGCTTTTGCCGGCAGATCGTCCTGCCCCAACACCTGCGGATAAACCAGCGCTCCCGTGCCTTGCATCGCGTTCAGCCATAGCAGCTCTTCCGTCTGCTCCATCGGCCACACTGCTTTCTCCTTTCCCCACAGCGCCGCCCGCACCAATGCCAAATATGTATCAAATTCTTTCATCTTTTCATTTCTTACCTTCCCTCTCCCTTAGGAGGGGAGAGCCGGAGAGGGGTTTTACGCGCTATGCGTCTTCCTTCCCAATATGGATTTCATCGTCAGGAAGAAGTACTTCACATCCGTCCGGAATGGGTGCTCCAGATACTCTGTCAGATACTTATCTTCGCTCTCGAACAGCTCGTCGAACGTGTTCGGATGGTCAATATAGAACGGAGGTATCAAACCCGGCTTGCAGCGCGTCCGTTTGTCTTGCAACCACTCCGGATAAGTCTCAAACATCGTCTTACTGATCGGCCGCACACCCACCAGCTTCACATCACCTTTCAGCCAGTTGATCACCATCGGCAGCTCGTCCAACCAGTACTTGCGCATGATCTTACCCCACGACGTGATGCGCCAGTCGTCGTCCGACTTGTCGGCAATGTTCATACCTCCACGCGCATCGAACACGTACTTCTGGATATACTCCGCATACGGGTGCATCGTGCGCATCTTGTAGAAATACTTGATCTCCTTGTCCTTGCATACGCGCGGTAGCTTGATCAGCGGCCCGTACACCTTGATCTGCTCCTGCGGATACGGCTGCGAATGACGATGCGCAAACACATACTCTATATGCCCCATCGGCACTATCTCATCCACCTCAAATCCGCAGTAGTACAATCGTCCCAGCACCTCCGTCTTGCTCAGCATGCGCTTCCGGCCTTTCGTTATGTCGTAGTACAACCGGCTTGTCAGCATCAACCGCGGCAACACGCGCTTGCTGAAGAAATACAGACTGTATATCACCCAATTCAACCCGGCAGGATACTTGGCCAGTATTTTTTTCTTGATGTACTCCTGCGGCCGGTAGCAGCATACATACCGTCCCTCGTCCGGCAGTTTCTGATTGACAATGCAGAAGCGCCTGTTGATACCTTTGGCATCATTGAGCAACGTCAGATCCGCGATCGTCTCGTACTGGTAGTTCGGTATCTGCAGGAAGGCAAACCGGTTCCGGTCGCACACGGCTTTCGTCTGCCGGCTGTCCAGATGCGCTTTCTCCAGCAGCATCTGATAGTCCTCTTCCGTCGTCACGCTCAGTACCGATTGATGAATCGACTCCACCGACTCCGGCCTGCGTTTCTCGTCCTTGCGCGTCACCACGGCATCCGCACGATGCTCTATCGTCATCGCAGGAACCGTCATGTTCGTCGCGTACTTCCAGTAGTGCTCCAACCAGATGATGACGGTGTCGAAAGCGCCGACTAGCAGTACCATCCACATCGCCACGCGCGGAGACAGGTTCCACTCCATCTTTGGCAGCAGCCACCAGCCTAAGCCTATCATCACTCCGGCTGTCAGCACCAGCGACAGCATCGCTTGCCAGAACCAGGCCACTTTATACGACCGGTACAACTGCAGCACCGATCCGATCAGCACCCATGCCACCGCCATCACGCCGAATAGCGCCCAATAGGCAACCAGCGAACTCTTGTCCGCCACCCATCGCCACAGCATGCACAACAATGCCGCCACAACCCATATCACCAAGTCTATAAATACCCTCTTTGGTATCCCCTCGCCTTTCATAGGTATATCATGTTTCCAATTTCCAATTTCAAATCTCCAATTTACATTCTGCTTAGCGCTATCTCACCCCTCCAGTATCGCCACCATCTGGGCTGGAGTCACCACCCGTGGATCCACCGGATAATGCTTCAGGTTCCCCGTCACCAAGAACGAATCCTCTTCCGTCAGTGCAACCTCATAGAAAACCCGATCATCCTCATCCGCGAACAATTCATCAAATGACGTCCGTTCAGTCGCCACACCATTTAGGCGAATATAGTTGAATAACGATTGGCGTTCGTTATCACTGATATCAAAATGCGGACGCGACAACACCTCCTCGTACTTGGCCATTATCTCCTCGTTGTATAACGGACATATCCTTCCACGGAACAACGCTTCCACTACTTTCGATGTAGCCGAATTCAAGTTATGCGTAAGATACGCGGACACAAATACATTTGTATCGATTACTGCGTAGATCATACTCGCGCTTCTTGATGTTCACGACGCTCTTGGCGTGCTTTTCGAATCTCCTCATTAATCTCATCCAATGTCATTTCCGGACGATTCTCACGAGGTGTAGAATAGAATGCATCCAAAGCACGTTGACGAACAGGATCCTCATCCACGCGGATGGTGAACGGAATAGCTCGTGAACGAACCACTGCATTGATAAACACATTGATTGCCGCGTTGGCACTCATACCAAACTGCTCGCATAGCGAGTCGAACTGTGTCTTAATCCGGTTATCCAAACGAATTGTCATTGCTGCTTGTGCCATAATTATTCAGATTTTAATGCATTATGATAGCACTATGCTTTCATTTCGACTGCAAAATTACAACAAATTAATCAAATGTGCAAATATTTTGGCCCAAAAATGAAAATTTGCTTGCATATTTATGGTTTTTGGCCTAATTAGTTGCCAAATAAATCTCCAATATCCAATCTCAAAATTTGACTTGTCAAATAATCGTGCCCTTGTGACTAAGAAATCTCCAATGCAGAAAGGATCTTCACGATTCTTTCTGCCGCATGTCCATCCCACAGCTCCGGTATCGCACCTTTCTTCCACTCTCCCGCAAACAACTTGTCCAATGCCGGTTTGATAGCCTTCGGATCTGTGCCTATCAACTCATTCGTTCCTACCGTACATGTCTCCGGCCGTTCGGTATTGTCGCGCAGCGTGATACACGGCACGCCCATCACCGTTGTCTCCTCCGTGATACCGCCACTGTCCGTCACCACAGCCTTTGCGCGTTCCACCAGATAATTGAACTCCAGATACCCCATCGGCTCTACGATATGCAAGTTCGGGAATCGTTCATCATTGAGCGACTCAGTCGCGCTCATTGAGTTCGCTTGCGGACGCTCATTAATCAATTCGCGAAGCATCTTCGCCGTCCTCGGATGAATCGGGAATATCACCGGCAGTCCATGCACATTATCCACTATCTGCTCCATCATCTCCCATAGATGGTTCTCCTCGTCCACATTAGCCGGACGGTGCATCGTCATCACGATAAACTCCTTGTCCTTCAGTCCCAGTTCATCCCACACTTCCGGTTTCCTGAACCGTGCCCTGTTCGCTAACAGTGTATCGATCATCACATTCCCCACATGCCAAACCCGTTGCTGAATGCGCTGGTTAGCATACTTATCCTCCGGAAGAATGCGCTCTCCCGTAACCTGTAACCCGCAATCCGTAACCAATTCAGCTCCTTGTCTCACAAGGTTCCTGTTCGCCACCTCGCTCGTCGTGAACATATAGTCGGCTAACGAGTCCGTCACCATGCGGTTGATCTCCTCCGGCATCGTCAGGTCCCAACTGCGGATCCCAGCCTCCACGTGGCACACTTTCGTGTTCAGTTTCTTCGCCACAATCGAGCAAGCCATCGTACTCGTCACATCGCCTACCACCAGCACTATATCAGCCGGATGCTCCATGAGCTCTTTCTCAAACGCCACCATGATAGCAGCCGTTTGTTCAGCCTGACTTCCACCACCACAACCAAGGTTCACATCCGGAGCCGGAATGCCCAACTCCTCAAAGAACGTGTCACTCATGTTCTTGTCATAGTGCTGTCCTGTATGCACCAGCCGAAAGGAGATTCTCTCCCCTAATCCACTAATCCTCTCATCCACTAATCCATTATGCGCCTTAATCGCTTTAATAATCGGTGCCACCTTCATAAAATTCGGTCGCGCTCCTGCAATCAATGTTATCTTCATTTTCTATTCAATTTTCTTCTTCTGACTCCAAGTACAACTCTGCCATCAGTTGTTTTGACTACCTTTGCGGCGCAAAGGTACAAAAAAAAATCGACATATGCAAATTTATGTCAATCTTTTTGCTCTAAAAATGATTTTTGTAGCGCTAAACAACTATTTTGCCCTGTATCACTCGTTAGTATCTGTATAGGCACCCTCACAATTCAGTGTTGCCAACAGATCCAATCCTTTCTGCGTCAACTTGTAGGCCTGTTCGGGTTTGGTAGGCGAGTTAGGGTACGCAAAATCCACCAATCCCATGTAATATGCCGGTTTCATGTAATGATCCACAAAAGTGCGCCTACTCTTCTGCCGTAATTGCAAGTCAGCCACCAGTTGTCGTCGCGGCAGCACAGCCTTACCAATCACACGCACCAACATCTTCACGCGCTCATCTACAGCACCAACCCCACGCAACCGCTTGTTCCTCGGTTTCTCAAGAGTCTCTTTCGAATCTTCCGCTAGTTCGTCGATAGCCTCAATGTAAAAACTGAACGGCCGGAATCCATCGTTGCAACTTATCATCGCACTCATCGGATTGCGCATCCACCCATTGTAGAAATTGCCCTTGCCATGCGCCAAAGCCACTACGAACTCTCGCATCGTTTCCCAAGCAGCCGCACAAAACCCTTCCGGGCATTGCGCGTCGATAGACACCCACTCTTGCCCTTCGTGAATGGTACATGCATGCTCAATGGGGTTCTCGTATTGAGCCATCAGGTCCGGATATACCGTTTGTCGAATAGCTGTGATACGCACTTTCTTCAATGCCTTATGAACAAGCCTGCCTCTCGCCATAGTTACAAATTTTGCTGCAAAGGTACAACATTTTTTCGACATGTGCAAGTTTTTCGTCGCAAAAAGGTACAAGCATGTGCATTTTATAGTCCTAAAGGTACAAGCCATGGAGTTTGCTTGTTCCTTTAAGAAATTAATAATCGATAAAGGAACAAGTCTTAGTAGATATTGTGATGATTGGCGGAAACTTGTACCTTTAAGAAGAATATTGGAGGGGATAATATCACTAAAGGAACAAGCCTACTCTACTAACGAAGATATAAGCACAGCTTGCTCCCTTAAAAGAATAAGTAAATACAAACAAATATTAAAGGGAAGAAGACAGTAAAGAAATGTTGGCTTGTACCCTTAAGGAAATATGAAATGTATTATAAATCGCTAAGGGTACAAGCCTTAGTGAGGATGGGATGAAGGGATGATTGGTGGTAGCTTGTACCCTTAAGAAGATAAATGGAATGATTATATAACTAAAAGGTACAAGCTAAGACTACAACAAGGGTAATAAGCTTGTACCCTTAAGGGGAATTAAATTTTCAAATACAAACAAAAAGGTACAAGTCAAAACATGGTTGAAGCTTGTACCTTTTAGAAATTAAAATAATAACTTGTACATTAAAGGTACAAGCCATTACTTGAACCTACCCCAAAAACCTGTGTTAGCATTGCGTGTCTGCTCTGCTGACTGCGGGTAATTCTCGATGAACCAGGTAAGGAACTTCGCACAATCGCCTCCGGACTATCTTTCATGTTGGTAGTGTACAGACGTGGAGCAATCTTCCGCAATTTACCTTGCTTTTCCAGGTCTGATATCCGTTGAGCCGTTGTCGAGTCTGCCGATCCGAACACGATCTCCTTATATAAATCTATCCCTGCCATATGCTTTTTTACTAAATCCGCTGCAAAGATACGAAAATTTTTGCGAATAAACAAATTAAATCGCCTCTTTTACTAAAATTTTCGCGAATATTTCTAAATTTTACTAAATTTTCTGCGATTATCTTATCTTTTGGGATCATTGTTAGCCATTTTCCTTTAACACTCCCTCAGGCAAGTTATAAATCACAAATGGTTGCTTTATTCTTCTTATTAAAACAGCTCAACATATTGTTCCATTTTTCTCGATTCATTATTCATGTATAGGCTTATAACTTCTTGCTTCCGAACAGTGATTCGTATAGATCAGCGATGGCTGAATCTTTAAGGAGTATTCTTAATACCTTCTTTGCACGTTTGTCACTTTTATCATTATACAACATCAGCAACAATCTTTTCATATTATTCTCAAACTCAGCATTACTACCATGACTTGTATCAAAAGCGACAGGAATCAAGTCATACCACGCATCATCCATTATCCTTAACTGAATAATATTTTTATAAAATGGCCATAGATCCGCTCCTCGTTCCTTCATATCCACTAAATGTTTTTTAACATAACTTTCGCACTTCAGTTGAATAGTCAACAAGTATGGATTGATAGATAGATGACGATTGGAGACCCGATACATCTCAAAGCAGAAATGTGCAAGAACTTGTGCAGATTCTTCATTCGTTGCAGCCATATATATTTGAGTACTATTATACGGAGCTGTACGCGCGTCCATAATCCGCTTAAAGAATTGATTCAGGATCTTTGTATTTTCAACAAACGCGATAGATTGAATGATTGGCAATACGTAGTTTATTATATTCATACTATCAGCCAAAGACCGATTTTGTTGTCCGAATACATTTGCGAATTGTTTTATAAGAGCATTATATGTATTCTGATTTATCCCTGTCAAATTAGTAAAGCACCAAACTAACAATTGCTGTTGCTTTTCGTCTTTTGTGGACTTGACATTATTAATTACCTTCGTTACGAAACTATCGGTTAACAGATGCTGTTTTTGTGTATCAGTAAATGTAAACGCAGTTATATCATCTGAATCATACATATATGTTTCAGCAAACTCATGGAGTTCATCGCAATCGTCTTTATCCGTGAATGTATGGAGCACGCTGCGGACATAATTATGGTATTGCTTATATTGCTCATTGCTACTTTCTTTTACAAATGTTAATAATGTATTTTTTAGCTCAGCCTCACCAATTTTATCCATATCTTTGGCTAGTTTGCATATCGAATCTGTCATCGCAATATCACGAGGAATAAAATCATATGCATAATATAATGCCGCATCCATTTCTCGCAATTCTTCTGGACGAAGAGGTTCGTTTTCGTTTATTTTAGCTATACATTCTGCCCATTGCTCCATAGCATCAGTAGCATCGTGTTGATCTTCAAAATCTATTCTTCTCTTGATTTCTATAAAAATGTCTGCACGCATGGTCGGACTTTGACGAATACACGATAAAATAGTATCGCTGTCGTACGAATCCAAAGCTTTTTTAATATTGTCAGAAACATTTACCAATGCGTTTTCGGTATTGGCTAATATAAGTCGAAAATCTTCAAAATCCGCGCTTTGCAAACATAATTTTGCAGTCCGCATAAAGGCTTTAAAGTTTTTATTCTCGTCTAGTCCTTTGGGTAAAACAGAATAAGACTGCTGTTGATTTCCTTCTTGAATAGGTTTCGGCTGTTTATATTCATAGCATGACTCAACGAATAACATATCACCACCTTTCAGCAGTTCTTCTATCATTTGCGGATAATGCTCCCGAAGAATCATGCATGCCGCTATCAACGTCTCATTCTTTTTTGCAAAATCCTCATCATACAAAGACTGTTCCACAGTAAGATTATTTAGTACTTGCAAAATACACCTTGGATTTTCCACGTATTCCTTAGCTATTATAGACAAGGTATTCGGATTAAAGCCTAACTGCTGGTCATGATTCAGTTCGTGAATATAATGCAATAAATCATCCGAACGGTGAGGCTTAATCTTAATAACCACATTAAAGAATTTACGTAGGAATTCTTCCGCATCTGCCTCGTTATTACGTGCAATCGAATTGAGTCTTGCGAATAAATGCTTTTTCAATGCGCCATCATCTATTGGTACAACAAAAACGACATTGTGTTGGCCGTTAGTTAAGAAAGATTTGATATCTGTCAACATAGAATAAACTACATCTGTAGGACACCTATCCAGATTATCTATAACTATAACCAGCTTCTCTAATTCACCTCGAGAGGACTCTGGATTTCTTTTAAACACTTGATCCATAAGATGCTTAAAACAATCCTCAAACTGCTCTGGTGCTGACAATATATTTTTCGTCTGCGAAACTTTTAATTCGTAGAATAGCCCTCCTCCAAACATAGCGACAATAAGAGAAGCAAAGGACATAGAAAAAGCTGTCCATAGCTTTGCCTCTGTCGTCGGCATAAATTTTAACGCCACTAAACCAATAACAATACAAAGAAATAATATTGCAAACATCCACCATGTCCATGGTTTCAGTTTAATGGATGGAGAGAGTTCTTCTGACCTTGTAGAATAAAACCGCTCCATCTCTTGAGTTGGTTTCAGATTTAGCGAGCTTTGTAATTGCATCAAGAACATTCGCCGAAACGAATCTCCTGAATATTTCCATGCATCATAGATAACCACTTTGATACGCTGGGGATTCTCTGTTTCTAACTTATGTTTTGCTGTCTTGATAATTGTTGATTTCCCGCTTCCCCATCTTCCATATAAACCTATTGTATATGCTTGTTCCGCTGACGTATTTTGAATAATATCGGCTAATTGGTTGGCATAGCATTTCGTGCCTAACAAATCATTCTCGGTTTCCAGGTCACGTTCCTTATCAATTATCAATCGTCTTAACATATTTTTATTAACTATATCTTATATATTTTAAAGTCTCTATCGGCAATTTTTAACTATCACCTCTCCCCTCTCATCCAATTAGGCACATGCACAACCTGATCATCCTCATCATTCGGTTGCCATTGATAATGCCGAACCTGATTGCGTATTTCATCGATAATTTACCTTTTGTCCTCAGGAAAGGCTTTTTTTACTCTTTCTAATGTAGTATATTGAGCTCCTGTCCCACTATACAATTGTACAAAGTCTTGCCAATTATTCATAATAGAGTTATATACCTCTTTAGCCTTGTCGGCATTCTCCGTTCTCAAGAATATGACACAATCCGATAATACAAACTTTTCCTTCCTTTTTAATAGCACAATTTTCTGTGGATTGGGATTGCAGACTCTTGGTATCAGTACACCATAGCCATCTTCTACGCGATTATAGTTTCCTTTTATCCTCGCGACTTCAGTCAATCTCCCATTTAACAAATTTGTAGTATGTATCAATCGAACATCCTTTTTGCATTCGCTATAGTTCAGTCCTTGCATACGCACACTTCCTCTCGTCACTTCTATAACAGCATCTGAAAGAATCTTATGACTTGGTCGTTGGATTTCCGAAATTTCGTTCTTCAGTTTTCCAATAGACACAAGTGCAATATTAGGAGCGCACTTTCCTGAGAAAGTTATACGATTGTGCTCTGCAAGAATGTAAGCATTATACTTTGACTCAAGATAATTCCACGCCTTTCTGTCTTTTTGAGAATACACACAACTAACCGGTAGTATGGCATACATCGTTCCTTTTTCCGATAAAAGACGTATGGCTTTCAGTAAAAACATCATTGCAGTACTCACCTTAAATGTCATTCCTTCAAACTCAATAATGTTTATTATACTTCCTTTACATGAAAATGGTGGATTAAGCAGTATTAAATCAAATTCTTTTTGTATTATCTTATTGACTTGTTCATCATTCGTAAAATCGCAGACTCTTAACTCCCAATCACAATGTTGGCTCAATAGCACCTTGATTACGTCATGGTCAATATCCACACCAAATAACATGGCATTTGGAAAACGTTGATGAGCAGCAGCCAAAAGTCGACCATCTCCAACACAAAAGTCAGCAACAGATTGAATGCCGCAGTCAGGTATATAGCCAACTAATTGTTCAGCTAAATATGTAGGTGTATAAAATGAATCAGGCCCTCCCATCGTCATTGATTAGTTTCGTTACATTGCACATAGACACCCGTCCGATACCCTCTGTTCGATGAACAGTACGGATGGGATTGTCATATAAGATTTCCACTTTATCAGGATGGCAAATCGCATATAATATTGCACCTACTGCATGAGGTTTAGTTCCAATCGGAGCAACCACCATATCTGAATCTCGATTATCGAACCCTAACTGACTAAGCTTCATATAAATATCCACTACAGAATTGGCTTCTGCGTATTGCATTTTTTGCCATGATTTAGTATTGTTAAGTGGATACCTATTACCCCACATCGATATGTATGGGTAGTTGATTTGATACCCAGGCACACCCAATACAGGGAATATATTTTGATAATCAGGACTTTGATTTTGAATTATTTGAGAAAAACGTCCTCCCTCAAATCCAAGAAGCACAACAAATATAGGAGAGCCATGATGTGGCACAATACGAGCCATCCCGGGTAATGGGGAGATTCCTTCTACAGACTCACATAAGTCCTTATGAATTCCGATTTTTTGGAACTCTTCTATTTTATATGTTTCGGGTTCAACATATACAACACGGAGTTCAATATTATGATCTATTGCTTGCTTTAAGATGGGAGCAATCACCCTACAATTAAGTCCTGTAACATCTACATACAATATGCTATCGGTTTGTATTCCAAGGAGAGAATCCAATTGCTCAGAATCAGAAAGAAGCACACGAACATCTTCATTGCCTTTTATAGCAATTGTATCATCTTTATAGTAAATGATATTTTCAAATCTACAGTGTGGATTTGTTCTCTCTAATTGTTTAGCACAATGCTCACTCCTGTCTTCCGGATCTCCGCCATATAGATATAGTGCATTGGATTCCAAATGAATATTATCCAATACAGTCCAGTCCGCAATGTACTTATAATCACTATTAATTTTCATCTTCAATTATAAAATTCTCATTATCAAATAGTGTCAACTGACCAGCCCCGCGGATTTCTTCTTCTACATTCACTTTCCTTCTCTTTAGAATTTCTGCGACAGTATCATTAGGAGTTTGTATACAACCCAAAATATCAGACTCTTTAAGCGTCATTTTTCTTTTCTTTCGGAAGCTATAGCCAAAATATGGAGCGAATATTGGATGCAATTGATATTGAAAATCCTTAACAGCCTTAAGTCCGGACATCTTATTGGTAGCCATTCTAACCAATGCTAGATTCATTACACCCAAATCAAGTAACCGTTTCACCTCATCTGAAATTTCACCTTCCAAATCAAATTGATCCACCTCAGGAGCATTAATATCTCCATCCTTGGCTAATCTTTCAAATATTGTTCCTAAAGATTGTACCAATTTCGTCAACTGCCAACCTATTTGGCACGAACCTTCCAACTCTGCCAAATTTTTACTTCCTACTCTTTTGGCTGCAAATGTTTGTGCTTCAATAGAAACCGGATTATTTATCGTGTCGATATCCAAATGCGCCGAATAAGCCTGATATACCAATTCCATGAGGTATCGAATATTACCATCCGCCAACTTTAAAAAAGTTTTCCAACCTGCATAATATTTTTGGTATTGTCTAAACTTACCTCTATTAATCTTAAATAGCAAACTATAATTATAGTTACTATATCTTGTATCCCACTTTCGCGAATCAGTGAGGTAATCTTTGATAGCCATATCAATTGACATATCATGACTTTCTGCCCAATATGCAATCATGTATTTATATAGAGGAGATAGATTTAACGGCTCAGACATGCTATTTTCTACTTCAGTAAAAGCATTATACATATCAGTATCTGTTACTTTTAACTTAAATGCCTCATCCTCTATTGATATACTATTTAAAGCATTTTGTATATTGAAATCTTGCTTTTCAGTTTCATCAACAAAAAGCTGTTTTAGTCGCAGATTACATACATTAGTCGCAAAATCTTCGAACTTAGACTCATGTTCATTAAATTCTTTTTCTATATTTGTCAGTCGATAATCAGCCGGTTCGTTCAACGATTCTAATTCGTTGTGCGTTGACTTATTGCGCCATCCCATATCTCTAACACCAATCTTTATTGTGTACGAATCAGGAACATGCTTGATGAGAGTATTCACACACTCTTGTTGTTCGTCTGTAAAATTCTCATATTCATCTATTAAGAGATAATACGTTTTGCCTTTAAATTGCGATAACTGAAGTGTTTCCTTTGTAATTATCTCAATAGGCACCCCTGCCATTGATAAATGCGGGATAGTTTCCTTGTTTACATTATTTACTTTGATTTGAAATTGATATATTGCATTCTCTACGATGTGTAACAATTGATGATAATCCGTAACATCATTTTCCAAAACCAAAGATGTAGCAATTTTCCTACATGCTTCTACAGACAAGGTTTCATCGTCACTTTGTATATTATGATGCCATTTCAAAAAATTCAAGATTTCCCAACATATAACGAGGTTAAAATAATGTTCGAACATTCCTTGCCATGTCTTTTTATCAATTCCATTCCCATCAAATGCACGCACATGATTCGTATTTGCCCTATAATAAATACCAATAAACGTGTTTTCGTCAAATGCACTAATATCGCTGTGCATAATTTCATATTGACCTACATATGACAATCCCCTCAACACCGTTGTCTTTCCGGTACCGCGTCCACCTTGAAGCACCCATGGATAATTCCCTTTTAACATAGGGAAGTAGGATGGTTCAGTAAAGAATTTGAATATATCTTTCTTGAGCCATTCAGCCTTATAACTACCAAATACTTCTTCAAGTTTTCCTTTGATATTATCTTCCATATTATACAGTTTTTAATGTCTCTTAAATAATGGCTTCCAATCTAAAGTTTCTTTGGTAAAAATCGGAGGACATGCATCCGGCATACCATGCTGAAATGCTATAGCAAGCCCTTGATTTTTATAGCCTTTCATGTCTGTTGTCAGCATACCATTTGTTTCCGGTATTCCTAATTCTTTGCTCTTTCTTACAAGCAATTCTACACCTTGAGCATAAGATTCCTGATTCCCCTTCCAACATGGACATTGTGGATGAAATAGCGAGTACTCCGCTGGCAATTTATGAATATATTCGACATGCAATCCTTCACATGTATTCAACACATTATTGTATCCTAATTCATTCACTATTAAAGGTGCATAAACCACTTTGTGAAAGTGGGACTTACAGATTTCTTTAAGTGATAATCCTATTGGATATTTACACCATGCTTCTTCTACCTGATGTCCTGAACCGATGAAATCATCAACTAGTATAAAGAATTCGTAATTCGTCTCTTTCATTTTCCTTTCCATATCAGCATAAGTCAGTAATCGCTCATTAGGAATTCCAAATAATGTTTGAATTTTCCTCAAAAACTCCAAGCCACTACATATTTCGCCTCTATCTTCTCCAGGTATATAACTATACCAACAGTTAGTAATAAAATCATTATCAGACCACGCATCTTTAAATGTCCTAAAATACAATCCACACTTCCCCAAAACTGCAGCTAACATATGACTTATCATCGGTTCAGATAGATATATATAGAAATCCACTATCTGTTTTGCAATTTCTTTTTCCTCATCTTCATGAAAATTATTTAGCCATTGTTTAGCATCATCAGCAACTGCTAATGGCCAAAATTGCGTATCACGAAAATAATTGCACTTTTCCATTATTTCTTCGTATATATCCTTTTTCATATGCTATTACAAAAATCACTTACACTCCTCCAATATCCCATCAAATATCCCCAGCACTTCCTCCAGCACTTTCTTACTCCGGGTCGTGTCGCCCAAACTCCGCTTGTCCGACGAAGCATGCGCCAACACATATTCGCGAATCTCTGCAGCCGAACGAGACTTAAACTCCTTCCCCAGCTCCTGCAGGACCACATCAACCGTCAGGAACTCCTTCCGCGGAAAGAACGACACAGCCGGTACGCCCAGCAGCGCTGCCTCACGAGCAAACGTCCCAGCTCCCGTCAGCATCGCCTTCGTGTAATAGCACACATCCAACCCGTTCAGCGGTCCGGCCGGATACCACACGTTCGCATACCCCGCAGCCATCGCCTTCTCCTCCTCGTAGCGAGGCAAAAACAGCACATTCATGTCCTTGAACGCCTCAAACAGTTCCGGCACGATCGTCACCGCATCTTTCGGCACATATGCAGCCTTCAGGTTCTCCGGACGGATGGTGATAAACTCTCGCCATGGCAGTTGGTCGAGGAAATGCTCATCTACCTTATAGTCCGCAATGTATATATCTTCCTTAAATCCGTTGAAGGTTTTGATCTGTTCATCGCGCAGATGGAATCGCTTCTTCGCGCCTTCATATTTCAAGTACGAAGGAAAGATAAAGTACGAACTAAACAAGTACGTGATGAACTTATGGGTCGTGAAGTCATTGTCGCTGAACGTGATGCTCTTCTTGCCCCGCAGCCAAGCCACCGGAGCCGTGTAACTGCCTCCTAACGAGAACGCCACATCGAATTTCGGCACATGCACCAGCAGTTGCCAGTATCGTCCCAGCAAGCCGAATGTCTTCCGCACCCGACTTTTCCCGTGGTGCGAACCCAGCACGATCGGCTCTATCCCGTTCTTCCTCAGCAGCGGTATGGTCTCCGAGAAATCCCGTGCCGTGATGATCAACTCATGTCCCTTCGACTTAAGGTGCCTGTATATCGGCATCAGCACATTCACATGCGGCGTATTCGTAACATCTATCCATATTTTCATACTGAAAATCGTTTAGTGTTTAGGGGTTAGGGGTGTTTACGCGTTTAGAACGCATTCCCGCTAAAATCGCTCCCACTTTGTTTATTTGTTCTGATATTTCTTTTGCTTCCGCACTCGTCACATAGCCTAAATCGCATGCGATGTCTATTTGGCAATCCACCTCTCTCAATGAACCATAAGCTATCTCTAAGAAGTGTACTTGTTCCTTGACAGAATATCTGCCTAAGCCTTCTGCGATATTTGACGGAATGGATATAACTGCTCTACGCAGTTGGTCGCACAACGCGTATTGTTCCTCTTTCGGGAACTTACACAGTAGTTCGTATACTTTCTTAACGAGTATCTTAGACTCGATGTATACGTCTAATTGCTTATAATCGTATTTCGTTGCCATAATTTTTATTCTAAAAATCGTTTAGTGTTGAGGGGTTAGGGTTTAGGGGGTTATCCGTTCCACTAATCACTAATCACTAATCACTAATCACTAATCACTAACCACTAATCCCCTAATCCGAATTATCTAACCACTAATCCACTAATCCGAATTATCTAACCACTAATCCCCTAATCCGAATTTCTTAATTACTTTTGCCGGCACTCCTGCCGCAACACAATAATCCGGCACATCTCTCGTCACAACCGCTCCTGCACCAATCACGGCTCCTTCTCCAATCGTCACACCCGGCATGATAATTGCTCCAATCCCCACATGCGCTCCATCTTTGATCACAATCGGTGCATACTTGAGCTCACAATCCATCACCGGCTTCCCTACCTCGTATTCGGATAGGTCCCGCTGATGACACAGCAGCATCACGCCTCTCGTCACCCATACGTTCTTACCTATCGTTATCAACTCCGGAGCCGACTGATCAATATCCACCGTCGCCCCAATCTTACTTCCCTTGCCTATCTTCACTCCAGCCATACGGTACCACATATTCCGTACCTGTGCCGGAAACAGATGCCGTGCAATCCCCAGGCATATCCTATTCCATACGCCCCTGCCCACATTTCCAACCGTTCGATGATTATTAGCCATTTTAGTCGATATATTTTCTAAACCATAACTCAAGATTGATCCATTTCCATATATCCTTGGAAATGTTAATCTCCCCTGCCAAATGCCGTTGATACAATTTCATTGCCTCTTCCGGCTTGAAATAGCCACGCTTAGCGAACGACTCGGACTGCAGAATCTCTCGCACTAACTCTTGGAACTGTTCGGTGCGGAACCATTCGTCTTGCGGAACGGAGAAGCCTTTCTTATCTACCCGCAACCGCACTTTCTCCGGCATGATACCCTTCATCACCTCGCGCAGGATGAACTTCGTGTACCCGCCTTTTATCTTCAACTCATCCTTCAGAGCAATGCTGTATTCCACCAGATCCTTATCCAGGAACGGACTGCGTCCTTCTACGCCAAACGCCATCGTATCCCGATCGCCCCATTTGGTCAAGTGCTCCAACTTATATTCGAAGTGCGCAATCAGCATCTCCTCCATTGTGTTCGCGCCATAAAGCTTGTCCGCAATCACACTATCTTTGTGCTTCGCCACAAACTCCGGATCGATATATCCGCGTTGCGCCACACGCACTTTCGTCCGCATCTTGCTCGGCAACATAAAGAACGTCATGTACTTCACATGCCTCCACGACTTATGCAACTTCGCGTATTGCACGATCTCTTTTGCCAATCGGCACCATTTGAAATGCGTGAACAGACTCTTGTAGTACAATCCCGGTATGTACTCATATCCGGCAATCGCCTCATCCGAGCCTTGTCCATCCAGTATCACTTTCACATATTTCGATGCTTCCGTAAGGATACAATATAATGCGTATGGCGATGTCGTTGGCGTCGGTTCTCCTTGAATGCGTACATAATCATCTAAATGCGCAAATAACGTCTCCGCATCCGGATGGATGTAGTGCATGTTCGGCACGATACCCTTGAATTCATCTATGAACTTCGATTCATCTGCTTTGTTATCCTTGCCATATACAGCCGAGAACGAATGTACATCCGGTTCTTTCAGTTCACGAATTATCGTAGCTGTGATAGCCGATGAATCGATACCACCACTTAAGCACACACCCCAAGGCACATCTGCCCTCAACCGCAACTCAATCGCGCGTTTGAACAACTCCATGTACTTGGCTTTAGCCTCCTCAATTCCTAAATCTGCAATCTTAAATCTTAAATCCTTGACTTTTTGAGTCAAGTCGTACCACTTCCTAATCGGCAGATCTTCCTTCCCACTAACCACTAATCCACTAACCCCTAATCCACTAATCTTTAAGGTCATACAACATCCATGTTGAAGCTTAAAGATTCCTTCGAAGAAGGTATCTTCCGTCTGATCCGTCCGGTTAAAGACTAAATAGTCGAAGATAGCATTCTCATTAGCCTTCGGCTTCCCCGGTAATGCCTTCAGTATAGCCGGAATCTCAGAAGCAAAGATCAGCTGCCCCTCTCCCACATGGTAGTACAGCGGTTTGACACCAAACCGATCCCGTGCAATAAACAGCGTCTGCTCTTGCTTGTCATAGATAGCCATCGCAAACATCCCGTTCAGCCTATCCAGCACTTTCTCTCCCCATGCGATATAGCCGTTCAGCACCACCTCCGTATCCGTCTTGGTTTTAAACGTGTACCCCATCGATTCCAACTCTTCCCGCAACTCGATGTAGTTATACGACTCACCGTTCTGAATGATGGTGTATCGTCTTGTCGGATCCGTCATCGGTTGCTTCCCTGCACTACTCAGATCCAGTATGCTCAATCGTACGTGACCCAATCCGACATGAGCATCGATGAACATGCCATCATCATCCGGCCCACGATGCTTGATGACTTGCATCATCGTCTGTAACTCGTCTTTTTTTATCGGTTTATCCTCAAACCGTACTATACCAACTATTCCGCACATAGTATTCTTGTATTTAAATTCTTCTTATATTTATTATCTGGCATGTCATCCGGTTACACCTTACCCCATAGTCAACCTATAGTCAACCAAATAGTCAACCTTTATTTAATTCCTCCAGCAGCGCCAATCCCTTCTCCGTCAAATAATACCGCTGCTTCTTACTCTGCAACTTATCAGGAAGCGTCATAGCAACATAGCCTTGTGCTATAGCTGGATTAGTATAATTTTCCCTCAAATATCGACGACTGGTAATACCCATAGAAGACATTATATCTTCACGTTTTTTATAATCACCACCTATCGCCATTACCAATCTTAACACGCGGTTTTCATCATGGTCACCATCATGGTCACCATCATGGTCACTATCATGGTCACTACTCCTCATTATAGTCCCATCTCCACGCTCTATCACCCATCCGTCCGGTCTACGTTTCTCCGTCGAGAAGTTCACCCCAATCAGCACTTTCTCCCGTTCATCCAGTGCCCACGGCAGCGTATACTCTTTCTCCTTTATCTGCCCTAATGCCACACCGGCCGTACTGTCGATCTTGCACTCTATCACGTACACAAACTTCTCCGTCCGCATCAGCATATCGATCCGTCCATCCGATGTCCTGCGTTCTATCTCCACCTGCAACCCGATTAACTTGAACAAGATATACATCACGTTCTGGAAATGCGACTCAGCTGTCATCTTCGTATCGTATTGATAGTCCGCAAAGAACGATTGCAACCGCCCCATAAACCGGTCCGCATTCCCATCACGCACATCCTCTATAAACTCCGCTATCTCGGCTTTGGCGCGATTCTTCTGAACCGAACTATAGTAAGGCAGCAAGAAACGAAAGAACCCTTCATCTACTTCCTTGTTCGGGAATGTCAGCCATGTCAACTGATTGTCTTCATCGCTGCGCACTATCGACAGGTATCCGCTCTGATACAATAGCGGTACGATATTGTCTCCTCTCCCGTCTTTACTATCCAACGCTGCCGTGTCTATCGATTTCTCTAAGTCCGGAAGGGGATATTGATTCCGCAGGAACAGATCCACCAGCATCGTCGGTGTGCCGCTATCGAACCAATAACGCCCCATCTCCTTCTTCACCAATGCGTTCATCACGCTGAACGGATTATACAACCTCGGTGTCTTATCTACAAAATGATACCCGTCATACATCGTCCGCAGATCTTCCCGCACATCCTCATATCGCTTACCTGCTTCTTCTGAGTAGGCTCGTATATACGGCACCAGATCCCTATCTACCTCCTCATCCGTCAAACCGCAAACCGATGCATATGCCTTATCCCGCGATATATCGTTCAGGTTATTCAGGTCGCTAAAAATGCTCACCTTGCTGAACTTCGTAATTCCGGTTATCAGCGCAAAACCGATATACGTATCTTGCATCTTCAGCATGCTATAAAATCCCCTCAATAACTCACGATACGTATCCTGCAGATCCAGCTTGTTTATCGCATCCAGCAGCGGTTTATCATATTCGTCCACCAATATCACTACCGGTTGTCCTGTCTTCTCGTACGCATTACGTATCAGCCATTTGAAACGCAAGGCCACATCTGTCTCTCCGTCACGAGTACCGTATAGATCTTCATATTCACGAAGAAAATCATTCAGCACCGTGTATAGATTCTCCTCTGTCGCGCTTGTCATCGAACTAAAGTCCAAGTGCAGAACCGGATGCTCCACCCACTCCGTCTCTACTGCACCGATATACAATCCCTCGAATAGTTCCCGTTTGCCTTGGAAATACGCTTCGATAGTGTTCAGCAGCAACGACTTCCCGAACCTTCTGGGTCTGGAAAGGAAGTAGTACGTCCCATCCTGAATCATCTTATAGATATATTCAGTCTTATCCACGTACAATCTATTCCTGCTTCTCAGCTTCACGAACGATTGTTCTCCTATCGGCAGTTTCTGCATCTCTTCCTTCATATCGCTATTCTATTATTCTCCTTTATTGGTAATATTGGTAATTTTTGACCGACTGAAGTAAATATATTTTTAATATTTTTGTTAATATCACGTAGTGTGTTTATCTCTGTTTATTTTCCCATGACATCATTGTAGATAGCGATGAGCCGTTCAGCAATCTGGTAATCAGCAATACCATCTTTGAGCAATCGCTCTCTTCCCCCCGACTTCTCATATTGCAATGCCTTACCTAACAACTCAGCAAACTCCTCTACCTCATACGTGTTCGCCACGTAGCATCCCTCGCATCCCTCAATTCGTTCACGACAATCGCCCATATCGGTGGTCACTACCGGACGATTACATGCCATTGCCTCTTTGAGTGCATTCGCACTACCTTCATAGAAACTCGGCAATACCACTGCATCCGAAGCATTATACCATATCGGTGTTTCATCATTGGGTGTATTCTTAAACGCATGTAACTCAATCTTTCCACTAACCACTACTCCACTAAACCCCTCACCATTGAGCAGTTTTACTGCTTCAAACGCAAGCGGCCAATTTTTGCGTGTATCCTCCACCCTTGCCGGAAACAGCACATGCTTTTTCCAACTAACCACGAACCCCTCACCACTAACCGTATTCCACCCGAGTTTTCTCTGACATTCTTCTTTATCTATCGGGTGGAATCGTTCCATATTCACCCCATTGGGTATCACATTGGCATACGGCATCCCTACGCGATTTTTCATCTCCTGCGATTTGACGATCACTGCCTTCCACGGCTTGCATTTCGCTACCATTCGCGCCAACACCGGATACCACCAATGATCGAGTATATCATTTCCCATCAGCGACACCACCATCGGCACTTTCATTCCCCGCATCGCTATGCCTGTCATGTACGCGCACCAAGAGTAATGCGCATGCACCACATCGTACCCGCCTTTCAGAACCTTCTCTCGCAGTGGCTTGATGCTCTTCACATAACTCTTCCATCCTCGTCCGCCCACCACAAAGTACTCCAACTCCACCCCTGCTTTCCGCAGCGACTCCCCTTGGTTCCTTATAATTGGATTTACTCCACCTTGCTTACCCGATGATACAAACAATACCTTCATAACGTCAAATCTTATAATATTCTTTGTACCACTCTGCAAACTTCCGCAATCCGTCCCTAAGAGAGGTGTGCGGTTTGAAGCAGAAGTCTCTTTCCAATGCCGAAGCATCCGCAAACGTCTGCGCCACATCCCCGGGTTGCGCAGCTACCAGCTCCTTGTGCGCCTCAAAATCATAATCCTCCGGCAGCACTCCTGCACGCACTAACTCCTGCAGCAAGATATCCACAAAATCTAACAAGTTCTCCGGTTGGCTGTTACCAATATTATATAGCGCATACGGTACTTCACATTTTCCACTAACCCCTAACCCACTAACCGGAGGTTTCTGCATCACTCTCACCACTCCTTCCACGATATCATCGATATACGTAAAGTCGCGTTTGCAGTTACCATAATTGAAGATCTGGATCTTCTCCCCACGACGGAGCTTGTTGGTGAATCCAAAGTACGCCATATCCGGTCGTCCTGCCGGTCCATAGACGGTAAAGAACCGCAAACCCGTGCACGGAATGCCGTATAGCTTCGCATACGCATGCGCCAACAACTCATTCGATTTCTTCGTTGCCGCATAAAGCGATACCGGATTATCCACGTTATCCTCTATCGAGTACGGCACTTTCTGCTGATTGCCGTACACACTCGACGAACTGGCATAAACGAGGTGCTGCACACCCTTTGCTACTCCGTCATACGAATGCCGACAAGCCTCAAGGATGTTATAGAACCCGATGATGTTCGCTTGGATATACGCATCCGGATTCTGAATCGAGTACCGTACACCGGCCTGTGCCGCCAAGTTCACTACGACATCAAACTGATACTGCCCAAACAACTCCTCCACAAACGCCTTATCCGCTATATCGCCTTTGATGAACGTCCATTGTCCACCGAGTTTCTCAATTTGCTCAAGTCTCCACTCCTTCAACGACACCTCATAGTAATCATTCAGATTATCCAAACCAACAACCACGCATGTCGAATATTCGGCTAATAATCGCTTAACCAAATAACTACCGATGAATCCGGCAGCTCCCGTCACCAGCACTGTCTTACCATTTAAATCTATCTTCATAATATCACCAATGACCATTTACCAATTATCATTCCCAAATCGCAAATTATCTATCAACCCGCTATTCTCTATCTCTTTGATATACGCTCAACAAATACTCCGCAACCATCACCGAAGATGCTGCAATCAATCGAGCCTCTCGCTCTTTGATACCTATTCGCCCCACTCCGGCTCCATGAGCATCGCTATTCATGTTCCGCATCTTACCTATCGCATCTACTATCTTATTAATTCCGCTAAGCAAATCATTCACTCGCACATCCCAGTCTTTGTTCTGTGTCATGTTCAGTAGCGACTTCACCTCCGCATACATCTTCATCAAATCACCATTACTCTTATAACGTTCTTTCGTCATCTGTTCCATGATATATATCATCACTTCCTCCAGTAATGTTCGCGATTTGGTTACCACGCTATCATAATCTTTCTTCGTGATATCATCTTTTATTCTTTCCGGCAACTCACGTATGTACTCGTAAGTCACCATTTTAACTTTGGATGCCTCAAAAACTACAGTCTCTACCGCTTTTGTCAAGACAAATTGCTTATTGACTATCTGCAACTGGCTCCCGCTAAATAAAAGTATTGCATTTATCTTATCTAATGCTCCTTGAACAATCTTATTATATGTTTCCCTTATATGCTCCGTTGTACCTGCCAGTTGAAGTGATTCAAATCTGGCAAAGTCAAACAGGTATGCCAATAGTTCTGCAGTCCTACCTTGCTTCTCCACGTAAACTAACAGGTCTCGCATGTACATCCAACGGCTCAAATTGCTTCCTCCCCACACATACGATACCGGCAACCCGAACTGCGTAGACAATTCGCAAAGTTCTGGACCTGTATAGTTTGGCATGCGATACTCATTATATACCTGCGTGTCTCCTATCAGCACATCGATAATCTTCCTGTTATTTAGCAATTTGAACTCCATATTTCATTCCTTTGAATTTTTCTCCTGTTTCTGATAGAGTCATCATCTCTATCATTTTTATGCTTAACCGGATACAATCACATCCTTATCTATAAGCGACATCATTAGATAATCATAAATAGTCGGTTGCAGCGAAAGTTGAAGTCCTTCAAAATAGGCATAAATCCTATCATTAATCTCCTTCAGATATTTAGACGCACTATCCCATTCATAGATATTGCCGTATACCCCCTCAAAGTTCTCACAAATCAATTCAATAGGTAGTTGGCATAATATATCTAACATATCAATTACTTTCGGCAGATCATTCATCGAAGGTAATTTACGTCCTAACCTCTCGGGATTCCTCATACTAGACGCAATGCTTGCCCCTGCACCAAGTACAACCAAGTGCATCCCTCCCATAATATGCGCCTCTCGTATTGTCATATTTCCAAAATCCCCTAACCCTCTAATCCTTTCTTCCTCTTACTTCCATCTTCAAATTTCTTTACATTCAACATTCGATTTTCTTGCGCACATATGCGCATCTTCGCACACGCACTCATGCACACAGCATTTCAGTGCGCAAAGATACAAAAAAAAAATGACATATACAAATGCATATGCCACTTTTTGTAAAATATTTTGTTTTTGTAATCACTTTTGCTCATTTTACCCAGTTTCGTTCTATTTTCTCTGGTTCACTTAAGCAAGATACTGAAAAGAAACAATACGTAGAGCTTTGTCTCAGTTTTCGCTCATTAGTTAGAAATATTTATGCGTATTCTTTCCATGATATATGGGGATAAACATCTATTGATGCCAAATAATCATAATCCATCGGTTTGTGTGCAATATTATATCCCTCTAGATTATAAAATCTGACACCAAATGTATCCGCATTCCCCCTCCCAAAATCTGAAATATCGGATGAATCGATATTGGGAATATCCTTGATTATTTTGCAACAAAATGAATTTAAATCACATTCGGCTCCTCCATTCAAGTCCGGTGCTATATCTTTTGCTGTTATACCATATTTCTTAAGATTTATTGCAATTTGGCATAATTCTTTGACTGGCCTACTTTTTGAGTCGACACAAGTTTGCTCCCATGCGATTGCATTACGTACACGTAAATCATCATTCCATACCACAAAAATCCCTTTCCTCTCTGCAAATTTTGAGCTTCCATCTTTGCTACATAACAAACCATCCTTTAGAATAGACTCTTTCTTTGATGCAGGAAAATAATGATATACTACCTTCTCGCCATCTGCAAATAAATCTTCTACTGTTTTAATTTCCCTTTTGGGCGACTTTTTATCGCATAAATTGATTTCTGGCAAGAAACGACAACCTCCATTACATAAACTTTCAAATTTACAATCAGCGCACGTATTATTTTTTATTCTATCACGGAAATCAACAAATGCAGCATTGGATTGCCAAATATCAAGCATCGTATTCTTACGTAAATCACCATACATATCTGTGCCCACCATAAATGAACATGGGTACATTTTCAAATCCTCTGAAATGAACGCCGAAAAACGAGCTGCTTCACATGATTCAAGTAAGAATGCCGGGACATCCATCATCTGCACAATTCCGGACACACTACAACTATCGAAACCAATTTTTACTACTTTACAATCCGATGCCACTTGGAAGAACTGCCTCAACTTGTTACCATCTATAGGTCGCAAAACACAACTCTTATTTATTGGCTTGTAATTCAAGAAAATAATCGCATTTACATACTGCAAAAAATCAGGAGGATTCTGCATCCAAGAGATTGCAGTATCTACCATATCTTCTTTCAATATCATGTGCAAATTCAACCGTATTCCAAAACTAGCGATTCTTCTGATCTTTCCTTCAAATCGCGCATCAAATGGAGGGTATGCACTTATTGCCATCGCACCGCAGTTCTCAGCAGTAAATTGCAGAATCTCATCCGGCAAACCATCCCCGTTTGTTGTATATGATGGCACAATATTATGCTCTTTAATCAATCGCAGAATCTCACAAAATTTAGGATGCTGATTTGGATTGCCTCCACCCAAGGCAATTTGCAAAACGCCCAATTCCTGTGCTTGCTTAACAACTCTCTGCAAGTCACTAAGTGCCATATGCGCACCATTTCTATCGGATTGACGATAGCAAAAGCCACATCCTCTTTCGCAATAATTGGTTATGGAGACATCCAATAACTCCGGACCATCCTTCGACCAGAATGGCTCCTCATAACCCTTCTCCTCTTTTCGGATAAACATACCCGTCTTCTGATTGAAAAGAGTTCGATAATGCTGCTCCGGATGTTGTGTTATAATCAAATTACCAAGCATCATTTGTCGCATCGAAAATCAAGTTATCCCCTTCGATTACAAAACAGGATGTACAGAAATAAGTTTGAATCTCATCCACGTCACTATGTAAGCGTCCCATATATACTCCGTATCCATTTTCCTGAGCCTCCTTCAATCTCCGATAGGTTTGCTCTGAGAAAACTTGCTTTATATATGTCTCTATAGACAACCCTGTTTCGTTCCATTTGTCTCTTCCTACAAATGAATCAATCGGTTTCAAGTCGCTTTTTATCTGATTGAATAAATCTTCATAAATATCCCTAAATGCCGAATCCGGACTAATTCCGACAGCCTTAATGAATTGTGGCAAAGTTAATTCACCTTTCGTCATCACCACAAAGCATGTTGATGAACTATTTGTAACAAAATCAGTCTTTATCTTCATAACTGTTCTTTTAGCAATAATAAGTTTTCTATCCGGTCAGCTAATTTATCTTCAAACATCAGGCTATCTATGCTCCCGTCACCGAATGACAGCGAATCATACACAATAATCGTATAGCCTGGATTCGCCTCTTTCTCGGCTATCAATCTATCTGCCCATTTCTTGCTAATACAATATCGTACGTGCAGATATTGTTTCAAGTCATCATACTCGGATTTATAATACTGCTCATACTCATCTTCCACATAATGGCATTCAGCAAAGATACTATTGTACATATTTGTAAACATAGCCTTTGCATACCCGCGTTCAGCTCTGGCACGCTGGAGAAACAAATCTAAAGTTAGATTCTTGTTCACTACCATTAGATATTTATATGAATCATATCCGTATCTCATAGCGTCTTAATAAACGATTTTAGTTTCTCACTCTTAGCCTTTCCATATACATGCCCTACTTGATCCTGAGGTTTAAACCGACTATAATATTGACGATATATGCGGCTTGCACCCGTATCAAACGGTGCGAGGTATAACAAATGCTCAAATACGACATGCATTTCCGAGTTCTCATCCATATTATCTAATACTGTTTGCGTTTGTTCTAACAAGTGATCTCTAACGCTATTTTTCCGTTCCCATGTTCTCTTGTTAGGCCATGCAGTATCTACATATGTTGCGAGTTCGGCATCATCAAATGATTCTAGCATGTCAAGTAGTATTCGTATGCTTAACTTATGCTTCTCATTCCACCTACCATTATATACAAGCATAGGGGCAATATCCATATTCTCTCGCAAATATCGCCTCATATCTACGATATCTGTCTCAGAAATTCGGTCTTCTCGCACATCCCATATATACTGCAGAAAAGCAATCTCATACCATGATTGTGTACGAAAATAATCTACAATATTACTTTTGTGCGAGTCTTTACTATATAGAAAGAGAAATCCCATAATACCCTCTCTGAGCGTATGTTTTTCTGCCGTGTACTTCCCCACCAGTTCCTTAAAGCGATCAAAAGAATCAGCCGCTATTACATCAATCATATAATGCGCGATCAAGAAGTCTCTAAATTCGTCATACGTGAAGTTTACCACTTCACTTCCAAAGACTTCACCATTCAAATCCTTCCTTATTATAATATTGGAATCTATGAATCTATGGATAATTCGTCTTTGGTCTGAATTAAGTACTGGTAATATCTCATCCATCTTGACATTCATGAACGAATCGCGCTCTATCATCAAACGGACTATGGTTTTTATAAAGAATGCAATATCAGAACTCGATATTTCATATCCGTCTTGTCGGAATTGAGCGACAACGCTGCTCTGCATCTTATTGTAGTATGCACTAAAAAGCTGCTCTTTCTGCAAATGCGTCACCATACCTAAGGTTTCATTCTCATAAGCCTCGCTAAAAATTCGTAGTAATAGTAGATTCTTTCCTAACTGAGTTTTGACCTCGGATGAAAAACTTGCGTTGATGTTAAAATACTCACAGTAGTTTCCTATCAGAATATTCTCTTGACTATCACGCAGCCTCTGATATATATCATTATTTATTATCTTCCGGTCAAACGATGTAAGTAGATTCGGATAATGTAGATTATAGTACTCTGTCCTACAGGTCAATATTACCTTAATAAACTCCTTTTGTAATAATATATTTAACAAGTTTTGCAGGTTGTTTGCAAATACACCTGGATTGGTATTCTCATTCAGTCCGTCTATAATCAACACAAAGTATTTTCTTTGCTGAACACAAAACCGCTCTATATATCCTATTAACTCACCAATAGAATAATTTTGCTCAGGATATATCATTTGAGCAAGTGAATTACCTACATTATTGGCATCTATCTCATATCCGTTGATATACGCGAATGGGATATAATGAGGCAATAATACATGATCTACTAAATCGCATATTACATTCGTTTTCCCCTGACCGGCTTTAGCTGTTAAAAGGCATATGTTCGATGTAAAGTATTGAGCACTTTCAATTTGACGCTCTATTTTTTTGACAGCAAAATACCCAAGCGTATAGTCAGGATTCAACTCTCCTTTCTTCGACTGGAGATATGCTGAGATTTGGTTAACTGTTTGCCGCAAATTTAAGAAATCAAAGTCTTTTGTGTTATCTTGAATGGTCTGTAGAGAATAATCGAATAAAGGCCAATCTTTTAATCTACTTTTCTGGTTGTAGTAGTCGAAATTCAAAGCTGCGGTTTCACGATAGAACTTGGGGTAAAAGAAGAATGGATCTACAAAATAGCGCAAATTCTCTTTTAATTCATCATCCTCTAGAAATACATTCGGCAAATATTTCTTGGTATCAAGATTCTGCTTTAGATGGAATTTATTAAAGAACCGCTTGTACTGAAACTTACCATTACCCAATATATAATTAACGGAAGCTAATATCTCTTCCTTCAAATCATACTTCTTAGTTTCCGGATTAAACTTTCCATGCCGGAAATGATTAAAGTCAAAAGGTAATTGATAATCTTTATAATCTCCCCTCCCTGTTGTAATGATTATTCGTTCCATCCCATGGCATCGCATGGCATACCCCAATTCCGTTTGTACATTCGGATTAGGGAGAGCCTTATCTCCTGCGAACGCAATAGGAGTTATATCCGCGACAAAAATATCACAGTCTTCTATATTCTTAAGTACTGCGCTTGGTATATCTACAGAGCCCTCCTTCCCCCACGTCGATTCCTTATACAGGAATGTATATCCGTATTCTGCTTGAATATCATTACATGCTGCATTTATAGCATTGCGGATAACTGACCAATTGGGCTTCACATCCGACTGCCACGAGAAAAATATAGTAAACTGCTGTTCCATGGTACTTGCTTAATTTAATAAATATATCTCACTCCCCCATTATTCCAATCTAACACGACTGCTTTGCTTGCTTGCCCATTCGCATCCCACTCCGATAAACTCAGCACCGGATTCCAGTACTGTATTACCGCAGGGCTATATATACCGTTGTAAGCCCCATCTCTTCCCATAAGAACCACTTTCTGAAGCCGATTTGGAACAACCACATGACCATTGTCACTACCATGATGCGACACACAATAGTAATCCGCTACCGACATTGCAGTCATCGACTGAACTTGCCTTTTAAATACATTCCATCCGTCTTGTTCCAAATCCCCCGGACAAATCATTTGCTTATCCAAAAATTGAAATGCATAGACTACTGAACTGTTATTCATTTTCTTCTCCACTCTATTGGGTACTGCCTCATTATATTGCTGCTTACGTATCCTGCATTCCGGATAGAGAACCGACATCCACGAATTGATTGATACTCCAATAACGGGTTCGTAACAAGCCACCCCCATCGAATTCAACTTCCGCAGCACTTTATTGGCTGTTCGAGACGAGTAAGCATAATATAGATTCAAATAGAATTTCGTATGCTGATTTATATAACCATCACGGATTAAAAAAGGTATTCCGGAAATATGATCATAATGCCAATGAGTAAGAAAGAAACGAGATATTTTCAAGTTTGCCAGATTGGTATTCAATCTTTGAGCAATATCATCAAAACAAGTTTGAATATTCCAATATCGGTTCCCTATTCCATAATCAATTGCTCCGCAATCCACCATCCAAATCTGATGTTCATCATGCTGCATATGCCGATACTGAACAAGCAGAATGCTGCAATTCCCATGCCCGACATTAACGTGATAAGATTGAACATCAACCACATTCCCAAGCTGCTCATTATCAATTGAATATTGTTTGCTATATAAACGATTACGATAATAGAAATTCTTTCTCTGCCTTGTTCTCGCTAACGGATCATCATATGCCGGTGTAAACTGTCTCGTATCCGCATCATAATACACATACTGTCCCTCATGCAACTCGCGTTCCGTCCCCTCCAACGTCGGCATTTCTTCATACACTCTTGCTACAAGTATCACCTGCTCTCCCTGCGCTTCGACACTCTCAAATAGGATTGTATATACTTCTCTCCCATTTGCCGTCTTAAAAGCATGAATACTCTCTATAAAATACAAGTCTTTCATTTTAACACCGTAACCTTACACCGAATGATTTAAGCACAGCGCCTAAATCATCCCCCTTCCTTTGAGCTTAAACCAATTCCATGCCAAGCATGCCACCACCTCAATCACTAACACGATTGGCAACCACCTCCGCAACCTCGCATTCGTCTTTGCAATCTGCACACCATACGCAGCAAAGAGCATCAGCATCGGCCATATCGGCATATGGAATCGCCCGGACTGCGCAAACGCGCTCATCACCAGCACCGCCAAATACCCCAATGTATAGGCCAATATAAACACATGTCGTCGCCACTCGCCGCTTATCAGCATCATAATCATTACCAAAATTACGAAAAAAGACAATATATTCTTAATATAACTTCCCCCTGACAACTGAAGCTGCAGTAACTGTCCTTCATGAGCTGCATTGAAAGTTGGGAACGGAATCGTAAAGATAAGCGGAGCAAACACCGCTGCACTCGCATATTTGGCGAAACTCTGCTGTCCGCCCTTTTCATACTTTCTACTTGCGCGCCACTCCATATTTTGTGCTTGACTATCGGATTGCACTTTTTCTACCAAGTCTTTCGATTGAGTTCGGATTCGATCACCCATTGATACCACCAATACAGCTCCGACCAATAATCCGGCCAGCACTTTTTTCCCAGTATTCATTACACGCTGGGAGGCCATTACGATATGGGCAAACACGGCCAAAAAGAACACTATACCTAATGCCGAACGGAAGAACATCAATGCCAAACCGGCTAATATACCCGGAAGTAATGCCCTAAAAGTATATTTCTTTCCGGATGTTAATACTCGATCGAAGTTATCCACTGCTAAACAACATAGGAACACCATATCTGCCTCCTTAAACATATTGCCGCACCAATAGATGATATTCGGATTAAGTGCCACAAAGATGGCTGCTAATCGCGCCGTGCCTTCGCCAAAATGGCGTTTTGCTACACGATAGATACTGATGGCGCAATAGGCTCCGACAAGACATTTCACCAACATCGGTATAAAAACATCGCTCCAATCGCCCCAAATTGCATATCCTACAGCTAACCAAAGGGGATAGCCGATATCATCTATCGCTGATCCATTATAATCTATTATTTCACTAAATGTCATAGATGAATCTCCTGTTAACCACAATGCTAAATCCTTCGCGAATGGCATATACCAATCCACATCAGATCCATCTCCATATGCTGTGCCATAATGCTCTGGGTTGAAAAAGAAATAACAATATAACACCCATAAGAATCGAATCACCACTCCCGCTATGAATATGTTTTTTATAAATACTTTTTCTTTCGACCTACTCCAACCCTTCGACATAGTCTGTCCGCCGTAGAAGAAAAGCACGATCGAGATAACGGCCGTAAACCACAAATCGAAGCTCGGTACATACCCGAATGCCATCCAGCATGCGAACATCGCCACGAAGAAGAACACCATGCTCTTCCCCGTCAACCAGTTCGGTATCGTCCGCTCCCCTTTCTGCATTGGAACGGCCATGTCCATACCAAACCGCTGCATCCATCGCTCCCGCCATCCGCGAGGACGATTCTGGGGGGGGGGTATTGGGCCTTGCATCATCTGCCCCATTGGCGGTTGATTATATGTATTGTGATTATTTACCATTGGTCATAATAAATTGAAGATTTAAGATTGAAGATTTAAGATTTGAGTTTCTCTTTCGCAGTTTTGACACTTGAGAAAAGAATCTTATAAATCTCATCTAGATCGTTCATTAACTCATCATACTGATTCTTTGATATAAATTCAGAGCCATAGAGAACCTTGAGCCAGTACATCGTCTCATTGGCTTCTTTGAGTGCGATATGCAACTTATGCACAAAATCCGCTTTGCTTTCGGCATCACATGCTTCACTGTAGTTGGCTCCAATACTGGTTCCGCTACGCTGGATTTGATCCGAATTGTTGTATTCATGTTGTTCTTCTCGGAGGTACTTACGGAGTTTGTTTATCTTTACCGAGAAGGCGATGCACTTATCTAATATTTCTGATTTGGTCATGATTAATTTCTATTCTTCCCTCAATACTTAATTGTTAAATACCCCTTCGAGTTTCCGTAATTCTTGCATACACTCAAATAATGTATCCTCCATAGATATTTGCAAAATACAAACATATCATAGTTCGCTTTCGTATGACGATAAAGTCGTCCGCTTTCACCCACATATTCTCTCCCAAACGTTGCAATAAACTTATCAATATCTGCCTTGTCTGTAAATTTATACTTATTAAATAATCTCACTCGCGTCAAGGTATCAATATACGTATAGTTAAGAACTACTTTAATCAGTTTCTTAATACCATCGCCAACCTTATTCGCTTTGTTATCCAGTTGCATAAAGAAATCCACAATAGTCATTGCACTGTATTTTCCTACAATTTCTTCTCCATTTACATGTTCTAATACATATAGTTTCTGCTCCAGATTAATATGATTTTTATCTCTCAAAATGGCATCGATGTTATGATCTTCCGAATCCAGTTTATCAATAACTGGTGCAAAATCAGCATAATTGAGCAGAAAGAAATCCATTGCCGTTGTCGGGGCTACTTCTTGTATATAATTAAACTCCTCTACACCTCTCTTAATCAATCCGTGCTCTACCAAACAATCTAAATGATTTGCATAACAATGTATAATTGAAGACACATCAAACTCTCTATCAAAACATCCTGCTAATGACTCAACCACATGATCAAATGGCTTATCTTGCACAATTGTTTCTTGCAACTCCTCCCATTTAGCTCGTCTACCTTCACTAATTTCCGGTTTCCCTAATTTTTGCAATGCCTTGATAACTCTATCATCATGGAAATATTCAATAAGTATATGCTTATCCAACTCATACAATCGCACTACATTCTCCCACGTCACCTGTACTCGTCCATGTTTGAATAGCATTTTTTGCACTTCCTCGGATTGATTATTCAGTAATCTTTCAGAATCCCATTTCATTGTTTCCTTCGTAATAATCTTCTCCTTAATCTCATCCGTCAAACGTTTATCAGCCAACAGTTCACTCTCTTCCTCCGTATTTTCCTGCGTATTGGTCGGCATAACTAATAGCACATTACGCACATATTCTTCCAAATGACTATCAATGTACGCCTTCATCTTATCATTATCGATTCTGTTTAGGTACGTATAATTGGCGGTATTAAAGCTTTCTTCATCTGCACCCGACACATTCAATAAACACCTCAGCATTTTCGGCGTTATGGCGTATAAATCATTATCGAGCATAAACGCCTTATGCTCTTTTTTCTCATTTGGTTCTATACTGGTGAACTTAATATCCAATACCTTCGCTATTTCATACAACTTACTGATAGGTATATCCGGTAGACTGAAATAGTTCGATATATCTGCGATAAACGATTCATTCTTATCAAAGACATTTGGAATGACTTCAAGTTTTACGTTGCGCAGTATCAACTCTATCCACAACTCCCGATCCACTTCGCGACTTGACTCTTCCTTCTGATAACGCCACATATCCGGATAGGTTTCGAAAAAGTCCTCCACAAATAGCTTAACCTCTTTGCCTTTATGCAGGTATTCATCAATAAAATTGATATTCTCATCCGTATCTGCAAGACATGCTAACATATTCTCAACCTTTTCCTGCATAGCATCTCCACGCATCATCGCATCCACCAAATCGAAGTTCCACCATGCCGAAGTATCCAAAAACAACCTTGCATCCATTTTCTCTACAACTTGCCCCGCTTTCTCCAATCGATAGTCATACGGATTATGATTGTGACGCATTACATCTATCAAGAATCGTCTCTCGCTCTTCCCCAATGTTCCTTCGTGGAATAGCGAAACATATTCCATATAGTTCTCGTTGATATAATCAAGCGACAACATATCTTCCAGCAGTTCTATCTGCTCAGCAAAAATCTCTTTCGTTTCAGCATATTGCGTATAGTCTTCAAGCTTGAACTTCCCTTTAAGCGAACGTCCTTCATTCAAATAATTCACATATTTGCAATCCTCAATAAAGGATATTTCGTCACGTAAGTGTTCAATCTCCTTAAGTATGTCCTCTAACTTATCACGCGTTAGTATAAACTGCTCACGCTCTTTATATGTATGCTCTGGATCAACGGCCTTTTCGATATCTTTGAAATTATACTGAAATGCGTTTTGCACTAATGATCTTGTACAAGGTTGCTGGAAAACATAGTTAATGTTCGTCCCCTTTACTATCTTCTTAAACAATTCATCCGATGCCCAATCATCAAAACGCATAATTTCCTCAAAGGCTCCTAAACGTGCACCTGCTTGAGGAATAGCGTTCAACAGCGCGTTGATATACTCCAATCGCAACGCTTGTATACTAGACTGCTGATGTGCTTGTAGCAATCGTGCCTGCTCCTCTAACTTTTCCAATCGCTCTTGTATTTCTTTCTTCTCTTGCGCAATCACCACATCTTTCTTGGTCATCACATCGTACAATATTCCTTTGTGCTCCAGCAATGCTGCAAAATCCTTAGGATAGCAATTCTTATACGCCACAACAGCCAACAACTTATTGATATCAAAATTCGCCTCTTCTGACTTAAATGCCTTGTAAACCTGATATTCGTTGATGATGTTATACACCATCCTCATCTCCCCGATATGATATGAGAGAACCTGACATAGTCCATCATCTATTCCACCATCCTCCAATTCCGCATACAACTTATCCACAGCATTCTTACCATCCACATACGGGATAATCGGCACTATAAAATCGAAGAACTTTGTCCGCTGCTTATTCAGGAATAAATCATCTCGCAGTGCATAAACGAACACCACATTCTGTTCAATACTCGTCGCGTTATTGATTAGATAATTTATCTCTCGCAACTTTACAAACAAATCCGGATTATCAAATCGATCCAAATCTTCAAATACCACCAAGTTGGTTTCAGTTTGCTTAAAGAAATACAATATCTCATCTAAATGTTTGTTGAGGACTGATGGTTCAACTCCCTTCCCCACCTCTATACTTGCCGTTGCTAAACTGATCTTCCGTATCGAAAGTGTTCGTATTATCGGCAACAACTTATATACCGCATACCCTATTAGTGTTGAGAACACCACTAATGCTAAATACCCTGGGATAAACAATCCCAATGTGTGCCGGAAGAACCATGCAAACAATAACGCGCAAAAAATCACAACATATAGCACATATCCCCACAAATCACCTTCCTGCATCGGTTTAATTCGAGAAAATTGTGATTCAGGCAAATTGGCTCCAGTATCATGGAAGAACAACTGCTCTAATATAGAATACTCAATCAGTTTCGAATCGATATTCTCTTTGCATAAATGTGCCAGTGTAATCGTAATATCTTTTATCTGCCATTCTCCGCCTACGGCACATACCCTATCCTTCTTCCGCTTATTGATATAGCTATGAATAACACTACTCTTTCCTGCGCCATACGGACCGGCTATAGCAAGATTATGCACTGATGTATCATTCAAGGCTACATCAATTGCCCCGAAATACACCGACTCCTCCAAATCCGTCTTCGGTGTCAGTACATGATATTTTAGCTTTTCATTGGTCATTATTTACTCAACATCTTCTGCACTTGAGCGTACAATTCCATTCCGGGCACATGCTCATATCTTTTAGCTAAGATCTTCCGTAAATTAAACATTCTCCGCTGTGCTGTATCAACTATTTGGCTATACGTTGTAGCATACAACACGCCACGACCATCGTCAAATGTACAATTCTTGGATATGTTGCTATCGTATGAATCTCCTACTACATAACCAATGATTCTTACCTTATCTCCTAAATTGGAATTGAGCAAATCCAAGATGTAACCTCCCGTTTGATTTACCTCATTTCTCGTTAGTTTGAATTTGCCTTTCTTTAGCTCGATTAAAAGGAGGTTTCTAACTTTGGATAATTTAGTTTCAGCATCCTCTTCTTCGATTCCGGTAATACCGATGGTACCACTTTTATCTGGCAAACATATCAAATCTGGTCTTCTATTGTATTGCACATCCGGGTTATAAAAAGCATCGTCTCCGAATATTTTGGCTACGGCTGTCTTCATCTGCTTATTGAAGATGTATTCGGAAGACTCATACTCCGGGCCAAACAGCCACCTTGCTTCATTAATCAATGGATGAAGCACATGTAACTCATCTGTAGTTTCTTCTCCCGCTAGTTTACTAATCGCTTCTATGATTGCCAATCTTCTATCAACCTCATTAAGCACAGTCATTGCATCTCGTACTGTCCATTTGTCCAAAATGGCATTCATGCCTTCTATATCAGACTCATCAAAGCGCAATATCTTCTCTAATAACTCAACACCTGACTGTGATTGTTGGAACTTAATGAGTGTCTTCATTGCCAAGTTTATAGATTCTTGCTTTACTTTTGGAGACTCCTTAACCACCTCTAAAACAGTCTCTTTCATCTCGACACGAGCAAGAGGATTTACCTTTACCAATTGTTGCCGGACTTCCGTATCAAAATTTTCATACGCATTTTCTAATATTGAATCAGCATACTTCTTTATTTGTTCATCTACAAACTCCTCTATTTTCTCATACATGTTATTAATTACATCAGACTCTATAAACCCACTCCAGTCTTCCTTGATATAATCCGACAAATCTTCTGATGTTACAATTACGGTATAACGCTTCGCAAGTGCTGTACGTCCGTCCAATATAGCATTATCTCCTAAGGTCCATGATGGATTACCTACTAATCGTCCACTTTGCCATATTGCCACTCCATGAAATATACTTTTCCGCGAACTCTTAGTAGTATCAATAAAATAGGCCTTAAGATGAATGCCAGTATCAGGAACCGATATTTCTTCCACATCGGCGCCTCCACATAAATCCTCCAATTGCAGGATCTTATTATTTACCTCAATAACGAACTCCGGATCATGCAAGAATCTTGCGGATATAATCTCACGTATTCTATCTACATTCGGGCAATGTCTATCAACAATCACTTCTAAACGTGTACCATGCCCCTCGCACGCCTCCTCTTGCTTATCCACTACAGCAAAAGGCTGCGTCTCCACATTTGGCTGTACCGTAAAGATATGCTTTACCCCATCTCGCCATGTAGATACCTTGTACTCATCAGCAAAGCAGAATAAGCCATGCCTTCCTACTCCATTTCGTCCGAACGCAATTCGCGGTTTATGTCCGTCTTCTGGAAATTTTACTTGTTTACCTTGGTCTTTAAGTTTATCATATCGAAGCGTCATCCATCTCTTTTGGAATTCATCTTCTGTCATTCCGTTACCATTATCTTCCACATACAACATTTGATTAGCTGAATCCGGAATAAATATACTCACATGCGACGCCCCTGCATCCCATGCATTTGCAACCAATTCCGTCAAAGCCACAGCCGGATCAGTTACAATTTTACCCAGCGAACGTAAGATATAATCTTTTTCAAATAAAGATGGATATACGATTTTCTCACTCATGGCAATCACTTATTTTTCTTTTTCTCAATCAAATGATTTATCAACTGCACACGCAATTCTACGTATGACGGATATTGCGCTTTTGCCAACAGTTCTTCCTTAATCCGGATGAGTTCCTCAGCAGACATCGCCTTATACGATTGGAACAAGGCATCAATACATACTTTCCGATCCGCCACTAACGATGCACAATTCAAGTTCAGCGTTTTGATACATTTCACAGCATCTTGCTCTCGCTTAGTCAGTGTTTCGATAGGTAAAACCACATAGTTTTTCCAATCCGGTTGACTTTTCTCAATCGGTATAATTTCACCCGTCAGCGAATAATAGAAATAACTCGCGCAATCGGTTCGGCAAATCAGATCCGGAATAATTGAATTGCCTTTCGATTCTCCGCAATGCCGTAACTTACTCTGCATCTTCAACCCTCGCGAATCTACACAACAAGCGAAGATATTGCTATACTCCATCTGCAATTGCTTGCTGCGTTCATCCCCATCTATGTTCTGCGGATAAAGATGCTCGTTATGAGCTGCCGTTTCCGGATTGCCCGGTTCGGATTGAAAATGGTCTATCACACGCTGACAATAACAACATACTCCATGCTGCTCTGCTCGCAAGTCTGCATTCAGTTGAGCCTTCTTATCAAACTCATTGTATATCGGTTCTTGCTCACCCTTCTTTCGCAGGGCTTTCCATTCCTGTATGTATTTCGGCTCCTTGTTTTTATGGATATATCGCATACTCTATCCTCTCCATTAATAAAACGACAGCAGCATATCAGCACGCTTCAACTCCGCATGATTTTCGCCCATCAAGTCATTCAGTTCCTTACGCAACTTCTGTGCATCATCGGTACGCCCATTCCCCTGCTCTATCATATGCATATACTTCACAAACTTTGCTTCGTATGCCTCATCCATAGCCGGTACATCCATCTGCTGCAAGATATAATTGGCATCACGTCCCGTTTGCAAGGGGAAGTCATACACCTTATTATCTGCTATCGAGAAGATTCTACAATCGCTCAGCGAACTAATGATAAGCGGAGCATGGGTCGTTACTACAAACTGAAGATTCGGGAATGCCCTACGCAAATCATTCGCCACATGGCGCTGCCACTCCGGATGAAGATGCAAATCAAGTTCATCTATCAGCACCACACCACTTGTTTTCAAAGGAGCATCTGCTCCCAGATGAGGATTGAGCAGATAGGCTCGATAGGCAATCTCCATCACCATCGCCAATGTCGAACGTACACCATCCGACAACAAATGGAACGGCATCCGCTCTCCATTCTCATATTCCAAGCATATCTCCTGTTGTTTCACGAAATACGTTACCGATTTGCATTGTACACATTGGCGCACAGCAGTATTAACAGCCTCCAAAACCGGTGACTTCTCACCAGTCTGTAACTGATCTAATGTCTCTGTCATATAAAGATCCAAGAAGAACTTGATATTCGTTCGTTGATCCAATGCATTATAGTAACCGCGCAAACGAGTTCCGCTTTTCAGCACTTTCCGTTCATGACGTTCTTTCTTATACCTATCCGTCGAGAAATATGCCAACAGCGGTAGATTCTCTCCCTTACCGGCACGTACACTCCTCTGCAACGCTCGTGCATAGTCCAAGATCTGCGTTGCTTCTCCATAACGCGTTCTACCACCGCGAGTCTCTACCGAGCGCTTCCATGCCATGGCATTCGGACCAAAGTGATCACGCAATGACTCCATAGTGCCGCGCGCGTACACCTCCGCCGGAAACTGTTGTTCCAAATGATCCAAGCGGACATCATCATTGACAATACCCGGAACCTCAATACGGTTCTTGTACTTATCCAATCCTAAATACAACGAACCAATAGCCACACGAAGAGCCTCCAAAATGGAAGTCTTACCCGTTCCGTTAACACCCAAGAGAACATTGAAGTGCGGATGCAACTCCAACTTCAGTTCTTGAAAACACTTGAAGTTTCTTAATGCGATTGTTTCAAGTTTCATATATCATTGTTTTACTAATTTTCTTAAACTCTCTCCGTACGCATACACACATGTACCTATACGCACAACAAATTTGGGTGCAAAGATACAACAAAATAATGAAATATCCAAATAATCGTATAAAAATCTTTGATTTTTGTGAATTTTGCGATTATTTGGATATTTAAATGGTGGATTGATGAATGGTGAGTGCGCTTCGCGCTAATGGTGAAATTTCTATTTCTAATTGCTTAATGGTGACGCGAACAAAGTTCGCTTAATGGTGAAAGGTGTCATTTTCACCCTTTCCGTTACTCTGCCGTTACATAAAAACATTCCTTATTTTCTAGCACTTACGCTCTCCAGATCTCTGTTCAGTCACTCTGCCGTTACATAAAATTATGCCGCACGCACTCTTCTATGAACATCATCACGCTGCCTTCCATTCATCAGTCGGGAGTTATTATCTCCCAATGGCCGCCGAAATCTCCGCCGGATCGACGGATGATACCCATATCTTGCAGTTTTCTGAAATGCTCTTGCACATTGCGGGGAGCAATACCTACTTCATTAGAAATACTTTTAGCTGTAGCATTAGGATTCCTCCATGATATCCATACGATTCTTGCCCGCATCGCAGACAAGTTCTCTACGATGCTCTCTGCGATGGGTTTCCCCGAACTTTTCTCCGTATTCGTTGACGACTCATCATCTATCACGACAGATGCAAGAGAATCTTTCTCATCCGTCATCTCTCGGAGGTTACCACAACAAATACCACATATAGAATGGAAGCGTCAGCAATGCACCATTCCTGCCTACATTATAATCCCCGAACTTCAGCGCCGAATAAACATGGTATTTCTCGGGATGTTTCAGCACTGTCTGCATCGACTTCGCATTTCCCGTAGTCGCTTTGCATTCCACTATCGTACACGCATCCTTATACCGCATCACGAAATCCAACTCGATGCTGTCCGGCTTATGGTAATAGTACAATTGCTTCCCTTTCTTACACAACATATCTGCCATCAGGTTCTCATATATAGCACCTTTGTAACTCAGTAGGTCGCCTCGCAGTATATCTAACTGCGTTTCCTCACCCAACATACTCACGAACAAACCCGTATCCGTCATATACACCTTAAACTGATCATTTATCGCATTCCCATCCAACGGCAGCTCCGTGATCTGCAAATTATAGCAGCGATGAATAATGCCCGCATCTTCAATCCACTGCAAGCATCCCAGATAGTCCTTACTCCGTCCTCCAGGCCGTACCACCGAGTACTGAAACTTCTTATTCTCCTTGCTCAACTGACGCGGTATGGACTCGAAGCACTCCCGTATTCGCGGTTTGTCTTCTGTCTGAGCGTACTTCACCATGTCGCTCTTGTATTCCTCCAATATCGCACGCTGCACTGCTTTCAATTGGTTTATGTCATGCGTTGTCAGAAATTTCTCCACTGCTTCCGGCATGCCTCCCACGATTGTGTATTCCAGCATCAACTGACGCATCCGCTGATGAATCCCGTCGCCTACCGGTTCTTCTTTCTCCAAGCAGTCACGCAGATATGCATCTACTTCCGGCTTGATGCCGTTTGCCCACAGCCATTCCTCAAAATCCATCGGGTACATATCCACTATCGTCTCAAATCCCACAGGTATCGAAGCTTGCTGCTCCTGTTGCTCCTGTTCTTTGGTCTTGTAACCGCTCACACCCAACAGCGAACCCGTACATATCACATCATATCGTCCGTCTAACCGGAAGAACTTCAGCGCTCCGCGTGCTCGCGGACAGTCTTGTATCTCGTCCAATATCAGACAAGTCTTGCCCGGGACAAAACGAGCTTCGGGTATAGCAGCCGATATCGTCATCGTCAGGTAGTCCACCTTTAGCGAGTTGTTGAACAACGCCACCAATGCCGGATCCTCACGAAAATCCATGTACACCACATTCTCATAGTTCGCATAAGCAAACTGTTTCACAGAACTGGTCTTGCCACATTGCCGTACCCCTTTTACCACCAATGGTTTATGGTTCGGCTCATTTTTCCATGCCTCAAATACGGCCTCAATCTTACGCCTGTACATAATATGCTTATTTTTCAGTTGTTTAACACTTTTTCGGGTGACTTTTTATCGTTCCGTTACACTTTTTCGGGCGACTTTTTATCGTTCCGTTACACTTTTTCGGGCGACTTTCGGGTGCAAAGGTAGTAAAAAAAAATCAAATATGCAAATATTTTTTGAAAATTATGAAGATTATACCGCTTTTGCGGAGAAAATAGTAATTATATAAATCAAAAACAACTGATATCACCACATTTTCGTCACATTTCATTTAAAATTGAACTTACTGAGCACAATCTGGCCAACAAAATTGGTCAATCGAATTTAACATTGTAATTTTGTAAACTTTTTTAACGGGGTCGGCACATTGCCGACCTTTTTTTTGTAAAATTTTTAACTACACAACCAAATGGAAAAACAAAGAATCATTCAAGCTATGCAGGAAGAATTGCAAGCTATCGCGGAACGGAACACCGCCAACGCACAGAGTGTCACGCGCATCGCGCAACTCATTGGTCGTCTCGACCTTTCGGCTATCAGCAACGATGAGCAAGGGTTTGATTTTCAATTCCCTGTCAACGACTATGGTTACTTGGTGCACATGCTTATCACCCACCCGTGGTTAATGGCTCACAAGCACAAATGGAAATCCGAGTCGTGGCAAAGGTACTCAATTCGTCTCAGTTTGTTAACAGGATGGAATGTACAAAAAGACCCGCTAAAGTACTGTTTTGAGAGCCTTGAGAAGGGACAAAAATAACGCTTTTATACGTGGTTGTAGTGGTTTGGACTACTATTAGACGGAACTCGATTGTTTTGTTCTTTTGGGTATAAAGGAATTGTAGTACTTTTGCAGCCGAAAACGCGAGACTGACGACTCGCGCACAGAACAACCGGCATTGTATGCCGGAAAATTAACAAAATAGTAACCCGCGGAAGTTTTGAGGGGCTTGGATATCCACTGAGTGCGCACTCACCATCAAAGCCAAGCACAAAATTTTCGTAAAAATGAGAAGAAAAAAGTCAAGAGATGAGTGTCAAAAGTCGAGAGTAAAAAGAAAGCCTTCTCCGCCACTGTGGTATAAGGTTGACCCTAAAAACAAACTTATTTTGATCCTGCGTAATGGTACGCGAATCAAACAGAAGGAAGGACTGGACTTGTTCCTGTCTTCAGGAGGTGTTGTGTATGCTTTAACGAAAAGTGGACTACGCCGACGGCGTATAGACTACTGTCGTAAGCGTAGGTATGGTAAGAAATCCCGTAACGGAGTTCCTAACGGTCGGCGATATCCGTATGTCACCTTCCGTCGTGGTACATATCCGGTGCATATACTGCAGGTGGAGATATGGATACGGCCGCGACGAAAAGGAGAGGAGGTGGATCATCTGGATGGAAACATCGACAACTTTGCATTGGAGAATCTGGAGATAGTGACTCGAGAAGAGAATAACCGTCGTCGTAAGATTCTCAATGCGATGCGAAAGGCCGCACGGGATCTTCATGACCCGAGTTTGGATCCGAAGAACATGTCGCCGGAGCGATTGCAGAAGATCTTTGCGACTCTGGAGGTGGGTGATCCAACGGAAATGAATGAAAGAATGAAAGAGTGAAAGAATTAAAGAATTAATGATTATGCAAAACGAAAATTTAATTGCGTTACGCGAATTGCGCAACGAAGAGAAAGAACTCAAAAAAACTATTGACTCAGTCAAAGAGGCCGCTATCGACGAAGCCATCGTCATCGTCCCGAATGGAGGTACATTCGAGATTGAGAATGTCGGCAAGTACAACCTCAAGTTGAACCCGACCTATGACCTGTCGGAAGAGAAAGGCAAATTGGCAAGGGAATGGCAGAAGATGAACGCCGAGTACAACAATCTCCAGGAGCAGATTGACTCTCTCAAACGGAAGCAGTCGAATCTCCGGGAGGACATGGATACACTCGGAGAGAAACACACCGCTGCCACTGCGGCTACCGACCATCCCTACAAGCCGGAGTATAAACGATCCATCAGTGTGCTTTGATTTCGGCAAAAAGAAAAAGAAGCAAAGAAAAAGAACCAAAAAGAAACTAAAAAAAAGAAAAAAGCATGCAACCGTGTCGCCCTATTTACACGCGTACGTGTGCCAAAACCACGTTTTAGCAGTGAGTACTTGTGTAGTATGGCTCTTCCCAAAAATTAAAATTTTCGGGAGCCCTAAGGAGGGTGTAAAGGCTGCGTGCTGCATTCTTTAATTTACCTTTTTTCTTATGGAAAACAAGACAATCAGTTTCTCAACCGATGTATGGCACAATCTGCTGCATCCTTCTCCGACCTTTGATACCCGCGCCAAATATGAATCTTGTTTCAAGTATTGGTGTGGCATGGATGAAGCAAAGCGTGAGCGCGTATATGAGCTCATCAAGAAGAAGAAACAATCAGGATTATATGTGCATCCCAATCCGCGGTTGGCTCTTGATGATGCTGCCCAAGAAGATGAAGTTCTGCAAGCGAAAGCACAAGCCTCGAGCAAACGCAAAGAGCCGGAAGATCTCAATGGCAAACGCAAGATTGACTCTGTCCTCAAAGAGACTCGTGTCGTCAGTGCCGTATATCGCGGACATCCTGGCATCTATACTCTCGCCGAAGCAGAACAATTCGGCATGGATATCAGGTACGGCTTGAACTTTAAGTATAATCCTCAAAACGAACAGAACAATGGCTAAAGTAGTATTACCGGATTTTATTAAGAGCGCATCCGGAACGATAGCAAGGAAACGGTATTCAGACGGAACAGTGAAGAGTATCGTCATCACGAAGAAGGGTACGATGTACGAATCTACATACCGCCCACGCACCAAGATTTCCGAGAATGAGAAACAAAGACAGTCTCGCTTCGGAATGCTGAACAAAGCATTTCCGATTGTGCGTCAAGAGTTGCAACTATCCACAGATCCAGCTACCCGCAAACGCGTCTATGCTGCACTTGGTTCTATCTATGATAGACTAACGAAGGCCGGCAAGTCCATCACCCCCGAGATTTTGGCTTCGCTGTATGCATATCTGGAATGGTGAATGAGGTGTGGGGCTTTTGTTCTCGGAAGATGGTCCCGTGATAATCGCGTTCAACAACTGATTCGCGAAGGTTCATACCACTCCGCTAAATGAACGGGCGATCAGTGTTTCCGGGGTTCTATGTGTTGCAGGCAACACTCGAAGTGCCATCCGAGGCACTTCTTCACCCACAAAAATTAAAATTTTCGGAGACCCCATAATAAGGAACCGGATAATATCCGGTAGTAACTAACAAAGAAAAATGCCTATGAAGGAAGAGAATAAGATACTGATGGATGAGGTGCATGAACGATTAAATGCACGCGCAGGAGAAGATGTGTCAGCGCACAACTTCGAGAGTTTGCTAATATGTTGGAAACGAAAAATGCATTACAAGAACCGTGGAGATGATGGTTGGCTACGTGAGTCAGATGTGGAAAGTTTCCTCAAATATGCGTACTAAATGACGAAAAGCCGCCTCTTTTTGGCGGTTTTTTGCTCCTTTTTGCGAAAGGTCTTGCAAAAACGCGAAAAATGTGTGCATATTTGCACTCGCGTTCGGCAATTAGATCGCAATGGTCCATACCACTCCGCTAAATGGACAGGCGACTAATGCCTTCGCTCTCCCCATGCGAAACAGCACAAGTGCTTGGTTTCTTTGGGGGCCCCATAAAAAACAAATAGAATTAAATACAATACATTATGAAATATGATATTCAACTACTGACTGCCGCAGTATTATCAATCGGCGGACTGGTGCTGTTATTCATCGGCACATTTATAACACCTCCGGGGCAGATACATGAGTCTCTGCTTGTTGGATTTGGAGAAGTGGCAACCTTTGCCGGTGCCTTGTTCGGAATAGATTACATTTACCAGCATAAGAAGTAACGCGTATGTACTACAAACTGATACGAAAACCGGCAGATGGCAAAGCCGTTCATGGCAAACTCTATTGGACGAGTCATTACTTCAACAATCGAACCCAACAGCTTACCGAACGGTTACACTTTATCTGTAACACGCTTGAAAATGCGGACTACATGATAGCGGCGCTAGTATATCGGGTGCAGGTTACCAAGTCGCCGAAGTTCAAACGGTTGTTGCCGGAGTTGGTGCAGGTGCCGGGACGAAGTGGAATACGAGTCCATCGCGGAACACTCCCGGAGCACAGCAAAGGCTGTATCCTTGTGTCGCCATACATTGAACAACAACTGACATCCAGATGGTTGGCAGAACAATCGGCTCATGAGGAGACCCGCTTGGAAATCTGTAATTACACCTATCTCAATTTAAAAGAAGAGAAAAATGCGCGCACAACGGCTGTTGAGGTAGAATAATCAAAAAAACACGAAAAACACATTGATAGAAGTAGTGCCTATCGCACCTGAGCCTTTATTTGAACAGCCTACTTGATAGTAAACTCTCAGATAGTCTCTTCAAAATAAACTCTCACATTTCAGATGTACCTTCTATCAATGAAAAAAAAGCCACTCGGATGTAACAATCATCTACCATCTTAGGCGGAGCGGTCACGGACTTTCTTCCAATCCGATGGAAGAACGCTCCGGGTGTTGTGCGCGTAAAAAATCTCAAAAAATTCCAAAAATGTTTGAAAACATGAAAACAGAAGACGAAGAAAAAGACTGGGTGAAAGTTCTGTACGAAGTCATCCTGAAAATCTTGACGTTAGGTTTTTACCACATCGCGAAAAATCGAAAGGACAAGTGACATGGCGAAGGTGGAATTTGATCCGGGAATAGATTCGGTACACGGGATACTGATGGGAACAGATCCTTTCTATATCCGTCGCTATCCGGAACGCGGAGGTGGCGTGATGCATATCGTACAGGCCCGTCCGAATCGTTCCGGTCATGTTCCGTCTCCTGCCGAAGCGCAAGCCCGCGTGACATTCGGAGAGATTTTCGGGAGACAGAAACACTTGGATTTTCTCGAACGGAAGTGGAAGAATCAGCTCTCTCTGGATTTCGGAGAAGAGTAACCAAAAAAGAGAGGAAGAAAAATGCGCTACGCTTACAAAAAATGAAAAAAATACCGAAAATACCCACGGCAATTATACAAATTATAGGTATCAGCGCATGGATCATCCCAAACGAAAAAGAACTCAAAGAGGAGTTTTTGAATCATAGTTATTAACTTTAAATCTAATCAACAATGGCAAAGATTACATTGCATGGAATGTTTGCGCGAGTGATGGGTAAGTTCAACAAGTCGGAGACGCTGTACTTCAAGCGTTGTGGTTGCGGAAAGGAGCAACTGGGTGTAGACTTGCTGAACCCGTCGAAGGCAAACGGAGCCAAAAACATCCAAGCGCAGAATGCGCTGAAGTCTGCAGTTCAAGCGGCTAAAACGGCACTGGCAGACAGTACACAACGCGCGGCGTTGGAAGAGGCTTTTGCTAACCAGAGTAAGTACACGAGTTTGTTCGGGTACACGGTGGCGCAGAAGTATGTCAATCCGTTTGAATAAACGGTGCAAGGCCGGATACAATCCGGCAAAACAAACGAAGAATCTTAAACTTTACAACATCTACGCCAGCCGGATGTAAAACATGGTTGGCGCGAAATGGCACATGTAGAATGGAGCGCGGGTATCGACAGTGTATCCGGCGCATTGAGTAAACCCGGTAAGAATGGTCAGCACAGCTGTCAGAAAATGCTGCTTGGCACCCACCGTGTAGCGGCGACCGAGAACCCCAATTGTAACCGCTTGTATCTGCGCAAGAAGACGAAGCGCAGCACGCCGCCCACGACCCGCGAGATGGCAGTGCGAACGCGTTTTGCGGCTGTGCGTCAAGCCGTTTGGGACCGTGCGCACGATCTGAACCAGATCTCGCAGGACCAGGCTGCTTTCCTCGCGCAGAAAGATACTGCCGGAGGCAAGAAGACGATGAATGCGTACCTCTGGAAGCTTTGTGGCGAAGCATATGATGCGCAGCATTAAGGCTAATCATCCGGCTCAAAAAAGAAGTGGCGTAGACATTTGTCCACGTCACTTTTTTATACACCTTACACTTTACACTTTACACATTCTCAAATACGTCTCCAAATTCCCTATATCCACTCGTCCCCCATTCATATGCCAGGCATGGATTATCGAATGCCGGTAGATATACTGCGCTAAGTTGCCCGGAGCATCCGTTGCTCCACCTTGCTCTATGCACTGACGAATCAACGGCAGATCTTGCGCCACGTAGTAATAGAACGGTGGCACAGCATGATGCGTATTCGGTACTTGCGGTTTCTCTTGCAAGTCCAACACACGGCTATCCGCATCCAACGTTACCACTCCTGTTCGTTGCAGTTTCTCAATCGACGGTTCCTCATGATACATGATGCAACTGGTATGTTTACACTGTGCGTATGCCACAAAGTCCGCCAACGAAAACTCAATCAAATTATCCGCAGCCAGCACCAATATGTCTTCGTCTATCGCTCGTTGCTCAACCGCCAGCAGCAGATCCCGCACAGCCCCCAGTCGCGTCTCACTCGTCTCCGTTCCGTCATCCACCACTGTCACCTTGCACGGCCATTCTTGCGTCGCAACCCAGTCGTTGAACTGATCGATGAACTTATGATTCGACACAATCACATATTCCGTTATCTGAGGAATGTGCTTCACTTCCCGCAGCAGCAGCCCCAATATCGTGCTATCCCCTATCGGCAACAGGGGTTTCGGCGTATTTAATGTCAATGGGTACAATCTCGTCGCGTATCCCGCAGCAATGATTATGACTTTCATGTCAGTAGTCAGTGTTCAGTAATCAGTTTTCAGTTATGCGAGCACCGTCTGCAATGTCGCAGAAATAGCACTCCATCGCATCTTTGTATTGCGGGAATTCTGCCAAGTATTTCTCACGCACCGATTGCTCTATCGCCTCTATCTTACCCGGGTCGCACAGCGCGATACATGCTCCCTTGAATCCCGCACCGGAGAACCGTCCTCCGTAGATGCCATCCGTCTGCCGCATCGCATTGTATATCGCCACCAACTCCGGAGATCCGCATTCGTAGTTATGAATCGACGACTCGCAACTCTCAAAACTCAACCGTCCGAACCAATTCAGATCACCCTTCTCCCAAGCCGTGATACCTTCCCGCACACGCCTATATTCCGTATAGAAATGCGTAGCACGTTTTACAAACCGCTCCGGCATCTTGTCCTTGTATTTCGCCAACGCATCCCGCGACACATCTCGGAGGAACGTCTTATCGGGAGTCTTCAGCGGCACGTTATCATACGCTTGCAGTATCCACGCAGACGTACGGCACTCATGCACCCGCAGATTATAGTTCGAGTTAATCAACGAACGCGTCAGACCGCTAAAGAAGATACCTATCTTCATCGGTGGCATTGATGCTGAACGCGGTATCAACCGGTACTCGTTCGTGTCACAATCCAGCATCAGCAGATGATTTTTCTTGCCCAACACGATACATGCCTGGTCCAAGATACCGTTCGTCAAACCGATATACTCGCGTTCTGCTTCGGATGCAATCATGATCACCTCCATCGGAGCCAATCGTATCTCGTTCGCATCCGCAAAAGCCATCACGTATGCTACCAGCACCGCAGCTGATGATGAGAGTCCTCCGATCGGCAAACTGCCTTGGATGTGTCCGCGCACACCGCGTTTCAGCACAAACCGTTTCTGCAACGCGAACTTAGCTCCGCGTGCATAATCGCCCCAGTCTTTCTGCCGCACCAATGTCGGTTCTGCAATGTCAAACCGCACGGTATTATCATACTGAGCTGATTGCAGTTCCACCGAACTGTCACTCGCAATCTCGTACCACAGATCCACACCTTTGTCAATCGCAAAACCCGTCACCAGTCCATGCTGATGATCCACATGTGCCCCCAACGGACACACCCGATATGGCGAAAAAATGTGTCTCATAACTATATATTGAACACCTTACACATTCCTATTAGCATGCGGTAATTGGATCTGTTCTCCCCACACGAAATCCCACTCATCCGGATGGAATGTAGCTGTACCACATAGACTAAAGAATGTAAATTCTCCAAAGTAAATCTTCCCACTTACCTCATACAAATCCACACGCACCTCTGGCAATCCATTCGATAACTTAGCCGCTATCTCTTTCATCTGTTCAAAAGCCTTTGGCTTTACTATCGGTTTATCGGATCTTGGATGTGCCTGCTCTATATCTAACGGATTAAAATTATCATCAAAGAAATTAAATTTCAAGTTCCCGCTCTGACGCTCAGTCGCTATATATAGATACTTCACAACCCCATTAAAACAAAAGAACTTATAATCCCTCAACTCACCACTCGTGTCCTCCAGATACTCCTCTGCAAATACGCACCGCTTTACATCTTTATACGGCCACTCACGTCCCGGAATAGATGTATCGCGTCCCAGCGATGCATTAATCTTCTTCGTCCACTTTGCCTTATCTATCTTCGATTTATCTTTGCATATGAACACCCCGTTATTCCCGCTGTCATGATTCGTCTTCAGCACAAATCGATCCGGCAACTTATCCCACTCTATATCCTCAGCTATATCCCACACGCCGAGACTTGGAACAACAAACTCGCTCCCAACTCTCGCACTAACTAACTCTTTTACCGCATACTTATCCACCATCTGTGTCCATTGCGGATTATGGTAGTATAGTTTAAGCCAATTGAGTTTCTCATTGAATCGCAGAGGATTATCTAAATTCAATCGATGTCCGCATTCCAAATAATATACCCACTTGATATATGTCTTATCTGGCAAACGACCACCTACCCGATGCAGTATCGCCGCCACAAAATGCTTCGGGTTATGTATCAGCGAATGAATCGCATTATAAACTAGTCGTTTCATAACATCTTATATATCTTTTCTAAGTTCTCTATATGCTGTTCTATTGAATACTTTGTACGCACTATCTTTGCATTTCCTTTTGCCACCTTCTTACTCTCCTCTATTTCCACTATTAGCGCAGCTATTTTAGCCGCAGCATCATCACTGTCATCTGTCTTAAAATAACGTACTCCGGCATTCTCCTCTCCACATACTTCTTTCATCACCGGCCAGTCGTTAACCACCACCGGCACCCCAGCAGCTATCGCTTCTATTACCGCTATGCCAAATGTATCATGCTCCGTACTATATACAAATCCATCCATCTGCTTTAGTAATGCCGGCACATCTCCTCGTCCTCCCATAAAATGCACATTCTCCAATCCCTTCTCTTCACAATACTTCACACACTCATCATACCTCTCCGGTTCACTGTCATCCCTACATCCTATGAAATAAAAATCTATCTTCAATCTGCAATCTGCAATCTTCAATTTGTTGAGCGCTTGCGCTACAACAATCTGACTCCTTCCCTTCACAAAATTCCCCACCATCGCCAACTTCATCCCACTCTTACCTCTTACCTCTTCACTCTTACCTTCTTTTACACCGTACACCTTACACTGTACACCATCAATCTTAGTGAAATCGATTCCGTTATACACCACCTCCAACTTATTCTCCCCCCCCAACTTCCACTTCTGTTCAAAATACCGCTTCTGATACTCACTCACGCATAGTATCCTCTCATTCGCGCAATACGTCGCCTTTCTAAACCACCATGCTGCCTCAGCAAATGAATGCCCATGGAATGTGGTGACAATTTTAATACTTGTTCCTATGGTTGCTAAGCGAGTATAAACACTATCGATGGATTGTTGAGCATGTACGATGTTCACCTTCTCCGATAACAATATCCGTCGCAGCCTCAGCAAATACCGCACAAAACAAAACCGTTTAGGCGCGCATTGAATCATCTTCTTGCCCGTCGCATAAAACTCATCTTGATAAGCCCCTCCTTTCCGATGAATGCCTATCATCTCAAACGAAGCCTTGGACGCATTCTTAAACACATCCAACACCAGCGTCTCCGCACCTCCCCTATTCAATGATCCAAATAAATATGCGACCTTCATACTTTTCACTCTTCAATCTTCATCTTACACCTTATTTCTTCTCCCTTTATGTCTACATACCGTCCTCCACAACGATCCCGGACACATAATACACGCCATTATTATACTTCCTATCATTCCAAGATATCTCTTCTCTGCCCTATACGCAAAGATTAACGAAACCCATACCCACCTTGTATCTCTTAAATCAGCTGCTATATCCGCATATTGTTCCGGTAATACATCCGCCACTTTTTTACAAATATCTACACTCGCTTTCGCTCTTGCTACGCGATTAACAGTATGCGTCACAGATGTCGGATTGATACGATAGGCTCCTGTTACCTCATCAATAAAATAAGCATCACCAAATGTCATTAGAATTATCCACTGTGTCCAATCACTTAAAAACTGATTCTTTGTTTGCTCAATCATCATCCTCACCTCTGATGGATGATTATTGCGATATACTACCGTTAAGGTTGGATACTGGTGATTATCTCTAAAGAAATCGCGTAAGTTATATCGTCCCGTGATTCCATTCTTCACCACTCCTCCTCTTTGAGGCTTGAGTATCTCACCATGATTATCAACCACAGAACAATCTGTGCAACAAAGCATTAATGTCTCATCCGCTTCCAGTATATCTATCTGTTGCTGTAATTTATACGGATCTGTCCAATAGTCGTCACCCTCGCAAATAGCCACATACTTTGCATCCTGGCACTGCTCATGCATAAAATCATCAAGGATACCTTGTGAGTACTTGTTCTCCTTACTTAGAATCGGCTTGATGATATCAGGATATTTCTCCGCATATGCGGCTATAATAGTCGGTGTCTCATCCTGTGACGCATCATCATGCACAATCGCTACAAACTGGAAATTGGTTTTTTGCATCACGATACCATCCAAACACTTAGCTATATAACCGGCATGATTATATGCTTGGCATTCTATATATACAAGAGGCTTGTTCATTATCATTTAATATCTAAAGCATTTGACAAATATGAGATAGCTTCGTTTCTTTTGGTTTTCAAATTGGATTCATACACAGCCCAATCAATAGCCGGATACTCCACATATTCATTGGACAGATCCACTTTTAACCCAGTCAGTTCCAATAGCGTTTCTATTCTTGATGATATTTTTTTTGTCTGCACATCGTCAGACATATAGTATGTAACATTCTTATGAAACAAAAAGGCAAACACATTGCAATGGAAAGAATTTGTCAACACATGATCCGCATGGCTGATATAATAAATGAACTCGCTCGGTCCACATCCGGTATAACGCGGATTGTTCTCAATATCAATTATCTCCCAACCGTGTTCCTTTGCAATCTTTCGAGCATAATCCATGTATTTATCGGTACGCAAACAGTTTACTAACAGATAGTGCTTTGGAGTTTGTCTAAAATGTGCGATTTTAGCCCAATCATCACTCGTTAATAACATGGTTGGGTCTAATAGAACAGGAATGATTTTTCCTGTTAAAGCTTTCACAATTTCTGCTCCTTCTTTTTCTCGCACAGATAGTGCCTTCCAATCCTCACTTAGCCATTTTGTATATTCCTTAATTTTCTCTTCCGGGAATTCTTTAAAACGCATTCCAAAACTCGGAGCATAAGCAATTCGTTTCTCAGGAGACGCAAACTGGAGAAAGGATGCAGAGTTGGATGTAGCCGGAATAATAGGTCTCCATATCTGATCAGACCCGGTAATAAAGTAGTCGTATTTATCTTTGATTCGTTCGTAATCAGCATCATTTAATATTTGATAGGATGTATATTTTCGGTAACGACGAACCCATGACCAAAAATATATTCGCTTTTTATGAACATTGGGTCTATATCTGAAACGGGATACACAATGAAGTATATCCTTCAACAATAGTTTCCATCGGATTTCACTTTGTTGATACCGACAGTCATTAATGGTTTCTACATCAAATCCTAACCGCTCAACAACGGTTTGAAGAGCATAGTTCTGCAACCTATTCCCGTAATTGCATTCCCAATTCACCAATGCTTGTATGGCTACTTTCTTTTTATCCATTATCTTCGTATCAATTTATTCAATTTTGATTTTATTCTATGCACAAGACTTTTTCTCTTGGCAAACTTAGTGGCAACCTTAAGTGGCAAGATGTTTTGCAGCATATAAAATTCCCTTGCTCCGCTTGATTCCGAATAATATCCTGCTTCCGCTGCTATTTGTTCAGCAACAATTTTGTAATCAAGTTGCTTATATACAAGAGAAGTTGATATTTCTTTAAAGAGTTGCTTCCCCTTTTCTGTATGTAGCATAATCATAGACAATCCCTTATTGTCGAACAGCTCCGGTGCATAAGTTTGGAAATGCCAACAATCACCAAGCGTTATATCTGAAGGATGCACTATGCTGCGATATTTACATTGATTGCAACTTGGCCTTAATGATATACCATGTTCAAAAAGACTTGTATACAAATCTTCTGCCCATGCAAATCTAATTGTATCAATCGCATTTCCCTTTGTCTCACAATCAAATTCCACCATACACTTTTCCCACCCATTAGTCTTTGCTCGAAAACGAATATCTTTAAAATGTAGGACCTCATATTTGCCCTTAAGCCATTTTAGAAATTTACCCCACAACTTCGGAGATGGAACTCCATGGCACACTAAATCTATGGTTAGTAATTTCTCGTAATTCTTTCTAAGATATGCTTTAAGTCCATCTATCTGACATGGCGTTCCGGAGAATAACACCCATACATCTTGCTGCAAATCTGCCTTAACCTGCTTGTAAATTCCGGTTACATCGCTTTGCACATATTTTGAGCCTCTGAATCTTGCATATTCACTTTCGATTTTGGCAACTTCATGGCGTACCATCCATGTATCAGTAAATGCTGCGCCAAACACTACTCCACCTTGTGAGAGTACCCACTGCGCAAACATGGAGAATAATCCTCCGGATGTAGATGCAACTCTAACATTCTCATTGGTATTGTAAGCAGCATAAATCTCTGTTTTCTCTTCCCTTTGTTTTCGTCCTTGCTTCTGTGGACAGGTCTTACTACACAAACCACACTCAATACATGATTTAGAATCCACATGTGGATAAACAAATCCTTCATAGTCTTGCCGCATCCGAATAGCACCATGAGCACAAACTTGCTCACATGCCGAACATCCTGTACAGAATGTTTTATTGGTAATATGTATATGCTTACTATCGCTCATTTGCTAAAACGCACCTGACAATATTTTCATTTTTATCCAATTATCCTTCACTTCTTGTGAGATAAAACCCAACTTTTTATATAATCGCAATGCCCTCTCGTTATCTACCCGGACATGTAAATAAACATATTTTAAACCCTTCGTTTCAAACGCATACTTTAATATCTGACGCGATGCTTCTAGTGCTACTCCCATGCCCCAATAATCTTTCTCTCCTATGAATATCTGATATTCCGCAGATTCTTCATCTATATCTGTCAAATATATATTTCCCACATACTTTCCATCTGCCTCAATCGCACATCGATACTCATTTGTATTCTTTATGACTCGTTTGATCCACTCTAACTCTGTCTCGTATGAAATATAGTTTTTATATGTATTACCTGTATACTTAAAAACCTCTTTATCATTTCTCCACTGGTATGATGTTTTCGCATCACTTTCTTGTAATTCTCTGATTAAAATTTCGCGAATCCCCCCCCCGTATATTCGGCTATCGCATTCGCGATAGCTTTTGCTGTTGATTGATCATATCTCTGATCTAACGGCAATGGCAATAGGTTCGTCTTTAGCATAGACTCAAAGTCACTACTTGTTTCTATATTTGGCCAATATGTTGCAACATAAATCTTATTAGCTATCAACTTCTGCTTCAATGTAAAATCCTGCGTAAGGTATGGATATATCATCGGCACATCGCCTTGTCGCATCTCAAGGTGAATAGAGTTGCTATACCCTAATTGCTCTTCAAGAACCTTATAGTTCGATATACGCTCTTGTGCTATCTTTTCATAATCGAGAGATCTCAACAATGCATCCGTCAACTTCGACATCCTCTCTATTGGACTGCCATCTAATGTTCCTTCCTCTCGTTGATAATCTGCATATCCGGCTTCTGCTCCTTGCTCGATTCGTCTTAGAAGATGAGTCATCCGTTGCATACTCTCTGCTTGTGGAAATTCTTCGTTTAAGATGGGATCCGTATACAAATAACCACCATCCGGCACGCCAAAGTATTTTCGAGGTGAATAGAATGTATCAATCCCTTCAATTCGATTGGCATAAAATGCCTGTGCATTATCAACTATCAACTGCTTTCCATATTTCTCTGCCAATCGCTCAACGCAAGGTTGTTTCAAACCATAATAATTGGTATACAAGAATGCTTCATATGCTTTCAACTCCGGCAACTCAACCGGTTCCAACAGTTCGTTGATATGATAGTAGGCTATTCCCACACCCAGTCGCTGTGCCACATCAAAAATGACATGGCATGTATAATAAGGAACATACACCTTCTCATACTTTCGTGCTCGGAGTATATACTCAAAGCAATTAGAACCACTATTCAACCGAATAGCATCCTTGTGATAATGCTCGCCCTTGCGCAACTCCAATTCGAAATATCCTCCTATCGCTTCCATATTATTGCACCTCAACTTGAATAAATTTCTCAATATTCTTGATTACATCAAACATCTCATTCATATCGGCATACTTCAAAATCAACTCCCCGATACAATCCTGTGCATCACGGAATCGATGAATAACATCGCCCACATGCAAATCGTTTACAAAATCTACCACATGTTCCTTCTCAAATTGCTCCTCAAACGCGATACCTTTAAAATATCCGGTTTTATCGCTATGAACCATGTAGTTTGACCAACAACCCTTCACAGGCATTTCGGTTCGTCCTTGCAATACCGACAAATCAATCGAATCTCCGGCAGCTGCTTGAATTACCCATGTCACCATGTTAATGCCTGTGGCATGTTCTACCACTTGCGGAATCAGACTACCTCCACTTCGTGCACCCAACTCCAGCAAATACACCTTATCATCCTTTCCCACAATAGCCTCGACATTATAAGCATTACTCTTCATTCCAAGCGAAGAGATCAGTCGCTGCAATTGTTCTTCCAAATCCTCAATATACTTGTGATCCATCTGGAATGGCCAGCATTCACCAAGCGGTGCAAAATCCTTATCACAGGATGGGTCATAGAACTCATTTCCCAAACAATGGAACACCAACTTTCCATTCACCGAAAAGGCATCACCGCTAATCTGGTGTCCTTTCTTAACGATAAACTCCTCTATCAAGAATCGTTTTCCTCGACTATAACTCAACGCCTCATCAACTGCCTCTTGTAACTTACTCCAATCCGTCAGTTTGGTAATACCCTTACTTCCACTGGAATCCACCGGTTTCACCATCACCGGTAAAGTGAACTCATCCTTATGCGCCAACGCATCTTCATACTTCACGAATCCCATCGCTTTGGGACAGTTGAAACCATGCTCCTGCAGATATGTACGGAATAAATCTTTGTTCGATAATATCTCTACCGATTTATATGGACTCGTAGGCAACCCCATCTTCTCTGCCACATAAGCAGCCGTAGGAGCAGCCGGATCTGAAGCATAGGCTACGATGCCATCTATCTTCAACTCCTGAGCTAAAGCCAACACTGCCTCCTTATCAATCGTACTGACATTGTGATATTCATACGCAAACTTATGTCCGGGATTTTTCGGCAGATAATCAGCCGTTATCACATAGTAACCCAACCGCTTTGCCTCCTTGATAGCAAAAGTCTGATAGAGACTACCTCCTAACAACAATAATTTCTTCATTTCTTCAGTCCTTTCATAAATGCATCAATTCGCTTTACTCCTTCACGGATGTAGTCGAGTTCGCGTGTAAAGGCAATACGGACATAATGGTCGCAGCATTTGCCATAGGTGATTCCCGGAACTACTGCCACATGTTGTGCTTTGAGCAGAGCTATCGCGAAATCGACGCTATTCATACCGGTGCTCGATATATCTACCATCAAGTAGAATGTCGCATCCGGCTCGCGGCAGGTGAGGCCATCAATAGCGCTAATGCCTGACACGATACATTCCTTACGCTCCGTAAAGATACGCACCATATCTTTGCTATAATTTTCGGTGCTGCCTAATGCTTCGATAGCTGCATATTGGCTTGGTAACGGAGCACAAGCGGCTACATTCTCTTGCAGTTTAGTCATAGCGGTAATAATCTCACTCGGACCTAACACATAGCCGATACGATAACCCGTCATGCAGAACTCTTTCGACAAGCTATTTACCAATATCGTCCGTTCCCGCATACCTTCGATATGCGCTATACTCTTCCACGGTTGTTTGCCGTATATCAAGCATTTATATACCTCATCGGAAATGACTACCAAGTCGTGCTTCATGGCAATCTCTGCAATACCTGCCAACATTTCCTGACTCAACACGCGTCCAGTAGGATTACTCGGAGTATTGATCATGATAGCTCTCGTACGCGGCGTGATAGCATGTTCGATATCTTCCAACCGATAGGTCAAGTTCGTCACTTCGGGATTATCGACTATCACTGGCTTAGCATGGCACATCGCTACCATCTGCGTATAATTCACATAGTACGGTGCCGGAATAATCACCTCGTCATCCGGATTGAGCATCGCAAGCAGACAAAGGTACAGTCCTTCCATCGCTCCTACCGTTACCATAATCTCATCTTCCGGACGATAAGAGAGCCCTTCCTTGCGATTGTAGTACTTGGCTATCGTCTGCCGTAGTTCGAGCAAACCGGCATTCTGCGAGTAGCGCGTCTTGCCTTGCTCTATCGCTCGACAAGCCGCAGCCTTGATGGCATCATGCGTCTGCACATCCGGATCGCCGAGCGTAAAATCAATCACATCGTCATACTCCTTCGCCATATTAAACAACTGACGAGTGAACGAAGTCTGTATACCATTGGCTATGTTTGATATTTGTATCATAGTTTTACTTTTTAATACAATCAATAATGCGTTTTACATCATCTTGCGTTAACTCATGATGCATAGGTAGACAAAGCACTTCGTTAGCCACCTTGGTCGCTATCGGTAAGTTAGCCTCGTTTGATGACGGATAACTATTATACGGCATAAAAGTACTGATTAGCGGATAGAAATACCGTCTTCCAAATATTCCAAATTCTTTCAATTTAGCATAAAGTGCATCCCTACTCATTCCGTACTCTGCCTCATTTATAAAGATAGGAAAGTAGCTATAATTATGCTTTACTCCCGGCATATCATCAAAGAACCGAATACCTTTTATGTTGCGCAATGCCTCTCGATAGGCATTTGCTGCTTTTTGACGAGCCTCAATTGCTGCATCTACTTGCTTCAAGTTCAGCAATCCGTATGCAGAACGCACCTCGTCCATCTTACTATTGATACCAGGAGCAACCACCGTCACCTCATCTTCAAAACCGAAGTTCTTTAGATGATCAATCTTCTCTTTCATCTCCTTCGTGTGGCATACCAATGCGCCACCCTCGATGGTGTTATATACCTTCGTAGCATGGAAACTAAGCGTGCTTATATCACCAGCGTTTAAAATCGAGTCGCCATTCACTTTTACGCCAAACGCATGCGCTGCATCGTAAATCACTTTTAGGCCGTGTTTCTTCGCGATGGCATCTATCTCCTTCGTCTTACATGGTTTTCCATAGCAATGCACCGGCATGATAGCTACTGTGTTTGGAGTGATAGCGGTTTCTATCTTAGCCGGATCCATACCGCATGTCTCTTCCTCTATATCCACGAACACCGGTGTCAACTGATTCCACCAGATACTATGCGTCGTCGCTACAAATGAATACGGAGTGGTTATTACTTCGCCTTTCGTCAAACCCAATGCCTGCAAGGCAGTTATCAACGGTAGTGTACCATTGGTAAATACAGAGATATACTCTACCCCAAGATACTCAGCCAACGCATTCTCCAGCTGCTGATGGAACGAACCGTTATTCGTAATCCACTTACTCTCCCATATCTGCTCCAGATACTTGTTAAATTCTTGCAGGTCCGGCAACAGCGGGGAAGTTACTAATATTTTTTCATTTAATCCCATTTCTTATCCTATTTATTCCCCCCGCCTCAACACATCCGAAGGCGAGATACGAACTCATACAAAAATTTTTATCTATCATATTGGTTGATTATTCTCGATTAATATTGTTACATCATCCTAATTCCTTTTCTTTCCCCACTAATTCTCGCTCTATTAATTGTTTCATTTCTGTTGTTCCTATCGTCTGTTGATAGGCAGCCATAATGTGTTCCGTCTTATATGCGTAGTCTAATTTCATAGTAGTTTGCGCTATACTCCAAAATCTCATCGCTTGTTCTGCAATCTTTCCTACTGCGATAATATGCTCTAATGATTTTTCTTTGTTCATTTCATCGCCATACTTACTATTTACTTCCCTCATTAGAGTTTTATATTGCCGTTGCGTATCTTTAAACACCTCATTTCCCACCTTTAGTATAGCTTCCACTCCGGCAGAATTTCCGTTTTCTAAATCTTGAATTAGTCCATCAGAATAATTAACCAGTGTGTTCACCAATGGTTTTAATTCCACCAGTTTGGTAGCAGACAAATATTTCCCGTACCGCAGCCCGACCATATACACTTCAAGTTCTTCTAATATGGTCTTTTCATCCACTTTTTCATTGTTGTATAGTACCCTATTTATCAATGCGTCAATCTGCGACAATGTCTTTTTCTTATCTGAAGGAATAAAACCGAGTAATACATACATCACGAAAAATAACACCGCTAATTGATACGAATCCGTATTGTATCCCAAATTGCACAAATACATTACCAATAAAACCGCAATAGGCGCACTCAATATACCAATTATTATCGCCTCAGTTCGCTTATGTGCATTTACATAGTCGATTTGTTTTAGCACGACTATACTTCCGGATAATAAAGAAAGTATGCATACTCCCACAAATGCGATCCAGTATAAAACCGGATAATATGAGCCAGGGATAATCATCTGTTGAGCAAATGCTAACCCAACAAAAAGAATGAAGGCAAATATTCCATCACGTCGATCTCGCTTATCGCCTTTAATATAAATTGGCACTTGCCCACGCCGAGATACGACTCCTTTGATACAATCATATGCTATGGATGCAAATATCAACACGTAAAACAACGTGATTACGATTGCCCAATCAACACCCTTGCTATCATCTATCAGATTCCATGCTGTCCAGCCCAATGTCGCCAATGCAGCGTATATAGCCCATTGAGTCCAACCGGGAAGTGTATATTGCCTCTCGACGCGATCACGCTCCGCATATAATATGTTCAGCAACTCTTGTTTCGTCATTTCTTTGTTTGATTAGCTTTTCCTTTCCATGGACTTTCTTTGCGATTCCCTACTAAGAACGTTCCTTTCGTCATATTATCCTCACGACGATATAGCAGATATATCCGATCAGATTGTCTTAAATTTACATTTTCATGCAGCTCCGCTAAAACATCGTTTTCTACCGTTCCTCGACTTTCGCAATTCACAAGCAACGATGCCATACTATCGCCGCACTCCACTGCGTTATGACGATCCAACCATGCATACATACCTGCATAATCACCATCCGCTCCTAAATCATATGAAATCCATATCCTCACTTCCATATTCTTCAGTATTTGATTTTAAATACTTGCCAATACTTCTTCTAAACTTTCCTCTTTACTCAAAATATCATACCCATTCGCTTCTTGCCATTGTTTGATATGCTGGAAGCAATCCCAGTTCAATGCATTTTCTCTGGAGCAGCAATCAGCTAATAAGATAGATATAGTCTCATCGGTGTAGTCTTGATCTTGTCCGTTCACGTATGCCAAGAGCGGAAGCGTAGAATGGCCACGCCAAATGAACTTATCGTCCACCGCATCCAATTGCATATTCAACACCATGGTATCTATATCGCTGCACGAAAGCGTATGTTCTCCCCATTTATTCAACTTGTTATTCAATTTTGCAAGAATGTGATCCTTATAACTAGCACGCAGCGATCCGGTTTGAGAGAAATTGGATACTCCCCATTGGGGTATTCCTGGTTTTCGATTCATCTTTTCTACTGCGATATACATATAACCGATATATCGCGAAGCCGGAGCCGTGACATTACATAAATCATCTATATTCGGCAGATTGGCTTTTATCTCTTGTCGAACAGCCGGATCCATTAGCAATGTAATTTCTAAATCTCTACCATCCGTCTTGAATAAGTTTGGCATCGTCACATCATGGTTACACAACCACTCATAGTCTTTATCAATGATACCAATCACGTTATCCATTCCTGCATTCCTCCGATTTTCCAATGCCTTAATCAAGGCCTTCTTCACGCTATCCGCTACGACAGTCCCTTTCTCCACTTTCCGCATAAGGATCTTATTGGCGTTAAAAACCTTGTAATACATATACACGTCCAGATAGCCTTCTACCAACACCCACACCTTATTCTTCGCATCCTCATGCTTCATCGCGGATTCGATTTCGTATAATGTAATCTTCTGGAATCGACGTCCCAAGATGGTAGCCAATCCTCGTTTTATTTCCCTCTTCGTTGCTTGTCCCATTGCTCCCATAAATCAACTGTTAACGAGAAATCATCATCAAACATCTGTGGCGAGTGCGTAGCCATTAAAGCACGCAGATGCAGTTTCTTTACGATCTCCTTAATGGTCCTACAGAACTGAATCTGCCAATACATATGATACGACATCTCCGGCTCATCAATCAACACTAACTGGCTTTCCGTTTGAATGAAAAATAAGCCATTCATGAGACACAGCAAGTGTCTTTCACCAGATGCCAATTGGTAAAACTGAAGGAAATCACCGGTTTTTTCCTTTACCAGACGATAACCATATCGAGGAGACAATTTCAGCTCTGTCCCGATGAACTTAAATCGATCCATCACGGTGCGGTACGTTATCAGCCGATCAATAGACTCTTTGTTCTCCCGTATGGCATTCTCGTATCGTTTAATCAGGAATATCAAATCTGCACCCACCAACTTCTGTAAGTTTTGATAAGGTTCTTCACCTCCGATATTAATATCGCAAGTACGCAGGAAATCTACGATCCTCAGCACTTTCGCTTTGCGCTTCTGCCAATCCTCTTCATTCCATTCATTGACATCAATACTATCTGGCTTATACACAAAGGTATTCTCCAATCGAACCTGAAGATCGATCAGATACGACTTGATATTTTCAGTGCCAATACTTTGTTTATCGTAAGAACTTTCCAATTCCTTAAACACTCTATCATCCGGGAAGAAACGACACTTATCCGTCTGTAAGAGCATCATCATATTAGTCAGATCATCCCCATCACTTGCCACAAGTTTATCCTTACGGAATGTCCATGTATAGCGTTCCTTCTTTGAAAAGTCCGTTTTCTTAACCGTGTACTCGCATTCCAGTTTCGTTTCAACCTCCGGCAACTCATCCGTCATCGAATCGGTATGAATAGGAGTAACTGTACGAGTCAAGTCTATCATCTCGCCTCCATCAAAGATAAAACGTACATGCCCAAATGGATAGTGCATATACTCATACGGAGTAAATGTGGCTAATCCGGCTATCATCTTCAGAATAGTCGTTTTACCCATACCATTCGGCGCAGTAATATAGAGCAAGTCCTTGAAAGCTGACTGCTTCCAATCGATGACGTAGCTATACTCATCAAATAAATTTTGAATCTCTAATCGTTTAAGCATTGGGATAATATCTTCTTAACATTTCACGTAACAAATCGTTTACCTTTAGGTATTTCCGATGTTCAATATTATGTTGCCCATCAGCTGTCACACATGCTTCATACATTGGATAGTCATTACCTTTACTGGCATTATTCTGGTGTTGGAGAGCACGAAGATTTTGCTTAATATCCGTACCACCCATAGACACAGGAAAGATATGGTCTATTTCCCAACCCATTTCATTGGCTTGGTTTCCATATTTATCCCAACGAATCCATGCACCACACGCATCCTTTCGGAACACTGTTTTGTCGATTCCATCCACGGGAAAAGCATTCTCCCATGCAGCACTTTTCATTTCATCTATCGTCATATACGTATATACGTGCACCTATGCGCACAACAAATTTGGGCGCAAAGATACAAAAAAAAATCCATATACACAAGTATATGGACTTAAAAATGATTTTTTTTTTCATTTTGTAACATTTAACACTTATTTTCGCTTTCTGCATACATTTTTACAGCCTTCTCATATGAATGTAACAGTTCCGCGATCTTCATCACATCTATGCTAGCCGAATCTTGCGCAAAATGTTCAAATCCCACTTCTGCAATTGTCATATATCTTCCTGGTCTCAACACATGCGGACGATACACTAATCCATTAGCATGTGCAATAAAAGCCCTCGAATGTTTATGAAGCAACTCGCGACGCAACACTTTTTGTGGTCCATCATATCGAGGCTCGTTAAGAGCCGTTATCTTAACCAACAACTTAAAATGCACTAAGTATGGCTCTTGCTTCGCAGCGCACCATTGAGGAAAAGAAAACTCCAGATACATTTTGCAATCCGGTAATTCCACCCACATCCAATTAAACACATGATTACCTTTGTTTGGGTTGCTAACATAAGTCCATTGCGAACCAGGCAAAACACGCTCCATATCCTTATAAAAGCCAATCAATTGTGCGGTACTCCACACATCCGATTGACGATAGGAAAGAGTAGCATCTTCCCATCTGCGCAACCTTTCCACAAAAGATCTCAGAATCTCATTTTTGCTTTTACAATTCTCTAACGATTGAAGCAAATCCGCACGAGTGATGACAACATATCCTTCGGACTCAATCCTCATTTTCTGACTCTGTGATTCATCACCTGTTTTGATATATAATTTAACCTTTCGGTCTTCTTTAATCGCATTAGAATAGCGACTCAATTGATTCCCATGAGCTGATGTGAGCACCTTATCTTCAATAATCACACTCAGATTATTATTAATCGTAAGCAGCACATCGATATGTTCGAATTGCCTCTTAACCTCAACCTTCCGAATTTCATCTTCAAAATCGGGCTGCTGTATCGCGATATACTTTTTTAGAAAAGCTCGCGCACTGGCTTTCAGTTCCTTATCATCCGTCATTGACTCATCTGCCCATCTGCAAAACCAAGCCAAGAATGCATCTTGGCTTAGTTCTGATGTAGCATAATCAAACAGATTGGGTCTCATATACATACCTTTTACTCTCTTATACTTTATACCTTACACAGGCCAAACGCATAAACACACAAAAAGCGTTTGCGCCCAACACATTAATAATCCGCGCACGCCTAACATATGTCTTCCCTTGATCCGCAATAGCAAGCGGAAATACGTTCCATTCGCGCAATCGCTTGATATACTCCTTCCGCTCATCATAGAACTCCCGCGCCACTGTCGTCAACACACCCGCTACCACACTGCTCTGCATATTCCGTAGCCATGTGCATGTCGGATTCTGCTTGCGCAGTTCGCTATATTTTGCGATAAGACCCACCCTGTCATCTAAGTTCTTATGTATCTTATCCTTTTTTCCTTCTGTTTTCGTGATACTACCTTGCCGTATCAGATAATTATACACAATCGTAGTGGTACTATTCACTCGTGTCGCTCGCAACATCATCCTCGGCAACCAATCCACATCCTCAAAATGTATTCCCTCCGTAAATATACATAGTTCATTCGTTAAAAACAAACTCCGCTTGACGATAAACATCACGGCATAACACTCATATCTCATCCTTAAATTCAGATAAGTCTCTCCGTCAACTACTTCTCCACAGGTATCTGTTTGATGGGGATTCTTATATGGTTGAAATACTTCATATTCTCGTTCATTCCTTAAACGCACATTCTGGTAATCAAAACGAAGGACATCCAGTCGTTCCCTCTCAACCTGCTCCAACAATCCTCCTAATACATATGGCTCGATATAATCATCAGAATCCACAAACATTACATATTCGCCCTGTGCCAACTCAATACCGTTATTCCGAGCCGCACTCAACCCTCCATTCTCTCGGTGAATCACATGGACATTCTCATGAACTGCAGCGTAATCGTCGCAAATCTTAGGACAGGCATCCGGAGAGCCATCATCCACAAGAATAATCTCGTATTCTGACGACGGTATGTCCTGCGCGATCAAACTATCTACGCATTTTCGCAGATATTGCTCTACCCCATATATAGGAACAATAATTGAAAGTTTAACCATACCTCTTACACTTTAAACTATTTGATAACGCCCCACTTTTCCAATTTAAACAGCACTCGTTCCATAAAATTAACACCCCCCCAGAGATGATGCCTTTTAAGCCGCTGATACTGCCCAATAGGAAACGAGAATGCATCATAATCACGCAGTACGGTCACCGGTAATATCTTCTCCAGATACTCACGCCGCTCCTTCTTTATCAACTCCGCATTCTTTCCACCGCTCTCACTCACTCCGTTCATATCGAAGATTGTCACGTCTATATTCGTATATACCGCCTTCTCACCTCCTAACGCAATCGCCTTCACATACCATTCCCAATCCGAGCAAATCTTCATCTCCTCGTTATACAAGCCATATTTATCAAACAAATCTCTCCGTATATACGCGCTATCGTGATTTAACGTACCACGATAAAAGTACATAAAGGAATCTGTTGAATTGACGCTTCCACAATTATCTCGAACAACTTTCTTCCCATCATATGACTTCAACATATTCCCATATAAAATAGGAATACCTCCATTCTCCAATTTCTTATCCGTTCGGAACGATTCTTGCCAATCTACAATCTCAAATTGGCGCATAGCCTCCATCATCCGCTCGGTGACATCAGGAGCAGCCAACATGTCACCCGAGTTCAGTATCTGTATATAATCTCCTGATGCTTTACGGATCCCCTTATTCATAGCATGGTATACACCATTGTCCTTCTCGCTCAACCATATCACATTCTCCAATTTCTTATCCGTTCGGAACGATTCTTGCAAATCTCCGATTTTAAATCGTTGAACATATTCCTTGATAACATCCACGGAATTATCCGTTGACGCACCATCAACAATCACATGTTCGATATTCGTATAAGTTTGTGCGGCAACGGACTCTAATGTTCGACGCAACCCCTCCGCATTATTATAATTGATTGTTATAATACTTAGTTTCATAGTCCCTTTGCCCATTTATATGTTTTTAAAATTCCTTGCTTAATATCTATAAATGGATACTCGCCAATCAATGCATGCAACTTGTTCGTATCCAACTCAAAATGAGATGCATCGTGCTGTTGAGATTCCATATGTATATACTTTAATGCCGGTTCATATTGCTTAATGTAATCCACAATCTCATTAACCGATAGCAACTGCCCACTTCCTACATTAATCACTTCATTATATATCTGCTTAGCAATCAATCTGAAGAGTATATCTACAAAATCTTCAACATAAATATAGTCCTTTTTATCGTTGCCATCTCCCCAAATCTCCATTACCTCATTTTGTATGCCCTTTGCAATCACTACATTGATTACACCCTGTTTCATTGAGTAATGATATGGACCATATGGATTACTGATACGCACTATCAATGGACGCAATTCATACAACTGCGCATATTGCATCATATACTTCTCTATAGCCAACTTAATCACCCCATATGAGCTAACAGGATACACGGCATCCGATTCAATGTGTGGTTTGTTATCGCGCGTACCATAAATAGCGCCACCGGTTGAGAAGAACACAATATCCTTTACTCCATACTTAACCATCAAATCAAGTACATCAAGAGTCGGTAACAAATTCGTTTCCACATCGTATTTGGCGCTGGATGTACTAACCGGTATAGTTGTGCTAAGCGAATGAATAACCATATCTATCGTATTCTCGCTAAATATACATTCCAACAACTGACTATCTGTAAAATCTCCCGCATATGTCTTACCTACGCAATCGAAATGCACGCCACAAGGGTGTTGCGCAAACTTATCGAACACAATGAAACGATATTGCTGACTTAAAAGCGGCAAGGAAAACTTGTCGCGCATATTGATATGCGCATCCACAAATTTCATCACATTGGTTCCCAAAAAACCATATCCGCCTAATAATAGAACTGTTTTCATCTTCTTCTCCATTGTACCTTATTTGTTTTCCATACATTCTTACACCAATGCCATGTATACGCCAATCGTGACATAGGAATAACCTTAGATGCCAAGACATCAGGTGTATGAGGAAGTTTATCCACCTGCTTTGTATAGCGTATCAATTCCTCCAAATACGGCTTGTAGATATACTCCATAGTTTCCTTACTGAGTTTGTAAGGGCCTAAATAGAACTCATTATATCTCCCAAAGTCTTGATTATTTAAAAAATGGAAATGATACAATATTAAATTATCCTGCTTACCTTCAATGGCTACATATACCCCATTTTGCTTGTGCTCTACCTCATATTGTTGAATATTCCAAGGAGCACAAAGACCTATGTGCTGCAAGTCATACACATTCTCGTACTTGCTATGAAACTCATCCAAATATTTCTGATCGCCAAACCTTCCCGATTCGTGTTTTCCATAGCACCACTCTATGCATTGTTTCGTCCATTCGTTCAGTATTCTCAATCCATTTAATGAGCCCTTAAAATGCATATATCCGGCACAATATTGTCCATTCGTCTCCGACAAATTATACCATGGCGTATACCGATGATCCATCAGCATCACATCCGCATCCGGACATTCGTCATATAAGGGTTTTGGATCTGAAAAGAAATACAAATCTGCATCCAAATATGTACATGCCTCTAATTTGAACTTGTCTAAGCAATATAACAATGCAGGTCCTTTGCATGTCCAACTGTATTCTCCCTTGTTTCGCGATGCTTTGATGGAGAGCAATGAAGGATAAAAGTTTTCCAATTCTGCGATAGATACTATTGTCGCATGCTGCATATCTATGGTTTTCAATATGGCATAACAATCTTCATCCATCGCAAACACATACAGATGGAAAACTGAACATGTGCGTTCTAATGAACGATACAACGCCACCCCTTTTGCAGAATAGTTTGCAAAGAATATAGTACAAAAATTAAGCATAAATCTTCTTCTTAATTTCAAAAGGAACTGGTTTCTCTAACATACGATATATGATATTGATAATCTTTTGCCATAGCGGACGCTTTTCCTTGCTATAGTAATTCGCAAACGCATTGATAATTCGTCGATCCTCATACACCACATCTGGCATACGCGGATTTTCAGGGGCAGCAACTACATCATTTCTAAAATCTGTCTCATCCGTTCCGCTGTGAATACCTGTTCCGTCGAAACCAATATTATCTACATATGGCACGCACGGCAGTATCGCTACTGCGTGGTTACAAAAATGTTGAAACGCATAGCGTATAGCCCAACTATCTATCTTATGATCGCGTTGCAAACATAACATTTCAGTTAAATCATCTCCTCCTCGATTGAATGCCTTGATCTGCTCCGGATGTTTAAGAAAGTCATCAAGGTAATCAAGGCTCCAATCTATTTTTCCCCACCTATCCTTCCATGTAGCCCATCCGGTACTGAAAGGACGCAGACTCACAAACATGTCATACTCATAGTCTGTCGGAATAGCCATCTTATTCACCGGAGGACGATTCGCTGAAATAGTAAATACCGACGGATAGGATTCATACTTATCCAAGGCCGTATTCATGTATTTAAGGAAGTACGGAGAGGTGAGTAAATCATCTTCTAGCACTATTACTCTTCCATGTTTTGCTATCACATCCGATACGCCACCTATGATGCTGTTGGCCAAACCTTTGTTAGCCGCAGCTTCCACGACATGGATATCTTTAAATCCTTTCGACGCATGCGCCACTTCACGCACTTGTTTAACATGCGACTTGCGTTCCTCATTCGCATCAGCCTTTGGACCATCGCAGAAGATATACAACTCACTATCTCCGGCATATATGTTCTTTGCCAAAGCCTCTATAGTCCGTTTTAGATGTTCGGGTCTATCGTATGCAAATACTATAATTGGTGCTAAGTTCATAATAATTCACGATGTATAACATTAGGTTCGTTATAATTCTTCATTCCGTCTATGTAGATAGGGACTATATGTTGGTTCCGTAAATAAGTATCCGAAAACTGCGTATGGTCGCCATACGCATATGCCCAAAAGGGGATGTAGCGAGGATGAGAGGACAACAAAGCCACATTTTTCTCAGCCGATGCCACAAACTCATCATTCGTCATATCCGTGGCATACACATGCTCCCAACCATGAGAGCCGATGGTTAGAAATGGATTTTGTTTAGATAGTTGATCCAGTTCGTCATTCGTCAGATACTTTTCTTTTGGACTCTTCCTATACGACTTACCATCCAAATATTTGCCGTTGATAAACAGCGTCACCGGTATCTTATGCTCCTCTAACCACGGCAATATTTCTTTCAACGATGCATACCCATCATCAAAAGTCAGCACTGCGTATTTACGATTTCGGAATTTGTCATTGGTCATTTGTGAATAGGCATCAGAAAGAGAAATGAACGCTATCCCATTCTGCCGCATAGCTGACACTTTCTGTTTAAACTCATTGATATCCATCCAATCACCACGATTCATAGACTCCGCATCAAACTCCGCACAAACATGATGAAGACAATACACCCGTATCGGTTGAAATCTCATCTTCAGCCACTTCCGTTTAATCTTATGTAGTAGTTTGTCTATCATTATCATGTTAAATTATCTCCATCTCCCGATTGCATCTCCTTGCTCGCATCATACCCAAATCCTTGTGGATAAGCAAATGATTTCTTTATCTGGCTCGTCTTCGTATAGATCATATATCCCTGTAAGAACTGCAACAACCGCTCATTGGATAGCAGCACCTGCGGAGTATTAAAATACAAGATATGCTCGGCTACCGACAGGAACACCTTCTGCTCAAATCCAGGATTGCAATAGATATAACTTACATCTATCCCATTTGCGGACTTATTGAGGATATAGAAACCCACAAGATCATAATCATAATACACTTCTACTCCATAGATATGAGTTTCTTGCTTCGTGGAGGTAAATACCGAATCTCTCTCTACTCTATTTATTATCGGACTATCCTGCATCAACGGATAATTCAATATCCAGTTGAACATCTCCTGTGAGCGCAAGAATACATCATTGGTGCTATGCTCTTGGATAAAGGCATATACCGCATCCGATACAAACGGAGCATACTTGATTCGAAAATCAGCCTTTCTAATGTCTCGCATCAAATCGGACTTACGATTGGTTCGTGCATACTCTATCCGCTCCTCTAGTCTTGCTAACTGTGCTTTGATACTATTTCCCTTAATAGCCCTGCCGGAAAGAACATACTGCGGGACAAAATCCACATTCAATCCACAGAACATCAGATTGGCTATCGATGCATCTGCGGCATTCAGATCAAAATAATGTTCACCATACAACTCGCAAAACTGCCCAATCACGATTGCAGCATAGCCCCTACCCTCATATTTCGGATTGCAGTAGAGCGTGGTGTTCCAATACATCCGTTTTCCTCGACTCTCATCCGGGAAGAGATGCGTGTAGGCAGCCACCTCGTTATTCACAAAGATAGCGGAGACGATATTCAAATCGTCCGTTACATACGGATTATGGATGATTGACCATGCACGGGTACGAGAGATTACCTCTTCCGATAATCCTCGTTCACCCAATCCGGTTTTCAACCAGTCACGCACTTGCTGAACCGTGAATAACTCCAAACGGATATTCTCTTCCATCATGCCATGTGTTTTTCGATAGACGCAATGATATTGCCCATCGTCTTGAGGTTAAACAGTTCCATCATCTTGAATTTGAAACCAAACTGGTTCTCAATCTCCGTCAAGAACTGCATAAAAGCCAAGCTGGTCCATGTGGGCACATTGTCTGCCGACATATCATCTGTTAAGACTAAATCTTGGCTTTCGAAAATGGCTCTCGCTATTGGAGTCAATTTTTCAATAATTTCACTTCTTTCCATCGTATGAAAATTATATTAATTATAGTTCGATTATATTAATTATATTTCTTAGTTAACCAAAAAAGTTTTAAGAAAAATCATTGATAGAAATGGTACTTGCAGTACCCCAAGACTTTATTCTGAATAGCCTACTTGATAGTAAACTCTCAGATAGCCTCTTCATAATAAACTCTTTCATCACGGATGTCATTTCTATCAATGTCAAAAAATACCAAAAAATTCCAAAAATATTATTTTTCAACAAGCTCTATGTAACCTACATCTAAATGATATAGATAACATATCTTTCTATTCTCCATCGCTATACTCTCCACTGGCATGAAGAGAGGTTTGAAGCCTTCTTCATACAGATCTTCTACGGCTTGCATGATATCTTCCACCACATAGCAGATATGGTACGGGCTCACGCCTTGCGTACGGAGAATGTTATCCACCGGTGAATCACCTTCTAATGGTGACACCAATTCTATCGTAGTCATACCCGGCTTCGTCAAAAACGCAATCTTAGTGTTCTGCACCTTCTCCTCATAGATTTCCGACAATGTCCATCCGGCTACTACATACAAAGCTGCACTCTTCTCTATATCCTTCACGGCATAGCCGATATGATCCATTTCAATTAAATTTTTCATTTCAGTTTCTCTTTTAAAGCATTACGATCTACTTTCTCACTTTTGTTAAGCGGGAAGGTGGGTTCAAACAAGATACGCGTCGGTATCATATAGTGCGGCATCTTGCTGCGCAGATGCTCCACCAGCGGCTTCGTATCTTCCGCTTGCGCTTCCACAAACAGCGCTATCTCCGTCAGATTCTGCACATTCTGGAACGCTATCGCAATCACGCGTCGCTCATTCTCATAGAACGTACGAGCATGATGCTCAATCTCCCCGAGTTCCACACGGAAACCCTGGATCTTCGCTTGCTGGTCGATGCGTCCGGAATACATGATATTCCCGCTCTCATGCCAGTAGCACAAGTCTCCCGTATGGTAGTACCGCACACCGTCGCGCACAAAGAACGAACTTGCATTCTTCTCCTCGTTCTTCCAATAACCCGGTGTCACCTGATCTCCTGCAACGCACAACTCTCCCTTCTCTTGTCCTTCGACTAACGATCCATCGTCTCGGATGATGATGGCTTGCACGTTCGCTAAGGGTTTACCGATGGAGATGATGCCATTCAAACTCAGGTTCTCCCCTCCGCGCGTCAGTTTGTAGTACGTGCAGTAGATTGTTGCTTCTGTCGGACCATAGAAATCGTAGATCTCCGTGTTCTTTGCGCAACCATACCACGCTTCCATCAGGTCCACCGGACAAGCCTCAGCCGTGAGGATGCACGCTTTCATGCTGCTTGCGTCGAACTCCTCGAAGTACGGACGCAAGTACGTCAGCATCGATGGTGCCATAGCACCAAACGTGATGCCTTGCTCCTGGATCAGCGACGCGGCATAAAGGTACTTCACCTGTCCGTAAGGCACAGTATAGACGCATGCTCCGTGTGTCAATGCTACGAGGTAGGACTGCACAGAGACATCGAACGTCAAATCAAACACCTGCATGCACCGGTCATCCGGAGTGATGTCGATGCCGGTCTTCCAGAACGAGTCCATGAACGCTGCGATGTTCCGTCGCGTCAGTTGCACACCTTTGGGTACACCGGTGCTACCGCTTGTGAACAGGATATATGCCAAGTCATCCTCTCTCGCCTCTACCCAATCATCGAGCAGATCACCCGTGTACTGTGCATCGCAAGCATCCAGCACGTTCGAACAACCTACTTGCTCCTTGATGGAAGCGATACGTTCCTCCGGCCATGACGGATGCAGCGGCACGTATGCCTTGCCTTCCATCCATAGCGCAAAGATAGACGCGTAAGTGTTCAAGTCATCATGTAGCGACAGTCCCCAGATTTGTTCGTATTTCTCAGCTGCACGGATAACGTTGCGGATAGCCGATACGCGTTCTGCAAACTGACGATAGGTATAGTGCGTACCATCGATGTAGAAGGCATTGCGTTCTGCATATTTCGCAATACTCTCGCAAGCTGATTTTAATATATATTTTTCAAACATCATACATTATACATCAAACATAGTTTCGTTCATCCTTTCATTAGCTCTTTCATCATATACATCCACATCATTGCTTGCCATATTGGATACGGTAACCTATAATTGAATATAACTTTCGTCTTTCGATTCATAAACTCTTGGTACCGCACTACCAACGGAGCATAGTTCTGCACCTCTTGATAGAACAACCCCTGCTCCTTTTGAGTCATCCGCAGTACATTACGCGAATCATCATTCAATGCTAATCCTATCTCATGCTTCAAATTCTCCTCAATAACAGCATTGTCACTCAAACTCCGCAAACCATTCACCTCATTTGCATAAAGCAACGATCCCGCAATCAAAGCGTTAGCACGCAACTTACCCCTACTGCCTGTTGTGGATTCCGGTCGCCTATAGACATGATAACAACTATCGCTCACCGTACTCACTCGCTTTGCCAATAACTCTGCCTTCCAGACAAACACAACATCCTGACTGGAACGAATAACCGGATAACGTATCTGATTCGCCTCTAAGAACATTCTCTTGTACAAACAGCATGTATGAGAGGCCATATCATACAGATACCGAGGAGCACACTGTGTAAGGGTAAAATCTATTCCTGTTTGTATATCGTCCTTCGTTTTGTGTATGCCGCTTCTACTTTCCTCACCGCTCTCACTTGTATAAATATGGTTGAATAACAATATGTCTAAATCCTGCATCTCTGACTTTTTAATCAGTTTGCCCAGCACATTGGTCTCAATACTATCATCCGGATCTACGCACCATACATACTTTCCTTGCGCTGCATCTATCCCTGTATTCCTTGCACCTCCGGCATTCTTGTTCACAGTGTGGCATATCAGTCGAACATTCGGATATAGTCTCTGATGCGCCTTAATCACTGCTACCGTATTATCCTTTGAGCAATCATCCACACATATCACCTCATACTCCGATTGCGGAATATCCTGATGCTCAATCGACTCAATGCAGCGCCCGATATAAGGTGCTACATTATAACACGGCAATATAAATGATATCTTCAACATACCATTCTTCATTTCCTATACTCCTCAAAATCTTTATACTCCCGAATGTAATCATCCGGTTTATACAATTCACTCGCTAACACCATACATATCGAGCCACTCGAAAAATCCGTTAATGTTCTCCATATACCTGGTTTAATAAGCAACCCCTGATACGGACGGTTTAAAGTAAAAGCCTTTTTGTTCATACCGTCATCTAATATAACTGTAAACGCTCCACTTGCTGCCACTATCAATTGATACAACGCCTTATGTGCATGCCCTCCTCTATCTGCTCCACCCGGCACATCGTACAAGTAATAGATCCGCTTCACATCAAACGGCACTTCTTTCCCATTTTCCACCACCGAAATGTCGCCTTTGCGTTGTGAGTGATGACGATCCAACTCTATGATGCCGCAATCGGGAACCAAATGCTTTGCTATCGGTAATTGGTAATTGGTTATTGGTGACTGGTTATTGCCTTTAGGACCGGGTATCAAAGTTCGCAATTCATCCATGGAGCGGATAGCATCGGACGGATCGTAGAAAGTGGAAGCCGCGATTACGGCCACGCTGTTACTCGAAAAATTCTCCACCGCTCTCCAATACCCGGCAGGGATATAGACTCCCATATACGACCGGTTCAACGAGAATTTCCACTCCCGCTCACAATCTTTCACCACCACATCAAAACTTCCTGACATCGCAACAATAAACTCCTCCGTCGTCTTATACGCTACGCCACCCCTTTCTTCTCCTCCCGGGACATCGTATATCCAATGCACACGACGAATAGTGAACGGTATCTGGTTGTCATTCTCAAAGAACGACAAGTTTCCTCGCTCATCCAGGAATTTTGGTAATTGTATCAGTCGAGGTATAGTCATAACCATTAGCGTTTAGTTAAAAATTTTGCTTCTTCCGCTAAATTGTCTTTCGTCTTCCATGGTTTGAAAATTCGCTTAGCCCAATCCCTTATGTAACCTATTCGCAGAAGACACCTCCATGGGGATTTCCGATAATACTTATACCATAGTTTTGTATATGGTCTATTTATGTTTTCAATTTGCCATGGTTTGCGCTTATCGGAATAATGGATGATAATTGGATGATGAGCAGCTTCTAAAATTTCCTTTTTGAAATCCTCGCTATGATCCTCCCAATAGGATTTCCATAAGAATTTACTCTGAAAATTATATTGCAAAGGCAAACGAAGAATCTTGGTGTGTAGTAAAGCATTCGCCACATCTTGATCCATCATATTTAAGTACTGTTTCGCTGTGTTGACATACTCTATTGCCTTTTTGGAATAATGTATCTCGCGAAGGTAATCCAAATCATACAGCATTGTGCCATTGTTATAATAGCCATACTTGGGGTCATAACCTAACCGCTCAAAGATAAATGGTTCATTCCAATCCGGAGCCCAAACCATACCACATGCATTGCCGTTCAAATCCATTTCCCATAACGGACGGATATCTCCATCGACTATCATGTCTCCGTCCAGATAAATAACGCGATGCATGTCTTGAGGTAAGATATCAGCGATTTTCAAGTTATAATAAGCCGCATAATTAATATGTCCGTGGTACGGAAAATCTGTTACCTTGCTCTTATCAATTTCATATATGGATAATTTCGAGCGATTTTTGCTCACTAATCGGATGAATTTATCCTTCACTTTTTGCGGTATCGTATCATCCGTTATCCAATGAATATGAAATTGGTTTTTCTGATTGTTTATAAACAGTGATGTCAACAACACCCCATAAAAAGGAGCATAATTTCTATCACATGCCATTAAAATATGTATTACATCTTTTCTCATAATGATGCGATTCTCATCAACTATACAGCAAACTCTGCCGGTAATAACGCTTGGTAACCACGACGTGCCACTTGAATATCATCTGTAAAAAAGCCTTTCGACATTACGAGCAAAGCTGTAGCATTCGTCAGCTTGTCACAAAAATCTTCCGGAGCGGTACTATTCAATGAGATTTGATACGACATATAGTACATCTGCGAACGAAGATACAAGTTCGGTATCTTCAGGAAGAACGAACCTTCTTTCTTATTCAACTTTCCAAAGTCTTGCTTCATCTCATCCGATACCCACTCTAACAAGTCGTTTCCGTATGCATCGCAGAAACTTACAGACACAATCATCTTTGACAAGTCTGCTGTCGGATCATTCACGCGATACTTGAACTCTATCTCCAATGGCTCACCAATGAACGTCTCCGTTATATATTCTCCATTGGCTTGCTTGAATGCAATATTGGTGATTTCCACTTTCTTATTGCCTATCTTATCCAAACGTTCTACAATATCCGTATCCACTTCACCAATATTAGCCACCAAGTATCTTGAAACGGTTTCATTCACATCTCCCATAAAATCAATCATTCCATTCTTCAGCAATACTCCTCTTGTACACAACTGTCTTATGGAACCCATATTATGGCTAACGAAGAGGACGGTGCGGCCTTGGCCTTGGGAGACATCTTTCATCTTGCCGATGGCTTTCTTTTGGAACTCCGCATCGCCGACGGCGAGGACTTCGTCAACGACGAGGATCTCCGGCTCTAAAAACGCTGCCACAGCGAAGCCCAGTCGCACAGTCATTCCCGAGCTATAGCGCTTCACGGGGGTGTCGATATACCGTTCGCAGCCGGAGAAATCGATGATCTCGTCCAGCTTGGACTGGATCTCTGCGCGGCTCATGCCCAGAATAGCTCCGTTCATGAAGATATTCTCCCGTCCCGTCATCTCTCCATGGAAGCCGGTGCCGACTTCCAGCAAGGAGCCTATTCGGCCATGGGCACGGATAGTGCCGGTGGTGGGGCCGGTGACGCGGCTTAGCAGCTTGAGGAGGGTCGATTTGCCGGCACCGTTCTTGCCGATGATGCCGACGACATCGCCTTGCTCCACCTTGAAGTCGATGTCCCTCAATGCCCAGACGTATTCTGAATTACCACGTGATGCTCTATCGTTCACTTCACCAATTTTAAGATAAGGATCTTCCTTGTGCAGGATATTCGTGATCCAGAAGCGGCGGATGTCGTGGGAGAGGGTCTTGGTTGACACGAGGCCCAGGCGGTATTGCTTGCTTACATGTTCGAATTCAATAGCAGTTGCCATATTGAAAATTATATTAATTATACCACTTATGATTGTCAAGGTATTTAAGCCTTGCAGCTTTATGTGTAATTGTTTACCTGCCTACTTGTAAGTAAATTTACAGATAGTCTGCTAACCAATTTCACCTATAACCATGTTATCAAATACCTTTACATTCCATAAGCGGAGATTATATCAAAAATAGTTTTTGTTCAACTTCGTTTTCACTTTTCGGATTAGCGTAATCCATGTTATAATTATTATTTTTCTCCGTTGTGAGATAGGTAAGCAGGGGTTTGAAAATTATAGCAATTATAACTTTTTGAACCACAACCTTTGTTGTTCGTGCTTTGCCTTGATGATTTTTTGTCGAAATCATTTTCACCGAAAAATTCTCAATCCAAATCACATACTGCTTACCGCTTCAAAAAGAGATTATATCAAAAATTTCTTTTGCACAACAGTATTTTTATAATAATTTTCAGTTTCTAAAAGGCGATCATCTTAAATGTTTGCGGATCGTAATGGTACTTTTCGCATTGTGCATACACCGGTGCAAAATTATACAGCACACCATATTGGATGCCGGTGAGGCGCATGTAGTTCCAGAGCTGTTGACGATGAGCATCCGCGAGGTTGTCCACCGCTTTGCACTCCACTAAAATAGGCGTGTCTCCGTTCATGATAAGGAAGTCAGCGAAATGACGGTGCTCAATGGTGTGGCCCTTGTAGTCTGCCGAGAACAGGTACTCCTTGTCGAAGGGGATGCCGCGGAGAGACAGTTCGATAGCCAATGCGTCCTGGTACATGTACTCGTTGAGGAAGGGTCCAAGGAGTTTGTGCACCTCTTGGCACGCACCCAGGGCCGGGTAGACGAGTTGCTTGTATGTGGATTTGTCTTCCGTCATTAGCTTTGTGTTTGAAAATTATAACAATTATAACTTTTTTGAAATCATGATTCCATCATCTTGTTTCTTGTCTTGATAGTTATCATCATAAATAAATTTCTGATGCTATCTCTCAATCCAACAGACACTACCTCCGTAGTCATTTCAAAAAAGAGATTATATTAAAAATAGTTTTTGTTCAAATTAGTTGTTATTCTTAAGCTCGCACCCTCGCTGCATAGCATCTATAATTATTATTTTCTCCAGCGACATCTTTACATTCCTTGGATGTGAGGATTCGGTTTGAAGAAACTACGAGAAGTTTACATTTTTTTTCTCTTTGGTTCGTTCTTATCCTTTTCACTATCTTCAAACGGCAAGGTCGGCAGAGCGAAGCGATCAAAGTCCGACTCAAACAGTCGATCCTGACGGACGCGATAACCCACGGAGATGATGGCATCAAGGTTGTAGAAATCGATTTCCTCCGTAACCTCTCCCCTAACACCTCTATTCACGACTGTTGCAAATTTTGCAACTGTCATCTCCGGACGCAATTCGCCAGACTCATAGATGTTAGCAAGGTGACGACTAATGCCTGATTTATCAATACCATATAACTCAGCCATAGCCTTCTGCGTTGCCCAGATGTTCTCGTCCCGATAGAACACCTGCACACCCTGCGCTTTGTCCTCTGCCTGGAAGATCAGGAACTCCGCAGTGGAGTTGCGTATTTGAAGTTGTTTCGACATTACTATATTTCGGACTCTTATGTGCGTATATGCCGCGTGTATGCATACATGCGCATAAAGATTTGGGCGGCAAAGGTACAAAAAAAATCCCACATACGCAAATATATATGGGAAATTCTTTCAAAAAAGTTGATTTTGCAACGAAAATCGAGGTTCTGAGAGCAAAGAGGAGAAAGAATGGAAAAAAATTATAGCGATTATAACTCGATTATAATAATTATAGTTTTCGGTTTAGATAATCAAAAAAGTTCGAGAAAAAAACATTGATAGCATTAGATCTATTATATTTTGAGTTAACCAAAAACGCGGCAGCGTGACTTTACAAGTCCGAATGAAACCAACTAATCATCCACTTGAAAGTACACTCTCAGATACATCCAAAAAAGTCAAAAAACATACTACTATCAATGGCGAAAATATCAAAAGATGATGAAAATGGTATTGCTATCAATGACAATTTGTGTGTAAAGATACAAAAAAACGATGAGAAATGCAGAAAAATTTGCATAAGTGCGAGAATTTTTGTAATTTTGCATCTTTAATGAATGACATCGAACAATATATCGACGCACGAAGACAAACGCTGCCGTATTATTTGGCAGAGCAGTTTGCGATGCACACGAACAGGCCGATTATCCAAAGATTTGCGAGGTGTGGTTTTTCGTGTCGACTTTGTCGATGATACGCTCGAGGAGGCCATCGGCATTGAAGACGAAGGTTTTACGAAGTGTGCCCATGGTGACTTTGCCGTAATTGCGTTTCTCTCCCCAGGCACCGAAAGCCTGCAGCATAGCCGTGGTCGGATCACTCAGCAGGGGAAAGGGCAAGTCGTATTTCTCTTTGAACTTGACATGCGAAGCCTGGCTGTCCTTGCTCACACCATAGACCTGATAACCCTGCGCGAGGAAAGTATGGTAGTTGTCGCGGAAATTGCATGCTTCCGCCGTACACCCCGGCGTGGAGTCCTTCGGATAGAAATAGATGACAGTCTTTTTGCCAATCAGGTCCTTGTCCGTGACCATTGGTTCCGGTCTCGTCGGTTGCCGCAAAACTCGGCATCTTGTCTCCAACTTGTAACATAATGATCTTATTTAAAGTTATTTACACATTCAACCACCCACTCTATCTGCTCCTTGGTCATGCAGGGACTGATCGGCAACGACAGTTCGGCATCGGCAAGGAACTCCGTGATGAGTAACGAGAGTTGCGGGATGTTCCAGGACTCACATGCATAGCACTCCTGTTTGTGCGGGGCAATGGGGTAATGGATGACTGTACCTATCTCTTTTTCAGCCAGATAGTCGTGCAAGGCATCCCGTTTTCCGTTTTTAACGATTATGGGGAAGAGGTGATAGACATTGTTTTCGTCCGGCAAACGCTCCGGCAGTTCGATGAGCGGATTGGAGAGGTGATCGTAGTAGTACGCAGCCACTTCCTGACGACGCCAGATGTCCTCGTCAAGGTAGCGCAGTTTGACATCGAGAATAGCAGCCTGGATCTCATCGAGACGGCTGTTTCGTCCTGCGTATTTGAAGACATACTTGCGTTGCGAACCGTAGTTAGCGAGCGCACGCACGGCAGCAGCCAGTTCCGGATCGTTGGTCGTTACCGCTCCGGCATCACCCAACGCGCCGAGGTTCTTGCCCGGATAGAAAGAGTGTCCTGCTGCGTCACCGATCGAACCTGTACGCTGTCCGTGCCAGGTGCACCCATGCGCTTGGGCGTTGTCCTCGATGAGTTTGAGGCGGTGCTTTTGGCATAGTTCGGCTATCCGGTCCGTCATGGCATTGCGGCCATAGAGATGGACGATGCAGATGGCTTTGGTGCGAGGAGTGATATGCCGTTCGATGAGCGCGTCGTCGATCTCCAATGTCACGCGGCGCGGCTCCACGAGAACGGGTTTGAGACCATTCTCCGTGATGCCCAAGATGGTAGCGATATAGGTGTTGGCCGGAACGATGACTTCGTCTCCGGGCTCCATCACACCCAATTCGATATACGCGCGGAAGATCCAGATCAGCGCGTCCAGCCCATTGGCACAACCGATGCAGTAAGGCGAACCGATATACTCGGCATAGTGATGCTCAAAAGCCTCATTCTCTTTGCCCTGCAGATACCATCCGCTATCAATCACGCGTCGTGCAGCCTCGCGGATCTCGTCTCCGTGCATGGCCGTGACATCATGTAAACTCAAAAAAGGAACTTGCATATTATTAAAACGGGTTGCGTTATTATCCTGCGTAGTTGTTGCGATCGAGGGATCGGTACGAGATGGCTTCGAGGACATGCTTCTTCCGGATGTGCTCGGAACCTTCCAGGTCGGCAATCGTGCGTGCTACCTTGAGGATGCGATCGTAGGCACGAGCCGAGAAACCAAGCTTGGTCATCGTGAACTCCAGCAGTTTGTCGGACTCCTCGTCCAAGGCGCAGTACTGATGCACCATCTTGGTGTTCATCATCGCATTGCAATGCACGAGTCTGCTATGCTGGAAGCGTTCCGTCTGAATGGCTCTGGCTCGGAGGACCCGTTCGCGAATAGCAGCCGATGTCTCACCCGGTTGGTTATCACGCAACCGGTCGTAAGGTACCGCTTCGATCTCACACTGGATGTCGATTCGATCGAGGAGCGGACCGCTGATCTTGCTCATGTAGCGATGGACTTGCGCAGGGGTACAGGTACAAGGATGCGCGGGATTGTTCTCCCCGTAATGGCCACAGGGACAGGGGTTCATCGCGGCCACGAGCATGAATGAAGCCGGATAATCAACTGTCTCTTTGGTTCGCGCCACGGTGATATGCCGATCCTCCAAGGGTTGACGCATCACTTCCAACGCAGAACGCTTATACTCGGGAAGCTCATCCAGGAAGAGCACGCCATTATGCGCCAATGAGATCTCTCCCGAATGGGGATTCTGGCCACCGCCCACGAGAGCCGTGTCGGTTATTGTATGGTGAGGCGAACGGAACGGACGCTGCACGATAAGTGCGCTACTGGCACCTTTCTTCTTGTTGGTCAGCCCCGCGATGGAATGGATCTTCGTCGTCTCCAGCGCTTCTTCGAGTGTCAACGGAGGAAGGATAGTAGGTATACGCTTGGCGATCATCGACTTACCGGCTCCCGGAGGGCCAATCATGATCATGTTATGTCCTCCTGCAGCGGCAATCTCCACGGCTCGACGCACCTTGAACTGTCCGCGAACGTCCGAGAAATCGACATCCGTCGGAAAGGCCAACTCGTCAAACAGTTTCTGTGTATCTACCTGCGTCGGAAGCCAAGGCTCGTCCGGATTCAACTCGTCTTTCGGTTCACCATTCAGGAAATGAATGACTTCCACGAGATTATTCAATCCATATACTTCGAGGCCATCCACTACCGCCGCTTCTTCGGCATTGGCTTCCGGCAAGATGAGCCCCTTGAATCCCTCTTTTCGCGCGCACAAGGCAATCGGCAGCGCTCCGCGGATAGGTTGCAACGACCCGTCCAGCGACAACTCGCCCACCATCATATAGTGCCCCAAGTCCTTGGTCTTCATCTTCTCCCCACCGGCAAGCATGCCAATCGCCAGCGGCAGGTCATAGAGCGCACCTTCTTTCTTGATATCCGCAGGAGCCAAGTTGATGGTGTAGGACCGGTGAAGCGCCTCCAATCCGTTGACAGTCAGCGCGGCCATGATGCGTTCGTGCGACTCCTTGACAGACACGTCCGGAAGGCCGACCATGACGAACTCGAAGCCGGGTTTGGAGTGCACTTCTATCGTCACTTTCACGGCTTCGATGCCCACCGGAGCGGCACTAAAGATTTTGATGAGCATAGTTACGCAAATTTTTCTGTAATTATATTTTCGTTAATCGGTATAACGACGATTGATCTCGTCCCAGTTGATGATCTGCCAGAGGGCTTGGAGATGGGCGGCACGACGATTGCGGTAGTCGATGTAATAGGCGTGCTCCCAGACGTCCATCGTCAGCAGGGGTTTGAGGCCTTTGGTGACAGGATTACCGGCATTGGGTTCCTGGGTGATGACCAGCTTACCATCCTTGTTGGCTGAAAGCCATACCCAACCTGAGCCGAAGAGCGAGATGCCCTTCTGCTCGAACTCCGCTTTGAAGGCTTCGAACGAACCGAAATCGCGGTTGATGGCATCCAACAGGGGTGAGGGGTTAGGGGTGACGGGTGAGGGGTTATGGGTTACGGGTTTGAACTGGAGGAAGTACAGGTTGTGGTTCAAGATCTGTCCGGCATTGTTGAAGATAGCGCCTTGCGATTGGGCCACAATCTGCTCCAGCGGCATGGACTCGAATTCCGTTCCGGCAACAAGTTTGTTGAGGTTATCTACGTAGGTCTGCAGGTGCTTACCGTGGTGAAATTCAACCGTTTCCTGACTAATCACCGGCTCCAGCGCATTGGGAGCATATGGGAGCGTGATTAATGAAAAAATTATTTCAATCATAATTTTGAAGGGTTATGGGTTACGGGTTACGGGTTACGGGTTATGGGTTATGGGTTACGGGTTATGGGGTTTTAATCTGCGAGAACGGAGACCGGATAATAACCGGGCCTCTCTATCAATCATCTCCATGATATCATTGATAGACTCCGGAGATATATAATGAAGGTCGCACGCGATATCAAGTTGCGTTTCAACTTCCAACAATGAACCATAAGCAATCTCAATGAATCTAAGTTGTTCCTTTTCTGAAACACGCCCAAGACCTTCTGCTACGTTAGAAGGAATAGATATAACTGCGCGACGCAACTGATCACATAGTGCATACTGTTCCTCTTTAGGGAATGTTTGCAACACAGCATAAACACGTACCACCAATGCTTTTGCCATGGTATAGACATCAAGTGTCTTATATGGACGTATATATTTCATATTCTTTTATGGGTTACGGGTTATGGGATTTCCTCTCATCTATAACCGGTAACCCGTAACCGTAATAAATTAATAATTCTCTGCCAGTAACTGGAAGTAGGCTTGGGCGTGGTGGCAGACGGGACACTCGTCGGGAGCGGCTTTGCCGACAACGATATGGCCACAGTTGGAGCACTGCCAGATGCAATCGCCATCACGGGAGAAGACAACCTTATCCTCGATGTTCTTGAGGAGTTTGCGGTAACGCTCTTCATGGTGTTTCTCGATAGCACCTACCTGCTCAAACTTCTCGGCAATCTCGTCAAAGCCTTCGGCACGCGCTTCGGCAGCCATGCGAGCATACATGTCCGTCCACTCGGCATTCTCACCTGCAGCAGCGTCTGCGAGATTGGCAGCGGTGTCGCTGATCTTGCCTCCGTTCAGGTATTTGTACCAGAGTTCTGCGTGCTCTTTCTCATTGGCAGCAGTCTCCTCGAAAATCTTGCTGATCTGCACATAACCGTCTTTCTTTGCCTTGGATGCAAAGAAGGTGTATTTGTTGCGTGCTTGTGATTCACCGGCAAAAGCCTCCATGAGGTTGCGTTCGGTTTTTGTTCCTTTTAAGTCTTTCTTAGCCGCAGGGGCACGATTAACTTCGTTGTTCATAATTGTGAGTTTTTATAGGGTTAATACTTATCGGCTGCAAAGGTACTACTTTTTTTCGACATACACAAATTTATTTTAGCATTTCTGCAATTTTTTCCAAATATAGTTGGTCCGTTGGGTCGAAGGTATTGAAGTCCTTGCTGTCAATGTCAAGAACTGCGACGACTTGGTTGTTGCGGATAATCGGTACGACTATTTCGCTGTTGGAAGCCGACGAACAAGCGATATGTCCGGGGAAAAGATGGACGTTTGGTACGATGACGGTTTCGGCGCGTTGCCAAGCCGTGCCGCAGACACCTTTTCCACAAGGAATACGCGTACACGCGACAGGACCTTGGAACGGACCCAATACGAGTTGTTGTCCTTCCACGCGATAGAACCCGGTCCACCAAAAGCCGAAGGCTTCGTGGAGCGCAGCTGCCACATTTGCCATATTGGCAATCGGGTCCGTCTCTCCAGCAATCAGCGATTCGATCTGCGGGAGAAGGGTTTGGTATGTTTCGATTTTGCTCATAATTCCAGTTCCTTAGGTTCCCAGCCGAAATCCTGATAATAATGGACGTTCAGGTCGTTTTGCAGCACGTACTCACTTAATTGCTCCCGACGAACGGCTTCACGGACACATTCGTTGGAGTGCATGTTTATAAAGATATCGTAGCGTCCCGAGAAGATTCGTTTGGCCGAAGGAGTGAACCGCGAGCCATCTTCTACGCGCTCAAACGCAACGACTTGCGGTTGGTTGTTCTCGTAGCTGATTGTGATGAGTCCGGAATGATCGCCACCGGAAACCGTTTTGAGTGTATCTCCTGCGATATTGTACCAGAACACCCGGAAATCGCCCCACACAGACACCGATTCCGGTTCTTCATCCTCTGCCACAATCATCAGCGTCGGGACACAAAGTTCGCCTTGCCGGTACAGCGGCGCAATCTCACGGAGCAGGTAGTCGCTGATGGCCTGACGGATGGCTTGCTCCTTGCGATTATTGGCGATGTAGCGGATACAATCGGCTTTGTGTCCGTCAAAATCCGCCATCAGCCATTGTCCGTTCACGCGCTCCATATAGAGCCTATGTTCCTCCGGAATTTCTCCCTCCTCGGCGGAGGCCGTTCCTCCCGTTTCATCGGGAGGACACTCCGCCCATTTCTGCCGAACCAAGATTGTAGCCACGGCGTGGTCTTTGTCCGATTGTTCGACCTTAACCACCTCATAATCGGCGATCGTGCCTCCGTTTCCGGTGACGAAATAATAGATCCATTCATGGTCCAACGCTTCGTGTTGCGGCAGGCGATAGAACATCGTGTCGAGCACCGCATAGAAATCCGGCGTCATGTATTCGCGGGACTTCTCCAGCAACTCATGATCAGGGATGTACGCACATAACTCCGCGGCTCGTTCTTCGAGCGTCTGCGTCTTCTGACATGCCGCAAGCGTCACGGCCAAAACGACACAAAAGAGGATCTTTTTCATATGGATTATTCTTTTTCTATTATTGCTTTATCAAACCACTCGTGGCAGAGGGAGCGGAGTCGGGGTTCGTCGTGGATAAGGGCACGGAGCTCTGCGAGGCCTTGCACATTCCGTTCGCTATTGAGCCAGAGGCGGAGATATCCTCCTTCGGCGTATTTCTCGTGCAAGTGGTTCAGACTGCGCTGATAGAGCGTCTCAAAGTCGGCATCGGGAAGTAGTTTGCGGCTGTAGGCCATCGTGCGATGAACGACGGTAAGCGGATCAATCTGCCGATCGGCTTCGGCAACGACAGCGCCATAGATGGTACGGGGAGGATTCTTGCCACTCGCACGATGATCTTCCACCGCTTCGCGCATGGTGAGGAGTTGGTCGTGAGTGAACCATTGGCGCAAGTGCTCGTCGGCCATCAGGATTTCACCCGAATAGATATGATGCCTATCCCGATCGAACTTCAGGCCCAGATCATGGTACGCGGCAATGACATATGCCATGGTCTCGTCGGCATTGTAAGCTCGCGCCAGTTTGAGGCTTTCGCGAATGACTGTCTCGGCATGATCTCGCTTGTGACCACCATCGAAAGCATCGTATTGTGGCAGAATTTGCTCCTGAATATAGACGTCCAAAAGCAGTTCCTCCGGTTTGTCGATAATACGTCCAGCTCCGGCTTCTCTCAAGGCTTCACGCGAAACGAATCCCCACGAGCATGCTACAAACGGCACATTCGCATTTTGAGCCGTGTCTCGATCCACCAAACTATCACCCAAATATAATGTTGAATGTTTAATGTTTAATGTTGAAAGGATGTCAAAGACTATCTGCGGATTCGGCTTGCGTTCGACGCATTCGCGTTCACCGAGGATGACATCAAAGATGCCGGGGAAGAAGTGCGTGACGATCTTCTCCGTTGCAGCCTGATACTTGTTGCTGGCCACAGCCAGTTGATGGCCCTGAACTTTGAGCGACTTCAACAACTCCGGAATGCCTTCGTACGGACGCGTGTAATCGCAGTTGTGATGATTATAATAAGGTACAAAATGTGCGCGCACGCGCAAGATGTTCTCTTCCGATCGTTCGGACTCCGGCAAAGCACGACGAATAAGGTTGTTGATTCCGTTGCCCACCATGAGCGGATAGTCGGCAATGCTGTGCGTCGGGTAGCCGGTATGCTCCAGCGCATAATTGCACGCATAGCCCAAGTCATCAATCGTGTTGAGCAGCGTTCCGTCCAAGTCAAAAATTATCGTCATGCGAATCAAATTTGGGTGCAAAGGTACAACAAAATTTAGATATGTGCAAATAATTTGAGAGATTTTTTCCAGAAAATCCAGAAAATCCGGATCGCTGCGCTAATCTGGAAGCGGATTCGGCGGTAACCGCCTACACCGCAAGCCCTCAAGAGGAAGGGACGACCGGAATATGATTCCGGACTAATCGACGAAGAAAATGTCCAAATACCATTTGGACGCAATGAACAAAGCCTACTCTGCGGAATACCGCAGAGCACTTAACCGGCGAGAAAAGGAAGGCGGGTTAGCGTTTGAGGAATCGGACACCTAAGGAGCCGAGGCGGTACAAGAGGGGATGGCGGATGGCGAGGAAACGGCCATGCTCGACGAGTTGTCCTCCGAACTCGGCTTTGAAATCGCGTACACCGTAGGGCACATCGGGTTCTCCGGCTCCCATCATGTCGTAGCGCGGCAGGGCGTTCGTGCGGGCAAACTGTATGCCGGCACAGGTGGCGAGGACAGAGGGATATTGGTCTTTGTACTCGGCGTTAAGGCCACACTCGTACCACTCGTACGCACAACGATCATCGGCCACGATCATGCTGCCTCCAATGATGGTCCCTTGATGTTTGACCAGCAAGAAATGAGCTATGCCTTGTCGGAAGGCTTCTACGAAGAAGTATTCGGGCCAGAGAGGCGTTTTCACTTTGGTGCGGTAGAGTTGTGCGAGGACCTGATACCATTCGCGGATGTCGTTCTCGTTGCCGGCTTCGCTCACTACGGCTGTGGACTTTTTCAATTGGCGGCGACGGTTGTCACTCAGGTTGTCTGCAGAGGGATCGACATGAAAATTGAGGTGCTTGCGATAGGCAAAGCCGGCCTTCTCGAAGGCTTGGCGCCAAGGCGAGTAGTCGTTGAAGTTGCGGGATTCGATATATATTGGTGAAAGGGTGAAAGGACGCTTCGCTACAGGACGGCGCAAGCGCCTACAGGATAAAGGAGAAAGGAGCGTTACTACTTCCTCCTCGGAGGCATCGTCGGCGAGGCAGGGACCACCGAGGATGATGGCTCGGCGGGTGAAGAACTGCTTGAGGGGATTGCGCTCTCGGGTAACATAGCCGACACAAACGGCTCGGAGTTGTCCGTCCCGTTCGACAGCAAAGGCAAAGGGTGTGAGGAAATCCGGCAAAGAGGCAAAGAAATCAAACGCAGCGGGAGTCTGGAACCATGTTCCGGTTCGGCTTTTTCGCACAAAGGATTCCCATTGCGCACGATTGATCTGGCTGTCTCGCAGGAGTTTCATCAGGCTAAGGCTTGTTTGATTCGGCTCATGGCCTCTTTGATTTCCTTGGTGGAGATGGCGTAGGAGAGACGGATACATTTGGGTTCACCGAAAGCGGCGCCGGAGACAACAGCCACGTGTGCTTGCTCGAGCAGTTTCTCCGCCACATTATAGCCCATACCGATAGCGCTGACATCCGGGAAGAGATAGAAAGCACCTTGCGGTTCATGGAACTTGAACGCCGGTATTTCCGAAGCGAGGCGGCAGATGAGTTCGCGTCTTTCGGCAAAGGTCTTGCGCATCTTCTCGACGCAGTCCTGTGGTCCGGTCAGCGCCGCTTCCGCCGCTTTCTGCGCTATCATGGTGGCGCAGGTGAGTTGTTGCCCTTGCAGGCGTGCACAGGCGAGGAAGAACGACCTGTCTTTGGTCATGAGCCACCCTACCCGATAGCCGGTCATGGCATAAGCCTTGCTGACACCGTTGACGAGGATGAGGCGGTTGGCGATGTCCGGGAACGAGGCGAGCGTCGGCGCATCGCAGGTATAGGTGAGACTCGAATAGACTTCATCGGAGAGGATGGAGACTTGCGGGAAATCGCGTAGGACAGCGAGCAGTTGCTGGAGTTGCTGGCGCGAGTAGATAGAACCCGTCGGGTTATTGGGCGAGCAGAGGATGAGCAAGCGTGTACGCGAGGTGAGCGCCGCGCGGAGTTGGGAAGGCGTGAGGCAATAGTTTTCCTCGAAAGTCGTCTGGACCGGCACTACCTTTCCTTGCGCGAGTTTGACCATCTCGCCATAACTGACCCAAGCGGGTTGCGGTATGATGACTTCGTCACCGGGATTAACGGCCGCTTGAATAGCATTGAAAATAGCCATTTTGGCACCGACCGAGACGAGTACATCGTCCGCTTGCCAGGGGATGGCATTGCCCATGACACTATTCTGCCGCGAGGCGATAGCGGTACGCAACGAAGGTATGCCTGCCACGGGTCCATAGTGCGACCAATGGTCGTCGATGGCTTGCTGCGTGGCGAGGCGTATATGTTCGGGCGTGTCCATATCCGGTTCGCCCAACGACATACTGATGACATCGATTCCTGCCGCTTGCATCTCGCGGCAACGAGCCGCCATCGCAAGGCTCTGCGAGGCTGCTATATTATGTACACGATCAGAGATTTGCATGGTTTTAGATGGTATCGATAAAGAATTTCTGTTTGCGGTTGAACATAGCAATGCCAATGATGAGCAGTACGACCATGCACCCGAAGCTGTATGCGAGTGCCTGCCAACTGAACTCACCTGCCCCGTAGGCGCCGTACTTGAAGGTCTCGATGATGGCTGTCATGGGGTTATAGAGCATGATCTTATGCAAAGTAGGATTGGTGACATAACTGAGCGGATAGACGATCGGCGTGGCGTACATCCAGAGCGAGACGAAGACGCCGAAGAAATTGACCAAGTCGCGGTATTTGGTGGTGAGGGACGAGATGATGAGTCCCAAGCCCAGCGCTATGCCCTGAATCATCATCAGCAAGAGCGGGAAGAGGAACAGATACCAAGTGGGACGCAGTTCAACACCTTTGAACAGGAAGAAGACATAGACGATGACGAAAGTGCCCAACTGGAGCGAGAAGCGGAACAGTTTGGACAGGACAACCGATACCGGCGAGACGAGACGCGGGAAATAGACTTTGCCGTAGAGGCCTGCGTTGGTCTGGAAGGTACCGGAAACGGCGGTGAGACATTCGGCGAAATACTCCCAGAGGCAGATGCCGCTGAGGTAGAAGACCGGCTGAGGGATGTCGTCCGTCGGGATTCCGGCGATGCGGCCGAAGACCACGATATACATGAACATCGTGAAGAGCGGCGAGATAAAATACCAGCCCATGCCGAAAATCGTCTGCTTGAATTGCACCGTTATATCGCGTTTGATAAACAGCCACACCAAGTAGCGCTTCTGCCATAACTCCTTCAGGCCAAGTCCTTTGGCAAACGAGTTCGGCGAGATCTCCGTGGTCCAATATGTATTATTATTGGTCATTGGTCGTTGGTCATTGGTCGTTAGACTGTATCCATAAAACTCTTTTGGACCTTATTGAAGAGCATAAGGCCGAAGATGAGTAAAATGACTGTGATCAAGGCGCTATATCCGAGCCAGAGCCAGGAGAACTGACCTTGTCCGAGGAGCGAGTATTTGATGGCCTCCATAACCGGCGTGACCGGGTTGAGCGACATAGCGATACGCAGTTTCTCGTTGGTGACCATGCTGAGCGGATAGATGACAGGCGTGATATAGACCCAAAGCGAGATGATCTTGGCGAGCATGATCTGCAGATCGCGGTATTTGGTGGTGAGCGAGGACATGATCATGCCGAATCCGACAGCCATCAGCGCCAGAAGCAGCATCAAGAACGGAAACAGGACGACCTGCCAATGGATGGACAATTCGGTGCCCGTAGCGACATAATAGATATAGAATGCGAAGAAGATACCGAGCTGGATGGCAAAGGACAGGAGATTGGTCGTCACAGCCACCAGCGGCATGATGATTCGCGGGAAATAGACCTTACCGAAGATATCCGCGTTGGAGACGAAGGAGTTGGACGTGGCGCTAAGGCAGGACGCGAAATAACTCCACACGGAGATGCCCAGCAGGTAGAAGAGCACAGGAGGCACTCCGTCCGTCGGGATATTGGCTATTCCTCCGAAGACGGTGACATAGACGATGACAGAGAGGACCGGCGTGATGACGAACCAAAGGGGACCAAGCACCGTCTGCTTGTAGGCGACACGGAAAGCACGCTGCACAAAGAGCACGAACATGTCGCGGTAACGCCATATCTCTTTCCAATCCAGCGAAAGGAGTTTGTCCTTCGGCGTGATGGTTAGATCCCAGTGTTGATCGTTATTTGTCATTGGTCGTTGGTCGTTAGTCGTTGGTCGTTAGTCGTTGGTCGTTTGTTTGCCGGTGAAGCGGTTCTTCTTGCCATAGACGACGAGCCGGTCGAGTGCTACGAGGACAGCCGGCAAGACAGTCAGCGTAAGCAATATGGCCACGAAAGCACCTACAGCAAGGCAGCCGACGATATTGCTGATCATCAGATCGTCGATGAAGAGTGCCATCGCTCCGGGGCCTACCACCATGATGAGTCCGGAAGTGAGGATGGTTCGTATCGAGCCTTTGTACGCCGCACAGATAGCATCGACAGGCAGCATGGTCTTGCGGTTCTCGCGGTAATAGTTGGCAAAGAGGATGCCGTAGTCGATGGTGGCACCCATGAGGATAGCCTGCACGATGAGGTAAGCGAGGTAGAGCATCTGGCCCGTGACCAGACCAGCTACCACAACGTTCACATACACGGCAGTCATCACTGTCACGACAAGGATCGTCGGCACGATGACCGAACGGAACGTGATGGCCACAATCAGGAAGATGGCGAGAATAGTGAGCAGCGTCACAACGCCCATCTCATGGTCGAAACCTCCTCGCATCTCGGCGTACATGACGGACTCGCCCACATAATAATGGTCGTTAACGAGCTTCGCATCGGCAACAGCCGTCAGCGTATCGACGAAATCGTAGGTAGCCTGCGACTCCTTGGGCAGCGACGACAGGGCTACGAGCAACGAGTGCTGTTCGCGTCGCAGTTGTCCGAGTCCGCTTTCCAATTGGCTACGGATATTGGTTGCTTCGTTGTGAATAGTGTCCGGCAGGATATCCGCCAGGCGTTCGTCGTACACAAGCGTATCGCAGAGGTAAACGACGAGCGGTTCAAAGCCCAGACGAAGGGTGTCGCAGTTGCTATGCACCGAACCATAATAATCGTAGAGCAAGGACATCTGCGCCGGCGTAACCGGTTCGGATTTTACATTGGACAGTTTCATCAGCCGTGCCAGTTTGGACGCCATCTGTTCCGGCGTATAGGTCTTTTCGCCAAAGACGAGTTCGGTGAACAATTCGGCTTGCAGGTCCTCGCGAGAAGGTCCTTTCTTGACAGGTACCACGACGGGTTGCTTCTTCTCCTGCACCGCGATGACAGCCCGCATGGTGTCCGTACTATGCAGCGAGCGCTGCATGTCCGCAATCGAATTGACGATTGCTTCGGCATTGAGTTCGGAGGGCTGTTTGGCTATCAGCGGTTCTATCTTCTCCTGCTTGGGCGGATTGGCGATGAGGACCAGCTCATCTTCCGTCATGTCCTCCACGCCGAAGGCCTGCAAGAGGACATTCAGTTGTGCAGGAGTGAGTGAGGCGTTATGGTCCGCCAAGTCCATGAGGTAAGCACGCTGGGTCAGTTGGGTGCGCTGTTCTTCGGAGATCATACCCGCGAGACCGGCACGCTTGAACAGGTCATCGACAAGCAAGTGCACATACTGCAGCGGTGACATCTTCTTCACACCGGGTGCGTAACCATAGACGAGGCGCGTCTGAATAGGCGTTGAACCGATGAAGACAGACATCTCGTTGACGGACATAGGCAGACGAATAGCCGCCGTATCCGTCAGTTTGCGCATCTCAACCGTCACCGCCGAAGTCTGCTTGGAGTTGAGCCGTTCGATAAAAGGTACCAAGGCTATCCTGTTTTCCTCTATCTGCGGTGCTGCCACCGTATCTTCCTCCGTTTCAAGAGCTACGACATCGGTATGTATGGGTGCAATCGTCTCATACGGCATGACGACCGGCTCCTCTTCCACCACCACCGGCGTGTCCGGCAGAACGGGTTCAGCCTGTGCAACGGGTGCAACAGGAGCAACCGGCTTCTTCGGCTCTTCCTGAACGACAGGCGTGACATCGAGCATCGACTGTAGCACTTCTATCTGCTGCTTCATCTCGTCATCCAAATATGCAGCAAAGAGCGGATTGGAAGCCACATGTGTATGCAGGAACCGCGCTATATCCGGGAAAGCGAGCCTTGGCTCTTCGTCCCCTCTCGAGCGCATGAAATAGAGCAGCTGCATCATCTCCGGCGTGATGGCATTGAGTGCCTCGGGCGGAACGGTTGCACCTTCGGGCATAAAATCTTTGAAGTCCGTCAGCAACGAACGCACATGGTTCGCCATCTGAGCCGGTGTCAGCGGACGGGACATAAGCGTAGGATACGAGATGACGGACTGGATACCGGGTTGCGCCAAGAGATTATCCACCAAGCCGATGACCGAATCCTCGTCCTGCGTGTCATAGACGAGCACGAACGAGTTGAGAGAGGGGAACACCTCTTCTATCTTCGACTCCGCTTCGGCAGAGAAGAAGATGGTTGTCTGACGGCTGAAATACCATGACCCGAAGAACAGGATGACAGCTACGACAGCCATCGGCAGTTTGTGCGCTGCCACAAACCGCGCCAGCTTGTCGGTAGGTGGTACATAGGCTTTCTTGGCCGTATGGTTGATGACACGCCGGAAGAGCATCATCAGCGAAGGCATCGCCGTGAAAGTACAGATGAGCGAACAGATGACACCTTTGGCCAACACCACGCCCATATCTGTACCTATCTTGAGACGCATGAAACAGAGCATCAGCAAACCCACCACCGTCGTCAGCGCCGACGAGAGGATGGACGGAGCCGCTTTCCTGATAGCCCTGTTGGCTGCGATGAAAGCGGTACGCCGGTCGGTGTGCTCGTCCTGTTCCTGCCGGTAACGGTTGAGCAGCACGATGCAATAGTCAAGCGAGAGTACGGCTTGCAGGATAGAGCCAATGAAATTGGTCGTGATGGAAACGGAGGGCAGCAAGGCGTTCGTGCCCATATTGAGCAAGATAGCCAGGCCTGCCGTGATGAGGATGATGACCGGTTCGAACCACGACTGCGCCATCAAGAAGAGCACGACCATGATGAGCACGGCCGCAAAGATGACGACCGAGATCGGAGGCGTGGCACCGTCCTGACTGGTTTCCACCACACAGTTGCCTCCGAAACGGGTACTGATCTGCTTGCCGAGCGCTTTCTGGTCCACCGATTTCGGCACATCCAGGTCAAACACCGTGTGCGTACTATCCGTACTGACCCTATAAGCGACGCCGTTGACATCGGGATAGGCCTCGAGCAACGTTCGGATACCCGGTATCTCCTTGGGCCGGACACCTTCGAACATGACATGCACATCGGCTCCGGACATCTGCGCCAGAGAACCGAACTCGGAGTTCATAATCTCGAGTCCCGCTTTCATCTGCGAGTCGTCCGGCAGGTACTTGGTCATGTCGGCATTGACATTCGTATGGAACATCATCACGCCGCAGACGATCGACAGAGCTACCGTGATGGCGAATAATATGTAATGGAAGCTACGCTTCAATTTACCATTTGGTCATTTACCATTTACGCAAAATTGCCCATTTGGAGGAAGGCCACCTCTTTGGGTGTGAGGAAGCGCCATTTGCCACGCCCCACATTTTTCTTGGTCAAACCGGCAAACGACACGCGATCCAGATTCACCACCTTGTACCCCACTTTCTCAAACATACGGCGCACAACGCGGTTCTGTCCGGAGTGAATCTCCAGACCTATATGACGACGATCGGCTTTGGGGAACTCGAGTGCATCAGGGATGATACGCTCGTCGTCCAGGACGATACCGGCACGAATGATGGCTTCGTCCACTTCGTCCAGGTCACGATCCAGCGTCACGGCATAGATCTTCTTCTTGTTGAACTTGGGATGGGTGAGTTTGGCTGCCAGATCACCGTCATTGGTGAGGAGCAGCACGCCGGTGGTGTTACGATCCAGACGACCAACCGGATAGATACGCTCGGCACAAGCACTGCGCACGATATCAATCACCGTGTGACGTTCCTGCGGATCGTCCGTCGTGGTAACGGTATTCTTGGGTTTGTTGAGCAGGATATAGACTTTTTTCTCACGACGCACAGGCTGGTTATGGAAACGGATATCGTCCGTCGGCAGCACCTTGACGCCTAAATTATCCACCGTCACTCCATTGACGGTGATGACACCTGCCTGAATGAAATCGTCCGCCTCACGACGCGAACAGATACCGGCATTGGCCAGGTACTTATTCAGACGAATAGGCTTGGTGGGATCTTCATGCTGCTCACGGTAGACTTGCTGTTTATGGGGCGAATAGAGTCCTTTATTGCGTTGCGGACGCTTGCCTTTAAAACCAAAACTTTTCGGATGGCTCTCTCCACCCTCGCGTGTAAATCTGGGGCGAGCTGATACGGGCTCACCTTCTCTGCGGAAACGCGGACGGGGTCTGCGTTCACCTTCATTGTTGGGATTAAACATAAATCAATTTACAAATTTACAAATTTACAATTTCGAGTGGCCCTCACGGGTCACATACGTGCTCACGCACGCGTAATTTAATAAGGTGAAAAGGCAAAAGGGGAAAAAACCGCCTTTTACCTTTCACTTTTCATTTCTGAATTCGATTAAGCCTCTGCTTTCTCGATAGCCAGTTTACCACGGTAGTAGCCGCAAGAGGGACAAACAGTGTGGTAGATGTGAAGTGCACCGCAGTTCGGGCATGTAGCCAATGTAGGAGCCTTCACTACGTCATGGGTACGACGTTTGGCTTGTCTGGTGTGACTTTGTCTTCTTTTAGGATGTGCCATATTAATTTACGATTTAATAATTTACGATTTATTTAGTCATTTATCTCATCGGGATCCAAATCGTCACAGAGGTGATCATGGAGGAGAAGTTCCATTTGCTTGTTGCACTCACCCGGTTGGTGACAGTGAACGATTGGAATATTGATACTTACTATTTCATATGCGAGCCAAGTGAGATCCAATTGGTGATTGGTCATTGGTGATTGGTCATTGTCCGCTTCGTCATCCGACCATATCTCTTGCTCGTCGTTTATTTCAAGGGGCATCGGGTCGAGGCATCTGTCACACACAACAAACACAGTTCCATGAACCGCAATATTGAGCTGATAGTCCTCCTCCCGGAGATTTAGCGTTGCTTTGCAGGACACCGTTCCGTTCAGTATTTCCGATTTCTCCAGAGACTGAAAAAATGCGCTATCTAACTGAAAATCAAACAAATGCGTGCCGATAGGCGTACGCGAAAGTTCGATAATATAGTGGTTCTGCTCGCTCATTACGCAAAATCGCTAAAGGGCGTTTTTTTCTCGAGCGCAAGCTCTCGATTAAAAAGCGGCTGCAAAATTACTGCTTTTTTTTGAATTATGCAAATATTTTTGCAAAAAAATCGTTTTTGCTATCAGCATGCTTCAAACTGACGCAGGAAACGGACATCGTTTTCGGAGAACAGACGCAGGTCCTTGACGCGGTATTTGAGGTTGGTGATACGCTCCACGCCCATACCGAAGGCAAAACCGCTGTACTCTTTGCTGTCGATGCCGCAAGCCTCCAACACATTCGGATCCACCATGCCGCAACCGAGGATCTCCACCCATCCTGTTCCTTTGCAGAACGAACAACCTACTCCGCCGCAGATATTGCAACTGATGTCCATCTCGGCACTCGGCTCCGTGAACGGGAAATAGCTCGGACGCAGACGAATCTTGGTATCCGGTCCGAACATCTCCTTCGAGAAATAGAGCAAAGCCTCACGCAAGTCTGCGAACGACACATTCTTGTCGATATATAGTCCCTCCACCTGATGAAAGAAGCAGTGTGCACGCGCCGAGATAGCCTCATTGCGATAGACACGACCGGGACAGAGCACACGAATGGGCGGTTTCTGACTGGTCATGACACGCGTCTGTACCGATGAGGTATGGGAACGCAACAGCACATCCGTAGGTTTCTGCACACCGATCTCTTTCTCGATGAAGAAAGTATCCTGCATATCGCGGGCAGGGTGCTCCGGCGCAAAATTGAGCATTCCGTACACATGTTTGTCGTCCTCCACTTCGGGTCCTTCCGCCACCGTGAAACCGATACGGGAGAATATATCAATTATCTCCTCGCGCACGAGCGACAAAGGATGACGCGTACCCAACGAAATAGGATCGGGCGTACGCGTGAGGTCCAGCTTGCTTTCAACTTTCGACTTCTGGCTCTCCACTTTCTCCCGCAGCTCATTGATACGGGATTCCGTCTGCTGACGAAGCTGGTTGAGCAACTGGCCTATCTCGCGTTTCTGCTCATTGGGCACATTGCGGAACTCATTGAAGAGCGCCGTGATCTCACCTTTCTTACTGAGGTACTTGATGCGCAACGCTTCCACTTCTTCGGCATTGGCAGCCGACAATTCGCTCACTTGCGCAAGCAAGGATTGGATGTTATCTTTCAGCATTTTTGTGTAATAATTTGCGATTTTTGTGTCTTACATTCAAAAAATCGTGCAAAATTACAAAAATATTTTGATATGTGCAAAAAAAAGTGTAATTTTGTGCGCAAAATGTGCATAAATGATCAGTATTATCGTTCCGACATACAATGCAGAAGCATATTTGGATGGTTGTTTGGAGAGCATTCACCAGTCCGCTGAGCGCCTTCAGCGTTCCGGTGCGCAAACGGTGGAGATCATTGTGGTGGATGACGGAAGCGAGACAGAGGTTACGGGTTACGGGTTACAGGGTACGGGGTACGAGGTACGGGTTATCCGTCAGGAGCATGCGGGACAGTCGGCAGCCAGAAACAGGGGACTGCAAGCGGCGCAAGGTGAGTTCATAGCTTTCGTGGACGCAGACGACAAGCTCGAACCCGACTGGCTGGAACGGCATTGGGCTGCCATCCGAGACGCGGACTATGTGCAGAGCGGGTACATGAGGATAAAGGTGAAAGGTGAAAGGTTAAAGGTGAAAGGTGAAAGGTTAATGGCGAATGGGAAGACTCCGTGGCATCGGTATCAGTTCACCTCGCCGTGTATGCGTCTGTATCGCAGAGAGGCGATCGAGGGCCTGCGCTTTGAAGAAGGGATGATCTACGAGGATGTGATTTGGTCCGTTGATTTATGGCTGCGCAACTTGCGTTGCCGGAAGATTGACTATGCCGGATACCTCTATACGCTCAACCCGCAGAGCACCACTTCGAACAAGCATCCCGAAGCGGAACAAAAGGTCTTTGCGGTGCTCAAAGAGCGTAGCTGCAACGCCACCAGACGAGGCAAAATGATCATTTTATACACTATACTTCGATTAAAACTCCATTTTTTGATATGAAACGACTCTTACTCACATTGTTTGTTTTGGCTGTCAGCCTTCAGTTGTCAGTAATCTGCGCCACCACCTATTTTGCCTCACCCAAAGGTTCCGGCAACGGTTTGGCGTACGGTTCGCCCACCTCATTCTCCGCAGGAGTCAAACTGCTCAAGAACGGCGGTGACACCTTGTATCTGTTAGGCGGGACATACGAGTTCAGTGATAAATTCAGCGTCAACAAACAGGGTTCGGCAACCAAGCGCATCGTCATTTCCGGTTACCCTGGCGAGAAAGCGATTCTGGACTTTCACAAGGTGGCCTACGGGACACGCGGTTTGACCATTCACGCCGACGCGCTGTACATCCATATCAAGGATCTGTCGATAGCCTGGTCGGGCAAAAACAATCTCTATTGCGAAGGCAGTTACTGCCTCTTCGAGCGGCTCGACATATACGGTTCGGCGGACACGGGCTGCCAGATGAAGAAAGGCGGCAACAACATCATTTTGAATGTGGACAGTCACGACAATTTCGACTACCAGACCATGAGCGGTAATACAGCTAACTTCGGCGGTAACGCGGACGGTTTTGCGGACAAGCAGTTCACCGGCGCAGGCAACCACTATATCGGTTGCAGGGCCTGGAACAACAGCGACGACGGATGGGATTTCTTCCAGCGCGTGAGCACCAGTCAGTCGGTGATAGAGAACTGCGTATGCTATCAGAACGGTGCTCCCTATTACGACATGCGCAATAACCCGCGTGTGACGACGGACAAGGCATGGTTCGACAGCAAAGTGGGCACCACCATCACGGACCGGTACGGCAACAATGTGACCATCAGTCTCGACAAGTACCCTTGTCAGGGCAACGGCAACGGTTTCAAGATGGGCGGCGGCTACACCAACCACCAACTGCTCATTCACCATTGTCTGGCTATCGGCAACTACGCCCGCGGTTTCGACCAGAACAACAACGACGGAACGATGCTCATCTATAACTGTACGGCGTACGACAACTACACCAACTACGGTTTTACCACCAAGTACGGCACGGTGACCTTCCATAACTGCATCAGTTTCAAATCGAAGAACACCGACAGCTACAAGTCCAAAACGGTAGCTGCGGACGACCACAACAGCTGGTCGCCGAACTTCTCCGTGTCCAAGTCGGACTTCCGTTCGCTGGACACGACGCAGGTGTTGGGTCCTCGTCAAGCCAACGGCGATTTGGCCGACGGTTCGTGTCTGCGCTTGGTGTCGGGTTCGGCGCTGATCGATGCAGGCGTGAACGTGGGGCTGGCGTACAACGGTACGGCACCCGACTTAGGCTGCTACGAGACGGACGGGGATCATCATGATCCGGATCCCGAACCGCAACCGGAACCCCAACCCGAAGGCACCCATTCGGTGGCTTTTGTCACCATCGTTGGCTCGGCGGAAGACAAACCGCTGCTGACCTGGCTGAAAGCCAACGACTCGCTGTGGATCGTAGAGACAGACGCTACCGACCCATCGGTTGATTACAGCAGTTACGAAGCGATCGTATTGGGTAGCAAGCCTTCGTCTTCCGTAGCGGGATTCACACCGCTCAAGGGCTACAACAAACCGATGCTGTTGCTCAAACCCTTCCTACTCAAACCCAGTGTATGGGGTTGGGGGACGGCTGTCAACACACAGGATCTGAGCATCAGCGTAAGTCATCCGGAGCACCCTGTTTTCCACAGACTGACACTGACAGACAACGAGTTAGCGCTGTTCAACACCTGCAACACCAATGCCGTTACGGCCATCAGCGAATGGACTAACACCGCAGGTGTAGAGACGCTGGCTTCGCCTGTATCCATGCCGGGGGCAAGCACCGTAGCCGAACTGCCGGCAGGAACCAACTGCAACGGCACCGTTCTGCCGCAAAAAATGATTATGATCGGCGTTTCCGAGTACTCAACGGCCGAACTGACAGAACAAGGCAAACGGCTCATCGAAAACGCCATCCTCTACCTCCTCGGTATCGATTTTCCGACGGGGATCGAGCAATCATTCAGCAATCAGCAATCAATAAGAAAATATATAGAAAATGGACAAATGTATCTACAATGTGGCGAGACGGTATATGATATTACCGGTCGTCGTCTTCGTTAGCAGCCTTGTCTTTGCCGGCGAGGTGGAATTTAAGAACATTCATTATGTGGTCGATGAGGACCATTTAACGGCAGTAGTTGCGCCTACGCCCAAGGCCAGCGGCAACATTGTCATCCCCGAGGAGATCAACGCCAAGGGGGACAAATACCGCGTGGTGGCTATCGGCGAGAAAGCGTTCAAGGGTTGCAAAGGTTTGAAGAAAATCACTATTCCCGCTTCGGTGGAACGCATCGGACGAAACGCTTTTGAGGGTTCGGGCCTGCTCAAGGACAAGGCCAACTGGAAGAAAGGTGCGGTGGTAGTGGACGGATGTCTGTTGGCCACCAACAATGAGATCACTTCCAAGTTCGTTTACAAGGGCAAAGAACCGCTCCGTCTGATAGCGGAAGGTGCATTTGCGGGCAACAAGACTTTGAAGACCTTCATCATGCCGGAGAACATGAAAGAGGTGCCGTTTGAAGCTTTCAGCGGTTGTGCGGCTCTCACCTCTGTCGTCATTCCGGATAGTGCGCTTGAGATAGGCGACCGGGCTTTCTTCGGTTGCGTACTGCTCAAGTCGGCGGACCTGCCCAAGAGTCTCAAACGCATAGGTGACGGTGCTTTCGACGGATGTGCCAAGTTAGCGGCTGTCGAACTGCCGAAGTCGCTCGACTCGATAGGCGTCCGCGCTTTTGCAGGCTGCGCGCGCATCAAGACGATTACGCTGCCAGCCGGACTGACAGAGATCAAAGACGGACTGTTTGACGGTTGTACGGCGCTGGACGGGATCGTCCTGCCTGCAGGCGTGACACGAATCGGCAATGAGGCTTTCCGTAACTGCCAGCGCTTCCGCTCCATTACCCTACCCGAAGGCGTCAAAGAGATAGGCGACCGAGCCTTCTACGGTTGCACCAACCTCAAGACTGTCGAATGGAACGAAGCCCTGCGGCTCATCGGCAAAGAGGCCTTCTACGGTTGCAAGAACCTCTATGTGCCTGTCTTCTCCGGTCGAGTCGGTGTCGAGAAAAACGCCTTCAAAGGCTGTGTATTCTAAACCAAAAGCGCCTCACAACGAGGCGCTTTTAATTTATTCCTTGGGGTAGTCGTGATAATGGAAGATCACATGCTCACCCATGTCGATCGTGGCATAAGCCGTACCGGGTTCGGAGTCCTTGGTCGAGTCCAGAACAAGGAAGTTAACGCCCTTGAAGATGACGGACTGCCGACTGTGCTGGTGTCCGCTCCACATGAACTCCACGCCGTACTTGGACAGCAGCGAACAGAGTTCGTACGTCTCTTCGGTTGCATAATTGGAGGTGTGGCCCTGCGAACCGTCTAACTTCCAGACATGCGTGTGGGTGAACACGATGATACGCCGGTAGCCTTCCTGCGACTTGTTGGCCAGTACATCGCGCAACCAGTTCATCTGGTCCGGACCCAACGTGCCTTCCGAAGTATCGAGACAGATGAACAAGTCCAGCGGTTTGTCTCCGTTACGGGTGTCGAACCAATAGACGGATGTCTTGAAATACGAGCGGTAGATCTCCCATTGTTTGAAATAGACATCGTGGTTGCCGACAGACAGGAAGAGCGTGTCCTCTTTGGCACGGCCGCCTATTCGCAGCACACTATCGGCGCAAGGAAAGTTCTTCTGCGCATCGATCAGGTCACCGAAATGCAGAGCCAGTTTGGGTCCCTGAGCATCCTCGTAGGTGTGCATAAAATAATCAAGATTGCGGTGACTCTTGCGTGTGATATGACTGTCCGTGCACGCATAGACAGTGTAGTCGTCCGCACCCATATCCAAGTGTATCTCGCCTACCGAATCGTTGTAGTGCATCGATTGCGCAAAACGCGTCGTGATAGTCGGACCATTGGGCGAGAACATACCCGCCATGTCCAAAGTCGTGTCTTCATTGTTGCCGCAAGCTGTGAACATCAGCAACAGGGCTATATAAAGGAATGATTTTTTCATTTTGTCTCCTTTCTTTAGAATCGATAACTGAATCCGAACCGAGCCGTTGCTCCGTAGAAAGTAGCGTCGAGGTGGAACATACCCGTCGGTTTACATTGTACGCCGAAGATCAGCCTCCAATGGTCAGCCACATCGCACCAGCCGTTGATACCGAACAGCGGCTGCCACATACGCTCCATTTGGAAGTCGTCCACATTGCTGAACAGGAACGACAAGTTCCACGGGTTGCTCTGCGGACGGCAGAACACTTCGAGGCGGTAGAGCAGGTTAAACGGCTCCACTACATACGTATCGTTCGTGTGCCAGTCGCGGTCCCAGTCGTCCATTACGCGTGCGAAAACACCCAGCGTCACCGACACATAGTCCATTCTGTACCCCACTCCCAAACCGGCGGTGATGTCGCTGATCCGGTTGCGGGCCAAGGCTTTGTAATAAACATTCGTCTCGATGAACATCTCGCCCACAGGCAGTTCGAACTTAGGCCGGAACTGCACCACGCCCGTATAGACATTGGCGGTGGACAGTTGCAGCTTGGCCTCCATCTCGAAATGCGGATTAAAGGGCAACAGTGCCTGCACATCGAGGTTGCCGTGATGCCCCCAAACGGTGTTGTAACTGTACTCGCCGAGCACCGAGAGCGCGTAAGGCCGAGCACCGAATCCCGGCTCTCCCGCCCAAACCATCAGCGGAAACAGCAATACAAAAAAAAGTAAAAGTCTCTTCATATATTTTTTAATTTTCCATTGTCATTTTCCATTGTCCATTATAACTGTACAACAGTTAATCCGGCTCCTCCGTGATTCACGTCTCCGTCACCGAAGTCCAACGGCACCTGTCCCCGTTTGCGGCGTTGCCTGTTCAGGTCGTTCAGGTAGTCGCGCGTCAGCTGTTTGAGCGCACCCGTTCCCGTACCATGCAGGATAGTCACTTCGCCTGCACCCACCATCAGCGCATCGTCCATATACGCAATGAGCCGTTCCGTGGCCTCGTCAATACGCAACCCGCGTATATCCAAAGTCCGCTCAAAAGTGAGCGTGCGACGATGTGCGATAGAAGCATTGATCCCGGACTTGGCGGATTTAGCAGACTTTCCGGCTTCACCGCCTATCTTTTCACCCTTAAGAACCCTAAGGTCTTTAAAGTCCTTAAGGACCTTAGGAACAGTCGGAGTGACAGGAGTAGTCCGAGATTTCGGGTTCTTCGGAGCAGCAACTTTCTCTTTCAAATTCTCCACCCGTTTGCGCGCCGCCTTCGTCCGTTCCTTGTCGGCCTTAGCCTCTTTGATCTCACGGATAGTTCGCTCGATAGTCGCATTCGACTGCTGCAACAGTTCCTCCGCCTGCTGACGAGCCTCCTCCAGCACCTCTTTCTTCTTGGCCTTGATGCCCTTCATCTGCTCGTCGTATTGCGCAATACGCGCGTCCAACTCTTTCTCCTTGAGGCGTATCGACTGCCGTTTGTTCTCCCAGTACCGCTTGTCGCGGGCTATGTCCTGCAGCTGTTTGTCATAGTCGATATGCTCCATGCCCACTAACTCCGTCGCATACTGAATGATCGTCTCGCCGAGTCCCGTCTGACGGGCTATCTCGATAGCAAACGAACTGCCGGCTTGACCTATCGACAACTGGAACAGCGGTTTCATCGCCCCTCGGTCGTACAGCATAGCGCCGTTCACCACACCTTCCGTTTGTTCTGCAAAATGTTTGAGGTTGGTATAATGGGTAGTGATCACCCCAAAGACCTGCTTGCGGACCAGTTCGCGCAAGATCGCCTCCGCCAACGCACCGCCTAACAACGGTTCCGTGCCTGTACCCATCTCGTCGATAAGCACCAGCGTCCGCTGGTCCGCCTCGCGCACGAACACGCGCATATTTTTAAGGTGTGACGAATAAGTGGATAACTCGTCCTGTATCGACTGCTCGTCGCCTATGTCTATCATCAGTTTGTCGAACAGTCCTGCCCTGCTCTGCTCCGCCACCGGCACCAACAGTCCGCATTGAAGCATGTACTGCAACAGCGCCACCGTCTTCAGGCACACCGACTTACCACCGGCATTCGGCCCCGAGATCACCAGCACATGGTTCTTGTCCGCACTCAGACGGATAGAAAGCGGCACCACGGGTTTGTTCTGCGGCAGGTAATGAAGCCAAAGGACCGGATGTCGCGCCTCCGCCCAGTCCAACAAAGGTGCATTGACCAGTTCCGGACGAAGGGCATTGAGTGTGCGGGCCAACGATGTCTTGGCACGCAGAAAATCCACTTCTGCCAAAAGACGCTGACTGTCAAGAATCTGCGGTGTCTGCGGACGCAAACGATCCGTCACGGCTTGCAGAATACGCACCCGTTCACGGCGTTCGGCACCTTCCAATTCGCGTATATGGTTATTGGCATCCACCACCTGTTGCGGCTCTATATAGACAGTCTTACCTGTTGCCGACTCATCGTGCACGATGCCGCCTATCTTGCGTTTGTACCCGGGTGGAACGGGAATAACCAACCGTCCTTCACGCAACGTCGGCGCCGCATCGGCGTCCACCAAGCCATCCGCTTTGGCCTGACGTAAGATAGAAGCCAACGTCCGCCCCACACTACCCTGCAGATTCACCAACTCACGGCGTATCCGTGCCAACTCAGGCGATGCATGGTCCGACAACTTGCCGTATCGATCCAGGATAGCGTCGATAGCTTTGACCAGATCCCCTAAAGTCCCCAATGACCCTGATGACCTTAACGACCTTAGACACCCGTATCGCTGTTCATCCAGCCCCGCGAAGAACGCCTCTAACTCCACCGCAAAAGCCAGACTCTTGCGCAGATCGTCCAGTTCGGCCTCGTCCAAGAACAGTCCTTCGATGCGGATACGGGCAACAGCTTCGCGCATATCGTGTATGTCCCCACGAGGGAAAGTGAGCATAGGATCCGCCTCTGCCAGACGCATCTGGTCCGTCAACAGCAACAGACGAGCCACCGTCTCGTAGTCCGTCTCCATCTGCATCGCCTCCACTCGTTCACGCCCCAACGACGACGCACATCGCCGCCCCAACTCCTCACGTATCACCGTGAAGTCGATCTTCTGCTCTATGCTCTGAGGATAAAACATCACCCTAAAATCCTGCAATCCCGAATCGCATTTGCGCCAACAGCCTCATTCAGTTTGCTCACCAACTCAAACCGATTCTCAAACAGTTGTGCTTTGAGCGCCGCCGAACTGACGCGCACAATCAGTACGCCGTTCTTCACCTCCACACTCCGTGTGAGGCTGTTGACCATATCGCCCATCACGCGTGGCCACGCCTCCTCCACCTGCACATCCAGAACCGACTGTTCCAGTCCGCTCTCCCGCAAGAACCCTATTACCGCCTCATCCAGACTCACCTATTTCTCTTTCACTTTTTTCAGGTAAATCTTCTGCCGAATGGTGAACACGCGCACCGACGGATCCAGTTCGTTATACTTCCGGATAGCCTCCATCGTCACGCCCTCGTCCTGACTCAACTCCCATAGACTCTGTCCGGGATGCGACCATGTATAGACATTCGAGCCTTTCTTCTTTTTCGCCGACAGATAGATGCGGTCCCCTGCTTTCATATCCATACCCAAGGCATCATTGTGCTCACGCAAATCCCGCTCGCGCACATTCAGACGGAACGCCACGTTCGCGTAAGTATCCTCCTCACGCGCCACCACATACCGCAAGCCGTTCTGCCGTTGACGGGTGTGCAGCGCAAAGAAACGCTTCCGTTCCTCACGAGCCGTAGGAGGTTCCACATACTCCGGCTCCGGGTCATGACTGATCACCGCTATCGCCTCTTTCTGATGAACCACCGTCGCTTTCTTCCCGCCTTTGCTTTCAGAATTCTGCTTGCCGGCAGCTGAAGCCTGACGAGTGCCATCTGCTCCCTCATACTTGCCTACGGGCTTGCCTTTGCCCAACAGGTCCAGACGATAGTCTTCGATTATCTTCACCAGCTTGGGCGCATACTGTTTGTCGGTGGCATAACCGCACTCACGCAGCTTGTTCGCCCAACCCTCATAGTCCTCCACCGCTATCTCGAAACACGGCGCATATCGCGAACGCTGCAAGAACAGCGCATGGTCCTTGTACGAATCCGCAGCGTTCTTGTATTTGCGGAAACAGTCGTTGCGCTTATTATCCGAATAATGATACGACGGTCCCATCCAGTCGCTCGTACACTTGATGCCGAAGTGGTTGTTCGCTTTTCGGGCCAACTCACTCTGCCCGGCAGCCGATTCGAGCAACGCCTGCGCCATGATGATCGACGCAGGAATACCGTAATCCGCCTGATTCTGTATCGCCACATCTTTCCATTCGTTGATGTAAGCCAGATAGGTCTCATTCTGTTTCTGTGCCCAGCCTGCCAAACTCATTCCTGCCAGCAGGACCAATAGAATCTGTTTTCTCATATCTCGTATATTTTTTCGGCTTCTGCCTATTTCCCGAATTTGGGTGCAAAGGTACGAAAAAAAAATGACATACGCAAATAATTTTGTATTTTTATACAAAAATGCACACATTACCCCTTCATTCATGATTTTTCGCCGAATCATGAACGGGAGCATCACGGGTTTCGTTTTTAGCCGCACATCCGGTAGTGTTGTGGAATTTGTCGTCGTCGATGGAGAGGGAGGAGGTGGGGCCTAATTGGAGATTGAAGATCGGAGATTGTAGAATGATGATGTTTAGATTGACGAGACGTGATAGGGACGAAGGAGACATACTCCGAGCTGACACTCGGAGCAGGGGACGAACTAAGGGAAGCGGCCTGTTTGGCGACTTGGGAGGCAGCGGGTTGGGTGGATTGGGAGGCGGCGCGGAGGGATTGATAGATGGTGACATAGACAAAGGGATAGAAATGGGCATAAGACTTTTGGCCGGGAACTTGGTTGAGGAGGTGTTGGATATGACGAATCCGCCACTCGAGAGCAGCGTAAGAATGGTCTTTTTCGATGGCGTGAGCAAGGCGTTGGGCCGTTTTGATGAGTTCGCGGTTGGCTTGGCAGGCCTTGGACCATTGTTTGGGGAAATGGTAGGTGTAGAGTTCGTGGAGGCCCGGGTAACGGCGGGAAGGACGGACCACGATGCGCTTTTTGCGTTGTTGGCCTTTTTTGACGGCATCAAAGGCTCCCCAGAGGGCTTCGATACCGGGGGTGGAGATATAGAAATAGCGTACACCTTTGGCATGAGGTGCGGAACCGGACGGATGAGGTACGAAAATGGCCACAGTGTGGCTAAAAGCGTCCATAATTTGTGTTCTCAAAAATTTTGACATCGTTGTAAGTGGTTGATTATAAGTCGTTTACAGGTTGTTATTAGGGGTAAAGTCTAGGATGACCACGAGACGACCCTTGTTTTACCCTTATTTTACCTTTATTTTAGTGTTAGCCGGGCCTTTTGAGGGGTCCTGTGGTGGTTTAGCGGGGTGGCTTGGTGCGGTTAAGCGGGATGTTAGCCAATTAGGTGGATTTCTGGCTACGGGCTTTGGGGTGTTTATGCGGGTAGGTTTGAAATCGAGTGCAAAGATACAAAAAAATTTTGAGATATGCAAATTTTGGGACACAAAAATGTAAGAAAAATGCAAAAAATGCAATTTTCGGGGGCGGAGGCTCGCAGGGACATCTGCGAGCACTGAACCGGCAGATGTAGGGCGCGGGGATGTAGGCGCGGGGAAAGAGCCCCGCGAGTTAGACCGGAGGCACAGGGGACTCGCTCTCGGAAAGAGCGAGCACAGGACAAAAAAATGTCCAAATACAATTTGGACGTAATAGACGAAGACAAGCGGGATTCAATCCCGCGGAAAGGAAGAAAGATACTCGGTGGGGTAGCGCCGAGGAGTGCACAGCAGGATGTGACACGGCATGGGATGCCGGGCTAACGGACGAAGGAAACCGGATAATATCCGGCAAAATGAACATAGCAGAAAGGGGATGACATCCCCTACTAATAGACAAAATAGAAAAGCACCGCAGGTAACAACCCAATATGGCGGATATAATCCGCCGACAAAGAGCGAACACTCCGCATGGACTACACCCGCATTTATCTTGTATCGGGCGGGGACCCTAAAACACGAAAAACGGCGGACGATACAAGATAACACGTCCTCTCCAGAGGACAGCGCAGCGCGACAAGTGGTCACCGCCTACTATACCGCAAGCCCGCAATAAGGAAGAAAGCAAATTCCCCCAAAGCTACGTTCGCATAGTTGTGCGAATAACAACGATTTTCCACTAAAAATACAAATAAATTTGATTTTTATCGTCAAATCCTTGTATATTCCAAATATTTGTAGTACCTTTGCACGCTAATTTGCACGTAAAGGAAGAAAAACTGAGTATTGACGAATTAGAAATACTATTCTCGCATCATCCCGAGCTGAAGGCTTTGGATCAGCGATTATCGAAAGGAGGGGATAGACATATCCTTTTGAGTGGTTTGCGTGCGTCTGCACGCGCGCTCGCTCTGCACGCGCTGGCGCGATCGCAATTTATAGTGATGGACAATGCCGAGTCGGCGGAGTACATGTACGGAGACCTAAGGTCATTGGACAATGGACAATGGAAAATGGAAAATGGACATGGGACAAAGGTGTTCTTCTTTCCAAGCAGCAAAAGGCGGAGGACAGTGGATGAGGCGGCGATGATACAACGGACGGAGACGCTTTCGGCACTCACTCGTGCCACAATGAGCGCTTCGCTCAATGATGCAGCCAAACTGCCTAATGATAGAATGATTGTTGTCACCTATCCGGAGGCGTTGGCAGAGAGTGTGCCGGCGAAAGAACAGTTGTCCGCCATCAGTTTTCAGTTGTCAGTCGGACAGGAGATACAGCAGTCGGATCTCAGTCAGCAGTTATTGGAATTGGGCTTCGAGCGAGTGGACTTTGTGTTCCAGCCCGGGCAGTACGCCGTACGAGGTAGCATCGTCGATATTTACAGTTACAGTCACGATAATCCCTACCGCCTCGACTTCTTCGGCGACGAGATAGACTCCATTCGCGAGTTCGACATCGAGGACCAGCTATCTCATAGCAGAATAAACTCTGCTGATATAGTAGGACCGTCTCAGAGCGACTATAGGACCGCTAACGCTGTAGGACCGGCTACGCCTGTAGGACAAACCATTGTGAATTACCTGGACGAGGATTTTGTGTGGGTGAGCAACGACTGGAGCGTGGTGCGGTTTAAACTAGATGCCATAGGAGCCATAGGAGCCATAGGAGAACCAGGGAAGATAGAAGATCGAAGGACCATCGAGATAGCAGACAAGAGTACTTTTGCCGAGCACGCGAAGATAGCATTCGACATCGTACCGCAACCGATCTTCCATAAGCAGTTCGACATACTGACTGACGACCTGAAGAAACATATCGACCAAGGGTACAAAGTCTATATACTCGCCGAACAGCAGAAGCAGTTGGATCGCCTGAAAGCGATCTTTGAGAGTTTAGAGGACGGCTCTGCGAGCCTACAGGACGCTAACGCTACAGGTATTAGATTTATTCCCATCAACGCCACTTTGCATGAAGGGTTTGTGGACCACGGGCTGAAGGTGTGTTGCTACACCGACCATCAGATCTTTGAGCGGTATCACCGTGTGGCTATGACGAGCGAGAACGCCCGTCGAGGTAAAGCCATCATTACCCTACGCGAGATCAATCAGTTGCAGATAGGCGATTATGTCGTGCACTCAGACCACGGAATAGCCAAGTTCGGAGGCCTCGTGACGACCCCCGTGAACGGCAAGCCGCAAGAGATGATCAAGTTGAACTACCGCGACGGAGCGAACGTGTTCGTATCAATTCATAACCTTCACCGCATCAGCAAGTACAAAGGCCGTGAAGGCTCGGAACCGACGATAGCACGACTCGGTTCGGGTGCCTGGGAACGACTCAAAGAGCGGACCAAGGATAAGGTGAAAGACATAGCGCGTGACCTGATTCGTCTGTACGCCACCCGCAAGCAACAGCAAGGTTTCGCCTATTCGCCCGACGGATACATGCAACACGAGTTGGAGGCTTCGTTCCTCTACGAAGACACGCCCGACCAGGCCAAAGCGACAGCCGATGTGAAGCACGACATGGAGAGTCCGATGCCGATGGACAGGCTCGTCTGCGGCGATGTGGGATTCGGCAAGACCGAAGTAGCTATGCGGGCCGCCTTCAAAGCAGCTACCGACGGCAAACAGGTGGCGGTGCTCGTGCCGACGACTGTCCTTGCACTCCAGCACTACAACACCTTCACCGAACGGATGAAGAACCTGCCGGTGCGCATCGAATACCTCAGCCGGCTCAAGTCGTCCAAAGAGACCAAAGAACTGTTAGCCGACCTGCAAGCCGGCAAGATAGATATACTCATCGGTACGCACAAACTGATAGGCAAGAGTGTGCATTGGCACGACTTGGGCTTGCTCATCATCGACGAGGAGCAGAAGTTCGGCGTAGCAGCCAAAGAGAAACTCAAATCGCTGCGGACCAACGTCGATGTCCTGACGCTGACTGCCACGCCTATCCCTCGCACCTTGCAGTTCTCGCTGCTCGGTGCCCGTGACCTGAGCATCATGACTACCCCGCCCCAGAACCGCTATCCCGTACAGACCGAACTGATCACTATCGACGACGAAGATATCATCAAGGACGCTATCGAACAGGAGTTGGGCCGCAACGGACAGGTGTTCATCGTCAACAACCGCATCGAGATGCTGCCTCGTATCGAGCGGCGGATTCAGCGTCTCTGTCCCGAAGCACGCATCGTAGTGGCCCACGGACAGCTGCCTGCCAACGAGATGGAAGAGCGGCTCGAGGCCTTCATCAATTATGACTACGACATCCTGCTCTCGACCACTATCATCGAATCCGGCGTCGATATACCGAATGTGAACACGATTCTTATCTTCTCGGCGGACAAGTACGGTTTGGCGGACTTGCACCAGTTGCGCGGACGCGTGGGACGAAGTAACCGCAAGGCTTACTGTTACCTCATCGCACCCGACAAGGAGCTACTGACCGAAGAGGCGCGACGCCGCTTGGAGGCACTGAGCACATTTGCCGAATTGGGTGCGGGTTTCAGTCTCGCCATGCAGGACCTCGATATTCGCGGAGCAGGCAACATGCTGGGCAGTGAGCAGTCCGGATTCATTGCCGATCTCGGCTACGAGACTTATCAGCGCATCCTGAACGAGGCTGTGGAGGAGCTCCGCGAAGAAGAAGGCTTCGCGGAAATGGACAATGGAAAATGGACAATGGACAATGATGCCCACCTCTGGTGTGCGGACTGTCAGTTGGAGACGGACCTGCCCGTCTGTTTCCCCACCGACTATATCGAGAACATCAGCGAACGAATAACGCTCTATCGCGAGTTGGACAGTCTGCGTTCGGAACAACAGCTACTCGATTTCCGCAAACGCCTCATCGACCGGTTCGGTGTGCTGCCCGAACCAGCTGACGAACTGCTGTCGGTAGTCCAACTGCGTTGGCTCTGCTGCCGATTGGGCATCGAGAAGATATTGCTTAAAGGTGAAAAGATGACGCTGTTCTTAGTGCAGCACCGCGATGCATATTGGCAGTCGGAGGCCTTCGGCAACATCGTGCAGTACGCCGCTTCACGACCCGAACGATGCCTGCTATACGAAGAGAGAGACAAGAAAGGGTACAAAACCGGACGACGCTGTGTGAGCATAGCCAACGTCAAGACGATTGCAGGAGCAATCACACTGCTCTCGAAAATCGAGCGCAACGAATTGAAAATTGAAAATTGAAAACTGAAATGAAATTTATAGGCATTATACCTTCCCGTTACGGTTCGACCCGCTTCCCTGGTAAGCCCTTGGCGGACATCTGCGGCAAGACCGTCGTTCGGCGTGTGTATGAACAGGCGGCGAAAGCGTTGGACACCGTGGTGGTAGCTACCGACGACGAACGGATTTACGATGCGGTAGAGGCTTTCGGTGGCAAAGTGGTAATGACACGGCCTGACCATAAATGCGGAACGGACCGTTGCCTCAAGGCCTACCAAGCCATCACCACACCAATCTGGCGGGAACAAAACGACACCGACACCGTGGTGATCAACATACAAGGCGACGAGCCGTTCATTCAGCCGGAACAGATAGAAACGCTGATGGCTTGCTTTGACCGGCCGGACACGGAGATAGCCACGCTCGTCAGGCCGTTCACCGATGCGGATAGCCGCGCAGACATCGAGAATGTGAACTCACCCAAAGTGGACTGGGACCGCGTGAGCGGAGAGGCAAAGATGTTCAGCCGAAAGGTGATTGCTGCTTCCGACGGCAAGTATTACCGGCATATCGGTATTTATGCCTTCCGTGCCGATGTGTTGGCACAGATAACGCAATTAGAGCAGTCACCCCTCGAGATAGCAGAACGACTGGAACAACTGCGTTGGCTCGAGAACGGATACCGTATCCGCATTGGCGTCACCGAGATACCTACCATTGGTATCGACACTCCCGAAGACCTGCAACGAGCGATCGAGTGGTACAAATATAACGGGTAAGTTGAAAGTTTAAAGTTGAAAGTTTAAAGAAAAAATATAGTATTAACCTCAAAAAAACACAATTATGGCAAAAGGAAATTGTCCGACTCCGCACAATGGAGCGCAGTACGGCGAAATTGCAAAAACAGTTATTATGGCGGGTGATCCGCTGCGTGCTAAACTGATGGCAGAACGCTATCTGGAGAATGCCCGTCTGGTAAACCAGGTACGCAATATGTTCGCGTTCACCGGCACTTACAAAGGTAAAGAAGTAACCGTAATGGGTCACGGAATGGGTATTCCGTCCATCGGTATCTATACCTACGAGCTGTTCAACTTCTACGATGTAGAGACCATCATCCGCGTCGGTTCTTGCGGCGCTCGTCAGCACTATGTTCAGTTAGGTGACATCGTGATTGCTTTAGGCAGCTGCACCGAGAGTAACTATGCCGACCAGTTTGACCTGCAAGGTAACTTCGCACCTATCGCAGACTTCTATCTGGCCCGCAAAGCCGTGGAGGCTTGTGAGAAATTCGGTTACCGTCACCACATCGGAAATGTCTATTCGGCAGACGTCTTCTACAGCGAGGACCCGCGTAAGGCCAACTGGACGAAGATGGGCGTGTTAGCTGACGAGATGGAAGCGCCGGCACTGTACCTGAACGCTGCTCGTGCAGGCAAGAAAGCACTCGTCATATGTACCGTCAGTGACCATATACTGACAGGCGAGGCTACTACCGCCGAACAACGCCAGAACTCGTTCACCAACATGATGGACGTAGCTTTTGATATAATTTAAAAGAAGATAAATGGATAAAAACACTTGGATCGGCTTTCTATTGATAGCCGCAATTATTGTCGGGTTCACGATGCTAAACCGTCCGTCCAAAGAAGAGTTGGCGGAGCGGCAACGTGTACAGGATTCGATTAACCTCGTTCGCATGGCGGAGCGTGAGGCGCAACGCCTGAGCGATTCACTGCAGTTGGTAGCCGGAGAGGCTTTGGAGCAAGCCGTTCAGACTGTATCGCACGAGCAACAGCAGGAACGTCTGCAGGCTGCTTACGGCACGTTTGCCCGGGCGGCACAAGGCGAGGAGCAGTTCGTCACCTTGACGAACGAGCATCTGCGTGTCACACTCTCTACGCTGGGCGGACGGATTGAGCAAGCAGAACTGTTGGAATACCACGCTTCGGGAGACAGCCTTAACCCGCTGTGCCTGTTCCGGGGCGATGAGTCGGCGTTTGCACTCACGCTCATCACAGCCAACAACCGTATTCTGCAGACTTCGAACCTGTATTTCACGCCTCTTCCCTCCGAACAGCCGGACAAAGCGGTGCTACGTCTGCCTACGGCCTCCGAGGATGCATGGATAGACTTTGTCTATGAGTTGTCGGACAACTACATGATTCACCTCTCGATGGAGCCGCATAACATGCAGACCGAGTTGGCGCAGAATGTCAATTCGCTTGAACTGCAGTGGCGTCAACTCATTCCGCAGCAGGAACAGGGACGCAAGTTCGAGGAGCGCTATGCACAGTTGCAGTACATGCTTGTGGGCGGCGATATGGAGAAGTTGAGCGAGAGCAAAGACGACAGCGCCAAAGAGTCCGCGCGTGTCAAATGGATAGGCTACAAAGACCAGTTCTTCTCTACGGTGCTCATTGCTGACGATGCATTCTCGTCCTCGCAGTTCGCCTCGACGCCGCAAAGCAAGCACTCGGGTTACATCAAGGAGTACGCTACGCACACGTCCGTACCGTTTGACCTAACGGGCAAGACGCCGACCGGCTTCCGCTGGTACTTGGGTCCGAACCACTACCACACACTCAAGGCCTATGACGACGATGTAGCAAAGGACGAGCGGCTGCACTTGAACAAACTGGTACCGCTCGGATGGAAGATAGTGAGCTGGATCAATGTCTATCTCGTCATTCCGATGTTCGACCTATTCACCAGTTGGGGACTGCATATAGGTATCGTCATTCTGCTGATGACCATTGTCATCAAGCTCATCATCCTACCCTTCGTGTTCGTCAGCTATAAGTCGAGTGCTAAGATGCGGGCGTTGAAGCCGCAGATCGATGAGATCAATGCCAAATATCCGGCCGAGAAGATGCAGGAACGCCAGCAGGCGACGATGCAGTTGTACCAGCAGGCAGGTGTCAGTCCGATGTCCGGCTGTCTGCCTATGCTGTTCCAGTTCCCTGTGCTGATGGCTATGTTCTGGTTCCTGCCGACCGCTATCGAGCTTCGTGGCAAGTCGCTATGGTGGGCACCGGACCTCTCGACATACGATGCAGTCTTCCATTGGAGCGTCAACATCCCGCTGTTAGGTGACCACCTGTCGCTGTTCTGCCTCCTGATGACGATCTGTAACATAGGCTACACCTATATCACGATGCAGTCGCAGGCTACGGACCCGAACATGAAGTTCATGAAGTACATGATGTATGCGATGCCACTCATGTTCCTCTTCATCTTCAATGACTACGCAGCCGGTTTGAGTTACTACTACCTCGTTTCGCTGTTCATCACTATCCTGCAGACGATGATCTTCCGCTGGACGCTGGACGACAAGAAGATGTTAGCCGAGATGGAGGAGAATAAAAAGAAGAAAGCCGGCAAACCCAAGTCCGGCTTCATGGCTCGTCTGGAAGCTATGCAGCGCGAGCAGCAGAAGATGGCTCGCGAGCAGGCTAAAGCAGCGCAACGCAGACGCTAAAACATAAGCAAGGCACGAGGCTTAAGCCGCCTCGTGTGCTTGCACTTTGCTGAATTCGGCATTCACCACGGCTTGTCCGGCTGCAGACAGCGTGACGCCATCAGCCTCGAGCAGCTCGTCAAAGTCGGAGCAAGCCAACATAGGACTGGTGATGTCGATGATATGGATACATTGCAGCGACGCCAAGCGGAACAGAGCGAGGTTATACAACGCGTGTATATTGCGCAGACGCTCCGTATTACCGCCCAACCAATAGAGGATGTTTTTGCGTTGCTGTATGCTCATACCTCTGGTGATAAAGGCGAAATAGCGGTTTTCGTCCATAATAGGCAGGCTGACCAGCACCGGCTCATAGCCTTGCGCACGAGCTTGCGCGATCCTATTAGTATATAGTGCCTTGTAGGCTACCAAATCCATTTGAGGAACATGAGTTCCGGACGGATTAAGAGAGATGGCAGTCCAATCAAACTGCAAGCCGCTCTCAGGTTCGATGATCATTGTCTTGTCCATAACAGTAAATTTTAAATGTTTAAAGTTTAATGTTTAGTGATTAGAGATTTATTACCAAATAAGCTATAATAGCCGGTAATTGTAAGCAATATAATGCGACCAAAAGGTCCATACCAATTCGTTTTACGGTTTTCATATAAATCAGTTTTAACGATTTAACAAAGTTTGGATCAACGTCTTTTCACGTTTGACGGTGCAAAATTACTGCTATTTGGCGAGACATGCAACAAAAAGTGATTAGTGACGAAAAATTGTGACGAAAACGGGTCATTTAGTGACTAAAATGCAAATATAGGGACGAAATTCGGCTAATTCCAATTTCGTCACACCATAAAAAGAGACTAAATTATGACTAAAATTCCTTCTTCCATTCAGTCGGTTTCGACGATGTTGCTGCATATAGCAGGTACGCCAGTGTTCTTCTTGGGCTTTGTGCTGATCTACCGGAGTCAATGGATAATCCGCTTCCTGGATGCCGGACACGAGATGACAGTGTTCAATGCATTGATGCTTTCCTCGATACTGGTGGCTATCCTTATTGCCTCGCGTATTCCAATGACGGTACTGAGGGATAAGATACGACTGAGCTGGTGGCAGTATGCGCTATGGTCTTTTGCCGAAGTGGCTGTCTTCTCGTGCTTTGCGGCATTGTATATGGCGCTGATATACGGCACTTACGGTTATTTCCCTGCTTTGGGACAGTGCCTGAAGCTGGTTTTTGCTATTCTGCCCTACCCGTATATCGTATTTGCCTTGCTGATAGCGTTGGTACGTCCGGACGAAGTGGAGGCCGCCGAAGAAGACCTGGTGCGCTTTGCAGATACGACAGGACGACTCAAACTGGTCATTGCACACGATGTGATTCTCTATGTGGAAGCCAAGGAGAACTATATCACCATTCGTTATATGGAGGGTTCAAAGCAAAAAGAGTACTCGTTGCGGCAGTCTATGCGGGGAATCGAAGAACTGATGGAGAAACACGGTATCATCCGTTGTCAACGCTCATATTTCGTTAATCCGAGACACGTGACCGTGCTCCGACGCGACAAAGAAGGATTCATTCAAGCGGAAATGGATGTGCCTAACAGCAAGCCCGTTCCCGTTTCGCCCAAATACTACGAGCAACTGAGCAAGATGCTCTAAGCGAGCGAATTGACCAGCATACCACAGGCGGCAAGGATGTCTTCGCCGCGTGAACGGCGAATAGTGGTGGTGAGACCGTGCTCGGTTAGATAGTCCCTAAAACACTCCATTTGTTTCTCATCGGATGAGACAAAACGGCTTTCGACCTTCGACTTTTGACTTTCGACTTTTTCCACTCCTTCGTGAAAGCGAATGAGATTGATGCGACAGTTAAGGCCTTTGAGCAAACGAAGCAGTTCCTTAGCGTGACGAGGTGAGGTGTTTTGGCCGTTCCAACAGATATATTCGAAACTGACGCGGCGTTGATGAGACCACTCGTACTGCTTGAGCAGGGACACCACATCCGTGATAGAATATAGTTTCTCTGCGGGCATTATCTGTGCGCGTTCGGCAGGGAACGGATTGTGCATAGACACGGCAAGATGACAGTCGCTCTCGTCCAGGAAACGCTTCATAGCCGGAATACCGACCGTAGAAACGGTGATTCGTTTAGGCGACCACGCACAGCCGTAAGCCGAAGTCAGGATCTCCAACGCCCGCAGCACATTATCCAGATTATCCATCGGTTCGCCTTCACCCATTAGCACCAGATTAGATAAAGGCTGTTGGCTGTTAGTCAGTAACTGTTGGTCAATTTCAAATACTTGATTCAGGATGTCTGCGGCGGAGAGGTGACCGTGAAAACCGAGTGTGCCGGTCATGCAGAAACGGCAGCCCATCTTGCAGCCTGCCTGCGTCGAGACGCAGAGCGTAGCCCTGTCTTCCTCGGGAATAAAGACCGTTTCCACGAAACGGGATTGGTCATTGGTCGTTGCGGGACAGAGCCTGTCGTTGGAGACTGCAAACAAGTATTTGCGGGTACCATCGACGCTGACTGCCTCTTTAACGGGTGCGTGACGACCGACGGTATAGTTAGCTTTGAGGGCTTCACGACCTTTGAGCGATATATTGGTCATGGCATCAAAATCCGTCACACGCCGTACATAGAGCCACTCCGCCAGCTGTTTACCGGCGAACTTGGGCAAGCCTATGCGCAAAGCCAGGTCTTGCAGTTCGGACAATGTTTTCCCTAATAAGGTCTCCACGCGAGCTATTTATTACTCTTCATTCTTCACTAACTCGATATGGGGATAAGCGAAGGTAAATCCTTGCGGCGGCAATTCGGTGTAGAAGCGTTCCTGCAGGTCAAAGAACACATCCCAGTAGTCATCGCCCCGTACCCACGCCCGTACCACGAAAGTGATATCGCTGGAGTTGAGCGACATCAGTGCAGCAAACGGAGCCGGAATCGATTTCATCCGATAATTGACAGTAGTCAACTGGTAGTTATGGTTCTTGAGGTCAGCATAGAGCGCGTTCATGTCCGTATCCTCTTTGAGCACGCGCTCGTCGCTGTTGACGATGTTGAGAATAGCTGCCTTGCAGGCCGTGGCATCAATGCCATACGACACACTCACTTTCCATTCTACTCGCCGTAACGGACGACCGTTGTAGTTATTGATCGTACCGTTGGACAAAGCGCCGTTCGGCAAAATGACCACGCAGTTGTCGCGTGTCAGAATCTTCGTGGACGTGATATTCACCTCTATCACCTTGCCTACGTATCCTTGTGCTTCAATGAAATCGCCGGCTTTGAAGGGTTTGAAAGCGAGTAACATGATACCACCGGCAAAGTTCTGCACCGTTCCGGAGAGGGCCATACCGACAGCCAAACCTCCGGCTGCCAGCAGCGCTGCGATAGAGGTAGTGTCTATGCCCAAGGTACTGATACAGATAACTATCACAAGGATCGACAGCGAGATGGTGGTGAGCGACGTGAGGAAAGAAGCAATCGTCGGCTCCGTTTTGCGTCTTGCAAACCAGCGTTTGAGCCCTTTCTGCACCAAGCGGACCAGCCAAATACCGATGATAAGGATGAGGAAAGCAGCAAGCAGTTTGAGTCCGAAATGGGATATCTTATCCACAAAAATCTGCCAGAATCCTTCCGGATCCGTGCGGGCATATTCAATCATATGTTTCGCGCCCTGCTTGACAGAGTCCGCCGTCAGTTTCTGTTGCTCTTGTACCACAGTCGTGGCCAAAGCAAGATTCTGTAAATCGTCAAGAAGAATCATGAGTATCCAGTAATCAGTAATCAGTATTCAGTATTCAGGATTCCGTTAACGAATCCTGTCGGCAGCTCGGACGAGGGCCTCATCTTTGAGGATACGGCGTGTTGCCATGAGGGTTAATACAAAACAAACGAGCGGAAACGACGCCCACGGCAGGATGTGCCAGTCCACACCCAGCGCCAGTTTGGCCTGCCATATATAGATCGCCAGCACACCGTAATAGCCCAGACAAAGCAAGGCGAGGAAGATATTCAGGCGCGCTTGCAGCAAGCGTTTGCGATAAAGGAAGATATCGATGAACGCCAGCAGAGGAATAAGGATGGTTGTCACCAATAGTCCCCATAGGCCTTGCAGTGGAACGCCACCTAAGGCGCTCAAGTCCCATATTTGCAGTTCTGCAGCCTCTTCCGGCGTCACGAACTCCACTACCGGCAGCCAAATCAAGGCGATGCCCAATGCCACGATGGCCAATAAATAAAGTGTTTGTATTCGCTGTATCATAAATCCATTTACGATTTTGTCATTTTACCATTTACCATTTGGGCTTCTTCGAGCGAAGCACATTTGTCTCCGTGGGCATTGACCCATCCTATTTGGCGTGCAGGGTTGCCGACCATGAGTGCATAAGCGGGCACATCCTTGGTCACGACAGAGCCTGCACCGATGAGGCAGTACTCGCCGAGCGTGTGGCCGCAGACGATGGTGGCATTGGCTCCGACGGAAGCACCGCGTTTGAGGATAGTGGGCTTGTACTCATCCTTGCGGGACACGGCAGCTCGCGGGTTGATGACATTGGTGAAGACCATAGACGGTCCGAGGAACACATCGTCCTCGCAACGCACACCCGTATAGACGGAGACGTTGTTCTGTATCTTGCAGTTACGTCCCAGCACCACATCCGGCGAGATGACCACATTCTGGCCTATGTTGCAGTTCTCGCCGATCACGCAGCCGGACATGATATGGCTGAAATGCCAGATCTTTGTGCCTTTGCCTATCTGACAGCCCTCGTCCACATAAGACGATTCATGAACGAAGAAGTCGTTGGTCGTTGCGGGACAGAGCCTGTCGTTAGTCATAGGTTGTTGGTCGTTGGTCATTAGAAGAAGAGTTTTAAAATATCGTTTCCGTTAGCAAAAATGAGCAGGGCAATGAGTACCCAGAAGCCTATTTCGTTGGCTCGCTCGAGGAACTTGTCGCTCGGTTTGCGTCGTGTGATGATCTCCACGAGCAGGAACAGGATGTATCCTCCGTCCAAAGCAGGAATAGGCAGGAAGTTCATGAAGGCCAGAATGACGCTCAGGAACGCTGTCATATGCCAGAACGAATACCAGGACCAGGAGCTGGGGAACATACTGCCGATAGCTCCGAATCCGCCGAGCGACTGTGCCCCCTCTTTGGTGAAGACGAGGCGGAACTGCTTGACGTACATCGCCAAGATGTTCCAGCCGTACTTGATGCCGGCAGGGATAGCACGGCGCAACGAATAACTGCGGTGCTCGATGTTGAAATAATAGTCTATCCAGCGGACGGTAACGCCCATGATACCTTGGTCGCCGATGAAGAGCCGTGCTTGCTGCAGTTCGCCGTTCCGGTAGAAATCGAGCGTGACCGAGTCACAGGCATGTTGCTGCAGTTCCTGCTTGACCTGAATATGGCTGGCAGCGGGCACTCCATCTACAGCCACCACGCTGTCGCCCACCTGTATGCCTGCCAGATCAGCGGCATTGCCGGGCAGCACACTATCCACCACGAACGGAATCCATTCGGCGATGAGCGTATAACGCTGCTTGGTGTAGCTCTTGTCGGCCCGCGCTTTGTCCCGTTCTACGCGGTCGAACTCGTTCTGCAGCGCCAGATAACGGGTACCGAGGTCCTCGGACATAGTCAACGGTACGGTGTCCTCGCCACGCAACACGACCACATCCCGTTTGCCTTCGATGATAATAGCCTGCACCACATCCGACAACTCGACGGGTTCAACACCGTTGATAGACAGAATCTTATCCCGCTGTTCGAATCCTTCGTTCTGCAGTATCTCCGAGTAGTACAGTCCTGTCGTCACATTGCGCAGCGGCAACGAGTCCTGTCCCCAATGCCAGAGCAGAAGGATGAAGATGGCGATGGCTCCGAGAAAATTGACAAGAATACCGCCAAGAATGATGAGCAGTCTCTGCCAGGCAGGTTTGGAACGGAACTCCCACTCTTGCGGTTCGGACGCCAAGTCCTCCGACGAATGGGTCTCATCTACCATGCCTGCTATCGCACAGTAACCGCCAAACGGCAGCCAGCCTATACCCCACTCCGTGTTCTCGGGATGCTTGGCCCACTCTTCGTCTTCGTTTTTGGCAAAGCATTTGACATGCCACTTGCCGTCGAACTTCTTGAAGCGGACAATACTAAACCACGGGTTAAAAAACAAGTAGAATTTCTCCACGCGGACATGGAAAATCTTAGCGAACGTGAAATGTCCCAACTCGTGAATCAAGACGAGGAAGGATAACGCTAAAATCAATTGAATGGCTTGTATCATAAAATCATTTACTATTTGTTCATTTACTATTTACCATCTGTTCTGCGATGCGACGGGCGGCGATGTCAGTTGCCACATAGTCATCGTAGGTGGGTTTGGCCACAAACTCTGCCTTGGACATAGTGCCGGCGATGATGTCGGACATCTGCAGGAAGCCGCAACGTCCTTGCCGGAAAGCGAGATTGACCACTTCGTTAGCGGCATTGAGCACGCAAGGTATATTGCCTCCGCGACGGACCGCTTCGTAAGCGAGACCCAAGTTCGGGAAGCGCTGCAAGTCCGGTTCCTCGAAGGTCAGACTGCCCAGGCTGAACAAGTCTGCACGGGGAAAATCGCTCGTCAGACGCTCGGAGAAAGAGAGGGCATACTGGATAGGAAGCCGCATGTCCGGAGCACCGAGTTGGGCCTTGATGGCTCCGTCCGTGAACTGCACCGCCGAATGAACGATCGACTGCGGATGAACGAGTACCTGCACTTTCTCCACGGGCACGCCGAAGAGCCATTTGGCCTCTATCACCTCAAAGCCTTTGTTCATCATCGATGCCGAGTCGATCGTTATCTTGTCGCCCATATGCCAATTGGGGTGCCGAAGTGCATCAGCGGCCGTGACCGACTGCATCTGTTCGAGCGTGAAAGTACGGAAAGGTCCGCCGCTGGCTGTCAACAAGATTTTCTCCACCTCGTTGAGTTCCTCGCCCACGAGGCACTGGAAGATAGCGCTGTGCTCGCTGTCCACCGGCAGAATGGATGCGTGGTGCAGAAGCGCGAGGTCGCAGATGATCTCACCTGCCACGACGAGCGTCTCCTTGTTGGCGAGAGCTATCGTCTTGCCCGCTTTGATGGCTTCGATAGTGGGCCGCAGACCTGCGTAGCCTACCATGGACGCCACCACGACATCGATAGAGGGCATCGTCACGACCTCTGCTATCGCATCGGCGCCTGCCCAGATCTTACAGTTGAGCGATGAGAGCTTCGTTTTCAGTGCATCGTAGAGCGATTCGTCGGCGATGCACACCACTTCGGGCCGAAACTCGAGTGCCTGCTCCACCAGCTTGTCGATGCTCCTGTTCGCGCACAAGGCATAGACGCTGTACCGCTCCGGATGAGCGCGTACCACATCCAAGGTCTGCGTGCCGATTGAGCCCGTACTTCCTAAAATTGCCAGATTTTTCCTTTCACCTTTCACCCTCTCATCCTTTCACCTTTAACCTGTAGGCGCTTGCGCCGTCCTGTAGCGAAGCGTCCTTTCACCTTTCCCTACCACACTATTGCTTCTTCGGGATTCACAAACTTACCGGCGTCCCACAGTTCGACGGACAGGTCGTGCACGCCGTCCATCAGTCCTATCGACTCACCTTGCGCCACCGAGGAACCTTGCGCTTTGAGCACTTTGGGCAGATGGCGATAGATGGTGACGAACTGGTTGATCTGGAGCACCACGGTATAGGTGTTATCCGCCATCCGTTCGACGAGCACTATGTCTCCGCGTGTCGTGGCTTGCACATTCTCGTTCTTGGCAGCGCGTACGGAAGTGCCGTAGAGCCGCTGTTCGGGTTGCGCCGATTGCACTACCACACCACGCACAGGCCGGCACAGGTAACGCACATTGTGCGACGAAGTGTTGTCAAACAGCATCAGCCGGTCGCGTTCCTGCTGCTCGTACTGCGCCATGAAAGCGTCGGTGAACTCATTGCGCTGCTCCAACAGCCGTTCACGCTCCACCAGCTGCAACGAGTCGAGGCTCTGCACGCTGTCCGTCTGTATATCGCCGGCCGTCAACTGCTTGATCACATCGAGGTACTGACGCTGGAGCGTCAGGTCAGCCTGCAACGAATCGACACGCGCCGACTCGATGATGATCTGCTGACGCAGGCTCTCGTTGTAACCCGGCAGGATATTGCGGATAGGCGTATAGACGATGAGCACGGACAGCAGTACGATCAGCAACACGAAGGTAAGCGTGATCACGCTGATAGCACCCCAGAAAGTGACACGAAAGTGAAACACTTCGCGCAAGGTGCTGTCCTCCAGCATCGCCAGCCGATATTTACGTTCTCTTTTCGGCAATTCTAATTTTTAATTTTTAATTCTTAATTTTTAATTATTCACAAAATGGTACAACCGCTACAGGGCTTGAGCATTTTGAAGAAATCGTTGCCTTTGTCATCGACCAGTATGAAGGCAGGGAAGTCCTCCACTTCGATTTTCCAGATGGCCTCCATACCGAGTTCGGGATACTCGACGCACTCGATCGACTTGATATTGTTCTGCGCCAGGATAGCAGCGGGGCCACCGATGGAGCCGAGGTAGAAACCGCCGTGTTTCTGACAAGCGTTGGTCACATCGATGGAGCGGTTACCCTTGGCCAGCATGATGAGCGAGCCTCCGTGGTCCTGGAACTCGTCCACATACGGGTCCATACGGCCGGCCGTGGTCGGACCCATCGAACCGCAAGCCATGCCTGCCGGTGTCTTGGCCGGACCGGCGTAGTAGATCGGATGGTTCTTGAGGTACTCGGGCATTTCTTCACCGGCATCGAGGCGCGCTTTGATCTTGGCATGAGCTATGTCACGGCCTACGATGATTGTGCCGTTGAGCGAGAGGCGTGTACCGATCGGGTACCGGGTCAGAATAGCGCAGACGTCCTTCATCGGCTGATTGAGGTCGATACGAACGGCATCGCCTTCGCCCGCCTGACGCAGTTCTTCGGGAATGAGGGAAGCAGGGTTATTGTCCAGCTTCTCGATCCATATACCGTCTTTGTTGATTTTGCATTTGATGTTTCGGTCGGCAGAGCAGCTCACGCCGAGACCTATCGGGCACGAAGCGCCGTGACGCGGCAGACGCACCACACGCACATCGTGAGCCATGTACTTACCGCCGAACTGCGCACCGAGACCGATCTTGTAGGCCTCCTGCAACAGCTGTTTCTCCAACTCGATATCGCGGAAAGCGCGACCCGTCTCATCGCCCGTCGTCGGCAGCGAGTCATAGTAATGGGTGCTCGCCAGTTTGACGGTCAGCAGGTTCTTCTCCGCCGAGGTGCCACCGATGACGATGGCGATATGGTAAGGCGGACAAGCGGCGGTACCGAGGCTCTTCATCTTCTCCACGAGGAAAGGAATGAGCGTGCCCGGATTCTGTATGCGGGCTTTGGTCTCCTGATAGAGATAGGTCTTGTTGGCACTGCCGCCACCCTTGGTCACACAGAGGAAGCGATACTCCGCGCCTTCCGTGGCCTCGAGGTCGATCTGCGCAGGCAGGTTGCACTTGGTGTTCACCTCGTCGTACATGTTCAGCGGCGCATTCTGGCTGTAACGCAGGTTGCACTCCGTATAGGTATTGAACACGCCACGCGAGAGCGCCTCCTCGTCAGAAATCTCCTTTGTACTTTGTCCTTTGTCACTTTGTACCTTCGTCCATACACATTGTCCTTTCTCGCCATGGATGATAGCCGTGCCGGTGTCCTGACAGAGCGGCAGCTGGCCTTTGCAAGCCACCTCGGCGTTGCGCAGGAAAGTGAGCGCCACATATTTGTCGTTCGCCGAAGCCTCCGGGTCACGCAGGATTTTCGCCACCTGCTCGTTGTGCGAGCGACGCAACATGAAACTGACATCATGGAAAGCCTGTTGTGCCATCAGCGTCAGTGCTTCCGGTTGCACTTTGAGGATCTCATGTCCTTCGAACTCGCCGACCGACACATAGTCCTTGGTCAGCAGATAATACTCGGTCTCATCCTTGCCGAGTTGAAACATCGGTGCATACTTAAATTCAGCCATATAAAGTGTAATTTTTTATGTTCACATAAAATGCGCTGCAAAGGTACTGCTTTTTTTTGACATACGCAAGAAAAAAGAGAAAATTTTGGCAGATTCTTGAAGTTATCCCGGCTTTACAGAGTATAAATAACGTGGTTAGCACGCGCTAAGAACCCGCTAATCACGCGCTAATCACGCGCTTTTAGATCGGTTTAACCTCGGTTTTAGAGCGGTTTTAGGGAGAGAAAAACTCGCAGGGACATCTGCGAGCACAAGACCGGAGGATGAGAAATAGAATCACGGAATAGCGGTATAGCGGAATCCCGAAAGGGAACTAGGCAGACACAGGGAACTCGCGCCTAATGTCGCGAGCACGGGACAAAAAAAAATCCGAGGCGCCGTGAGCGTCTCGGATGAAGAGAGAGCGGGCAATCAGATTGCCCTGTAAAGGAAGAAAGGGCTATTTCACCTCTTGGCCAGTGAGGGTATAGAGTTTGTCGCCGCGTTGGATAAGGACTTGGCCGTTACGGAGGATCTTACGAGCAGAAGGAGTCGTATTAGACGGTAATTCTTCTATCGCCGTTGGGTCTGTGTCTTTTGAACAATCGACTTCTGTTGCAATCCGTTTGCCAGAATTGGTACCAATTTGATAACAAACATCATATTGCGTACTAATGTCCACGGTCTGGTTGTTGTCGCCCGTCCAAGTAGAACCATTTACAAATATAATGTTTAGTTCTTGGCAGTAGCGCGTATAAGAGTACCATTTGCCTTCTTTGTTCAGTTTAACCCATTCGCCTTCAGTGTCCTCGTTCCATACCCAAGCAGAAATCGTTTCTCCCCAATCGGATGGCATTTGCGCCTTAACCGTAATTTGATTCGGACAATTCTCAAGCGTATAAGAGCGTTTGCCTGATGTCTCGTTGCCAATAATGATGCAAGCGTTGTTACTAATGTTGATGTCCTCCGTTTGATTATTGTCGCCGTTCCATGTTGTTCCATTAACAAAGACGATATTAAGCGGAGTCTTATCTGTTGTGTATGTGTACCATTTGCCATCTTTTTTCAGAGTAGCCCAATGTCCCTCAACTCCATCACCCCAAGTCCAGGCAGATATAGTGGCTCCCCAATCCGAAGGCATCTTGGCTTTAATGGTAATACCGTTCAGGTTAGTTTCGTATTTATTGCCGACACCTACTGCATACCACGCATTTACAACTGATTGATGTTCTTGTGACCCCTTCCCGTAAAGGTCTATTGCTGCTTGAATAGAACCATTTCGCGAATCAGGATATGTTGATGTTGATGTAATATAGTATAGAAGATTGCGATAAACAATTTGAATAGCTTTATCCATACCTATTCCTGTAACTGAATAATTTCCATTTGACACTTTATCATCTATATATCCTGCTCCTCCTTGACATAATAAGTAAAACCAAAAGTTTTGAACACCGCAATTAGTATGCACACCGTCTTGATCATTATTTATATTGGGTTGACCTGTTATTGGTTGCCAATTAGTACCATGATATGTATTAGGACCTCCCATCGATTTTGGCGCGCTTATAGACCTTCCTGCGTGGTTGGGTGTAGTGATAATAGTGCCAGCTCCTACAAGCCAGTCTGCCTCACCTAACGCATAAGCCTCTACAGCATTACCCATAATATCTCCAAATGATTCATTTAAAGCACCTCCTTCTCCAGAAGTAGGCAAATTTTGATCACCATTTGCTCCAGTTACCAGATGAGTATATTCATGCCCCATAATATCAATAGCCACTAATGGATTACATGATTTACCATCACCCATACCATAAGCCATCATACCGGAGCCTCCAAATGCGCAAGATTGATTGGGGAAACCTTGTTTGTGAAAAAGATCAAGATCAGACGGAGGATTTACATATTGAACAATGAATGAACCTTTTCCATCATAACTGATATGATTAAATGTCGTTTTGTAAAAATCATACACCTTTTCCATGCCCCAATGCACATCTAATGCTGGGTGATAGGCTTTCCCGATTACATAGGTTGCTTGCGTTTTGTTATTGTTCCACGAATATGAGCCGGCTAAAATATCTAAAATCTTTACAGAACCACCGCTGTCATCACTTATTCCATCATAATCAAGCACTTCTATATAAACTTCACCATTCATTTCAATCCGCATAGGGATATTAAATGTAACCGGTAAAGTAGCGTCTTCATAATAGCCAGATTCATAAAGAACAACTCCATTCGCATTCTTAACTCGTATATACAAATCCGGTTTTGAATCAGTTAAAACATTATACCACCAATCTTGAGAAGCCCATGTGATAGTAACGGATTCCAATATAGGTGCATACCACTCGGAACTTGGATTTGTGTAGGGATATATTGTATTTGGATTTACTCCATCATATGCACCTGCATCAACAGTAAAAATAAGCCTGGTGCTATCCACTAAAGTATTTATATTTGCTGAATTATCGTAAATAATATCTTTCACCCCATAATATAGTGTATGCGCTGTTCCATTTTTTGCAGCATTACTAACAACGGATATCACTACTATTTCTTCTCCGGTTTTAGCATTTATATACACATTTGAATAATGTTTTTCGTCAAAATATTTATATGCGGTGTAATATTTCCCTTGATGTTCAAAGATTATAGGCTCTAAGTCTTTATCTCCAAATTGTGTGTTCTTTGCTTTGATTTGTTGTTGCGACAGAATGGTTTGCTCACTTGGCATTTTTCCTTTTTCAAGTAATTTGCCATTAATAGAAAGAATTGAATGGTTTTGTTCATGGACCAACAAATAGCAACCCTCTACTTTTATTCCCTCAATATATTGCTGATAGGTATAGTGTTTCATCCCTATCTCGTCTGTTGTTGTATGTGATAAAACAAGACTTGAATTCTCTGGCAAATTGTATTCTTTCCTACATTGTTCAAGTGCTTGTTTGACAGATACCTGCTTATCGCTTAGATCAAGCCAAATGTTATTAGCCAACATGTTTACGCAAAGGCAAACTAAAAAATAAATGGATAAAAGTTTTTTCATATCTTTAAAGATTAATGTTCAAATAAAACGCGAACGATACTTATTTCACTTAGAGGTTGTAGGATACCCACCATGCATATAAGTTCGCTCGCGTAAATACGAGCGTCTGAACTTATTTTGGCATGGTAACGAAACTCCTACATTTCTAAGTGCCAATAAATCGCAAACGCTATAATATCAATATGTCTGCGCAACGCTTTGCGCTTGGGTGACCGGTCAAGTTCGGCCGATAGATTGCTCCGGGTTTAGCGTCGCGGAGCAGGGACGATTATATAGTTTAATCAAATAGCAATTCGTGAAGGGCTTCGTAAACCACAACGACCTTTTCACCGGAAGGCAATGTTTCTAATGATTATGGATAATACTCTTTAATGATGCATCCAACTCTTCGATGGTATGAAGGCTATCCCATTTCTCTTCAGAGATAGTTCCTGCACAATGCAGAATAGGTTGTTTTAATGCTGCTTCCATATGTTTTATGTCATTTGCAAACCTTTGCGGGTGCAAAGGTACAACAATTATTTGATATATGCAAATATTTAAGAGAAAAAAGTGAAATTTTAATAGAAAAAACGGTATCCCGGAATAGAGGGACACCGGAAAAGAAACGCGAGACTTGGATGGGACGAGGGGTTAAATAGCTACCGTAAACGGATCAACTTGCGTCACAACTCCGTTCTCACTAAAAATGAGCGGTTGGTTGTCACGACGATGTTGCTCGACAACACGACGATGTGTTATTTGTAATCCTTGATTGATTTTGGATTCTAATTCTCTTTCGCTCATGTTGCATCTTTGCCATTTGACCTTTGCGGGTGCAAAGGTACAAAGAAATATTGATATATGCAAATTTATTTGTAATTTTTTGCGTATTCTTGGTAAAATTCGGTGACGGCGATGATGCCGCGTTGCCAGACGTCGAGGTCCATGGATTCGTTGGGTGAGTGGATAGCGTTCTGCTCGAGGCCGAAGCCCATGAGGATCGTTTTGCAGCCGAGGATGGCTTCGAAGGCGGCGATGATGGGTATGGAGCCGCCTCGACGAGCGGCAAGAGGCCGTTTGCCGAAGGCTACTTCGAAACCGTGTTCGGCAGCTCGGTAAGCCGGTATATCAATCGGGCAGACATAGCCTTGGCCGCCATGCATGGGCGTAACGGTCACACGGACGCCCTTGGGAGCGAGGGTCTGCATATAGTCGATGAAGGCTTGCGAAATACGTTCGTGGTCCTGATTAGCGACGAGCCGACAACTCACTTTGGCGAAAGCCTTGGAAGGCAGGACCGTCTTGGAGCCTTCGCCTGTGTAGCCACCCCAGATACCGCAGATATCGAAAGAGGGCCGGCAGGAGTTACGCTCGAGTGTGCTGTAACCCTCCTCGCCGAAGACATCGCTGACGCCGATGGCTTGGTTGTAGGCCTGCCGGTCGAAGGGTATCTGCGCTATCATGGCGCGTTCGGCATCGGGTATAGGCAGCACATCGTCGTAGAAATGCGGGATAGTGATCCGTCCGTGGTCGTCCACTACTTTGGCGAGCATCTCGCAGAGGGCATTGAGGGGGTTCTTGACGGCTCCGCCGAAGTGGCCCGAGTGGAGGTCCCGGTTAGGCCCATCGACCTCGATCTGCCAATAGGCGAGTCCACGCAGGCCGGTAGTGATAGAGGGCGTCTCTTTGCCTATCATGGAGGTGTCGGACACAAGGATGATATCCGCTTTGAGCAGTTCACGGTGGTCCTCCAGGAAGGCCTCGAGAGAGGGCGAGCCGATCTCTTCCTCGCCTTCGAAGATGAACTTGACGTTACAGCGCATCTGTCCTGTCCGGACGAGGTACTCAAAGGCTTTGACCTGAATCATAGCCTGCCCTTTGTCGTCGTCTGCGCCGCGGGCATAGAGTCGTCCGTCACGGATAGTCGGTTCCCACGGATCGGAGTGCCAGAGTTCGAGGGGTTCGACAGGCATCACGTCGTAGTGGGAATAGACCAAAACGGTTAAGGGTGAGGGGTTACCGGTTACGGGTGAGGGGTTACCGGTTACGGGTGAGGGGTTACCGGTTACGGGTGAGGGGTTACCGGTTACGGGTGAGGGGTTACCGGTTAAGGGTGAGGGGTTACCGGTTACGGGTGAGGGGTTACCGGTTACGGGTGAGGGGTTACCGGTTAAGGGTGAGGGGTTACCGGTTACGGGTGAGGGGTTACCGGTTACGGGTGAGGGGTTAC
>JAFSKL010000027.1 GCA_017448985.1 Paludibacteraceae bacterium
TCAACCGGTTCAAGAAAAAGATCCGCTTAATAGAAAAATTACTAAATGACTAAATGGCCCAATAAATGGTACATGGTAAATGTTTAAATCGTAAATAATATGTTATTTCAAGTAGATTTAGCCAACCCCACGTTGGAGTTTATGGAGAATGATCCAAGTATCGCTGCCCGTTTTGGCGCAGAAGACAGTATCTCGTATGTGATGCACTCGTTCGCTGAATGGCTCGGCGTGAGCGAGAACCTCATCACCATGCCGCTGATGTTCCTCTTTAACCTGCTGGTTTCGTGGATCCTCATCTACGGCATCTACTACCGCTACAGCCGTCGCCGCGACTATTATGTGCAGTTTATGCTCTTCTCCTCCGGCATGTTCCTCTTGCTCTGGCTCATGCAGATCCTTGACATCCAGACGGGCTTCGTCCTCGGTCTGTTCGCTATCTTCGGTATGATCCGGTACCGCACGGAGACAGTGCCTATTCGCGAGATGAACTATATGTTCCTCATCATCGCCCTCTCCGTCATCAACTCCCTGAGCCTCAAAGCTGACGGTCTGGCATGGTATTTGTTGCTTTTGGCAAACCTCATGATGCTGGCTCTCGCATGGTTCTTTGAGTTATGGAACGGACGCAAACATGAATCCACCAAGATCATTCTCTATGAGAAAATCGAAAACATCAAGCCTCAGAACCGTGCTGCTCTCATCGCCGACCTGCAGGAGCGCACGGGGCTCGAAGTGGTGGATATCGAGATCGGACATATTGATTTCCTGCGTGATGTGGCGTATATCAAAGTAACCTACCCGCTGGAGAAAGGCAAGACTGTCAACAGTATTGACCAAATAACAAAGTTCAAACAATGAAATAATCGTTCCGCAAGGATAAGAAATTTGAAATATGAAACGATTCATTAGTATATCAGTCTGTATTCTGTACTCTGTACTCTGTATTCCCCTTTTCGCCCAGAGTTATGCCACCTTGCAGGACTCCGTTTATGGCGCAGCGCAAGTACGTACAGGAGCAGACTTTGACCTGCATTTCAATCGCGTAACACTCAATTTCGGGGAGGAACTGCGATTCAACTTGGCGCCGTCACAGGAGTTTCAAATGGCGAATACAACCGTCGGGCTGAACGTGAGCATCGTCAAAGGGTATTTCAGCGCCCAGGCTGCTTACACGCTGCGCGCACGCATCAATAAACTGGGTGCAACCAACGATGCGACCCTCACCACCAGCACCGACGCCAACAAAGTGCTGCGACATCGTGTCTCGTTTGGGTTGACCGAACAAGTCAAAGTAGGCGACCGCAAGCAGTGGGGGTTCTCGCTTAAAGAGCGTGCGGTCCTGACCTCACGCACCGACAGCCCGAACGCCTACGAGGTACCGGCTAACGCTTGGGAAATGCGTTACCGTGCGCAAGTGCAATACAAAGCCGTTTCCAAGCCGCTTACGCCCTATATTTGGACGGAACTGGCTCATACCTGCAACGCCACACAGTACCAAAAATACTACCATAACGGGCGTAACTTTATTTCAGCCGTCAAGGCTTGCCTGGGGCTCAAATGGAAACTCAATGAGCAGGACGCACTCAATTTCTATCTCCGTTACGATTGGCTGCAGGACTATGACATCGATGCCAACAAAGACGGTACAACCGTCAAGGCTGCGTGCCATATCCAAAAACACCAGGCGATGCTCGGTGTTACCTATAACTTCGATTGGAAAAAAAATAACTAATTGATAAAATGAGAAAATATTATCTGCTTTGTATTCTGTTGTTGTCGTTTGTCAGTTGTGACAATAGTAGTACCGGCAACGGAGTCTCCAATACCACCAATAGCGGCGATGACACATCGGATTTCGTGGACAATGAGACTTGGTCATCCACTATCAACATCGTCTGGAACGGCACGGACGTGACCGTCACCGGCTCCGCGGACGGGGTCAGTGTAACCAATGACAACGGCTATGTGACAGTTACTTCTACCGCTAAGAACATCGAGTTTGCCGTCAGCGGTAACGGCAAAGGACAACTCAGTATTTACAGCGATTATAAATACAAGTTATCGCTTGAAGGGCTGACGCTTGCTTGCTCCGACGGTCCGGCGATTAACAATCAGTGCCACAAGACCTGTTACGCTGTTTTGGGAGGCACCAACACCCTCAGCGACGGTTCTTCTTACGCTTCTTCTTCCGAAGACCGCAAAGCTGCCTTCTTCAGCGAAGGACAGATATGTTTCTCCGGTTCGGGAAGACTGAACGTCACCGGTAACTACAAGCACGCGCTCGCTTCCGATGATTACATCCGTCTTTGTTCCGGAACAGGAACCATCGACCTCACCGCTAAAGTGAGTGATGGCCTGCATACCAACGACGGTGTCATCATCAACGACGGCACGCTCACCATCAACGCCGTTGGCGAAGGCATCCAATGCGACACTTCCAGTGTTGTCATTACGGGCGGTACAATAGACATCACCAGCACAACGGACAAAGGTATTCTTGCCTACGCCAATATCGACATCTCCGGCGGAACGACCACCATCTCCAGCAAATATAAATGTATCAAGACCGAGAGCAATCTCACTATTTCCGGCGGTACGATTACGGCAGTTGCAACGGGTTCCTCTTCTTCTTCCGGCACACCCGAAGGCATCGAAGCCAAAGGTACCATCACGATCTCCGGAGGACAGGTCTATGCGCAAGCCAATGATGATGCTATCAATTCAGGAGGAGAGATGACCATTACCGGTGGTTATGTTATGGCATACTCTACTGGCAATGACGGCTTGGACGCTAACGGGAATATGTATATCAAAGGTGGGTTGGTCTATGCCATCTGCGCCGGAGGAGCAGAGGTCGCTCTGGACGCTAATACGGAAGACGGCTATAAACTCTACGTCCAAGGCGGTACGCTTGTTGCTATAGGCGGTCTGGAGAATGGTGCCAGCCTGAGCCAGAACTGTTATTCAGCAAGCTCGTGGAACAAAAATACATGGTATGCCCTCACCGTTGGCAATAATGTCTTTGCATTCAAAACGCCAAGCAGCGGTGGCTCAACCCTTGTGGTGTCCGGTGCCTCTACGCCCACACTCACATCCGGCGTAACGCCCTCCGGCACTTCTATCTTCAACAGCATGGCTTATTATCCTGCTTCTGTCAGCGGCGGCTCGTCTGTCACGCTCTCCACCTATAGCGGCGGTAACAGCGGTGGCGGCCCTGGTGGCGGTGGCAATCCCGGTGGCGGAGGCCCCGGCGGATGGTAAAATAGTTGAGATTTGAGATTTAAAATTTGACATTTATGAAAAATTTCGGAGAAATTAATCGTGCCCTTGTGGCTAAGAAAAAGATAATTATTTTTGTACTTTGTACTTTGTCCCTTGGTACTTTGTCTGCCCAGAGCCTGCTCACACCCGAGCAGTTAGCCAAACGTGAGAAACGCAAGAATCTCACGGTCAAGGAATGGAATACCGACGACAAAACAAAAACCCGTTGGCTGGACCGTATCAAAGTCTATGACAGCCAAGGACGCTGTGTGGAGGAGATCGAGTATGCCACCTACGGCCAGAAATGGCGCGTCACCAGTACCTACGATGATGTCACCGGCAAAGTAGTCGAAGAGGTCGAGTACAACGACCGCAATCGTCCTGTCCGCATCAAGAAATACGAATGGAACGCCGATGGCACAAAAGCCAAGCAGTACAACTACCTCCCCAACGGCAAACTCTACTCCGTCAAAGTCTATGAGTACATCTTTTCGGATAAATAAATAGCATATATTCTATGCAGCGGCGGTTCACAATATGAGCCGCTTTTTTTGTGTCATCTACCTACGGTCTGCCTGTTTCTGTCACGTTTGTTCGCCCTGGACTAAACAGCTGCGCTCTGCACTCTTCCTGCCGGTGGCTGCAACTACCTCTAATCGCGTTCGAACGAAGATATTGGAATTAATCGGAGTAAAACCTCAAATATCTTCGAAGTATAACTTCAAAAATCTTCGGAATTATTTGCATATTACTACTGATGCGTTAACTTAAGTGACTTACCATGTATATTGTTTATATTCAGCAACTTATGAATATATTCAGACTTTTCGATTTGAATAATATATGTTTTTTTCTTAAAGTTATCGCATCAGTATTATTTGCATATATCAAAAAAAAGTAGTATCTTTGCACCGAATTTAGATAGTGTTCTTTTTTCCCGTTTGGAGCAACCGCCTCAATCCCACAACCGCCTCGACCTAAAATCGAGGTTTTATAATGGTTAATAGCATCCAAAAGCGCGTGATTAGCGCGTGATAACCGGGTGGTTACCGCGTCATTAGCACGTTGTTCGTATAACATAAGCGAGAGGAAGAGGGCCTGAAAGTATCCGCTAAGTTTGGCGGATTAACTCTTTTAATTAACCACAAAAACTGTGCCAAAACATGACAAAAGTTAAATTACACTCCCCCGTGGCAGAGATGCACGGAGAATTTGAGAAAAATAGCGGAATTATCATGCGCCAAAAGAAGTATCGCGCACCCAACGGCGCGGTCCTCAAAGTCGGCGTCCAGGAGTCCTACAAAGTAGCCTATCCGCGCGATTTCGACAGAACGCCCGCACAAGGCGCCGAACTCGCCAACATGCGCTCTTTTGGCGAAGTCAGCCGGATGACGACCGAAATCATCCGTTCCGAGCGTTACACCGACGAAGAACTCGCCGCGATGACACCCGAAGAACGCGCGCATATAGCCGAACTCCGCCTCCGGCTGGAGAACTATCGTACCCGTTTCTATGCCCAATTCAAGAAACCCGACCTGGAAGCGCCTTTTGAGAAAAAACTGCGTCCCGGCGCATCCAAACTCTACCGGAAGCAGTACTCCAAACTCGACACCTTCATCCAAGCCCTCCTTCGCCAAAAAACAGCAATAAACAACTAAAAATTCCACAAACCCTTGCACATGTGGGATTTTTTTTGTACCTTTGTGCTCGAAATAACAAAGTCACATTTATGAACGTAGAAGAGATACAAGATTTCTGCCTTTCGTTGGGCGCAGATGTAGAAGAGAAACTGCCCTTTACTATGTTCAAGAACGGCGAAGGAGTGCTGGTTTTCTATGTCTGCGGACACATGTTCTGTTTCTTTGATTTGAATGATTTTCAGGTCATTTCGCTCAAGTGCCAGCCTGAACGGATCGACGAACTGAAAGCCCAATACGACTGTGTCGGGAACCCGTACAACGAGTCGCCCAAACACTGGATCGGTCTTGACCCGCATTCTTCGCCGGACGCACTCACAAAAGAACTCATCCGCAATTCGTACGAGATTGTCAAAGCCAAATACACGAAACGGTTAAAATAGTCCCTACTAATAGATGGACATTTTGGCACAAGGATGGACAAAATGGCATAAAATGGACAAATTGGCAGAGACAAATAGGCTGGCACATTTATTGCCTCTCTCCGAGTGAAAACGCAAGTATGTTTTTAAATTCTATACGTATGAAAACGAGTACTAAAATTTGGATGTGTATTGCGGGTGTAGCACTCGTAGCACTAGGCGTAATGTGTATCCTCTGCCCGGGAACCACATTGTTAAGCCTGGCTTGGGTATTTGGTTTAATGTTCTTCCTCGGCGGTTGTACGGAGATGGCAGCATGGTCGGCTACACGCGGATTTATCCCCACGAGCGGACTGATGTTTCTCTCGGCTTTGTTACAAATTATTCTCGGCGCGATCATGGTTTTCCATCCGGCGCCATTGATGGTAGCGCTGCCGTTCATCTTCGCTTTCTGGCTGATGTTTGAAGGCATCAACCTCGCTATCAGTTCGTTTGATTTCAAGCGCGTCGGTTTCCGCCGCTGGTGGATTGTCTGCTGTTTCGGCGTATTGGCGGCATGCTTCGGCGTGTACTGCCTGGTTAACCCGAATGTCAGCGCAGAAACTATCGCTTGGGTTGTCGGACTGGGTATCATCCTCGACGGTATCGGCAACTGGGTTAAAGTGGCAGTGGTCAATAAAGTGGAGAAACGCTTCGTCAAGCTGCATGACCGTCTCCGCGAAGTAACCGACATTGACTGGGAAGAGGTCAAATGAACCAATACACCCATCGTTATTCGCTTACAGCAGCGGATATGGACACGCGCTACCGGATGACGCCGAACGCTGTCCTGCTCTATTATCAGGATTGCTGGGCACGCTATATGGCGTGCCTGCATCTTGCTGCTTTTGATGTAGTGAAGCAGAACCGCATCTGGGTCATTACGGAGTTCAACGCGTGGTTTGAGGAACAGACAGCTCTCTGGTCGGATGACATCGAAGTGACTGTTTGGAACAGCGAAGTGGGCGCACTCCGTCTTTACGCCGAGTTCCGCGTGCATCGAGCAGATGGCATCGAAGTGGCACATGGTTACGGCTGTTGGACGTTATTGGATACCGAGGCGCATCGTCTCGCGCCCATGGCACCTTTCCAACCGCAGATACCTGTCCTGCCGGAGATGACCTCTGAGACCCATAAGAAACGCCGTTTCCCGACGGATGGTACACCGCTTCAACAGATTGAACACCGTGTCAATCCCATTAACCTCGATTTCAACGGTCACGTCAACAACCGCACGTACCTCTCCATCGCCATGCAGTCGGCGGACGAGGCGTTCATGGATGCGCACGCCATCCGTTGCCTGTCCATTCATTGGCTCAAGGAGACTTTTCTGGGCGACACACTCCTTTGCCGTCTGAACATGTTGCCCGGCGATACCGCCGAACCCGTCTATCACTATCTCCACTCGATTACGCGCAACGACTCGGAGACCGCCGCGCAGATCTATTCCGAATGGATCCCGCGCACGGAACAGACAGACGTTTCGGTCCATGCCCAAAGAAAATAAATCAAAAAAATCCTGCATACACTTGCGTATGTGGGATTTTTTTTGTACCTTTGCACTCGCTTTTGAGATGAAACGATTTTGGTACATATTGTTGATCTTGGTGAGCATCGGCGTTCAGTTGTTTGAGCCGATGGATAAGCCTACTATGCAACCGGTGCATACGTCCGGTTGCGCAGTGCAACAAACCGACCATCACACGCTTGTAGGGATACAAGGCGAACCCTTGACTCTTGCCAACAATGGTTCAAACATAACCGCCTCTGTACCCACTCATTTCAGTGCAAATACCGAGCGCACGCCTTTCGGCAAGAACAGAACCCGAACGGCTTTCTTGCGCAAAATGATTCATCATTACCAACCTGTTTTTATTGTTTTTCGCGGTCAGGAACGGCTTGAGACAAGTCCTTTCTGTTCGTCTGCCGGGAGCACGTACTATGTATACTTCCTCCGGCGCATTTTGTGTTGACTTTCAGCGAAATAACTGAATATTAACAACACAAATAGAAACAATAAAAATGGTATCATCTTATTTATCGAATCCTATTTTATTAGGACTTTTCTTGGTTGTTGGTTTAGTGCTTTTGGTCAAAGGCGCAGACTGGCTTGTAGATGGCGCATCCAAACTTGCCAAACGCTTGGGCGTAACCGACCTCGTCATCGGTCTGACCATCGTGGCGTTTGGTACATCCATGCCGGAGTTCGTGGTGAACATGGTCTCCGTAGCGGACGGTGCGACCGACCTTGCCATTACCAACATCCTCGGTTCAAATATCATTAACACACTTGTTATCCTTGGGTGCTCTGCGCTTGTATGCCCGCTGGTGGCTCAGCGAAGCACGGTTCGTCTTGACATCCCGTTGAATATCGTGGCGGGAGTTCTGGTGTTGGTCTTTGTGTTTATCTCCTCTCCAATGGAGCCCAAAGGCTTGTCACGCGTAGAAGGATTAGCGTTGCTGGTTGTTTTCGCTGCTTTCCTTTTCTATACGTTTTACACCGCTAAAGCCGATGCCACGGCAACAACCGAATCCACTCCTTTCCCTCTTTGGAAATGCGTGGTTCTTATTCTGTCCGGGCTTGCCGGCTTGGTCGTTGGAGGAGAAATGATCGTTAAGAGCGCCGTGGCGATTGCACGTTATTGCGGCGTGGCGGAATCGGTCATCGGTCTGACCATCGTAGCGCTCGGAACCTCTTTGCCGGAACTGGCAACATCCGTCGTGGCGGCATTCAAACACAATAACGACATAGCCATCGGCAACGTCGTCGGAAGCAACATCTTCAACGTGTTCTTCATCTTGGGAACAAGTGCAACAATCAAACATCTGCCTGTTTATCCCGGCATCGAGATAGATGCCACTTTGGTAACCGTCAGCGCGTTAGCCGTTTGGCTTTTGCTTTGCAACAAGAACCGCTCTATCAACCGTTGGGGCGGAGTTCTTCTCCTGGTAATATACGCCGGTTACCTGACATATAGGCTTTTAACGTATTAACAATTAAAATTCAATTCATTATGGAAAATCAACCACAAGGGCTGAAAGAGTCAGTAGCCCTGCAATCGTATATCACTCGTAAATCCACCTTCTTCGGTCTGATCAACCGCTTGGTTTATGCTCCGACGGATAGCCGTCTCAACTTCACCAGCCGCTATTATGCACCTATTCTGCGCGAGGAACTGAAGGAGCTGTTTGCGCTCGGAGATCAAGTATTGGAAAAGCGTCTGGCTAAGATGAACCGCTTTGAACAAGCGATGAACGGCAATCTGTTAGTCGAATGTTGCGTGTCTGCAGATAAGGAATTTGCTGCTCTGCAACTAAAACACTTTGAGCAGATAGACTACCAGCCGATTAGCGAGGCGCGTTTCTTGCAAGGCGACGCAGCCAAACACGCTGCCATAGTTTTTGACTTGTAAATATATTTACCTTTAAAATTAATTCATTATGGATAGTATAACTATTATCGTCAGTGTGCTGATGGTTGCCATTTTTGTTGTGCCGGTTATCTGGCTAAACCACAAAAAGTAACTTAATCACACAAAATCCTATAAAAACTTGCGTATGTCAGAAAAAAGTTGTACCTTTGCACCGTGATTCAGTTTGTTCGGAAATATGCCTATGTGTTCGTGCTTGTGTTGATGAGTGCTTTTGCGGCATGCTTGGTTGCAGACGAATGGAGCGATATGCGACACGCTTGGCAGGACCTGCAGATTGAAGCCACGGCTGAAATCGAAGTGGAAGATTTCGAATGGGATGAGTCAGACATCAGCTGTCAGCCATCAGCTATCAGCCGTCAGTTTGTGATGTATATCTCCCTTCCTTTTAGGGAAGGGCTGGGGATAGGCTCGTCTGCTTTCCTCTCCGATAAACAGCGTCTCGGATTAGTGCGTCGCTATGCCCCGCGAAAAGCAATTTTACGCCACAACTATACCCTGACATAAACAATACGGTATGAACTCCTCCGAGTTTGTACCGTTTTTTATTATAAATTACAAATAACAAATATAATGGATATTATTAGTATTTTAACAGCCCTCTTAACGCTCACGGCAGGAATCGGTGTCTTTCTCATTGCCTGCACGATGATGAGTAGCAACCTTGAGTCGGCGGCTTCAAGGCGGCTCAAACAACTCTTCTCGCACACCGGAAACAACAAACTGGTCGGCGTTGGTATCGGAACGCTCGGAACGGCAGCTATTCAGTCCAGTGGAGCCGTAACGGTCATGGTCATCGGTTTCGTGAATGTGGGAATCATGTCCCTAACGCAAGCCGCCACGATCATCTACGGCGCGAATATCGGTACAACCGTCACGGCACAATTAGTGGCACTCGGTCTCTCCGGTTCCAACAGCCTCTCGACAACCGTCATCTTCGCGGCATTTGCAGGTATCGGAGCGTTTATGATGCTCTTCTCCAAAAGCGATGCATGGAAGAAAACAGGCGGTATCCTCACGGGTTTCGGTATGCTCTTTGTCGGTCTGAGTATGATGGCAGACGCCATGGATGAGTTCGCGGCACTCGATTCCGTCAAACTCTTCCTTGCCTCGATCCGTAACCCGCTGTTATTGGTTCTTTTAGGTGCTATCATTACCGCCATCATCCAGTCCTCGTCCGTCATGACGTCCATCGCAATCACGATGGCGGTCACGGGGCTTATTTCGCTCGACCAAGGTATCTACCTCACGATGGGAAGTAACATCGGTTCGTGTGTCGTAGCGATTATCGCAGGTCTCACCAGCGGCGTAGCCGCCAAACGCACGGCGATGATCCACCTCATTTTCAATATCTTGGGCGTCGTGCTCTTCCTCTGCGCAGGAGGTCTGCTCAAGCTCACTACCGCCGGCACATACACTTTCGGCGTCCTCTTCGAACGCATCTTCCACACGCCGCAACTCCAGCTGGCTATGTTCCACACGGTATTCAATGTCACGACCATGTTAGTTGCCCTTCCGCTGACCAACGCCCTTGTGAACATCGCTTGCAAACTCGTCAAAGACCAGCCTGCACAGCAGACCGACGAACCCCATCTCTATTTTCTTGACCCGCAGATGTTACGCACGCCGGTAGTTGCTATCCGCCAGCTCAAAGAGGAAATCGAGAACATGGCAAATATGGCGATAGAAAACTACCAACGCGCCATCCGGGACGTCACGACATTAGACGATTCCGAACGCGATGAGTTCAACCGCACGGAGCGCCAACTCAACTATCTCAACCGCGAATTAGTCCACTATGCCTTGCTGCTCTCTAATAGCCAACTTAGCGAGTTCGACCACCAATATCTCGTCTCCACTATCCGCACGGTCAGCGACTTGGAGCGTATCGGCGACTACGCGAAGAACATCGTCGAGTACGCCGACAGCTTGCGCCAACAGGAGATACGTTTCTCCGACTACGCCCTCAATGAGATAGACCAGATGAATACTCTCATCGCCCAACTCCACGAAGCGACCATGCAGGCGTACCATAAGATGGATATGTCCGCACTCGGGCGTGCGAACCAGATAGAGGACGAGATCGACCGTCTGACCGATGAGATGGAGCGCAATCATATCCAGCGGCTCTCGTTGGGTATCTGCAAGCCGCAAGCCGGAACCGAGTATATCTCCCTTGCCCAGAACTCCGAACGTGTTGCCGACCACCTCATCAATGTGGCGAAGACCATTCGGGATTTACAATAAATAACAGTTTAACCCTTTAACAATTTATCATTATGAAAAAGTATTTTTCTGTAGTGTTTATGGCACTCTGCAGCCTGACGGCTTGCGCAAAAGAACAAGTGAGCACTTTCGACCAAGTACCGGAACCGGCAAAAGCCATCGTAGCTGCGCATTTTGACGCCTCCCAAATCGCTTATGTTACGTTGGACAGAGGCTTGCTGGACGCAGACTACGATGTCAAGTTCAACGATGGTCGTTCTTTGGAATTCAACAAGGCGGGCGAACTTACCAAAGTGGATTGCATGCAGACCGAAGTGCCTTCTGCACTCATTCCAGAGCGGGTACGTCAGTATGTGAAAGCCAATTTCCCCAACGCCTTCATTACCGAGTGGAGCAAAGACGACCGCAGGTGGAAAGCCGAACTCAATTCCGGCCTTGACCTCGAGTTCAACAGCAATTATGAGTTTGTCCGCATAGACGACTAACACGTAATAGTATCAACGATTAAGTATATTTCAGCCATAGGAAGTGCTGGGAAGCGCTATATAAGTATCTAAGTGAGTAAGTAGATTAGTTTCTTTGAAACGGAGCAAAGGTTCGACTGTGAAGCCGGCCTTTGTTTTTTTGCACAAATCCTTGCACATGTGTGATTTTTTTAGTACCTTTGCGCCCGAATTATTGTACTAAAAAGGAATGAAGTCGATTGATACTACAAACATGTGCTCGCACTTGCAGCGGAAGTTATTTGCTCCGGACGGCGAATACCGTGCTATTCGTGAGCAGATAGAGAACGACCCGACGCTGACAGCAGTTGTCCGTTCACGGCAGTTACATATCTATCGCGACGGAAAGAAAATATTGGTATTGGCAGGCAAAAGCGCGCCGAAGATCATTCGGGAAGATAAATTGACAGAATTATTATAATCGGCTAACTTAATCAAGATGGTGGACGTAATGAATACGAACAGGAGCACCCGAATGGATGCTCCTGCACGTTTGAAAAATGCTTTATTAACTGTTTATTTCGCGGCATAGAGCGCGTTTGCCAAAGCGAAAGCGTCACCCGGTAACCCCGGATAAACGGCATTCAGCGCAGCCAAGAATCCTTCTGCATTGGCATTCTCCGCCAAGAGACGCTGAACAGTCTCCAGATATGCAATCTTGAACTCCACTTGCTTCTTCTCTGCCAAGCCTCCGTGTCCGCCGATGAAGTATTTGCAACCGGAAGCGAGAGCCTCTTTGGCTTCCGCCAACTCGGCCTCAACCGCAGCCGCCGAGCTCACCTGCAACGGGCTTACGTGCGCCTCTGCCGGTGTCCAGTGGGTGTAATAAACCTGATTGCCGATGATGATACTTGCGCCCGGGAAATCGCTGGCGGCGCCGTGCTCAAAACGGAACGACACACCTGCCCATTCCTGCGTACTCTCAAACGGCACTTCGGCTGCTTTCTGCGTCGGCAGATCCACCATCGTCTCACCGAAAGCCTGTGCAAAACCGCTCATCATACCTGAATAAACAGGTCCTTCGATGAACGCCGGCATACCTTCCGGCATAGTCAATGGAAGTTGGTCAGAACCGCCCAAGTGGTAGTCCGTCACATCGGTCACTACCGGCTTTTGAAGCGCAGTAATGTACTCTGCAAACTCCGCAGCGTTCTCTTTGAAAAGCGGATACTCCATCACAACAAGACCATCTTTTCCCTCCACGATATAGGACGCATCAGCCATCACATCATTGCTGTTGTACACATGCAAACGGAAACCGTCCAACTCATATGCCGTCATCTGACCAACAGTCATCTCCGGCAACTTCACTTCTTTCTTTGTGCAGGCTGCCAAACTCAGCGCAGCTGCTGCGATAATCATAAATTTCTTCATAATGTCTATTATTTAGTTAGTTACTTTTGGAAATCTGGTGCAAAGGTACTACATTTTTTCGACATACACAAGAAGGCACGAGAAAGTGGCTTACTTACCAAAAAGTAGGAATTGTGTAGATACACACCAAACTGCCATACAAAAAAATGCAAATATTTTTATTTTTTACTCAAAGAAATTTGGTTACTTTCGGAAATTTTTGTACCTTTGCACTCGCGTTCGGCAAATGGGTCGCAAAAGGCTAAACCGCTCCGCTAATTAGCGAGTGCGACCATTGCCTCCGCTCTCCCCACCACAAACAGCCAAAAGGCTTGGTTTGTGTTAGGGACCCCAAAAGATGAAGGCTTGGTTTGTGTCCCGATAAATTGGTAAAATATATAAATAAGGAAATAGAAAAATGAGAAAATTGCAAAAGGAGGTAGATCCTCAATACTTAAATTGTCCGATTCGGAACGTGATTGAGAAATTCGGCGACAAATGGTCGCTGCTTGTGTTGTACCATTTGAACGAACATGGCACGCTGCGTTTTAATGAATTACACCGTGATATGTCCGATTGTTCCCAGAAAATGCTCTCGCAGACGCTTAAACGCTTGGAGCAGATTGGTCTTATCGGGTGTAAAGTCTATCTGGAAGTACCGCCTCGCGTAGAGTACAGCCTCACTGCCCGCGGGCAGTCCCTCATGCCCCATGTCTCCGCTCTCATCGGCTGGGCTT
>JAFSKL010000028.1 GCA_017448985.1 Paludibacteraceae bacterium
AACGACACGCGTTACTAACTGGTGAAAGCGATGGTGATGCTGCAACAACAGCAACAAAATCAACAGCAGCAACAACACAATCAGGTACAACAAAAGCAACAACAGGAACAACAGCAGCAAGAGCAGCAAGAGCAAGAGCAGCAACAACAAGAGCAACAGGAACAGCAAGCGCAAGAGACAGAAGACCGGATGGACAAAGAGACGGCAGAGCAGATCTTGCAGGCGCTGGAGCAGGACGAGCAGGATACGCAAGAGAAGTTGCAAAGGCAGCAGGGTAAGAAACGTCGCGTAGAAAAAGAGTGGTAGAAACATTTACCATTTGGTCATTTACCATTTACCATTTATTTGGACATTTGGACATTTAGTTATTTTATGAGATACAGATTTTTCACAGTAATTCTCTTCATCGGCATGGCCTTGACGGGCTTTGCCGATGAGGTGGTATTTAGGGCGCAGGCCCCGAGTCAGGTGATCGTAGGGCGACCGTTTCAGTTGACGTTCACGCTCAATGACCACGGACGCGAGTTGCGGGCGCCTGAGTTCACGGATTTTGACGTGTTGGCCGGACCGTACACTTCGACGAGCAGCAGTACGTCGTTCGTCAACGGTCACCGCACATCGTCGTTCACGCAGACCTACACTTACACGCTGATGGCGCAGAAAGCGGGTACGTTCACTATCGGACCTGCGAGTATTCGTGTAGATGGCGCAAACGTACAGTCGAACGGCGTGCGGATACAGGTTCTGCCGGAAGATGAGCAACCGCAGCAACAGCAGCAGAGCAGTCAGCCTTCAGCCGTCAGTGGTCAGACAGGAAACGCCGGTAGTTCCGGTAATTCCGGACAGGCGAGTCAAAGCAGTGAGAACCTGTTTGTACGAACGATAGCCTCGAAGACGCGCGCACACGAACAGGAGGCGCTGATGATCACGTACAAGCTCTATTTTGCGAACGTTGATGTGGCGCAGTTGACCAACAACACCAAGTTGCCGGAGTTCACAGGTTTCTTGAAACAGGAGCTGGAGCAAGGCGAGATACAGACTCAGTTGGAGCACTACAACGGCCGCAATTATCAGACGGCGGTGCTCTATCGCACGATACTCTACCCGCAGCATTCAGGAGAGATCAAGATCGATCCCGCGCGTTTTGAGGCAGTGATCCGTGTACAGACGCAACAACGCGCGCGTAGTATCTTCGACGATTTCTTCGCCACCTACACCAACGTGACCAAGATGCTGACTGCTCCTGGCGTGACCATTCATGTGAGTGCTTTGCCAGCGGGTAAGCCGGCAGGTTTCAGCGGAGGCGTAGGTAAATTCAGCCTAACGCCGAGTATTTCGCAGACCGAGTTGCAGACCAATGATGCCGTGACTATCAAGTTAGACATCACCGGCGCGGGAAACATGAAACTGCTCAAGACACCGGCTATCGACTGGCCGGAAGGGTTTGAGCCCTATGACCCGAAGGTGACGAACAACTTCAACACTACTACGGCAGGTGTCAGCGGTACAAAGAGCATCGAGTATCTGGCTATTCCGCGCAGCGCGGGCGAGTATGTGATTCCGCCGGTGACCTTCAGCTATTTCGACATCGAGGACAAAACCTATCGCACGCTCAGTACACCTGAATATACGATTCGCGTGAAGCGTGGCGCCAATGAGCCGTCAGCCGTCAGTGGTCAGCCTTCAGCTGTGGTCAGCTACACGCAGAAAGAGGACATCAAACAGCTCGGTACGGATATACGGTATATTGATACCAAGAGAGGTGAAAGGTTAAAGGTGAAAGGTGAAAGGATCAATTATGACTGGATTTGGCTGTGGTATGTCGTTCCGCTGATTATTGCGCTGGTATTGCTGGTTGTGCTGAGGAAGCAGATCAAGGAGGCGGCGGATTTGACCAAGGTGAAATACAAACGCGCGAACAAGGTGGCGCAGAAGCGTTTGAAAGCAGCTGCAGCTGCCTTGAAGGCGAACGACAAAGATGCCTTCTACGCCGCGATAGAGCAAGCCGCGTGGACATACTTGAGCGACCGTCTGTCGATACCGACGGCGGACCTGAACAAAGAGAACATAGCTACCCTACTCCGTCAGAAAGGCGTGAGCGAAACGCTGATAAGCGAAGTAAAGAATGTGCTCTCAACGGCTGAGTTCGCACGCTATGCGCCGAGTACCGACCATACTATGGAGGACCTGTACAAGGCAACAACGAATTTGATAAATCAATTGGAGGACGAAAAGATATGAATATAAAGGTGAAAGGTGAAAGGTTAAAGGCGAAAGGCCTTTCCTTATTGGCAATTATTCTTTTTAGCATTTCTGCTTTTGCCCAAAGCGATTTTGACATAGCCAATGCGGCGTACGCGGATGGGCGATATGACGAGGCGGCGGCGATGTATCAGGCCTTGTTGGACGAACAGCCGGACGCTGTGCTGTATTACAACTTAGGCAACGCGGAGTTCAAGCAGGGCGAGTTGGCGCAAGCCATTCTCAACTACGAGCGGGCGTTGCGCCTCAAGCCCAACTACAAGGACGCGCAGCATAACTTAGCTTTTGCGCAGAGCCGGATCACGGATAACATCACCGAGCAGGATTTCTTCCTGTCGGCCTGGGCCCGTACGGTGCGTAACAGTCTGAGCGAGCGTACATGGCTGGTATTGTCGATTGCGCTGTTCATCCTGGCGTTGGCAGGCCTGTTGGTCTTCCTCTTGGCGCGCGCTCCGGGACTGCGTAAGGGTGCGTTCCACATCGCATGGATAGCGTTACTCTTCTCGCTGATAGCGGATCTGAACGCCGCCTCGCTGCACAGACGTGACACGGAGCGGGCAGAAGCTATCATCACACAGGGCGTGGTCAATGCCAAGTCGGCGCCGGACCGCTCGGGTACCGACCTATTCACGCTTCACGAAGGTACCAAAGTGACGATTCGTGAGACTTTAGGTGAATGGGCCAATATTCGCGTCGGCTCTAACGAAGGATGGATACAGATACGTTGTCTGGAGAGAATCTAAAGAAGGTCGTGCTCTACGGCGTAACGGACTAATTCGACGGAAGAAGATATTCCGAGTTTATTGAAAATATTGGTCTTATGACTATTGACAGCGCGGAGGGAAACATTCATTCTCTCCGCGATGTCTTTTCCTTTGAGTCCTTCGCAGAGCAGTTTGACCACTTCCTTCTCGCGGTCGGTGAGAGCGATGGTGTCCGAGGAGGCGGGCGTTTCAGGAAAGTCGGGTATTTGAGGCGTTTCAGGAGTTTCAGGAGTTTCAGGAGTTTCGGGAATTATCGGTAATTCCGGTTCTTCCGGGGAGTCCTGTTTGCCGCGGCGCTGGAGGAAAAGGATGAGGGCTAACACACAGACGGCAAGCAGGGCTGTGAGCGCACAGACTGTCAGGATCTTGTTGCGTGTTTTCTGTTTGGCTAACTCCTGCTCCTTGTTATAGGTATCGTGGCGCACTTGGGCTATTATCAGTTGGCGCTGATTCTCCTCGTTGATCAGTTCGTTCTTCAGGGTCATGGCCCGTTTCAAGTCCCCGAGTTCCATACACGCCTCGTATTCCTGTTTCTTGAGTCCGTACTCATGGGCTTGTTCGGCCGCCTCTTCGTAACAGCCGAGTTGAAGCAAGCAGAGCACTTCGGTCATTTTATTGCCTGTCTCGCGAGCGATTTGCAAGGCTTGGGACGTATAAGCGTCCGCGGATTGCCGGTCGCCTAAGGCCGCGTAGATATGCCCTATCTGGGCGAGCCTCATTCCCTGCTGAAGGCGTCGTCCGAGCAGTCGGTCAATGGTCAGGGCATCTTGGGTCAGGGCGAGCGCTTCGTCCAAGGCGGAATCTTTGGCGAGCAGTACCTCGCCGAGCATTGCTTCGCGCACAGCCAGCGATTTAGGGGTGTAGTCCTTTTCGGTATTCAGCAGCTCATTCTCGATATCTATAGCCCGCCTCAGATAGGCTTCGGCCACTTCGTTCTGTCCGGCGGAGGAGTATATACCCGCCAAGTTTCCCAGCGAAGCGGAGAGGTCCTGCGGCGTGCCTTGCTGTTCATCATAGGCGAGGCATCGTTCGCCGTACACGAGCGCCCGTTCATAGTCACCGAGGCGGTGGTAACAATAGAGAAGACACGAATAGAACTCACAACGCAGCGCCGTTGAGTCCTCGGGCACTGCGTTCAGTCCGTCTTCGTTAAGGCTGATGGCGCGCGCATATTCGCCGGACACCGCCAACGAGTACGCACTATCCACCAATGCCAAACTCTGCTCGCGCAGGTCAGCCCGTAGAGAGCTGACCGACGCAATTAGAATCCCTATTATTACTATCCGTTTCATTGTCTATCGAACCAATTGTCCTGCGGCATTGTAGGTCTTGCCGCCGACGATGATGAAGAGCTTGCCGTCACGGAGGACTTTCTGACCAACCAAGCTTGGTTGCTCCACTTGGTCGATGCCTGTTCCGGTGTCTTTGACGGTGATCTGGAAGGCGATGCCTTCTGCCCAGTCGCTGACAGCGGTACCCATGATGTCGGTAGAGCGAACAGCCCAGCTGACGAGATAAGTACCCGGCTTGATGCTGTACTCTTTGACGATAGAAGAGAGGAGATCGGTCACGGAGTTCTTGCCGAAGGTATTCTTCGCGCCGAGTTCTTTCTCGCCTACCGTCAGTTTCACTTCGTATGACGGTACACCGGCTACTTTGTCCCAACTGAGTGTAATCTCCGTATCACCGTCTTTCTCCGTCAGTTCGGCATTGAGGTTCTGCGGCGTGAGGTCGGGTTTCTCTTCGAAGGTAGCGGTAACGGTCTTGTTGGCGGTGACAGTGATGAAGATGACATCTGTCTTCTCGCCGGTACTCCATTCTTTGAATTGGTATCCTTCGTCAGGCGTAGCCGCCAAGCGCACTTTCGTGCCGTGCTCAATATTGTCCGGATTGAGGCTGTGCTCGGCGCTCTCGTCGGTAATGGCAATCGAGCCGTGCTCGGCAACAAGCGTGAGCTTGTAGTAGTTGCGCTCATAGACAGCTTTGACGGTCAGGTCGCCGGTGATATTGTCGAAGGCTTTGTCCCAGCCGGTGAAGGTATAGCCTTCTACTGCCGGAGCTTCGGGAGCGGTAGCTCCTTGACCATATTGGACATTCTCCACTTTGAGCGATGTCTCTCCATCGAAGCCGACGAATGTCACTTTGTAGGTCTCGACATCGTATATCGGTTTGATGTCGAGGTCGGACTTCACATGGTCGAACTCAGCGCTCCAGCTGGTGAAGGTGTGTCCTGCCCAAGCCTCCAATTCCGGTTCTACCGCCGCTTCATTCCAGTTGACAGTCTGCGTACTGATAACATTGTCGCTGTGGTCATAGAACTTGACGGTGTAAGTATTGATGGCATAAGTAGCTTTGACAGTAACATTGCCGGTAATGGACGAGAAGTCGGTCTCGGGATCCCAGCCTGTGAAGTGATAGCCTTCCACTTCGGGAGCGTCGGGAGGCGTGACAGCCTTTCCATGCTCTACATCTTGTTTCCAAACCTCCTTGTCGTCTTTGTCATTGAAGACAACGGTATAGATATTGATGGCATATACCGCCGTTACGGTCATGTCGGCTTTCACATGGTCGAACTCTTTGTCCCATTTGACGAAATGATAGCCTTCCACTACCGGAGCTTCGGGCGCAACAGCAGCCTCATCCCACTTGACAGTCTGCGTGCCAAGGTCGGCGTTGTTAAAGCCTACGAAATTCACCTCAAAGACCTTTTTCTCAATAACAGCCTTGATGACCATATCCTCGGTAATGTTGGTCGGTGCGTTGTCCCAGCCCTGGAATTCATATCCTTCCGGCACTTCCACTTCTTCGGGAGCAGGTGCATCGGAATTGTAGGGAACGAGCGAGGAGCTCAGCACTTTGTCTTCCCAGCCAAGGAAAGTGACCAGGAAGGTCTTGGCAGTGAAGTATGCCACAAACTCCATATTATCCATATCGAGCAACACCTTACGCGGGTTCTGCATTTCTCCGTCGTCCCAACCATCGAAGACATATCCTTCCTCGGGTGTAGCGCTTATCTCCACAATTGTTTCGCGCGTATATTCTCCGGAACCGTCAACTGTTCCTTTGTTTTCGTCTTCGCTCGTCACGCTAAGAACAGTCTTGTATTCTTCTATGAGGAAGTCCTGCCATACATCGGCATTCATGTATTCGCTTTCTGTTCCCAGAGGTATATAGAGCGTTACCATTGACGGATCAGCGTCAATAAAAACATACTGATCCTTGATATCCTGCGGCGTCTCGCTGAAGTTGTATATCTCCATTATGTCGCTACAACCCTCAAAGACATATGGGCCAAAAGTCTTCAAAGAGGAAGGAATACGGATATAGGTCATATTTTCGCACCCTGCAAACGCACGTTCTTCTATTTCCTCCAATCCTTCCGGAAGGTTTACCTCATATAGTTTCTGGCAATCCGCAAAGGCGTATTCCTCTATCTTCTTGACTGATGAAGGAATTGTCACGCGAACTAACGACGGACAGCCTTCTGCCGAGTTGTACTGAATGGTACTAATCGTGCTTGGGAAAGTGAGTGAGGTTATACGGGGGCTATAACTGAACGAGTTGGGCGAAACCACTGTCACTTTGTATTCTTTCTCATTCCAAATAACCGTTGCCGGAATCGTTACATCACCTTCAAGCGCAGCATAGTTGGCGTCACTGTTGCATTGGTCGCACACCACACGCGCTGTCAATTCCTCGTCGTTGAAAGAATAGTACAAACCCCCGATACAAGGATTCATTTCCTCAATCTTGAAGTCTTTCCATTCGTCTGCTGCCATATACAACGCCTTGCTTCCGTACGGCACATAGAACGTACAAAACTCTTTGTCTACAAGGTTGAATACATTCTCTCCGAGCATCATCAATGACGGGTCTGGAGCATAGATATAGATAGTCTTCAATTCAGACTGATTGCCGAACGCACTTTCTTCTATTTCGCGTATTCCAGCCGGCAATGTCACTTCTTCGAGTTGGGAAACTCCGCTACCGTCAAACGCTGATTTGCCTATTGCTTGTACGTTGGCAGGTATAACGATTCTTTGAAGGTTGAAACAGTCACTGAATGCATAATTGTCTATCTTCTCAAGGCTCATTGGGAGCTTTACATTTTCCAATTTCGCACAATTGACAAAGGTGCTACGATTAATCTCTTTAACTCCTTCAGGGATACTTATCTCTGTCAGGTTGGTACACGAATTGAACGCATTCTGACCTATATAACGCAAGGCTATCGGGAAGCGGATACTCGTTATACTATTGCGTCCTGCAAAAGCAGAACCCGATATCAGACGTGTACCTTCCTTCACTTGTACTGTGCCGGAAATATCGGATTTCGTCTCCAACAGACAGCCGTTGATATACAAACATTTATTGGTATAGTTGGCATCGTTGTTATAGATGCCGGAGTTATAGATTATGGAATTGGGTATCGCCTTAACGGATTGAGGGATATTCAGTTTCGTCAGCGCTTCTGCTCCCGAAAACGCACCCGCTGCTATTTCCTCTATTCCTTCCGGCAACTCTATTTCCTCTATCGTCGTATTGGATGCAAACGCCTGTGTGCCTATCTTTGTCACTTGGTATTCATTTTCATCCACCGTAATAGTAGCAGGAACAACCACTTTTCCGCTCAAGGTATTATAGTTATCGCTTCCAGTGGACGAATACGTCACTTCCGCAGTCAACCTGTTTTGATCAAGAATATAGAATAAACTGCCGTATTTCGGGTGTTCTTCCTCTATGTCAAAATCTCCCCATACATCCGCGTCTTTGTAGTCTTCGCCGCAACCGAACGGTACATACAGTTTAATACCGCTCACCGTTATTCCGCCGAACACATTCTTACCGCTGATGTTCTGCGGTGTAACTCGGCGGTTATAAACCCAATGAAGATTGTTGCAGGCACTGAAAGCCCCGGAGCCGAGAGAACTGACGCTTTCCGGCAAAATCAACTTGGAGATAGCACACCCACGGAATGCTGCGTTTCCTATCGTGTTCACCGAAGTTGGCAGGTTCACTTTCTCCAATTTGACACACCCGTTGAATGTATTCTCAGGAATGGCAGTTACTCCTTGCGGAATTGTTATCTCCGACAATTCCGAGCAATTCCAGAAAGCACCTTTCCCAATGCGTCTAATGGAAGAAGGCAAGGAAACGTGCTGCAAGTTCGCACAACTGTAGAAAGCTGCATCTCCGACAGAAACAAGACTTTCGGGCAACACGATTTCCTGAATCGCAGAGCAGGAATAGAAGGCATTGTCCCCTATTCCCGTCACTTTGAATGTCTTGTTGGAGCAATTAACCGTAGCAGGTACATACACTTTCGACGGAAGAGAAGCGTAGTTGCTTTCGTCTTCCTCTTTGTCCGCAATGACCACTGCGGTCAAGTTCGCGGGATCCATCTTATATACTAATCCGTCTATCTCTACGCGGCTGTAGTCACGCACGAACTCTACTTTGTAATTATATTCTGTCTCATCATGCTTGCAGACTTTGTCCATCCATTCATCCAAGGTCAGAATCTCTCCATCTATCATAGGACGAGTTCCTTGCCCGAAAGAAACACCAATTTCATTTGTGTTATTCATCCATTCAGTCCATGTCGGATTGCCTTCTTCATAACATTGATAAGCATAAATAGCCATACCATAAAGAATTCCGTCTGTAAAATGAGCGAATAGTCCAGTGCCGTAAGGACGAAACTCCGTCTGTTCTCCCATTATCAAAGCAGGTAAGTACTCGTTCATTGTTTTTTCGCCCCCCAGTTGCCCTCCATACATATTGAGATTTAGATAGTTATATGTAAACAAACGTGTCATATAGCCGCCATACACATTGACTGTTGTTGAGGGATCATTTTCTTTATAATAAAATCTATTATCATTATATAATCCGTAGTTTGCATGAAATTTACCGTTAATATCAACATAACCCATTACTTGCGAAGAAGTCAAATTCTGTTGATAAAACTCTTCGCCGTTCATTTGACCTATAAGTGAGCCGCCATACAAATTAAACTCAATAAAAGAGGCATAATCATTAATATCATAATCAATTTTATACAAATATTTATAGTATTCAGCTTGCGAAAAAAGATTATCTCCGTAATAAGAATTATGAAAATGACCATATGGGGACTCATTGATTAATACGGCAGCACAATTATTTCTCTTACGGACCTTGTCGTCTGGAATAGTATTGTCGCAAATTATCTTTCCATTACCTTTGCTGTCATAGATATTGACCTTCACATCTAACACATTTTTTCCATAATGTTCATTTAATTTATACTCATATTGGTCATCATGAGAATGATCTTCCGCCCACTGTTGAACAAGTCCATCGTACGGAAAAAAATCAGCCGCAATAGTCAACGCGCATTGAAAGTACTCATGATTATCGTATAAAGTACGCCTCAGGGTATGCCCATTAAGGTCGAGGTTGAGTGTACCGCAAGTAGCGGCAGAGAAGAACAGCACACGGCTCTTCCAAGTAATGTCTTTCATAATACGCACGGTATCCGTCTTGCGCAAAGTGCTCTTTTTCCCTTCGTAGATGACGTCCCCGTCCTCCAGCGCAGCCCGTAATTGACTGAGGTTAATGACCTCTATCACGCGACCTTTGTCAATTTGCATCACTTGTGCTCGTGCATTCAATGACACCATTCCCATGCAGCACAATGCTGCGATGAACAAGAAAATTTTTCTCATAATTGTATGTATTTTAGTTATTTTCAAAAATTCGCCGCAAAATTACAAAAAAATTTTGATATGTGCAAGTACCCAAAACTCGCATTTTTCATTTTTTTTGTAGAAAAATTGACACAAATGTAGAAAAAACGTCCACGAGGGACGCTTTTTCTATTTACGATGTACGATTTACGATGTACGATTTATGTACGATTGGGCTATTATCGTCTTGTGCTGCCGCCGCTACGGGTGGAGGTGCCACCGGTGGTAGTGGAGGTAGCAGAAGAACTCGATGAGCCGGAAGAACGGGTCGAGCTGCTCGACTGCGTCGATGTGCGGGCAGGCTGAGCTGACTGAGCCGGTTTGGCCGATTCACGCTTGACAGTGGTCGTACGGCCGGAAGCATCGGTCGTCTTGACCGTAGTACGCGTGGTACCGGACTTGCTGACACGGCTCTCGACAGTGGTCGAAGGCTTCTGCGTGGAAGAAGTGGATCTGGTAGAACTAGAGGTACTAGATGTACTAGAAGAGGTAGTAGTCTTGCTTGAAGAGGTGTCACGGCTGGGCGAGCTCTGTGAGGTCTGGGTGCTACGAGCAGAAGTACCGCCGGTAGTAGTCGAAGTAGCAGAACTACTGGTCGAGCTCGTGGAACGAGCCGAAACAGAACTACTGCTCTCTTTCTCCTTAGCCGCCTGACGATTCACCTCATTGCGGAGCTGGCCTGCATTGCGGACAGAGACACCGCCGGTGGTGGTAGCCTGTGCCGTAGAGACACGACGCTCGAACGACTCGTTCTGATGCGCCTGCGAGTAGTCATTACGCGAATGCGGCTTGGTCATATCCGTATAGCCCGTATAGAAGGGCTGAGACGGATAGTCGCAGTGATGGCAGTAATGATGGTTCGACATATAGGTATTGACATAAGCCTGATAGTGATTCAGATACACAGGCTTCGGACGTGTGTAGTACGAGGGGAAATAGCCGTAGTAATAAGGCGACACCCAAACGACATAGCCCGCGTGTCCGTAGAGCTCCCACATAGGCGGGCGCTTGATGAAGACAGGACGTACGACATAGTTATAGCCGTAGAGCCAGCGGTCGCCGACCACCTCCACATAGAGCGCGTCCGGACGACGCTCGGCGATGAGCGTAGCCACATCCTGGAAGACCGACGGCGCCAGACAAGCCTGGATAAGCAACGCATGGTAGCCGCTGCGATAGGTCTCGATGACACGCAGGTAGTCGATCCAACCGTCACGGTTGAGGTCGAGGTTGTTGATCATATACTTGCTCGAATTGAGCAGTTGCTCGAACTCCTGAATGTTGCGCGCCTCGGCAAAAGCTGCAGCAACGGCATTGAGGTCGAGGTAGAACGACATATCTCCGTTGTAACTCGTCACGGTGACCGTGGTGACTGTAGTGGTCTTGGGCGCAGGCGTGGTGACTTGCGTCGTATAGACGGTCTTGGGCGGCGCTACCGGCTCTACCGTCGGAGCTACCGTAAAGATAGACGTCCAGCAACCGGTGAGGCTAAGTGCCGCAAGAGCAAGGAATGAGAACTTTTTCATAAAAATATTCATTATTCATTAATCATTATTCATTATTAGAGCGATTTAGCTACCTCGATCTCTTCGAAGGCTTCGAGGATGTCCCCCTCTTTGAGGTCGTCGTAGGCCTTGAGGCTCAGACCGCACTCGGTATTGACACCGGCTTCTTTGATGTCGTCCTTGACATGCTTGAGCGAGGCCAGATCGGCGGTCTTGATGACGATACCATCGCGAATGACACGCACTTTGTTGCCACGCTTGATCTTGCCTTCGCGCACAATACAGCCTGCAATCGTACCCACTTTGGATATATGGAAAGTCTGCAGCACTTCGAGCGTAGCCGTCACTTCTTCCTTCACCTCGGGCGAGAGGAGTCCTTCCATGGCTGCTTTCACCTCGTTGATGGCATCGTAGATGATGGAGTAGATACGGATGTCCACTTCCTCGGTCTCGGCCATCTTACGTGCCGTACCCGTCGGACGGACATTGAAGCCGACGATGATGGCATCGGAAGCGGCAGCCAACATGACATCGCTGTCGCTGATGGCACCCACCGCGCCGTGGATGACATTGACTTGTATGTTCTCCGTTGAGAGCTTGAGCAGGGAGTCTTTGATAGCCTCTACCGAGCCGTCCACGTCCGCTTTGACGATGATGTTCAGCTCCTTGAAGTCGCCTATAGCGAGACGACGTCCTATCTCTTCGAGTCCGACGTGTTTCTTCGTACGGATCGACTGCTCGCGTTGGAGTTGTTCGCGTTTGTTGGCGATATCACGGGCCTCCTGCTCGGTCGGCAGTACATTGAACTCGTCACCGGCCTGCGGTGCGCCGTTGAGACCGAGGATGGAACAGGGCTCACCCGGACGGACCTCGGTGATCTTCTGTCCGCGCTCGTTGAACATAGCTTTGATGCGTCCGTGGAAAGTACCTGCCAGCACGATGTCGCCCATATGGAGCGTTCCGTCCTGGACGAGGAGCGTAGCCACGTAGCCCCTACCCTTGTCGAGCGAGGACTCGATGACAGAACCTTTGGCACGACGTTTGGGGTTCGCCTTGAGGTCGAGTATATCCGCCTCGAGGAGCACTTTCTCCAAGAGCTCGAATACGCCCGTTCCTTTCTTGGCGGAGATCTCCTGGCATTGGTACTTGCCTCCCCAATCCTCTACGAGGATATTCATGTTGCTCAGTTGTTCGCGTATCTTATCGGGATTAGCACCGGGTTTATCGACCTTGTTGATGGCGAAGACCATGGGTACACCCGCAGCCTGCGCGTGGTTGATGGCCTCTATGGTCTGCGGCATCACGGCGTCGTCGGCAGCGATGATGATGATGGCTATATCCGTCACTTTGGCACCGCGGGCACGCATGGCGGTAAAGGCCGCGTGACCCGGCGTATCAAGGAAAGTGATATGCCGGCCGTTCTTGAGCTTGACATTGTACGCACCGATATGCTGGGTGATACCTCCGGCCTCACCGGCGATGACATTGGCGTTACGTATATGGTCGAGCAACGAGGTCTTACCGTGATCGACGTGACCCATGACGGTGATGATCGGGCAACGCGGCTCGATATCCTCATCGTTGACCACTTCGTCAGCGTTGATCTCCTCGACCACATGGGCCGCCACATACTCGGTCTGGAAGCCGAACTCCTCCGCCACGAGGTTGATGGTCTCGGCGTCGAGGCGCTGGTTGATAGAGACGAACAGGCCGAGCGACATACAGGTACCGATGATCTTATTCACCGGCACATTCATCATCACAGCGAGGTCATTGGCGGTAACGAACTCGGTCAGTTTGAGCACTTTGGACTGCTCCTGTGCTTCCATACGCTCGAGTTCCTGTTTCTCGCGTTCCTGCTCGCGGCGTTCGCGTTTATACTTGGAGGTGTTGCTCTTGTTCTGCTTGGCCTGAAGGCGGTTGAGCGTCTCTTTGAGTGCGCGATCCACCTCTTCCTGGGTGGCCTCACGCGGTTTGGTTACCTTGCTCTTCTTGCCGGCCTGGTTGCGTTTGTCGTTGGGATCGACCTTGGCAGCATTGTGCTTGATGCGCTCGCGTTTGCGGCGCTCTGCAGCGGCGGCCTGGTTCTGGGCCTGCTGTGCAGCCTGACGCTCCTCACGCTCTTTGCGTTTCTGCTCCTTGGTCTTCTTGGCAGGACGTGTGGAGGTGTCGATGGAGTTGAGGTCGATCTGTCCGATCACCTTCGGTGCGTTCTTCAACTGGGGCTTACCGAGCGTGAAGATCTCCGCCTTGGGTTTGTCGGTTTTGGGCTTGGCGGCCTGCTGCGCCTCCTCAGCAGCCTGAGCCGCGGCTTTGGCAGCGGCTTCCGCTTCGGCTTGTGCCTTGGCGGCTTTGGCAGCTTCGGCTTCGGCCTTGGCTTTGTCGGCCAAAGCCTTGGCTTTCTCCGCCTCTTCGGCAGCGCGTTGGGCAGCTACACGAGCGGCTTCACGCCGGGCCTCTTCCGCAGCCTGACGCTCGGCTTCGGCTTGCGCCTTGGCGCGCTCCGCTTCCTCTTTGGCACGGCGTTCCTCCTCCTCACGAGCAGCCCGCGCCGCCGCCTGACGATCGGCCTCTATCTTCATCGCCATATCCTTGTTGAACTCCTTGGCGATAAGCAGATACAGGTCGTCATCGATGCGGACATTCGGATCCGACTCGATAGGATGGCCGTTCTTCTCACACCAGGCGGTGAGGGTCGCCATACCTATGTTTAACTCTTTACATGCTTTTATCAACTTGATTGCCATAAAATTGTCTGTATTTTGTGGTTTTTAGTTTATATAGTCAACTAGTCTTCTAGTCAACTAGTTTTTAAGGCTATAGCCTTAATCGTTTTCAAACTCAGCGGCGAGGATGCGGAGCACATCGTCAATGGTCTCCTCCTCGAGGTCGGTCTGCTTGAGCAGCTCTTCCTTGCCTGCGCCGAGTACATCCTTGGCGGTGTCGAGGCCGATAGCCTTGAAGGAATCGAGTACCCACTGATCGATCTCGTCGTTGAACTCGTCGAGGTAGATATCGTCGAAGTCCTGCTCGTTGATCTCACGATAGACATCGATCTCATAGCCGGTAAGCATAGAGGCCAACTTGATGTTAAAACCGCCCTTACCGATAGCGAGGCTGACCTCTTCGGGCTGCAGATAAACCTTGGCCTTTTGATTCTCCTCGTCGATCTCCATAGTCGAGATCTTGGCAGGCGCCAAAGCACGCTGGATATAGAGGTTGATATTCTGCGTATAGTTGATGACATCGATGTTCTCGTTGCGCAGCTCTCGAACGATACCGTGGATACGGGCACCCTTGACGCCGACGCAAGCACCTACGGGGTCGATACGATCGTCGAAAGTCTCGACAGCCACCTTGGCACGCTCACCCGGGATACGGGCGATCTTCTTGATAGCGATGAGGCCCTCTTTCACTTCGGGTACCTCCTGCTCGAACAGACGCTGCAAGAACAGCGGAGCCGTACGGCTGAGGATGATCTTCGGGTTCTGGTTCTTGTTATCGACCTGTACGACCACGGCGCGGACCATCTCACCTTTGCGATAGAAGTCGGTCGGGATCTGGTTCTGCTTGGGCAGGTAGAGCTCGTTGCCCTCTTCGTCGAGCAGCAACATCTCTTTCTTCCAAACCTGATAGAGCTCGCCGGTAACGACTTGTCCGATCATCTCTTTGTACTTCTGGTAGAGGCTCTCCTTCTGGAGCTCAAGAATCTTCGAAGCCAATGTCTGGCGGAGGTTGAGGATCATACGGCGACCGAAGGACTGCATATCCACTTTGTCAGTCACTTCCTCACCTACTTCGGCTTCATCGTCCATCTTGCGGGCATCGCTCAGGGCGATCTGCGTGTCGGGATTAGCTACATCGTCATCCTCCATCACCAGACGGTTGCGATAGATCTCGAGGTCACCTTTGTCGGGATTGACGATGACATCGTAGTTGGCAGCGTTGCCGTACATCTTGGTGATCACGCTGGTGAAGGAGTCTTTGAGCACATTGATAAAAGTCTGCTTGTCAATGCGTTTGAATTCGTTGAATTCCTGGAAAATGTCAATCAAATTGATTGACTCGGGTTTTTTTGCCATTTGTTATTAAAATTTTAAATCATATTTGACATATTTGGGTTCGTCGTAGCGCCATGTGCGGGTGATGACACGCGTCTCTTTGCGCTTCTTGCCTTCCACGGCGACTTTTTCGGCGATGTCCACAGAGAAAGTGTCGTCGTCCACGGATACGAGCTGACCCTTGAACTTACGCCATTCGTCCTTGTCGCCTTTGGCCAGCACTTCGACATCATGGCCGAGGTTCTTGAGGTACTGCGTCTTGGTTTTGAAGGGATCAGTGAGGCTGACGCTGCCCACTTCGAGGGAGTAGTTGTCATTGGTCATTGGTGATTGGTCATTGGTCATTTGATCCAGTTTCTCCACGAGGAAGCGGTTCAAGTCCGCGCAGAAATCCACATCCACGCCAGCAAGGCGATCGACCTCAACGAGGATGTCGTTCGCCTGCGAAATCGTGAGCGTCACAAGTTCATAATCGGTATCTTTCAGATACTCGAAAATCCAATTTTGTAGTTCTTCTCTGTTCATATTTTTATACGAAGAGGAGACCTTTTCGGGTCCCCTCATTCAATTCACGCTGCAAAATTACTGCTTTTTTTTGAATTATGCAAATAATTAACGAAAAAAAACGCCTCGAGAGACGTTTTTTTTCTATTTTGCTCAAATTTTAGCTTATTTCACTTCTTCGAAGTCTACATCTTCGGCGGAAGGCTGGCCGTTATTGCCGTTGTCGGTAGGACCATTGGTCGGGCCTTGCGGGCCGGCTTGGCCTTGCTGTGCTTGCTGTTGAGCAGCGTACATCTCAGCAGAAGCGGCTTGGAAAGCGGACATCACTTCGTTGTTCGCAGCCTCGCAAGCGTCGGCATCGCGTTTCTCGTACGCCTCTTTCAGTTTGGCAAGCGCTGCCTCGATCGGGGCTTTCTTGTCAGCCGGGATCTTATCGCCGAACTCAGCGAGTTGCTTCTCGGTCTGGAAGATCGTAGCGTCGGCCTTGTTGAGTTTGTCAGCCTGCTCTTTGGCCTTCTTGTCGGCCTCGGCGTTGGCCTCTGCCTCGGCTTTCATCCGCTTGATCTCTTCGTCAGAGAGGCCGGACGATGCTTCGATACGGATCTTCTGCTCCTTGCCGGTTGCTTTGTCCTTGGCGGTGACATTGAGGATACCGTTGGCATCGATATCGAAGGTCACTTCGATCTGCGGTTCGCCACGACGGGCAGGCATGATACCATCGAGGTGGAAGATACCGATTTGCTTGTTCTGTGCGGCCATCGGACGCTCGCCTTGGAGCACTTTGATCTCGACAGAAGGTTGATTATCAACGGCTGTGGTGAAGATCTCCGCTTTCTTGGTCGGGATAGTGGTGTTGGCTTCGATCATCTTGGTCATAACACCGCCCATGGTCTCGATACCGAGCGACAGCGGGGTGACATCGAGCAGGAGGACATCCTTGACATCGCCGGTGAGGACACCGCCCTGGATAGCTGCACCTACGGCTACTACCTCGTCCGGATTAACGCCCTTCGACGGAGCTTTGCCGAAGAATTTCTGTACGGCATCCTGAATAGCAGGGATACGTGTGGAGCCACCTACGAGGATGATCTCGTCAATATCGGAGGTCGTGAGGCCTGCGTTCTGAAGGGCAGTCTTACACGGCGCGATAGTACGTTGAATCAGGTCATCGATCAGTTGCTCGAATTTAGCACGTGTCAGGGTCTTAACCAAGTGTGCGGGAACACCGTTTACCGGCATAATATACGGGAGGTTGATCTCCGTGGTGGTAGCAGACGAGAGCTCGATCTTGGCTTTCTCAGCTGCCTCTTTGAGACGCTGCATAGCCATCGGGTCTTTGGTCAGATCGGCACCGCCGTTGTCGGCTTTGAACTCCGAAACGAGCCACTCGATGATACGATGGTCGAAATCGTCACCTCCGAGGTGGGTATCACCGTCGGTTGCTTTTACTTCGAAGACACCGTCGCCGAGTTCGAGCACGGACACATCGTGGGTACCGCCACCGCAGTCGAAGACCACAATCTTCATATCCTTGTTCGACTTGTCGAGACCGTAAGCAAGGGCAGCTGCAGTCGGCTCGTTGACGATACGACGTACATTGAGACCTGCGATCTCGCCGGCTTCCTTGGTAGCCTGACGTTGCGAGTCGTTGAAGTATGCAGGTACTGTGATGACAGCTTCGGTCACTTCCTGTCCGAGATAGTCCTCAGCGGTTTTCTTCATCTTCTGAAGGATGATGGCCGAAATCTCCTGCGGGGTATAGAGACGTCCGTCGATGTCCACACGGGGAGTGTTATTGTCGCCGCGCGTTACTTTATACGGAACACGCGCGATTTCAGACTGCAAGCGATCGTAGGTTTCGCCCATGAAACGCTTGATCGAATAGATAGTTTTGGTCGGGTTTGTGATAGCTTGACGCTTGGCAGGGTCACCCACTTTGCGCTCACCGCCGTCGATGAATCCAACCACAGAAGGAGTGGTACGCTTACCTTCAGCGTTAGCAATGACGATAGGCTCGTTACCCTCCATTACGGCTACACACGAGTTCGTGGTACCGAGGTCAATTCCAATAATTTTAGACATAGTATAGTTCCTTTCTTTTTAAATTATCGATTTTAGTCTACTAGTCTACTAGTTTTCTAGATGACTAGTCATCCATAGAATGACAAAGACCGTGCCACACGAAAAAGTCTGCCAATTTGTCAGTTTTGGCAGACTTTTTAGGGGTTACGGGTTACAGGTTACGGATTACGGGTCATGACAAATCGTAGCCGTAGTGCTTGAGGCGGGAGGTGGAGGAACGCCAATCGCGGTCCACTTTGACATAGAGCTGGAGGAAGACCTGCTTCTGGAGGAAGTCCTCAATGTCCCGTCGGGCTTGTGTGCCGACACGCTTGAGGGCAGAGCCGCCTTTGCCGATAAGGATGCCTTTCTGGCTGTCGCGTTCGCAGTAAATGACTGCGTCAATGCGGATGAGTTTATCTTCTTCCTTGAAGGACTCCACTTCGACTTCGACGGAGTACGGGATTTCTTTGTCGTAGTTCTGGAGTATCTTCTCGCGGATGATCTCGTTGACAAAGAAGCGCTCGGACTTGTCGGTCAGTTGGTCTTTTGGGAAGAAAGGCGGTCCGACGGGCAGTGCCTCTTTGATGGCGTCGAAGAGCTGGGAAACGCCGAAGCGCTCCTGTGCCGAGATAGGGAAGATTTCCGCCTCGGGCAATTGGCTGTGCCAGAAAGCAACGAGGTTCTCGAGTGTCTCTTGGGTCGTGAGGTCAATCTTATTTATTATAAGGAACACGCGCGTACCCTCGCGTTCGGCAACAGCCGCGGGCTGGGTGCCACTTTGCGGCACAGATACGCGCTGTGCCTCCGCTCTCCCCACCGAGTGCACTCCGTTAGCGCTCGTCGGGGACCCTGATTGATTACAAATCCTTTTGACCTTGGTCAGGAAATCGGCGTTGCGGTCGGGATTATCGTTGACATCGGTCACATAGAGCAGCACATCGGCATCGACGAGGGCCGAACGCGAGAACTCGAGCATCTGACGCTGGAGCTGGTAGTTAGGCGAGAGGACTCCCGGAGTATCCGAATAGACCATCTGAAAGTCCTCGCCGTTAACAATGCCCATGATACGATGGCGGGTGGTCTGCGCCTTCGACGTGATAATCGAAAGGCGCTCCCCCACCAACGCATTCATCAGTGTCGATTTGCCCACATTGGGATTGCCCACAATGTTCACAAACCCACTACGGTGAGTCTGTGAACATTGTTTATTTACGATTTGGTCATTTACCATTTACCAATTATTTGGTCATTTGACCATTTGATCATTTTACATGACGGCGTCAAACAACTCTTGTGTGCCGTTGAAGAGTTTGCCGGTAGTCACTTTGGTTACTTTGCAACCCACCTTAGCTTCGATGGCCTTCGTATCGATCTTCTTTGGGTCGCCCATGAGGATGATGGTCACGGGTTTGCCCTTGATATTCTCATCGTAGAACTTCTCGATATCGCTGAACGAGAGAGCATCGAGAGCCGCAGCGTTCACCTTAGCGGGATCGTCCTTGTAACCGAGTCGTTGCCATGCCTCGAAGGTAGCCGCCTTATTACGCATCAGCGGTTTGGCGGTCTGGTTCGACTGTTTCACAGCTGCGCGCAGGGCCTCTATGTTGGTCGAGTCCTTCGGCATATCACGCAGGATGTCCATATAGACGCTGATGGCATCTGCCACCTTGTCGCTCTGGGTACCTACATAGCCGTAGAAGAAGCAGTCCTTACCAGGGAGTACAGGCGTAGCGTCCACACCGTAAGCCGTATAAGCCATCGAACGTTTCTCACGGATCTCATACATGATCAGGCCCGTGAAACCGCCGGACATATACTGGTTAAAAGCGTCCGACTGTACGTCCGAAGCAATGTCGTACGGACGACCGTTGATGTAGAAATAGAGGTCAGCCTGCTGTACGTTGCTGTTGGGCAAGAAGAGGATAGTCGGCTTGTCATAACTGACGCGCTCTTTGACAAACGGCGAGTTGGACGGTTTCATACCTTCGGTGAGCGGCAGTTCAGCCACCAGTTTGTCCTGCGGCGTTGTTCCGCAATAGAACACGTCGAGAGCGTAGGTACGAGCTTGCGCTACCATCGATTGAACTTTCGGCAGACCGAGCGTCCAGATGTCCGCAAACGGCACTTCGTCCAGATAAGCAGATTTCTTGCCGTACATAGCGTACTGCATCAATGCCGATTTGAGGACGGCCGTACGTTTCTGACGACTCAGACGGCTGAAGAATTCCGAACCTTTGATGTTATCCAACTGCTTCTGCTCGAGGTAGGGCATCAAGAGCTGACGATTAACGAGGTTCATGATCTTGCCCAAGTTCTCATCCTCGCCGGAGATACCTACGGTGAAGTACGAGTCGTTGCAACTATAGCTGACCGAACCACCAAGTTCAGCGATCTGCTGGTCGAAGTCCTTACCCTCGATGTTGGGGCTGGACATGATACCTGCGTCTTGCATCAGCGCGGTGACATACGGCAACATCGGCATCTCTTCTGCGCCGACACCGTAACGGAGCTGGAGCGTGAAGATATCGTTCTTCGAGTTCGGCGTATAGTGCAGCGTCACGTTCTCGCCGAGCGAGCTGATCTGCACATCGTTGAAATTATTGTAAGTCTGCTTGATGGCGTTCTTCGGCATCTGCTTGAAAGCCTTGGCATAAGCAGTCTCTTCGCGTGACGGCTCTACCGGTTTGATGTTCGGCTTGGGCAGCGTCTTGGGCTTCGGCGTGGTCGAGGCCTCGTCGAACGAAACGGTCATATACGGAGCGTCGAAATACTTCTTCGCTACGCGAACAATCTCCTCTTTGGTGAGGTTCTGGATACGCTCGTTCTGCGTGAAGATGTCGTCAATCGGCTTGTTGTACGCAAAGGCGTAGAGCAGTGACTGAATCTTAGCCTCGGGTGATTCTTCCTGCACTTTGAAGGTCTGTGCATAGAGACGCTTTACATTGGCGATCAGTTCATCGTCGATGTCACCGGCCTTGATCTTATCCACCTCTTTCATGATGATAGCTTTGGTGGCTTTGTCGGACTCGAACATCTGCTGATTGGCATCATAGTACGGCACAGCTGTGATCATGATACGGCCTGTGTTACGACGGGCATCGCTGTAAGCATAAGAAGCAGACACGTCACCCTTGGTGTTGATCTTGTCGAGCAGACCGATCTGGCCGTTATAGAGCAGCGCGCAAACGAAATCCAGTGCATCCTCGTCCGGGTCGCCATTCTTCACGCCCTGATAAACCCACGATACCTGCGGGTTGTAACCGAGGTTATAGTGCTTGGTGGGATAGTCCTTGAACGACAGTTCCGGATAAGTGGGACGTGCAGGCAGTTGCTTGGGTTGCAGGCGCGAGAAGGTCTCCTGGATCATCGGTTTAGCTTTCTCGGCATCGAAGTCACCGACAACGATGAGCGCCATGTTGTTAGGCACATACCATGTCTCGTAGAACTCGATCAGTTTGCTGAGACGCGGGTTCTTGAGGTGCTCGGGCAGACCGATGACGTCACGCTCGTACGGGCAGCCCTGGTAGATATCCTTCTGGAGCTGCTCCTGAACTTGCGAAGAGGGCTCATTGGCGTACATATTGTACTCCTCGAACACATTCTCCAATTCGGCTTGGAAAGTACGGAAAACGGGGTTGATCAGACGCTCGGAGAAGATGTTGAGCCAGCGGTACATCTCAGCCTCGGGGAAGGAGTTGACGTAGGCTGTGAGGTCATAGGACGTGAACGCGTTCACACCTTCAGCGCCGATGAGGTCCAAGAGAACGAAGAAGTCCTCGAGTGAAGAGATCTCTGCCTGACGCATTGAACACTCGTTGATCTGCGTGGCCAGTTTCTCACGGGCTTTCTCATCTTTTTCGAGAGCGTACTGGTCGTACAACGCGATGATCGAATCGTAGATGGGTTTCTCTTTCTCCCAATCCAACGCACCGATCTTCTGCGTACCTTTGAACATCATGTGCTCGAGGTAGTGCGCGAGACCTGTGTACTCGGCGGGTTCGTCCACTGCTCCTGCTCGAACTACGATGTAGCCCGAGACATCAGGCTGGTCGTGGTCTTCCCACAACAGGACAGTGAGACCGTTGTCTAACTTGTACTCAGACAGTCCCTCACGGGTCAAAGCTGAGCAAACTGCGATGCTGCTTATCAGCAACAGAGCGCTAAGTAAAAACTTTCTCATTTTTGTTAATTTATTTGGTTAGTTATTTTTTTCGTTATCTTGAGGTCTCGAGATCTCGACCGTTCTATTACCATTCCAATAAAACCTTGCCGCATTGTCCGCTGACCATGACGTCGAAGCCTTTCTGGAAGTCTTCGAACTTGTAGCGGTGGGTGATGACCGGACTGAGGTCGAGTCCGCCTACCAGCATCTGCTCCATCTGATACCATGTCTCCCACATACGACGGCCGGTGATACCTTTGATGGTCAGGGCATTGAAGATGACATCTGACCAGTTGACCTGGGTGTTGGACGGCAAGATACCGAGTTGGGCGATGTTGGCACCTTTGTACATATGTTCAATCATGTCGTTGAAGGCGGCGGGAGCGCCGGACATCTCGAGTCCTACGTCGAAGCCACGGATACCGAGTTGGAACATAGCGTCCTCTATCTTCTCGCCTTTGGAGCCATCGACCGTGAGGGTAGCACCCATTTTCTTGGCTATCTCCAGACGGAGCGGGTTGATGTCGGTCACGACGATGTTCTTGGCGCCGGCGAAACGGCATATGCCTGCTGCCATCGTACCGATGAGTCCCGCGCCCGTGATGAGCACATCTTCGCCGAGAAGCGGGAAAGCGAGGGCGGTGTGTGTCGCATTGCCGAAGGGATCCATGATAGCCGCAAAATTATCGGGTATCTGCGGGTGCACTCTGACCACATTCGATTCAGGCACCGAGACATACTCCGCAAAACAGCCGTCACGCCCCATGATACCGAGAGAGATGGTGTTCTCGCAGACATGGCCCATACCTCGGCGGCAGTTACGGCAACGCCCACAGGTAATATGTCCTTCGGCCGTAACACGGTCACCTATCCTGAAGTTCCGTACACCGGGTCCGCAGTCCACAACAATGCCCACAAACTCATGACCCATGGTGTAAGGCGGCTTGCAGTGGCTTTGCGACCACTCGTCCCATTTATACATATGGAGGTCGGTACCGCAGATAGCAGCTTTGGTGACCTTGATGATCACATCGTTCACTCCCATTTCCGGCGACGGGACTTCTTCCATCCAGATACCGGGCTCGGCATATTTTTTGACTAACGCTTTCACTTTTTAATGAATAATGATTAATGAATAATGAATATTCTCATTTCTTATCTCACTTCGTTCGAACGATTACTTTAGTACAGCAAGTTTCGTGCCAATCTTGATAAAGGCAGCGATACATTTGTCGAGTTGCTCGCGGGTATGGGCGGCGGAAACCTGCACGCGGATACGAGCTTGGCCTTTCGGAACGACCGGATAATAGAAGCCCGTGACATAGATACCTTCTTCCTGCAGGGCGGCGGCGAACTCTTGTGAGAGACGCGCGTCGTAGAGCATGACGGCACAGATGGCGGATTGCGTCGGTTTGATGTCGAAACCTGCCGCTTTCATGCGTTCTACAAAGTAGGCCGTATTCTCGTGGAGACGGTCTTGGAGTTCGTTGGAGCGCGTGAGGATCTCGAAGGTCTTGATTCCTGCCGCAGCAATCATCGGCGGGATAGAATTCGAGAAGAGGTACGGCCGTGAACGTTGACGAAGGAGGTCGATGATCTCTTTCTTACCCGTAGTGAAACCGCCTACGGATCCGCCGAAAGCTTTGCCGAGCGTTCCGGTGATGATCTCTATCTTGCCGCGGAGGTCATAGAGTTCGGTTACGCCGTGTCCGGTCTTACCAACTACGCCGGCAGAGTGCGACTCATCGACCATGACGAGGGCTTTGTACTTCTTCGCCAGCTCGTAGATCTTGTCCAACGGGCAGACATTGCCGTCCATGGAGAAGACTCCGTCGGTAGCAATGATACGGAAGCGTTGCGCTTGTGCCTCTTGCAGTTTGGCTTCGAGGTCAGCCATGTCGCCGTTGGCATAGCGGTAACGCACAGCTTTGCACAGACGCACGCCGTCGATGATAGAAGCGTGATTCAAGGCATCGGAGATGATGGCATCTTCTTCAGTCAGAAGCGGTTCGAACAAACCTCCGTTGGCATCAAAGCACGCTGCATAAAGGATGGTATCTTCGGTGCCGAAGAAGTCGGAAATGACGCGCTCGAGTTCTTTGTGTGTGTCTTGTGTACCGCAGATAAATCGTACGGAGGCCATGCCGTAGCCGCGTGCGTCCATACGGGCTTTGGCGGCATCGATGAGCTCCTTGTTGTCAGCGAGGCCGAGGTAGTTGTTGGCGCAGAAGTTGATGACTTCCTGCTCCGCAAACCCCTCCCCGGCCCTCCCCTCAAGGGAGGGAGTAGCGACTTTGATGCCCGAACTCTGCGGGGTGATGATCACCCGTTCGTTTTTATATAAACCAGCATCTTTGATTTCTTGCAAAGTCTGCTGCAGATGTTTCTGAAAATCGTTGTACATAATTGCTTTTTTGTTATAGTGACATCGGTACGACATTAGCATTGACTGTCGGTTGACCGTCGGTTGACCGTCGGTGGTCATACACGATTCACTTTTCCGAGACAAACCATTTTAGGCAGGTTATTAAATAATTCCCTGTTCCAAGGCAAAAGACCTTGAACAGGTTATTAAATAATTCCCTGTTCCAAGGCAAAAGACCTTGAACAGGTTATTAAATAATTCCCTGTTCGAGCATCGCTTGGGCGACCTTCATGAAGCCGGCGATGTTGGCGCCTTTGACATAGTCGATGTGACCGTCGGGCTGGCGGCCAAACTTGACGCATTGTTCGTGGATGGACTGCATGATATGATGCAGACGATCGTCCACTTCTTCGGCTTTCCAGCTGAGGTGCTCGGCGTTCTGTGTCATTTCAAGTCCGGAGGTAGCCACGCCACCTGCGTTGACTGCTTTGCCCGGCGCAAAGAGCACGCCGTTGGACTGGAAGAAATGGATAGCGCCCGGCTGGCAGCCCATGTTCGACACCTCGCAGCAACACCAGCAACCGTTGGCTTTCAGTTCTTTGGCGTCGTCTTCGCTCAGTTCGTTCTGGAAGGCGCAAGGCAGGGCGATGTCGCACGGTATAGACCATGCTTTCTTGTCGGGCGTGAAGACGCAGAGACCGGGGAACTTATCGGCCATATCTTGCACCTTATTCCTATTGGACGCGCGCATGATAAGCATGTAGTCGATCATCTCTTTGGTGATGCCATCCTTGATAGCCACTACGCCGTCAGGACCGGAGATAGCGACCACTTTGGCGCCGAGTTCAACAGCCTTGGTGGCTGCGCCCCAAGCTACATTGCCGAAGCCGGAGATAGCAACTGTCTTGCCTTTGATATCTTTGCCAGCCTCGTGAAGGAGGTGTTGCGTGAAATAGAGTGCTCCGAAACCGGTAGCTTCGGGCCGCAGGATGGATCCGCCCCATGTCATACCTTTGCCGGTGAGGACACCTGTATGATATTCGCGCGCGAGCTTCTGATACATACCGTTGAGGAAGCCTATCTCACGTCCGCCGACACCTACATCGCCGGCAGGTATGTCCTGGTCGGGACCGATGCAACGCCACAATTCGAGCATGAAGGCCTGGCAGAAACGCATAATCTCGGCATCGGATTTGCCGACGGGATCAAAGTCCGATCCGCCCTTGGCACCGCCCATCGGGAGCGTGGTGAGGGCATTCTTGAAGGTCTGTTCGAAGCCGAGGAACTTGAGCATGGAAGGCGTTACGGCACGGTGGAAACGGAGTCCGCCTTTGTACGGACCGATAGCGGCATTGAACTGCACGCGGTAGCCGAGATTGGTCTGCACTTTGCCTTCGTCGTCAATCCATGTGACGCGGAAAGTGAAGATACGATCGGGCTCGACCATTCGCTCCACGATTTTCGCTTCCTCAAACTCAGGGTGTTGATTGTACACCTCTTCAATCGATTCCAACACTTCCTGAACGGCCTGCAGGTACTCTGCCTCACCCGGATGTTTCGCAGCCAACTGCTGCATGATGTTTTGTACTTTCATTTTTTTATGTGTTTTTGGTATAGTTAAATTCGTCAAATGATTAAATCGGGTGCAAAGTTACTACAAAAATTGCATATATGCAAGAGTTTTGACAAAAAAAAGAAGTTGTGCGCATTTTTATTTGCATATATGAAAAAAAAGTTGTAATTTTGCACCGGATTTTTATAAGCAACAATGAAAAAGATTCTCTCTCTTTTGGTTTTCTTCCCGTTGCTGTTGCCGGCGAGTCCGGTCAGTAGGAGTGAAGCAGAGTCATCAGCAGTCCGTTTTCTGCAATCACGGGGCATAGCTGAGAGTCAGTTACAAGTGCGTTCTCACGCGGGTGTGCGCAATTCGAAGGCGGCCGACGGAGTGTGTCCGTACTATGTGTTCGATTACGGTCGAGGCATCGTCATCGCTTCGGCGGACGACCGTTTGCCGGCCGTATTGGGTTATACGACTTCGCCGAATACGCGTTCGGATTTTCCGCCGGCATTGGAAGCGTGGCTGGAGGACTATGAGGCCTATACGGCGCGTCTGGACCAGTTGCCAGACGAGGCGGAGAGACAGTCTGCGCCTCAGCGGAACCGGCCGGAAGCGAAGACTACGGCGGATCATGCGTCTGTAGCGCCAATCGTCACGACCCAGTGGTACCAGCGCGAGCCGTACAACCTGACTTGTCCCGTTTATCCGGGGACCGAGTTGCGAAGCGTGACCGGATGTGTGGCAACTGCGATGGTTCAGGCGATGTCCCATTACCGCTATCCGGCACACACGACTGCGGCTATTCCCAAATACACCTACACGGGCGACTATCAAGGCGAGCAAACGAAGATCACGATTCCGGCTTTGGCGAACAACCTGTTGATCGACTGGGACAATATTCTGGATTTGTATGACAATGAGCACCCACATTCGGGCGTTAATGACACGGCGATTGCCAACTTGATGATGTACGCGGGCAAGGCGGTCAAGATGATGTACACGCCCAGCGGAAGCGGCGCTTATACGATCAATGTGGCATCGTCTCTGCGCACCTATTTCGGCTATCCTGCTACGGTGATGCATCAACAACGCGAGACCTTCTCCAGCGCTGAATGGGACGAGCTCATTTATAATGAGATAGCGAACGATCGGCCGGTTGTATATCACGGCTCGACGACGACGGGCGGTCACGCCTATATCGTGGACGGCTATGACAGCGAAGGCTATTATCACCTGAATTGGGGTTGGGGCGGATCGTACGACGGCTATTTCCTGTTAGATGTGCTGAACCCGCGCAATAACGACAAGACAGGTGCCAGCAGTACGCGCGAAGGCTATGTGATCTCTTCGGGCGCGATCATCGGTATCGATACGGAAGAGCATGTTCTGGCGCCGGCTCGGCTGATGATGGAACTGCGGACCACGACCGAAGACAGCCTGTATTACGGCACGCGCAACTATACCACTATTCCGACGCATTTCGATATCGGTATCGCGCGTCTGAACGAGGAAGGAGAGATTGCGGCTATTCTGGACAGCCATTCGGATGTCGATTACAAGAACACGTCCGTTCTGACGAAAGGTTTTGCCCTGAATCTGCCGGAGGCGGGTACGTATCAGGTGGCTTTCGTGAGTCGCGTGACCGGTTCGGAACAATGGATTCAGAGTCCGAACGTGAACGGCAACAGGGCGCTGATCACCGTTAGAGTGGATGCACAAGGCAAGGCGACGGTGGAAGGCGAGTACGCACATCTTGACATCGAGCAGATCAACGTGATCGGAGCTCGTCAGACGGACTCGCTGCACACGATCGATGTGCTCGTCAGGAACAACGGCCAGGCGACGTACGTCAATCCGCTGTACCTGAGTTACGCCAACGCGGATAGCACTGATTTCAAGACCGTCAGTCAGACCATCTGGATGGAGAACGACGAGAGTGTGAGCCGCTGGATCCATCTCGGTTTCACGCCGAAGAACTGGGGCAAGTACAAACTGTATATCCAAACGAGCGCCGAGCCGATGCCCGAGGAGATACTCGACAGCTTGGAGATAAACATCCCGAAGCCAACGCGTGCTTCGGTGAAAGTAGGTACCAAGACGACCGTCTATCCGACGCTGCAACAGGCGATTGACTATGCCGTGACGAAGAAGAACTCGACCGTCAAACTGCTGTGCAACATCAGTTTGGGAACCGATACGCTGAATGTGCGTTCGCAGGTCAGCAAGCACAAGATGACGCTGGACCTGAACGGATTCACGATTACCGGCAAGTCGCCGCTCCTGCTGCTGATGCGGCCGAAGTATTCCACGGCAACATTGAATATAGAAGACAACAGCGCCGATCAGACCGGACGAATCGTTGCTTCGGCGGCTTTCAACGGGCTCATTAGAACTATTTATCTCTACAAAGGTACGCTCAACCTGAAAGGCGGAACGATAGAGGCGAACAACACCTTGGCTTATTCGGCGACCAACAAGAGCGTCCGTGCGGCGGCTATTCATGTGCGTCCTGCGTACAGTTTCAACATGACCGGCGGCGGGATTGTGGCTCAATCCACGCGTTATGCCTTTGGTATCGCTTCGTACGGCAATGTGGATATCTCGGGCGGCAGGATAGACGTTCATGAGACGGCTTCGGGTCGTGCGTACGGTTTGTATGTATTGGGCGGTACGAGCCGTGTGTCCGGTGAGACGGTGGTGAATGTGAACGCCACGTCGTACGGTGTGGGAGCGCTTATAGGCGGAGGCAAACCGTCGAGCAGCGGCAAACTCTATCACGCCGAACTGATCGTGGACGGCGGTACATTCAATGTGAATGCCGACACCTATGCCTTTGGTCTGTGCGTCATCAACAGTTCGCGCGGCGAATGGGTCGATGCGGGATCGCTGGAGCTCAACGACGGACTGTTTAACGTGTCTGTGCAGCAGAAAGGGGCTTATGGCGTTTATGTGCGCAAGGCTCTGCAGGTCAACGATGCCGTAGCCACTCCGCAAGCTGTGATCAGAGGCGGTATGTTCATGATCAAAGGTCCTGCGGGTCTGCGCCCTGTTAACAAGGAGGCGGCTCCGGAGGCGTTGACCTTGGAAGGCGGCTATTTCAACCGTTCGACCTATCTCAGCAGTTACACGGCTCCCACCAAAGAGTGCGACTACCAACTGGTCAAACTGAACAAGAAAGATCCGGCGTACAAGTTGGGCTATCGGTATAAGATAGAGCCGATAGCCGGCGAGACGAAGGCCGAGGAGGTTGTTCGCAAGATGGCAGGCGATGCAGACACGGCAAATGGTCCGATTCGCGTGTATGACGCTTTGGGACGGTTAGTGATGAGTGCCGAAACGGGCGATGTGGCTGACCTGCATCTCAATCCGGGAATATACATCATTCAAGTAGGCGACAAGGCAGAGAAAATTGCGATACAATAGATGGACAGCGAATTGACACCGATGATGAAGCAGTTCCGCGACATCAAGGCGCAGTATCCTGACGCGATGCTGCTGTTCCGTTGCGGCGACTTCTACGAGACCTATGCGGAGGACGCGGTGAAGGCAAGTAAGATTCTCAACATCACGCTTACTCACCGCAGTAACGGTTCCAGTCCGACCGGGCAAGCGATGGAGATGGCGGGATTCCCGTTCCACGCGCTGGACACGTACTTGCCGAAGCTCGTTCGTGCGGGTCTGCGTGTGGCTATCTGTGACCAGTTGGAGGACCCCAAACTGACCAAGAAACTGGTCAAACGCGGTGTGACGGAACTGGTGACGCCCGGTGTCAGTTATTCGGATACCACCCTGACGCAGAAAGAGAACAACTGGGTGGCTTGTCTGCATTTTGAGAAGCACACTATCGGTATCGCTTTCCTCGACATCTCGACGGGTGAGTTCGTGGCAGGGCAAGGCGAGAGCGACTATATCGACAAGCTGCTGACCAATTTTGCGCCGAAGGAAGTGCTGCATCTTCGCGGGCGCAAAGCGGATGTGGAGAACCTGTTCGGGAACAAGTTTTTCACCTTCGAACTCGAAGACTGGATGCTGGTTGAATCGACCGCGCGCGAGCGTTTGCAGAAACTATGGGGCGTGAGTTCGTTGAAGGGTTTTGGTCTGGACAAGATGCCGGCCGGCGTGACCGCCGCAGGCGGAATACTGATGTACCTGGACATGACGCAACACCTGCAAACGGGGCATATTCAGCACTTGAGCCGCATCGAGGAAGACAAGTATGTGTGGCTCGACCGTTTCACGATTCGCAATCTGGAGTTGACCGGCGGTCAGACAGCCGAGAGCAAGACGCTGTTCGATGTGATTGACCGGACCATCACGCCTATGGGCGGGCGAATGCTACATCGCTGGCTGGCTTTCCCGCTCAAAGAGGTGCGTCCGATACGGAATCGTCAGACGGTAGTGGAGCACCTGTTCAAGCACCCCGAAGACCGCGAGACGCTCAATGACGCTTTGTCGCAGATGGGCGACCTGGAGCGCATCGTGAGCAAGGTTTCTACGGGTCGCATCGGTCCGCGGGAGATGGTTCAGCTGGCGCGAGCTCTGCGGGCTGTCAAGCCTGTGAAGGAAGTGTGCGAAACGGCGCGGGACAATGCCTATCTGTCGTTACTCGGCGAGCAGTTGGACCCATGTTCCGAGATGCGGAGCCGTATCGAACGGGAGATAGTGCCGGACCCGCCCTTGGCGCAAGGACGGCCGAACATCATTGCACGAGGCGTAGATACGGAACTGGACGAGTTGCGGGCTATTCAGTCCGACGGCAAGGACTACCTGCTGCAGATTCAGCAACGCGAGATAGAAGCGACGGGTATTCAAAGCCTCAAGATAGGCTTCAACAATGTGTTCGGCTATTATCTGGAGGTACGCAACACCTACAAGGACCAAGTGCCTGCCGAATGGATCCGCAAGCAGACTTTGGTAGGCGCGGAGCGGTATATAACCGAAGAGTTGAAGACCTACGAAGAGAAGATCCGTACCGCCGAAGAGCGGATACAGATCATCGAGAACCGGCTCTATCAGGAGCTGATGCTGGCGTTGTGCGAATGGGTACCGCAGATGCAGCTCAATGCCAATGTGCTGGCACAACTGGACTGTCTGCTCAGTTTTGCGACCGTCGCTGCCGAGAACCGCTATGTATGTCCGGACATCAACGACAGTCTGGTGATTGATATCCGACAGGGACGCCATCCCGTGATTGAGCAACAACTGCCGGCCGGAGAACAATACATCGCCAACGATGTGCTGCTCGACAATAACGGGCAACAGATCATCATCATCACGGGTCCTAACATGGCCGGTAAGTCGGCACTACTCCGCCAAACGGCGTTGATCGTGTTGCTGGCACAGATGGGATCGTTCGTACCCGCCGAGAGTGCCTCAATCGGCATCGTGGACAAGATCTTCACGCGTGTGGGCGCCAGTGACAACATATCGTTGGGCGAATCGACTTTTATGGTCGAGATGAACGAAGCGGCGTCGATCCTCAATAACCTAAGCGAACGCAGTCTGGTCCTTTTCGACGAGTTGGGCCGCGGTACGAGTACCTACGACGGCATCAGTATAGCCTGGGCCATCGTGGAATATATACACGAGAACAAAGGTCACGCCAAGACGCTTTTCGCGACGCACTACCACGAGCTGAACGAGATGGAGAAGACCTTCGACCGTATCCGCAACTACAATGTGTCGGTGCGTGAGGTGAACGGCAAGGTGATCTTCCTGCGCAAGCTGGTACGAGGCGGCAGTGAGCACAGTTTCGGTATTCATGTGGCCAAATTAGCAGGCATGCCGGCTTCGATTGTGGAACGGGCGAATCAGATACTCGCGGACTTGGAGAAAGCCGCCAAGAACGGCGACATCGCCAAGCCGATAGAGCATATAGGCGAGAGCCGCGAAGGAATGCAGCTGAGTTTCTTCCAATTGGACGATCCCGTTCTGGAGCAGATACGGGACGAAGTGAAGACACTCGACATCAATAACCTGACGCCGTTGGAGGCTCTCAACAAACTGTCGGAGATAAAAAAACTCGTTGGAGGATGATCAAGAAACGCTATATATTACGGACTATTCTCATCGTCGTCGGCGTGCTGGCCGTGATGGCAGGTGTGTTTGTGGCGGAACAGTATTACCGCTTGCATATATGCAACTTCCGCGCCAAGGACGGCGAGCCGCACAGTTACAACATCTACCCGGGCGCATCAATCGATTCGGTGTTGGCCCTCATTCGTGAGGACTATGACATCAGTTCGGAGACGGACCTGAAACTGCATATGCGTTCGCTGGTCTTCAATCATCCTGAACCCGGCCATTACCGTTTTCCCGAACTGACCGGTGACCAAGAGATCATCGAGCGCCTTAAGTTCGGCTACCAGACGCCCGTGCGCATCACATGGAATAATTTTGTTCGCACGCGCGAGGACTTGGCAGGCAGAGTGACGCGCAACCTGATGATGGATAGTGTGACGCTGCTTAGGCTGTTGGAAGACGATGTTTTCCTGGAGCCGTATGGTTTCAACAAAGAGACGAGCCGTTGCCTCTTTATCCCCAACACCTACGAGGTGTATTGGAATATCACGCCGGAGCAGCTATTCAACCGAATGCTGCGCGAATACAACCATTTCTGGAACGATGAACGCAGAGCGAAGGCCGATTCGATCGGTCTGACGCCCGTGGAGGTGGCTATCATAGCGTCGATCGTGGAAGGCGAGAGTCATAACAAACGCGAGATGCCGCTGATTGCGAGTCTGTACCTGAACCGCGTACACAAAGGAATGCACTTGCAGGCGTGTCCGACCATCAAGTATGCCGTAGGTGACTTCAAGCTGAAGCGTATTCTCTACCGCCATCTGGCCGTTGATTCGCCGTATAACACCTACAAGAACCCGGGCCTGCCACCGGGACCGATCCGTTGTCCTGCGCCGACGACCATCGACATGGTACTCAATGCGCCCAAGACGGACTATCTGTTCATGTGCGCGAGTCCCGAACTGAACAACACGCATATCTTCTCGTCCTCGTATCGTAATCACGCGAATGCCGCTGTGCAATATCGCCACACGATGGATACCATTCACTGGGAGTGAAAATGGACAATGGAAAATTGACAATGGAAAATTGTGATTTGGGAGAATAACAACGATATCAGGTTGATTGAATGTGCGAACGAGAAGCGCACTATTCAGCGTCACCTCAACGAATGTCGGGAGGAACGGCGTCCGTATGTGTTTGTAACCAACACGATGACCGTCAAGACCTTACGCCGTTTGTTAGTACCCGTTTCGATGCTGGAAGAGGAGACTTACAAAGCGGAGATCTGCACTTATCTGGCTCGCAAAACAGGCGCACACATCATCTTGCTGCAAGCCAACGACTACGGCAGTCACGCCCGCCAGAATGTGAATCGTATCGTGACGCATATCCGATCGGTCAGCGAACGGACCGGCGTGGAGATCTCGTACGAAGTGGTGTTGGCCAAGAAAGACAGTTTCGGTCTAATCCGTGAAGCGAGCGAACGGCAACGCGATTTTCAGCACGACCTGCTCATTCTGACTGCCAGCCGTGACTACGGCTTGGATGACATCCTTTTCGGACCGCCCGAACGCAAAGCCATTCAACGCGCGTTGGTACCGGTGATGCTGGTTAATCCACGAGAAGACCTTTTTTCGCTCTGTGATTGACATTTTGCTACAAAAAGCAAAGAATAACGAACAAAAGGTCAGCAATACTGCAAATATTGCAAAAATATGCTATTTTGCTAAGTCAATTTAGCATTTTTAAGAAATTCAGCACTTTTTTTAAGAAATATTTGGTCAATTGGTGAAAAAGCAGTACTTTTGCACCGTGTTTTTCATGGTATTAGATTTAAGGTTAAATGAAAAGATTGGGTTGTCGTGAGACAACCTTCTTTTTTTTATTCAAAATTTCTTGCACAGTTCATTTTTTTTTCGTACCTTTGCAGCCGATTTTAAATCGTGAAATACTATGGTTCTTATTGCAGACAGCGGAAGTACGAAGGTACATTGGTGTTTGGTAACGGCAAGCGGGCAATGTACGGATGTGTTCACGGACGGTATCAATCCGCTTTTTCAGACCACTATTGCGATGCAGAATAGCATCAGTAACCAACTCTTGCCGCAAATAGCACCGCTTCTTTGGGCGGGCAAGCTGACGCATGTGTTCTTCTACGGAGCAGGTTGTACGCCGGAGAAGAAAGTGTTTGTGCAACGGGCATTGGAGGCCGTGTTCAAGAAAGCGGAAGTGCAAGTGGAGTCGGACATGTTGGGTGCGGCACGCGGTTTGTTGGGACGCCATGCAGGAATAGCTTGTATCCTCGGTACCGGTAGCGGCAGTTGTTGTTACGACGGCGAGCATATCGAATGGTGTGTGCCGTCCTTGGGCTATGTGTTAGGAGACGAAGGCTCGGCGGCTGTGTTGGGCAAGAGGCTTGTGGGGGATTTGCTCAAAAATCAGTTGGGCGAGGACCTGAAAGAGGCGTTTTTCAAGGAGTACGAGACGAGTATGGCGGATATCATTGAGAATGTGTATCGGCAGCCTTTCCCGAACAGGTATCTGGCCAAACTGTCCAAGTTCTGCGCCGACCATATAGAAGATAAGCGGATTCACGCGCTCGTGTATGAGCATTTTGTGCAGTTTATTCGCCGCAATTTATTGCAGTATAAGACCGACCAGCCGATCGGATTCGTGGGCTCCATCGCGTATTATTACCGCCCTATTCTCGAAGAAGCGATGCGGGCAGAGGGATTGCCTATGGGCACCGTGCTACGCGATCCGATAGAGGGATTGAAAGAATACCATAAAGATGCTGTTATTCCGACGACGGAATAAATTGGTAAATGGTAATTGGTAAATGGTAATTGACATGATAGACACTTTTTTTCTTCCGGGCAGAGTATGCCCGACCAAGGCGATTCGTGAGATCGCAGACAAAGCCTCAGCAGCTTATACGATGATTTGTTTGAAACCGGAGATACAATGGGTATATCTCGGGCAGGAACGAATGGTACAGGTCATGGCAATGACCGGCGCCACGATGGTCTATGCGGACCACTTCGCCAAGATGGACGAGAGTGTTTCCGAGGCGCCGGTAATTGATTACCAGATAGGGGCTTTGCGGGATGATTTTGACTTTGGGGCTGTGCAGCTATGGGATACGAACAAACTCAAAGCGCTCGTCGCACAAATGGACACAGAGTACGAGTTCGCAGGGCTGTATGACTTGCGGTTGCGGGCAAGTCAAATGGACAATGGAAAATGGAAAACGGGAAATGAATCCATTGTGCATATTCCGGAGTACCTATATTATGAGGTGGAAACGGACACGCGTAAGTCCGGAGAGAAACTGTTCGACTATGTCGATCCGCGCAATCGGGCGGTACAGATTGAGATGGAAGCGTGCGTGACGGCGCATCTCAAACGGATTGGAGCCTATCTCAAGCCCGGTGCGTATAAGGGACTCCCCGTAACCGATAACCCCTATCCCGTAACCGCCTCAGTGATCATCCCTTGCAAGAACCGCGCGAGGACGATTGCAGACGCGGTGCATAGTGCGTTGAACCAGAAAGTGCGTGAGGGCTATTCGTTCAATGTGATCGTGGTCGATGACAACTCGACGGACGGAACGAAAGAGAAGATTCAGGCGATTCAGGATGATAAGCTAATCGTCATTCATCAGGACAAGTCCTGGCATGCCATAGGCGGGAACTGGAATGTGGCCATTCATGATCCGCGTTGCGGCAAATATGCCATTCAGTTGGATAGCGATGATACCTATTATGATGAAACGACCGTACAGAAGTTTATTGACTCATTTGAGGGCGGCAAGTACGGTATGGTGATTGGCACCTACCAGTTAACCAACATGGCCGGTGAGACCTTGCCTCCGGGTGTGATAGACCATCGGGAGTGGACGGACGACAACGGCCGGAACAATGCCTTGCGCATCAACGGTCTCGGAGCTCCTCGCGGGTTCTATGTACCGCTGTTGCGGACCATCAATTATCCGACGACCAAGTACGGCGAGGACTATGCGGTAGGCCTGCGGATCAGTCGTGACTACCCGATTGGCCGCATCTATGATGTGGTGTATAACTGCCGCCGTTGGGAGGATAACTCCGACGCCAACTGCGACATCGTGGCCATGAACCGCAATAACTGGTACAAAGATCGACTGCGTACATGGGAGTTGCAAGCGAGAATGAACAATTGAAAATTGAAAATTGAAAATTAAAGTCGGGATATTGACTGCGCCGAAGATTGAGTTTGAGCAGAAAGAGGACACATTCATTCTAAAGAATGTGCGAATCGGCATCAGCTTTCATTGGGACCGGAAAGAGGACCAGGAGTTTGCGGGAACCCTTGAAATACGCAATAATCCCGACGGAACTCAAACGGCGATTAATACCATCGATCTGGAGGACTATCTGTGTTCGGTCATTTCGTCAGAGATGAACGCCAATAGTCCTATGGAACTGCTCAAGGCTCATGCGGTGATCAGTAGGAGTTGGGCGATACGGGCCATGCAAAAAACCAATCACGAGGGCTATGATGTCTGCGCGGACGACCATTGTCAGCGGTACGAGGGGCTCAGGCGAATGAACGAACGGGCTGTAGAAGCCGTCAGAGCGACCAAAGGGCAAGTGCTGATGTATAACGACGAGATTTGCGACTGCCGGTACTATAAGTGTTGCGGCGGAAGGACGGAGATTTGGCGGACCTGTTGGGAAGATATCGATGTGCCGTATATCCAGTCGGTGAAGTGCGACTGGTGTGACATGAGCCGTCAGCCGGCAGCTGTCAGCCGTCAGATTTTACGGCTAGTGCTTAATGACTATGACCAGGAGACGAAAGATTTCCGGGACTGGCAAGTGACTTACACCGCCGAAGAACTGAGCGAGATTGTTCGTACCAAATCGGGTATCGACTTCGGCGAAATCATTGACCTTATACCGCTTCATCGCGGCGCCAGCGGGCGAATCGACCAACTCAAAATAGTAGGCTCCAAACGAACCGAAGTCATTGGCAAGGAGTTGAAGATCCGCTTGTGGCTCAGTCGGAGTTGTCTCTATAGTTCGTGGTTCGAAGTTGCCCATAACCCGTCACCAGTAACCGGTAACCCCTCATGGACGCTGATTGGACACGGCTGGGGTCACGGCGCAGGACTGTGTCAGATAGGTGCGGCGGTGATGGCAAGCGAAGGAAAGCCATACGAAGAAATACTTTCGTATTATTATCATAATACTCAATTGAAGATTGCAGATTGAAGATTGAAGATTTAGCGTTACAACGCTCGAAATACAAGCACCTGACGGACGATGAATGGCGGTGGTTCTTGCAGCAGGTCGAGGGTCGCGAACGGACAGCGGACAAGCTGCCCGCTTTTGCGGCGATAGAAGACTGGTGGTATCCGGTAAGGCTGAGTTGTGAGCAGTGTTCGTCCGAACTCGCGGCCAAGTACAAAGCAAGCCTTGTCAGCGGCGAAAAGATGGCCGATTTGACAGGAGGCTACGGAGTAGATTCTTATTTTTTCAGCGATTCTTTTTCTTCGATAGACTATGTGGAGCAGAATGAAGAACTATGCCGGATTGCCGCACATAACTTCGCCAACAAACTTATTACTATTCATAATACTTCTGCCGAAGAGTTTCTGCAAACGGCAGGGCAGTACGATTTGATTTTTCTTGATCCGGCTCGTCGGGACAGTCACGGCGGCAAGGTGTTTCGGTTGGAGGACTGTACGCCGAATGTGGTCGAGTTGCTCCCTACTATGCTCGTTCATGGCAAACGGCTGATGCTCAAACTCTCGCCGATGTTAGACCTGACACAAGCGTTAAAGAGTCTTTCAACTTTAAATTGGGACATCTATGTAGTGGCGATAAAGAATGAGGTCAAGGAGCTTCTATTGCTAAGCGGCGGTTCAGGACAAATAACATCGATAGATTTAGACAAAATGGACCAAGCATTTGTCTTCACGCGGGAAGAGGAATCCAACAGCAGGACCCTCGTCTGGGTCTTACAGCAGAGCGGTCTCACTTCTAACAGCGCAAGCGGTCTTTTCCTATACGAGCCCAACGCAGCCATTCTCAAGGCCGGGGCATATAAACTGGTGTCAGAGCGATTCGGGCTCGCCAAACTGGATGTAAACACGCATTTGTATGTTTCGGAGGACTTGGTAGCGGACTTCCCGGGACGAGTGTGGAAAATAGAATCTGAAATCAAAAATCAAAAATTTGCACGGCTCAGCCGATCGACAGAAATCACAAATGCCAATATCCTTTGCCGCAACTATCCCTTGACGCCGGAGCAGCTCAAGAAAAAACTGCGCCTTCGTGACGGAGGTACCGATTTCGTTATCGGCTGTCGCGTGAACGGCAAGCCTACTCTCTTCTTAGCCGAGCGTGTATAATGCACTACCTTCGGCACGCCCTTATTTGCGCGGCAAACAAGGAATCCTCCGAAAGTACGTTCGCACTATCGTGCAAACGCCAATCTTTTGCTCCAAAAACTAAAATTATGCAAGCATATTTTATTTTTTGCAACAAAATCTTGCACATTTCGAAAATTTGTTGTACCTTTGTGCCCAAATTGAATAGATTATGCATTTATCGGAAATAAAACGAGTCATTGGCTCCATGGCAGAGGTGTCGGGTCCGGACGATCTGGACATCCGTCATTTGTTGACGGACAGCAGGCAGTTGAAAGCCAAGAACACCCTCTTCTTTGCTATTAAGACGGAGAAGAATGATGGGGCGAGATATATCCCGGAACTGAAAGAGAAAGGTGTACAGGCGTTTGTGACGGGCGATTCATTGGCCGCGTTGCAGGCGCTTGCTGCATATGTACGGAGTCAGTTCCGGGGTACCGTGATCGGTATCACCGGCTCGAACGGCAAGACGGTCGTCAAAGAATGGCTCTACCAACTGCTCAAAGACGATTATACCGTCATACGGAGCCCGAAATCGTACAACTCGCAGATCGGCGTTCCGCTAAGCGTTTGGCAGTTAGAACCCCTCCTAACCTCCCCTCAAGGGGAGGAACACCCTCTCTTGGGGAGAGGGACGGGGAGAGGTTCTCTCGCCATCTTCGAAGCCGGTATATCCCAGCCGGGCGAGATGGAGAAGCTGGAGCGGATCATAAGGCCGACAATTGGGGTAATCACATATATCGGCCACGAGCACGACGAGAACTTCGCATCGCTGGAGCAGAAGCGCGAGGAGAAAATGAAGCTGTTTGTGCATTCGGAGACGGTGATCGAGGACCCGACGCATCAGAATGTGCGCACTTGTGCAGCGGTGATGCGGGCGTTAGGTTACGACGAAGAGACGATAGCCCGTCGCATCCTGCAGCAGACCCACGAGACGGTACTCAAAGTGAACTTGTCGGCGCTCATCGACAATGTGCGGTACTTCCGCAGCAAGCTGAAACCCGAGACCAAGCTGACCTGTATGGTCAAGGCTTTTGCCTACGGCGCCGGCAGTGTGGAAGTGAGCAAGGCACTACAGAATGGACAATGGACAATGGACAATGGACAATGTGCGAATCTGGTCGATTACCTGGCGGTGGCGGTGGCGGACGAAGGCGTGGAACTGCGTCGCGCGGGTATCACGCTGCCGATCATCATCATGGACCCCGAAGTGGCGGCTATGGACCTCATTCTCGAGAACAACCTCGAGCCGAATGTCTATTCGCATCAGTCGCTCAAGACCGTCATCGCAGCCGCCGAGGCCAAGGGTCTGGAGAATGTGCCTATTCATGTGAAGATCGATAGCGGTATGCACAGGTTGGGTTTCTATAAGGAAGATATGCCTTGGCTCATCGACAAACTGCATTCGACCAAAGCGGTGCGGGTGGCTTCTGTCTTCTCGCACTTGGCGGGCAGCGACGAGCCCCAATTCGATGACTTCACGCTCGAGCAGATACACTATTTCGACACCTGCGCTGAGGAACTAAAAAAAGCCCTCTCCCTTGAGGGGAGAGATGGAGAGAGGTTCCCCATCCTCAAGCATATATGCAATAGTGCGGGTATAGAACGTTTTGCGGAGTACCAATTCAACATGTGCCGTTTGGGCATAGGGCTATACGGTTTCTCTTTCGCGGGCGCGCAATTGCGTAATGTGTGTACCTTAGAGACCACTATCCTCTCCGTCAAGACCGTCAAATCGGGCGAGACGATTGGTTACGGCCGTCACACCACGCTCAGCGAGGACCGGACCATAGCGGTGATACCTATCGGTTATGCCGACGGTTTCGACCGGCGCTTCTCCAATTACGGCGGCGAGGTGTGGGTCCGCGGCAAGCGTTGTCCCGTAGTCGGGAATGTGTGTATGGACCAGGCCATGGTTGATGTGACCGGCGCCGATGCCCGTCCGGGCGACATAGCCGAAGTGTTCGGAGAACATATGCCCTTGCAAGAACTCGCCGACAAGCTCGGCACTATCACATACGAAATACTAACATCCGTCTCCCGCCGTGTCCAACGAGTCTATTTCTACGAATAAGCTGACGATCGGCTACCGAGTACAGAATACAGAGTACAGAGTACAGACCGATTTAGACTTTGCGTTACAGCAAGGCGAATTGGTGTGTATGTTGGGTCCTAACGGCTGTGGCAAATCGACCCTGTTACGGACCTTAGCCGGTCTCCAACCGCCGCTTTCCGGAGAATACAGAATACAGAGTACAGAGTACAGACCGGAAAAGGCAGTAGCACTGGTGTTAACGGAGCGGCTGTCGCTGGAGAACACGACGGTGCATGATGTGGTGGCGATGGGGCGGTATCCGTACACCTCGTTCTTAGGCGGCCTCACGCCGGAAGACGAAGCCATCATCTCCGAATCATTGGAGCAAGTCGGTTTTACCGGAATACCGGAATCACGGGATACCGGTATATCGAAAAGCTTTTTCAACAATCACTCAGACGGCGAGAAGCAGCGCATCCTGATCGCCAAGGCGTTGGCGCAACAGACGCCGATCATCCTGTTGGATGAGCCGACGGCGCATCTGGACTTGCCACACCGGATATTGATCCTGCGCTTGCTACGGACGCTGGCTCACGAGCAGGGCAAGACGGTGTTGATCTCGACCCACGAACTCGATCTGGCGCTGGCGCTCAGTGACCGCATCCTGCTGATGACACCCAGACGCGGCATCCGACTCGACACCGCCGAACACTTGAAGAAAGCCGACGCTTTCACCGATGCCTTCGGCATGGACATCTTTAAACCCGGAGCGTCCTTCCGTTGAAGCGGAATGAAGTCCGTGACCGCTCCGCCTAGAAAGGTAATAATAAAAAAAATCAATACAAATAGGCGGAAATTTTATTTCTTTTTGGCAGCGATGTGCTGCGCAATGATGAGCCTGGTAAGCGTTCAAAGCGCAAAGGCAGAGATTCTTGTGACAGGAATAACACCGATTGATTCGATTGATGCGCCGAGGTACATCACGGACATAAAGTTCGATCCGGAGACACGCACTTTGAAGTTCAACGACACATACAAAAACGATGAGGTTCTGAATAGCATGTATTGGGTCTATGTGTATTATCGAACGAAAAAAACATCCTTATATTCCTGGAAGGAAACACGGGTTGGGACCACGATTTCAGCAATATCATTTGCGACATGACCATTACTGCGATATTCTCCTATCAGGACTTAAGCGGCATCTGTGGACCGAAACTGACCTAGGTGTATGACGAAGCATCGAAGAGTGGAAAGAGTTCGACATTCAGGAGGAAACCGGCACACCGACCGGCATCGACCTTACTTCCTTCCCTTCAGGGGAGGGCCGGGGTGAGGCTTCCAAAATCCTCCGCGACGGCCATCTCTATATCCTCGTCGGTGACCGCATCTACGACGCAACGGGACGGTTGGTTAAATAACTAAAAAAGCGCTTTCGGAAAAATAAAACATTTCACCCCTCGAAATCCAATAGTGGTTATCTCGTGGTCAAACCGTGCTCAAACCGTGGTCAAACCGTGATCTCAAATTAAACATTTTCAAACCACTATTTGATGATGCAAATCACTAAACAAACGGAAAAAAGCGCCCCAAAAGCGCTTTTTTCTGTAAAAATTTGCATATATGCAAAATTTTTCGTACCTTTGCGGCCGATTTTAGTTTGCGTAAGTACGCGCATATAAGAAATAGTGGAGTATAAGTATATCAATACGATTGATTCGCCGGCGGATTTGAAGAAGCTGAAGGTGGAAGAGTTGCCGGCGGTGTGTGCGGAATTGCGGCAGTTTATCATTGAGACGCTGAGCAAGCATCCCGGGCATCTGGGTTCGTCGTTGGGAACGATTGAGCTGACGGTAGCGCTGCACTATGTGTTCGACACGCCGGCAGACAAGTTAGTCTGGGATGTGGGGCATCAGGCTTATGCACACAAGATCCTGACCGGCCGTCGGGACCGCTTTCCGACCAACAGGCAGTTCAAGGGACTGAGTCCGTTCACCAATCCTGCCGAGAGCGAGTACGATGCGTTCATTGCGGGACACGCTTCCAACTCGATTTCCGCTGCGCTGGGAATTGAAGTTGGAAATGGAAAATTGAAAATGGACAATGGAAAATGTTCCAATGTCGTGGCCATCATCGGCGACGGGGCGATGACAGGCGGTTTGGCGTTCGAGGGACTGAACAACACCTCGATGGACAAGAACAACCTGCTCATTGTGCTCAACGACAACAACATGGCCATTGACCCGCTCAAAGGCGGTATCACGCAGTACCTGGTGGATCTGACGACGAGTGCGGGGTACAACAAACTGCGCTGGCGTTTGTACCAGTTGGCGGCCAAGCTGCACTTGGTGGACGAGGAGCGGCGGAAAGCCATCTTGCGGCGGAACAACACCTGGAAAGCCTCGCTGAGCAAGCAGCAGAACAATATCTTCACGGGTCTCAACATCCGCTATTTCGGTCCGACGGACGGACATGATGTGGAAGGGCTGGTGCGGATCCTGAGCGAGATAAAGAACCATCGCGGCCCCAAAGTGCTGCATATACTGACGAAGAAAGGTAAGGGCTATGCGCCGGCGGAGAACGATCAGACGGTTTGGCACGCACCCGGGGAGTTTGACGTTGCCACGGGGCAACGATCAATGGACAATGGACAATGGAAAATGGAAAATCCTCCATTGTGGCAAGAGGTGTTTGGCGAGACGCTGCTGGAGCTGGCGAAGAAGAACGAAAAGATAGTGGGTATCACGCCGGCGATGCCAAGCGGATGCAGTATGTGCATCATGCAGAAAGAGTTGCCGGACAGGGTGTTCGATGTGGGCATTGCCGAAGGACACGCGGTGACATTCAGTGCCGGTCTCGCCAAAGCGGGTATGCTGCCCTACTGCAATATCTACTCGACTTTCCTGCAACGGGCATACGACAATATCGTTCACGATGTGGCATTGCAGAACCTGCATGTGGTACTGTGTATCGACCGCGCGGGCATCGTGGGCAACGACGGCGCGACACACCACGGACTGCTGGACATAGCGTACTTGCGGCCGATACCGAACATGCAGATCTGTGCTCCGCGGACCGCTGAGGACCTGCGCGAGATGCTCTGCCTCGCAGAAAAACTCGACGGACCTATAGCCATCAGGTATCCGAGAGGACGGACGCCACAAATGGAAAATGGAAAATGGGAAATGGAAAATGTGCGGTATGGCAAGGGCGTGAAGCTTCGCGACGGAGAGGACATGGCCGTATTATCGATAGGCGCTATCGGCAATGCCGTGAGCGAAGCCATTGAGTCTATCAGTCCGAAGGACGATCTATCAGCAAAGCGGTCTGTCAGTGAAACGGTCTGTCAGTCCGAAGGACGGTCTGCGAGCATCGCGCACTACGACATGCGGTGGGTGAAGCCGTTGGACGAGGAGTTGCTGCACGAAGTGGGACGCAAGTTCAAGACCATCGTGACAGCCGAAGACGGGATGATCGCCGGCGGTTTCGGCAGTGCCGTACTCGAATGGATGGCCGAACACGGTTACAGCCCCAGAGTGATACGGTTGGGCGTGAACGACCAGTTCGTCGAGCACGGTTCCACCAAAGAATTGTACCATTTGTTGAAATTAGATAAAGAAGGATTATGCGAATCGTTATTGCAGGCGCTGGCGAAGTAGGTACGCACTTGGCGAAGCTGCTGAGCCGCGAGAACATGGAGATCAGCCTCTTGGACGAACGAGAGGAGCGTTTGGGCGACCTGAGTGCCAACTACGACATGTTGACACGCGTGGGCAATCCGACATCCATTCATGACTTGCGCGAGATGGGCGTGAAAGACTGTGACCTGTTCATCTCCGTTACTCCGCACGAGACGGAGAACATGACAGCGTGCTTGATAGCCAACGCGTTGGGCGCCAAAAGGACCTTGGCGCGTATCGACAACTACGAGTACCTGCTGCCGGAGAACAAGAAGTTCTTCGAGAACATGGGTCTGAACCACCTCATTTATCCGGAAGTGCTGGCAGCGAACGAGATAGAAGAGAGTCTGCGGACCAACTGGATGCGCTATCACCTCCATTTAGGTCAAGGCGCCTTGGAGCTGTGCGTGATCAAAGTGCGTGAGTCGGCCAAGATTCTCGGACGGACCTTCGCCAGCGGTGTGTATAATCACGGCAAGTACCGCATCGTGGCAATCAAGCGCGAGCAGGAGACGATCATCCCGCGAGGCAGTGATGCAGTGCTGGTAGGCGATATGATCTACTGCGTATGCCCCAAAGAGAACATGGAGTATATGCGTGAGGAGTTGGGCAAGCCCAAACGCGAGATCAAGAATGTCATCTTCTTCGGCGGTGACCGCATAGCCCGCAAAGCAGCCACGGAGCTGATGAACGAGATGAACATCAAGGTGATTGAGAAAGACCGTGAGCTGTGTAACATCCTGAGCGACAAAGTACCCAAGGCGTTGGTGATCAATGCCGACGGGTCGGACATGAACATACTGAAAGAGGAAGGTATTCAGGACGCGGATGCATTCGTGGCGGTGACGGACAGCAGCGAGGCGAACATCTTTGCTTGCCTGGCGGCGAAGCGCTTCGGTGTGCGCAAGACGATAGCCGAAGTGGAGAACCTCGATTATATCCCCATGGCGGAAGGTCTGGATATAGGTACAGTGCTCAACAAGAAGACGATCGCCGCCAGCTATATCTACCAGATGTTGCTGGATGCGAGTGTGCGCGGTGTGCATAACCTGACGAGTGCCGACGCGGAGATAGTGGAGTTCTACGCCAAAGAGGGCAGCAACATCACGCGGCACAGAGTGCGCAACCTGGACCTGCCGGCAGAGGCGAACATAGGCGGTATAGTGCGGGCTGGCGAAGGTATCCTCGTGAACGGCGAGACGCAGATCATTGCCGGAGACCTGGTAGTGGTGTTCTGCAAGAGCCATGTGATTAGAGACTTAGAGCGATTCTTCAAATGACACGGACATTTAACTGGCGCATAGTATTTCGAACGATGGGCGTACTGACGCTGTTGGAGGCGACCTTTATGCTCATTCCCACTTTTGCGGCATGGTGGTACAAGGAGCCGGACTTGGGCGCGTGGATAGCGTCCGGTGTGGTGACCTGGCTCAGCTGCTGGTGGATGATCTTTGCCGGTCGTCACGCGGAGAAGCGTGTGGGCGAACGGGAAGGATATGTGATCGTGGCGACGGTCTGGATCGTCTATTCGCTCTTCGGTATGTTGCCGTTCTGGCTGAGCGGGGCGCTGCCGAACATCACCGATGCGTGGTACGAGACGATGGCGGGATTCACCACAACGGGCTCGACCGTGTTCACCGATGTGGCGGCGCAGAGCCATTCGATACTGCTCTGGCGGGCGTTCATGCAGTGGCTCGGCGGTTTGGGAATAATAGTGCTCAGTGTGGCTATCCTGCCGATGTTCGGTCTGGGCGGTATGCAGCTCTACAGCGCAGAAGTGACGGGTGTGAGCTACGAGAAACTGAGTCCGCGAATCGCCGACACGGCCAAGCATATGTGGCTGACCTATATCGGTCTGACCGTGGCGGAAGGGGTACTGCTGTGGCTGTTCGGCATGGGTAAATTCGATGCCGTGTGCCATTCGATGAGTACCATCTCGACCGGCGGCTTCGCCACGCATAACGACAGTGTCATCGGCTTCGGTCCGGCTATTCAGTGGACGATCATGATCTTTATGCTGCTGTCGGGTATCAACTTCACGCAACTCATCTATGCGTTCCGCGGCAAGCCTCAGCGGCTCATGCAGGACGAGGAGACGCGCTGGTATGTAGGCGCCTGCATCGTGGCAGGCCTGGCGTTGACCATCGGGCTGCTCGTTCATTACAAGATGCTGTCGGGTATCCGCTTGGGCTTCTTCACGGCGATAGCCACGATCACGAGTACCGGATTCGTGGCGTCCGATTATATGGTGTGGCCGCCTATCCTGTGGATGATCGTGTTCTTCCTGATGTTCACCGGCGGCGCGAGCGGTTCCACCTCCGGAGGTATGAAATGGGTGCGGCTGGGTATCTTTGCCAAGTCGGCGCTCGCGGAGATCAAGCGGCGTATTCACCCGAATGCCGTCATTCCCGTTCGTTTCAACGGCCATACGCTGCACGAGCAAACCACGAGTAATGTGATGGCATTCATGTTCTTCTATGTGCTGATCATCGTGCTGGCGTCGCTGTGCTTCTGTGCCTGCGGCATCGGTTTTGACGAATCGTTGGGTATAGCGGTGTCGATGATCGGCAATGTGGGTGTGTCGATAGGCCAGTGGGGCTCGAGCGGCTGCTATGCGGCGCTGCCGGCGGTAGCCAAATGGACAGCTACACTCGTCATGCTGATCGGCCGTCTGGAGATTTTCACGGTGCTACTGCTCTTTAGTCGTTCGCTTTGGAAAAAGTAAACCCATGAAGCCCGAGAGAGTTCTTCTGTTTATAGTCTGTGTGATGGCGGTTCTGGGCGCACTGTGTATCGTGTTGCCCGGACAGTTGTCGATAGGCGGTAAAGAAGTGCGGTGGCCGACCTTGGCGGAGGTGTTTGAGAAGAAGCATCCAGACATCAGCATTCAGCCTTCAGATACCATTCCCGAGACTCCGGAAGAACCGGAGGAACCTGAACAGCCGGACACGGTGGTTGTGGAGAAGCCGAAACCGGTGGTGATTCCCAAAGTGGAAGTGAACGATTCGATAGACAGCCGCTATTTCCTGCGTGCTTTCTATGAGGCCTTGCCGCAAGCGAGTGAGCGTGTAGTGCGGGTGGTTCATTACGGCGACAGTCAGATAGAAGAGGACCGCATGTCGCAGCAAATACGCGAGCAGCTGCAGAGCCGTTTTGGCGGACAGGGCGTCGGTCTGATGCCCTTGGCGCAGACGATCCCTACCGTGACGATGAAGCAGGAGTTGTACATGAACGGCCGTCGGGTGAATCCGAATGCGGGTCCGAGGCGGTATATGGTCTATGGCATCCGTGACATGCAGCGGCGGGACAGCCATTACGGCGTGATGGGTCAAATGGCGGTGATGGCGGACAGTCTGGTACGGGGCAGCGAGGCGGTCCAGGCCGTGTGCGTGCCGCAGTCCGAGAAAGTGCACTACAGCCGCTGGCGCGTGTTTGCGGACAGTACGATTCATTATGATTTCTCCGGCGATACGGCCTATCTGTGGGGACGCGGAGCCGTCTATGGCCTCTCGCAAGAGAGTGCGAACGGCGTGATAGTGGACAACATACCGATGCGCGGATGTATGGGGCTGGTCTTCACGAAGATCGATGCCATGCAGTTGAGCACTTTCTACCGCGAAGAGAATGTGAAGCTTATTATCATGCAGTTCGGCGGCAATGCTATTCCCTCCAACGAGAAACCGACTACGATTTCGGCCATCGTCTATGGCCTGCGCGACCAGATACGGTACATTAAGCGGTGTGCGCCCAACGCCAGTATCCTGTTTATCGGACCGAGCGACATGATCCGCATGACGGACGGCGAATGGGAGACCTATCCGTTGGTTCCGTACATGGACCGGCTGCTGAAGAAGATAACGATGGAAGAAGGGGTGGCCTATTTCAGCCTGTTCCAATGGATGGGCGGCAGCGGCAGTATGATCCGCTGGCGCGAGTTGGGGCTGGCCGGAGAAGACGGTGTCCATTTCCACCGCAGCGGAGCACGCAAAGCCGGCAATGCCGTAGCGGAGTGGATGCTGGAAGGAATGGAAAATGGACAATGGAAAATTGAAAATTGACAATTGACTTTTTGGCAGAGCATATTGGGATTTAACGCGGAGAGTCCGCTACTGTTCACGCAGTTCTATTTCTGGGCATTCTTTGCGCTGGTTTATGCGTTGTTTGCGCTCATCATGAGCAGTCCGCGTATAGCCAACGGCCGGCAGAAACTGCACTTGCGCAATGTGTATCTGCTCTTCGTCAGCTGGTTCTTCTACTATAAGACCAGCGGCCTGTTCCTGCTCATTCTGGCGTTCGTCACGCTGAGCGACTGGATCCTGGCCGGCAGGATCAAAGCCAACAGCCAAAAGCCGATAGCCAAAGTCTTTCTGTGCCTGTCGGTCGTCATTGACCTCGGACTGCTGGCGTATTTCAAGTACGCATATTTCTTCACAAACCTGATCAACGACCTGTTCGGAACGGGCTTTCGGGTGTTTGATGTGTTCGCGTATATCGGTAACGGTTTTGCCGAAGCGGGACGGTTCAGTGTGGATACGATTGTGCTGCCGGTAGGTATATCGTTCTATATTTTTCAAGTCATCTCCTATACGGCGGATGTGTTCCGTGGCCGCATACAGCCGGTGAAGAACATCCTCGATTTCGGCTTCTATGTCAGTTTCTTCCCGCAGTTGGTGGCGGGTCCTATTGTGCGCGCGGAGGAGTTCATTCCGCAACTGTACAAGCCGTTCCGCCTGAGCCGCAGGGCCTTCGGTATAGCCGTATTCTGGATACTGAACGGTCTGGCGAAAAAGATCATCATGTCGGATTTCCTTGCAGTGAACATCATCGACCGTGTCTTCAACAATCCGCTGCTGTTCTCGGGATTTGAGAACTTGTTTGCGCTGTTCGCCTATTCGTTGCAGGTGTATGCCGATTTCTCGGGCTATACGGACATAGCCATCGGCGTGGCTATGCTGATGGGTTTCTATCTGCCGATGAACTTCAACAGCCCGTACAAGTCGCAGAACCCGCAGGAGTTCTGGCGGCGGTGGCATATGTCGTTAGGCCGCTGGCTCAAGACCTATCTGTATATCCCGTTGGGCGGCAACAGGCGCATCGGTTTCGGCACTTATTTCTGGTGGAGTCTGATAGCGTTCGTCTCGGCAGCGCTGACCGGCTGGTGGTGGCTGCTCATTCCGTTTGCGGCATTCATGGTGGGGGTGTTTGTATGGAATAAATGGGCAAGCAGCAAAGCGAAAGTCGAGAGTCAGAAACTGCTCTACTCCAACCTGAACTCGTTCATCACGCAAGTGTTGGGCGGTCTTTGGCATGGCGCGAGTTGGAACTTCATCATCTGGGGCGGTATCAACGGCATCGGTATGATCGTCGAGAAGATTTGGCGCAAGATGAACTGGCATGTCCGGATGGCGACGATGAGCGGTCTGACGCTGATGCTATGCATCTTTGATGCGGTGTGGCAACTGCCCGTCTGGCGGCTCTTTGCCGTGTGGGCGGCGATTATTTGGATAGGGACCGTCATTCGCTATATCTATTGGCTGATTACAAAAGACAATGGAAAATGGAAAATGGAAAATGGAAAATGGGAGAACATCACCCAATCCTTGTCCAAGGCCTGGGCGATTGGGCAGACTTTTGCGTTCATCACTTTCACGCGTCTGTTCTTCCGCAGCAGCAGTAATCTCGATCCGGCGACGGCGAACGAGGTGGCGTGGGCCACGGCGAAGAACATGGTCAATCAGATAGGCGGTGCGTGGAACAACGCCATCATTCCGGATTTCCTGTGGGAGTACCGTTGGGTCGTGGCGATGTTTGTGGCCGGAATGGTGATTCACTGGCTGCCGACCAACTGGAAACGGCGGTACCGTTTGGCATTCAGTGCCATACCGTTGTGGCTGATGGTGATCGTGGTGTGCGTGGCGATTGTGGTTATTTATCAGTTCGTCTCGGCAGAGATGCAACCGTTTATTTACTTCCAGTTCTAACAGTTTAACGATTTAACGGTTTAACATGCTAATAGGTATCACAGGAGGCATAGGAAGCGGCAAGAGCACGGTGGCGCGAGCGTTGGCGAAGCAGGGCTTTGCGGTCTATGACTGTGATGCGGAGGCTAAGCGGATCGTGAGCGAGGACAACGATGTGCAACGGGCTATCGTCGATTTGTTGGGAGCGGAGGCCTTCAAATCGTACATCGTAAATGACCAAATCGTAAATATCTATAACACCGCTTATGTGGCGCAACGGGTGTTTGCAGAACCGGACTTGCGGCAGCGTCTGAACGCCATCATTCATCCCGCCGTGAAACGGGACATCAGCCTTCGGCATGAAGTTGTCAGTCCGCTGTTTGTAGAATCGGCGATCCTGGATGAGGCGGGTTTTGACACCTTGTGCGAGGCCATCGTCGAAGTGGAAGCGCCGGAAGCCATCCGTTTGGCACGGACCATTGACCGGGACTATCACGGCATCGCTTCGCCGGAGAATATAGAAAAGGTACGGGCGCGTATGCGTGCGCAAAGAGAGGCAAGAGGCAAGAGGGAAGAGCTAAGAGCCAAGAGGATGCCTATCCTCAATGACGGACAAAAGCCGGTGGAAGAACTGGCAACGGAGATTGTACATAAATTGATACAACAATGAGATATTTGATTTCGGGCGGCGGAACAGGTGGTCACATCTTCCCCGCAGTCAGCATTGCCAATGCGCTGAAGGAGTTGGATCCGGAGGCAGAGATTTTGTTTGTGGGCGCGTTAGGTCGCATGGAGATGGAGCGTGTTCCGCAGGCGGGTTACAAGATCGTCGGTCTGCCCGTTCGGGGTTTCAACCGCGCCCAGCCATGGAAGAATGTGTCGGTGTTAGTCAATCTGGCAAAGTCGATTCGTCAGGTGAAGCGCATCATCCGTGATTTCAAGCCCAATGTGGGCGTAGGCGTCGGCGGCTATGCGTCCGGTGCGGCCATGTGGGCGGCCGCCAAGATGGGTATCCCTATCCTGCTGCAGGAGCAGAACGGTTTTGCCGGCGTGACCAACAAGATTCTCAAGGACAAAGCGGCAAAGATATGCGTGGCGTATGAGAATATGGACCGTTTCTTCCCTGCCGACAAGATCATCCTCACCGGCAATCCGGTAAGGCAAAACCTCTTGCAAGGACAAAGGACAAAGGATAAAGGACAAAAATGCCTTCTCATTTTAGGCGGGAGTCTCGGGGCTAGGACGATCAATGAGGCTATCAAAGCGGCGTTGCCCGAATTGGCGAAGAGCGACATACAGGTGGTTTGGCAAACGGGCAAAGGCTATATCGATATGTGTCGGGCTGCTTGGGAAGCGGCAGGTAAGCCGGCGAATATCGAAGTGCACGATTTCCTCTCCGACATGCCGGACCGATATGCCCAAGCCGATCTGGTCATCTCGCGTGCCGGTGCCAGCAGTATCAGTGAGATATGCCTGTTAGGCAAGCCGTCTATCCTGGTACCTTCGCCGAATGTGGCCGAGGATCATCAGACGCATAACGCGATGGCGCTCGTCAACAAAGAGGCGGCGGTGTTAGTGCGTGATGCCGATGCTACACAGCAGCTTGTTCCCACCGCGCTCGCATTGATACAGGACGAAAAAAAACTTGAGCTGCTTCATACCAATGTATCGAAGTTAGCCCAAGCCGATTCAGCCAAGCGGATAGCCGAAGAGGTTATAGCTCTGGCGTGTAGTTCACCAAGTCTCCGTTGAGGAAACTGTCATAGGCGGTCATATCAATCAGACCGTGTCCACTCAGGTTGAAGAGAATGACCTTCTCTTCGCCTGTTTCTTTACATTTCCGTGCCTCACGAATGGTGGCAGCGATGGCGTGACAGCTCTCCGGAGCCGGAATGATGCCTTCGGTGCGCGCAAAGAGCATACCTGCATCGAACGACTCGAGTTGCGGGATGTCCACACCACGCATATAGCCGTCCTTGAGGAGCTGGCTGACGATGGTACCGGCACCGTGGTAACGCAGACCGCCGGCGTGGATGTTAGCCGGTTTGAACTTATGCCCGAGCGTGAACATAGGCAGCAGCGGTGTGTAACCGGCTTCGTCGCCGAAGTCATACTCGAACTTGCCTTTGGTCAGTTTGGGACAACTGCTGGGCTCGGCGGCAATGAAGTCGATCTTCTTGCCCTCTTTGAGCACATGGCGCATAAAGGGGAAAGCGAGTCCGCCGAAGTTACTACCTCCGCCAAAGCAGGCGATGATGGTGTCGGGGAATTCTCCCGCCATTGCCATCTGTTTCTCCGCCTCCAGGCCGATAATGGTCTGATGCAGCGACACATGGCTCATCACGGAACCCAAGGTATATTTGCAGTCCGGCGTGGTAGTAGCCAGTTCGACTGCCTCAGAGATAGCCGTTCCCAGCGAGCCCGGGTGATTCGGATCGGCGGTGATGATATCCTTGCCGGCGCGCGTAGACATGGACGGCGAGCCTTCCACCGTAGCACCGAAGGTCCGCATGATAGAGCTGCGGTAGGGTTTCTGCTGCATCGAGATCTTCACCTGATACACGGCGCACTCCAGACCAAAAGTCTTGGCCGCATAACTGAGGGCCGCACCCCATTGGCCGGCGCCGGTCTCGGTAGTGACGTTCTTCGTACCTTCCTGCTTGCAGTAATAGCACTGCGGAATAGCCGAATTGACCTTGTGCGAGCCCAACGGATTGACGCTCTCGTTCTTGAAATAGATATGCGCGGGCGTGCCTAAAGCCTCTTCCAGCGCGAACGCGCGTACGAGCGGAGTAGAGCGGTAGAACTTATAGCGCTCAAGCACTTCTTCGGGGATATCGATCCACGGATGAACCTGATCCAGTTCCTGACGTGCACACTCGGCGGCAAAAATATGCGCCAGATCATCCGCAGTCAGCGGTTCTTTCGTTGCGGGATTCAAAAGCGGCAGCGGCTTATTCACCATCTCCGCCTGGATGTTGTACCATTGGCGAGGCAGTTCGCTCTCGTCCAATAAAAATCTTTTTTGTCCTTTCATTTTTGTAAGTAATTAGTATTGAGTAATTAGTTTTTTACAAAATCGGCCGCAAAGGTACAAAAAAATTTGCATATGTGCAAAAAAAAGTGTAACTTTGTGCGCAAAATCGTTATTTTATGAAACGGGTATACAAAATTACGCTTATTGTTTTAGGGGCCTTGTTCGCCCTTTTTGCCGCTGCTTTCATCGGCGCGGACGTGTTGGTTTCTCGCTTTGTGCAAAAGAAAGTGGACAAAGCGCTGTCGGGAATCGAAGGCTGTGAAGCCCGTTGCGGGAACATCCACGTGTTCCTTTTCAGCGGTACAGCGGAAGTGGACAGTCTGCGGTTTGTCTATCACGGCAAGCCTGTCTCCAAACGCGACACAGTAGGACCGGGTATCGAAGTGGGCATTGAGAAGATCGTCGTGGGACGCGTGTTCTATTCGATGCTGCTCCAGCGCAAAGTGCTGGTCAGCGATGTGCGGGTCATTCGTCCGAGTATGGAGATGTGGCTCGACGACAAGCATCCCGACGCCTCGTTCCCGAAAATAAAGGACAAAAAACTGGAGGAAGCGACGACCGCAAGCGAGAGCGAAGACGGTCAACGCAAGCGGCCGTTGGAGTACGCCGAAGTGCAGCGTTTTCATCTCAAGAACGCCAACTTCAAGCTGCATAGCCTCCGCACCAAACTGGACTTGGCCGTGGACAGCTGTTCGTTCGTGGCGCACAGCCTCCGTTACGACTCGGTCTTCACCTACAGCGATTCGGTGTATAAGTTCGGCCTCGAGCACGCGGCAGTACTGTTGCCGGACGGACGAATGCGCCTCGAAGTGAACGACATCGCTCAGGAAGATGAAGGATCGTTGACTATCGGCAACACCCGCATCTGCCACACCATGAACCGCAAGAAATTAGGCGACCTCGTCAAAGAACCCGTCACATGGATGGATATGCAGGTGGAGAGCGTCAAGACCTCGCCGTTCAATCCGCTCCACAAAGTGATGGACAAGGACTACACGCTGGACAACATCCAAGTGGTCGTGGCCCGCATGGACGTCTATCGCGACAACAGGCATAAACCGACGCACACGTTCCCGATGCCGCAAGAGGCGCTGATGCAACTCAAAGTGCCGTTCTGCATCAACGAAGTGAACGCCGACATCAAGAAGATCGACATTGCCTTGGCCTCGACCGACATCAACATCGGCGAGATGCACCTGCAGAAGATCCACGCCGACGTGCATAACATCACCAACAAACGCGGCGAGACGATGCGTATAGAGGGCTCGTGTCCTGTCGATAAGGGCATAGCCAAGGCGGAAATCGGCATGACGATGAACAAACTATGCGAATTCTCCACCCATATCAATGCCAAAGATGTGGCAGCCGACTTCCTCAATCCGTTCATCCGACCGCTGGTAGGCATATCGTTTGACATGCATATAGACGAACTGGAGACCAAGTATTCGGGTACAAGCGAATTGGCAGGCGGTACTTTCAAACTGCTCTACCACGGTCTCAAAGTACAAGTACACAAAGAGGACGATATCCCGTTCAAGATCATCACCCGCAACGCCGGCACGTTCACGCAACTGGCCAACACGCTGGTTCCCAAGAGCAATCCTTCTACCGTAGATATACGCCCGCGGGAGTACTTCGTCGAGTGGAAACGCGATGAATGGAAACCGTTCCCGCTGTATATGTTCGGGCCCTGCATCGACGGCATCAAAAAGACTATGCTACCGGGTCTGAACGTACATATGCAGACTGACATGAAGAAGAAGAAAAAGTAAAAAATTGCACTTTTTACTAAGCAAAACGCATTTTTTTGCCGAAAAATTTGGTCATATCAAAAAAAAGCAGTAATTTTGCGGGCTTTTTTGTCGAAAGCATACATGCTTGAGAAAAAATCGCGTTTTGATTTTTTGCGGAAAGGCTTGAAAAGTCGCGCTTGGATAGCGCGCGCCGCACCGCCCTAACTTAATACAAGTTTGTACAAATGTACGCAATTGTAGAAATGAAAGGCCAGCAGTTTAGAGTAGAAGCTGGCAAAAAACTGTTCATCAATCGTATGAACGAGCTCGAGAAAGGCGCTACCGTGGAGTTTGATCACGTACTGCTCCTGGACAACGAGGGTAAAGTAAAAGTTGGAGCTCCTTATGTAAAGGGTGCAAAAGTCGTTTGCGAAGTGCTCGACAACGAGTGCCGCGGTGACAAGATTCTTGTCTTCCACAAGAAGCGTCGCAAAGGTTTCCGCAAACTGAACGGACACCGTCAGGACCTGACCAACGTAATCGTTAAAGAAATTGTTATTGCTTAAAAAGAAAGGACAACCAGTATGGCTCACAAGAAAGGTGTCGGTAGTTCTAAGAACGGCCGTGAATCAGAAAGCAAACGTCTTGGCGTGAAGATCTTTGGTGGTCAATTCGCAAAGGCAGGTAACATTATCGTACGTCAACGTGGTACCGTTCACAACCCGGGTGAAAACATGGGTATCGGTAGCGACCACACATTGTTCGCGCTCTGCGATGGTATCGTAACCTTCCGCAAGAAACGCAACAACAAATCGTACGTTTCCATCCAACCGGTGGCTGAAGCTTAATCGGTTCGGGGAAACAACCACCATCTCCTACCGAGGCTTCGGCTTTTGGTGGGAGATTATTTTTTAATGATTAATGATTAATGATTATTCCGCAGGACTACATCCGCCTTACGAGATATTCATTATTCATTATTAATTATTCATTAAATTTATGTTAACATTAAAACAAATCTATGATGATAAGGCTCGCGTGATAGCGGGCTTGGAGAAAAAACACTTCTCAGGCGCCGCAGAGGCAATCGACGAAGTGCTTCGTCTTGATGGAGAGCGCAAGGCCGCACAGCAGGCTAAGGATGCCGCAGCTGCTGAGATGAACAAGATCAGCAAGTCCATCGGTATGCTCATGGCGCAAGGCAAACGTGAGGAAGCCGAAGCTGCCAAGGCGCAGACAGGCGCACTCAAAGCGCAGATTGCCGAGTACGACGTGAAGATGAGCGAGGCCGAAGAGGCGCAGACCAAACTGCTGCTCACCATTCCCAATGTACCCTACGACATCGTGCCAGAGGGTGCTTCCGCAGAGGACAACCTCGCTGTTACCATCGGTAACTGGCCCAACCAGCCGATGATCGATGAGATTGAGAAGAACGGATATGTGGCCCTAAAAGATTGGAATAGCGAGGTGGATGAGAAGATCGCTGAAGAGCGTTTATCTACCCTCTCCCTTGAGGGGAGAGCCGGAGAGGGGTTGAAACTGCCGCATTGGGAACTCGCCAAGAAATACAACCTCATCGATTTTGACCTCGGTGTCAAGATCAGCGGTGCCGGATTCCCCGTTTATATCGGTCAGGGTGCCCGTCTCCAGCGCGCGCTCATCAATTTCTTCCTCGCGGAAGCCAACAAAGCCGGTTACACGGAGATCATGCCGCCCACAGTGGTCAACGCCGCTTCGGGTTACGGAACGGGCCAGTTGCCGGACAAAGAGGGACAGATGTACCACTGCGAAGTGGACGACCTCTACCTCATTCCGACAGCCGAGGTGCCTGTGACCAACCTCTACCGCGATGTCATTCTCGACGAGGCACAACTGCCCATTAAGAACTGCGCATACACGGAGTGTTTCCGTCGCGAGGCAGGCTCCTACGGCAAGGATGTACGCGGTCTAAACCGCCTCCACGAGTTCTCCAAGATCGAGATCGTACGCATCGACACGCCCGAACATTCGGACGCTTCGCATAAAGAGATGCTCGACCATGTGGAAGGCCTCTTGCAGAAACTGGAACTGCCCTATCGTATCCTCCGTCTCTCAGGCGGTGACATGTCGTTCACAGCAGCGCTCTGCTATGATTTTGAGGTGTACAGCGAAGCGCAGCATCGTTGGCTCGAGGTATCCTCGACCTCCAATTTCGACACGTATCAAGCGAATCGTCTGAAATGCCGTTACCGCCGTGCCGAGGACAAGAAAGTGACACTCTGCCACACGCTCAACGGCTCGGCTTTGGCCCTGCCGCGTATCGTGGCTGCGCTCCTCGAGAACAACCAGTGCGAAGAAGGCATTCGTATCCCCAAAGCCCTCCAACCGTTCTTTGGAGACGACATGATTCGGTAAAATAAACGTCCTTCGGGGCGTTTTTTTTATCCTTAAACTTTCAACTTTAAACTTTAAACAGAAAAAGTTCCACTTTTTCTTGTGTATGTCATTTTTTTTTTGTAACTTTGCCGCGAATTTGTGAAATTGTGTTTTATGCAAACAGCATTGTTGATAATTCTGGTCGTGGCCGTGGTCATCTTCGGCTTTTGGATGATTCAGTATTCGACCTTCCGCAACGAGGAGAAGAAACGTCAGTTTGAGCTCAAACGCGAGTCCCAGAAAGCGGTCTCGCCTATTCGTCTGCGCGCTTACGAACGGCTCGCACTCCTTCTTGAGCGTACCAAGCCGGAGCATATGCTCATGGAGTTGCAATCCAACCAGCCCGAGGCGTTGAGTACTTGGACCGTTTCCCAACTGCAGCAGTACTTGCTCCAGACCATTCGCGCGGAGTTTGACCATAACCAGAGCCAGCAAGTCTATGTGAGTGAGGAAGTATGGGACATGATCGTCAACGTTCGTGACCAGATGGCCACTTTCGTCATCGCTATCGCCGGACAACTGCCCAAGGACGCCAACACACAGACCTATGTGACGACCCTGCTGACCGCTTTCAACTCCAACGGACTCACGCCCACGGACAAAGCGCTCGAATATCTGAAAAATGAGGCGAAAGAGCTTATGTAACATAGTACTCTTGCTGTGGCTGATGGCCAACGCCCTGCCGCTGATGGCGCACAACGACTCGACGGCTCTGGCCAAAGCGCCCCTCTACGGCGGGACGCAAGTCAAACTGGACATCGCATCGCCGATCATCATTGCTGCCTCCAACAAATGGCAGATGCAACATTACGAAATGGCGGTCAATGTGCGGCTCAAGGATCGCTTTTACCCCACTTTTGAACTGGGTTACGCAGGCGGCACGACCACACAAGGCGACACCATTGCCTATGCCGGACAAGGCGGATTCTTCAGGGCCGGAGTGGACCTCCATCCGCTCAAGAAACATCCCGAGAGTCCTCACGCCATGCTCATCGGCGTTCGGCTCGGAGCTGCGGTACAGGACTTTAATCAGGACCTCACCCGCGAGCCCAAAAGCACCGCCACGGACGCCTTGGTAACAACAGATGTCTATGCCGTCAACACCAAGGGCATCTACGGCGATTGCTGGGGAGAGATAGTGGCAGGATGCCAAGTCGAGATAGCCAAAGTCGAACGACCAACGACCAACGACAAACGACCAATGGCTTTTTACATGGGATGGATGGGACGGCTCAAATGTCTGTTCACGCGCTCGCTCGTTCCCACAGCCAAAAAGCAACTGACGGACGAACAACTGATGGCCGGAAGCGTGCTCACGCCCATTTACATTCCGGGCTACGGCAAACGGGATAACATAGCGTGGGGATTCGACTACTACATCGGATGGCGATTTTAACCCTAATCAGCGGTCCGGAACGACAGTCGAACGACGGTCGAACGACGGTCGAACGACAGTCAAAGCCAATGTAAGTACACTAACACACCAAGAAAAGAACAAAAATTAATATAAAAATTACTATGAACAAGACACAACTTTTAAATCGCGCGGCGGACAACATCCGAATCCTGGCCGCAGCAGCAGTAGAGAAAGCTAAGAGTGGTCACCCGGGCGGAGCTATGGGTGGCGCGGACTTCATCAATGTCCTCTTTAGCGAGTTTCTGGAATACGACCCAGAGAATCCGGGCTGGGAGGCACGTGACCGTTTCTTCCTCGATCCGGGTCACATGGCGCCGATGCTCTACGGACAGCTCTGCCTCGCCGGTAAGTTCACACTCAAAGACCTGCAGAACCTCCGTCAATGGGGTTCGGTAACGCCCGGACACCCTGAGCGCGAGATAGAGCGGATGATAGAGAACACCTCCGGACCGCTCGGACAGGGACACACATTCGCTGTCGGAGCTGCCATCGCGGCCAAGTGGTTCAACACCCGTTACGGCGCTATTCATAATCCGACCATCTATGCCTTCATCTCCGACGGCGGCGTACAGGAAGAGATATCGCAAGGTGCAGGCCGTTTGGCAGGACACCTCGGGCTGGACAATTTGATCATGTTCTACGACTCCAACACCATACAGCTCTCGACGGGCTGCGGTGAAGTGACATCCGAAGATGTGGCGGCCAAGTACAATGCCTGGGGATGGTATGTGCAAGAGATACCGGGCAACGACCCGGACGCTATTCGCGAGGCCATCATCAAAGCCAAAGCCGAGAAGAACCGCCCGTCGCTCATCATCGGTCACACCATTATGGGCAAAGGCTGCGTCACGGAAGAAGGCGCCAACTGGGAAGGCAAGTGTTCCACCCACGGCGCTCCGCTCAGCAAAGCCGGCGCTTCGTTCGAGAAGACGATCGAGCATCTCGGCGGTGATCCCACCAACCCGTTCCAGATCTTCCCCGAAGTGAAGCAACTGTACGACGACCGCGCTGCCGAACTGCGCGAAATATGCAACAAACGCTATGCCGCTTACTACGATTGGAAACAAGCTAATCCGCTGGCCGCCAACGAATACGAGACCTTTATGTCCGGCGAAGTGCCCTGCATCGACTGGAGCCTCATTCAGCAGAAAGCCGGTGCGGCTACGCGTAACGCCAGCGGTGTCGTGCTCTCGTTCCTGGCGGAGAATGTAGGCAACATGATCGTTTCGTCCGCCGACCTCAGCAATTCCGACAAGACCGACGGCTTCCTCAAGAAGACTCACGCGCTCAAGAAAGGCGATTTCAGCGGACAGTTCCTCCAAGCGGGTGTCAGCGAACTGACCATGGCCTGCGTCATGATCGGTATGAGCCTCCACGGCGGTATCATCCCTGCCTGCGGTACCTTCTTCGTCTTCAGCGATTATATGAAACCAGCCGTGCGTATGGCTGCCCTCATGGAACTCCCTGTGAAATTCATCTGGAGCCACGATGCGTTCCGTGTAGGTGAAGACGGTCCGACCCACGAGCCCGTCGAGCAAGAGGCACAGATCCGTCTGATGGAGAAACTGCACAACCACAGCGGCAAACCCTCGATGCTCGTTCTCCGTCCGGCGGACGCAGAAGAAACGACCCTCGCTTGGCGTGCTGCCATCGAGAACACCGCTACACCGACCGCTTTGATTCTGAGCCGTCAGGACATAGCACCGGTGCCCAATGTCAATCTCGCAGGCTTCCGCAAAGGTGCGTACATCGTCAGCAAGGATGAGAATCCGCAAATCGTGCTCCTCGCTTCCGGCAGTGAAGTATCCACTCTTCTCGCCGGCGCCGAATTGCTCCGCGCTGAAGGTATCCGCCTGCAAATAGTCAGCGTGCCTTCCGAAGGACTCTTCCGCCAACAACCGAAAGAGTACCAGGACGAAATACTCCCCAAGCACCTCAAACGCTTCGGCATGACCGCAGGCCTCAGCTGCACTCTCGAAGGACTCGTCGGCGAGAACGGCGCTATCTGGGGACTCAACTCCTTTGGTTTCTCCGCGCCATACAAAGTGCTCGACGAGAAACTCGGCTTCACCGCACAAAATGTGTACGAACAAGTAAAGAAATTACTATAATCGAGATCTCGAAGTCTCGACATCTCGAGATATCGAAAATAAATTAAACATGGAATACAATTTTTCTGACATCGAGAGACGCTGGCAGGAAGCGTGGGAGAAAGAAGGCGTTTACGCCGTTTCGAATGAGTCCGACAAGCCGCACTACTATGTGCTCGATATGTTTCCTTACCCTTCGGGTGCGGGCCTTCATGTCGGTCACCCGTTAGGCTACATCGCAAGTGATATCTACAGCCGTTACAAACGCCTCAAAGGCTTCAATGTGCTGCACCCGATGGGTTTTGACAGTTATGGTCTGCCCGCAGAGCAGTATGCCATTCAGACCGGGCAACATCCCGAAAAGACGACCTTTGAGAATATCGACCGCTACATCTCGCAACTCAAGAAGATCGGTTTCTGCTACGACTGGAACCGTGAAGTGCGGACCTGCGACCCTAAGTTCTACAAATGGACGCAGTGGGCGTTTGTGAAGATGTTCAACTCGTACTTCGATCCCAAGACGCAGAAAGCACAGCCCATCTCCAAACTGATTGCCGAATGGGAAGCCAATGACCCCAAATGGGCGACATTGTCCGAGCGCGAACAGCAAGAGCGCCTGATGAAGTACCGCATCGCCTACCTCGCTGACACCAAAGTAAACTGGTGTCCGCAGCTCGGCACAGTGCTCGCCAACGACGAGGTGAGCGAAGGACTCTCTGTCCGCGGCGGCTATCCCGTCGAGCAACGCGTGATGCGTCAGTGGTGTCTGCGCGTCAGCGCTTATGCCGGACGTCTGTTGGAGGGTCTGGACCGCATCGACTGGACCGACAGCCTCAAAGAGACGCAGCGTAACTGGATCGGACGCAGCGAAGGTGCCGAGATGCAGTTCAGCATCAAAGGCCAGGACGAGCCGTTCACCATCTTCACCACCCGCGCGGATACCATCTATGGCGTCACTTTCATGGTGTTGGCGCCGGAAAGCGAGTACGTACAACGCGTCATCACCGACGAGCAACGCGAGGAAGTGGAGGCTTATCTCGCCCGCTGCAAGAACCGTACCGAGCGTGAGCGTATAGCCGATCGCCGCGTCACGGGCGTGTTCACCGGCAGTTATGCCATCAACCCGCTCACGCAAGGCGAGATCCCTATCTATATCTCCGATTATGTGCTCGCGGGCTACGGAACGGGCGCCATCATGGCGGTACCGGCTCACGACAGCCGTGACTACGCGTTTGCCAAGCATTTCAACCTGCCGATCATCCCGTTAATTGAAGGCGCCGACATCAGCGAGGAGTCGTTCGACGCCAAGGAAGGCAAGATGATCAACTCCGGCTTCCTCAACGGCATGGAGGTGAAAGAGGCCATCCAGGCCATGAAGGAGTATATCACCAACACGGGTATCGGTCGTGTCAAGGTTAACTACCGCCTCCGTGATGCTATCTTCTCGCGTCAACGTTATTGGGGAGAGCCTTTCCCGATCTACTACAAAGACGAGATGCCGTACACGCTGCCCGAAGAGGCTCTGCCGCTTACCTTACCAGAGGTATCGGACTTCAAGCCGACCTCCGACGGCCGTCCGCCGTTGGGCAACGCCAAGGACTGGACCTACGACGGTCATCCGCTGGAGCTTTGTACGATGCCGGGCTTTGCCGGCAGTTCGGCTTATTACCTCCGTTACATGGACCCGCATAACGACGAAGCGCTCGTCGGCAAGCAGGCCAACGAATACTGGCGTCAGGTGGACCTTTACTTAGGCGGTTCGGAGCACGCGACGGGTCACCTCATCTATTCGCGGTTCTGGAACAAGTTCCTCTACGACCTCGGCTATGTGTGCGAGGACGAGCCGTTCAAGAAACTGATCAATCAGGGAATGATTCAAGGCCGTTCGAACTTCGTCTATCGCTATATAGGTGAAGGTGCGACGGGTAATCTCTATATCAGTTATAACCTCATCGAGAATCCCGAGTACAAGGACAAAGTGCAGCCCATTCATGTCAATGTCAACATCGTCAACAACGATGTGCTCGATATCAATGCCTTCCGCGCGTGGATGCCGGAATTCAAAAACGCCGAGTTCGTCTTCGCGGACGGCACATCGTCTGAACTGATCGGCTACACCGCCGGACCGAAGCAGTACATCTGCGGCTGGGCGGTAGAAAAAATGTCCAAGTCCATGTTCAATGTGGTTAATCCGGACGATGTGATCGCCAAGTTCGGCGCCGACACGCTCCGTCTGTACGAGATGTTCCTCGGCCCGCTGGAGATGTCCAAACCGTGGGACACCAACGGCATTGACGGGGTGCATCGTTTCTTGCGCCGCTTGTGGAATCTGTACGAGAATATCTCCGACGCCGAGCCGACCAAAGACGAACTGCGCAGCCTGCACAAGCTCATCAAGAAGATCACTTGGGACATCGAGAACTTCTCGTTCAACACCTCTATACCGGCGTTCATGATCGCGCAGAACGAGCTCACGACGCTCAAGTGCAACAAACGCGCCGTCCTCGAGACTTTCGCTATCCTGCTGGCACCCTATGCCCCGCACATAGCCGAAGAAGCTTGGCACCGTTGCGGCAACGACTCGTTCGTGGTCAATGCCGAGTGGCCCGAGTGCGACGAGGCTTACCTCGTTGAAGACACGCAGAAATATCCTGTGCAGTTCAACGGCAAAGTGCGTTTCACCTTCGAGTGCCCGAAAGACACGCCGAAAGAGGAGGTAGAGAAACTCGTCCTCGCGCACGAAGACACATCCAAATATCTCGCCGGCAACACAATCAAGAAAATAATCGTCGTTCCCGGCAGAATTGTCAACATCGTGATGTAACCGCCACAATGGCAAAGAAGAAGGACATATAAAGAAGAGGCAGAACTTTCAAGATCGCAATTTGCGACCTTGAACGATGAGGAGGAAAACTTGAAGTCGCAATTTGCGACTTCAAACCCGGAAGATATAAATATGTCATCGCAAATTGCGAGGACATTTGAAACAAAAGTGGTTTGCCTTCGCCAAGATGGAATTAACAACCGACGAATTATTAACTAAGATATAACCTCCGCGCGTAGCGACGCGTGATAACATATTGTGTGCATAAACGATTGCGATAAAGAATTAGCGGGCAGCCAATAATGGTTGCCCGCTATTACTTAATAATCGTGCATCTTTTACTCTGCCAAATTGACAGCGTAATAACGGACGCGGCCTTGGGGTGTGCAGCCGGTAATGAAGAGAACGCGGTCATGCTCGGAGGCGGAATTGGCGCGACGGACGATGTCGTCAAGGTCTTCTTCTGTGCGCACGGAGCGGTTGTTTACTTTCAGGATGATGAAGTCCGCCGGCACGCCGGCACTCTTCAGTTTGCCTGCCTTGAGCGACTTGATTTGCAGGCCGTAATTGATACCTAAGCGTTCTTTTTGTGCATCCGTCAGTTCTGAGAAAGTGGCACCCAAGACAGACGCTTTGTCCTCGGCGGAGATGACACCTGTGCCACCGTCGCGGTTGGTGAGTGTCGCTTGGACGGTGAGCGTCTTGCCGTCGCGCAGGAGAGTGACGGAAATTACGTCTCCAGGACGATGACGACCGATATGTTCCTGCAAGTCGGTGCCTGTCTTAACCGCAACATCGTCAATGCGTGTGATCACATCGCCGCTCTTAATGCCGGCTTTCTCCGCTGCGCCGTCCGGCACTACACGCTCCACGTACGCACCTTGTAACGTGCTGAGTTTCTTTTCTTTCTGCAGTTCGGACGTGATCTCACGCATCTGCACGCCGAGGATAGCGCGCTGTACGACACCGTATTGGCGGATGTCGCTCACCACTTTCTGCACAATGCTCGTCGGGACAGCAAAACTATAGCCCGAATACGAACCGGTCTGCGAGGCGATGGCGGTGTTGATACCCACCAGTTCGCCGCGCGTGTTAACCAGCGCACCGCCGGAGTTGCCGGGGTTGACGGCGGCGTCAGTCTGAATAAACGACTCGATCTTCATCTCCGCATTGAGGATATTGATGTTACGTGCTTTCGCAGAAACGATACCTGCCGTGACGGTCGAAGTGAGGTTAAACGGATTGCCGACAGCAAGCACCCATTCGCCGACACGCAGGTCGTCGGAGTTGCCCATGAGGATCACCGGCAGGTTTGTCTCTTCAATCTTCAGAAGCGCGATGTCCGTGTTCGGATCGGTGCCCACCAGCGTCGCCGTGTATTCGCGCTTGTCGTTGAGCACAACTTGAATCTGGTCCGCGCGGTCAATGACATGATTGTTGGTAACGATGTAACCGTCCTCGGAGATGATCACACCCGAACCGGAAGCCTGTTGATCAGGCATTTCGCGTTGCTGCCCCGGACGGCCGAAGAAGAATTCAAATAGATCCATCTGCTGCGACGATACCTGATTGCGGTAAGTCGTCTTGACGTGTACCACGGCATTAACGGATAATTCGGCGGCTTGGGTAAAGTCCGTCTCGCCGGCCTGCGGCAAAGAAGCGAAGCGGCTGTAAGCGGTCGAGATTCCGGAGGAATCGGAAACTAATTGGGATTTGAGATTTGAAATTTGAGAATTGGTTATGCCGTATTTCAGCACGGCGAACGTTGTTCCGGCACTGACGGCTGCAATGAGCAGCACGACGCCTAAAAATCTAAATAACTTTTTCATAGTTCTGTGAATTTAAATATGCAGAAAGAGTATTACAAACTTCGTGCCAAAGTAAAAAATAGCACTTTAAGAATACTTTTTTGCGCAGTTGCTTGCACATGTAAAAAAAAAGCAGTAATTTTGCAAGCAAAATTGTAACGCGCGAATTGAAAGAATAAAAGACAAACAAAAAAGAGAGTCGAAACTCTCTTCTTGTGAACCAGCTGGGGCTCGAACCCAGGACCCCATCCTTAAAAGGGATGTGCTCTACCTGCTGAGCTACTGATTCTCCATTATGCGTAAACGCCTTTTTTCAAAAGCGGCTGCAAAGGTACTACAATTTTTTGAATTGAGCAAAATTTTTGTGATTTTTTTTCAAAAAAAATGCAAAAATAATCGTTTTTGTTTACAAAATAAGAAATTTATTAAAAAAAAATAACATTTTAAGGCATTTTTATGCAAATAAAATTAGAAAATAAGCGCAGAAAGACCATAAATATCCAGGTTGGGAACATTTTTATAGGTTCCGACTACCCTATTCGCATCCAAACGATGGCCAACACCTCGACCAATGACATCGACGCATCGGTGGATCAAGCCCGCCGTTGTATTGAAGCCGGCGCCGAACTGTTGCGTTTCACCACACAGGGTCTGCGCGAAGTGGAATCGCTCCGCGAGATACACGCGCAAGTGCTGACTGCCGTACCGCTGGTAGCCGATGTACATTTCCAAGCCGATGTGGCTGATGCCGCCGCACAAGTGGTGGAAGCCGTTCGTATCAACCCGGGCAACTACTGCAAGGATCCGGCCAAACTGGAAGAACGCTTTGTGCATCTCTTGGAGATCTGCCGCGAGCACAAGACGGCCATCCGCATTGGTGTTAATCACGGTTCGCTCTCCGAACGGATGATGGATCAATTCGGCGACACGCCGCAAGGAATGGTCGAATCGGTCATGGAGTTCCTCCGCATCGCCGAACGGGAGAAGTTCGACAACATCGTCATCTCCATCAAAGCCTCCAACACGCGCGTCATGGTCGAAACCGTTCGCCTGCTCGTCAAAACGATGAAACACGAACACATGGCTTACCCGCTCCATTTGGGCGTGACCGAAGCCGGTGAAGGTGAGGACGGACGCATCAAATCGGCGGTAGGCATAGGAGCCTTGTTGGCCGACGGAATAGGCGATACCATTCGTGTCAGCCTCAGCGAAGAGCCCGAGAACGAGATTCCTGTCGCACAGGACCTCGTGGACTATTTCGCGAACGAGGACTCGCCCCGTTATGACGGTTCGGTGGTAGCCGAAGTGCTGGATAACATAGGCGGTGACGCTGAGATCCGCTACACCAGTTACGAAGACGATTGGGAGCTCTTCTGCCTCCAGGCGGCTGCAGAGACGGGACGCTTGCTATGGGAATTCAAGGCGCGCGAACTGACGCTCGTTAATCCCAATTTCTCGGAGACCAAGCTCAATTTCCTGAGCAAAGATATCCTTCAGGCTGCGCGCGTTCGCATCTACAAAACGGAGTATATCTCCTGTCCTGGCTGCGGACGGACACTGTTCGACCTGCAAAAAACGGTAGCGGAAGTGAAAGCGGCTTGCAGCCAAAAGCTAAAAGCCAACGGCCAAAGTTATAAAATAGCCGTCATGGGTTGCATCGTCAACGGTCCCGGCGAGATGGCAGACGCCGACTATGGCTACGTCGGAGCCGGACGCGACCGCATCAGCCTCTATCGCGGCAAAGAGTGTGTGCTCAAGAATATCCCGCAAGAAGAGGCCGTGGAACAGCTCCTCGCACTCATCGAAGCAGACAACAACAACCACTAAACATATTACGACATGAAAAAATCATTGTTCATGGCATTGGCAGCGATAGTACTGGCCATGCCGAGTATGGCACAAGACGAAGAATGGCGCTGGTCGCAAGACCGCGTGGCGAGTGACTTATCCTACACCACTCCTCCCAACTTTGAAGGGGTGACACCGGCGCGTGTTCCGCAGACTGTTTCCGAGGCAGTGAAAGCCCTGCCGGCCGTTCCTACCGTAGAACAGATCATCACGCCGGAGGCCAAAGAGAAAGCCATCCGATCTACGCATCAACCCTATACGATGGCCCTTGAGCAGATGTCATTGCGCCTCATGAAAGAGGACGAAGGTCTCCGCAGACGCCAAGATGCTATCCGTATGAAACAGGCGCAACAAGGCCAACACGCTATGCAGCAGTACCAGAGTAATGTCAACGCCGGTCTGATGCCGTCGCAGCAAGAGATGATGGCGCTGTATATGTCCGGTGAGATCAACGAGAACATGTCCGATGAGCAGATGATGGATGTCATGGCGGGTAAGTTCGCCGCCAAATGGGGCATCAGCAAGCAGGAATACCTCAAGATCATCGGAATGGCTCAGTCCAATCCCAAAGGCTGCGAGGCGTATATCAAGTCCAACCATCCGGACCTCTACAAGCGTCTCTATGCCGCCAATGCCGGCTATAACACGCAAGACATACCCGATGACCCGCGTGACGAACGACTCGGACAGATAGGTGAAGAGCTGGCAGAATTGCAGCAGCAATTGGAAGAGCCGCTCAGCAACTACAATTACAACTATATGCTGTCGGCCAGCCGCAGCCAGAGCGCGTACAGCAAGATGTTGGAACAGATGCGCGCCGACTGGAAGACCTGCTCTGAGGCCAAGCAGATAGACGCCATCGAAGATGCCCTGCAGAAACGCATCGACGAATGGGTTAAGACGCTGAGTTACGATGTCTTTGACGATGTGCCTTATCCCGCATGGTTTGGCACCGAGCGCAAGAAAGAGAACGCGCTCATTGACCAGTGGAACAGGCGCTGGGCTGCCAAATGGCTCAAGATAGCGCAAGACGGCGATGCTTCGATTCGTCCCATCTTCGAGAAATTAATAGCCCTCGAAGCCGAGAATGAACAGCTGGGCAAACAGGGTGACTCGGAGAATGCGATCTACCTGAGCAACAAACTGCGTATCAACAGTTTCTTCAGTTTCTTGGTAGGAGCCAAGCAGCCTGCCCAGGATGCCTTCTCGTTCCCCTGCATCGAATTCGTAGAGACCAGCGGGATCGTCCACCTCGGTAAAGGATAAAAGTTCAAAGGCTCGCCGCCTCAAAAAAAGAAGGGGGGATTCGACAATTGCCGCAGGCAATAATCGACAGAGCGTAGCGGCGGAGAACTCCCGAACGAGGGGTGAGAAGGCTCGCCTTCTCACAAAAAGAAATAGGCCACCATCCGGTGACCTATTCTTTTTCTGCGGAGAAGGGGGGATTCGAACCCCCGGTACAGTTACCCGTACGACAGTTTAGCAAACTGTTGGTTTAAGCCACTCACCCACCTCTCCGTAGCTTAAATCTCAAAAGCGGGTGCAAAGGTACTGCTTTTTTTTGATATGACCAAATATTTTTTCACTTTTTTTTGTGTATATCGCAAAAAAATAGTAATTTTGTGCCCAAATACGATTTATTATGCCTAAAAACACTGAAATTGAACGCAAATTCCTCGTCGTATCGGATGCTTTTAAAGCGGAGGCGACGACCAGTTACGAAATCATGCAAGGCTACTTGTGCAAAGAACCCGGCAAGACGATTCGTGTGCGTATACGCGACGCGCGCGCGTTCCTTACTATTAAATCCGCACACCTGCGAGACGGCCTGGCCAAGTTCGAATGGGAGAAAGAGATCGATGTGTCGGATGCCAAAGAACTGATGCAGTTGTGCCTGCCGGGAGCTATCAGCAAGACCCGCTATATCATCCCCGCCCTGCCTTTTGACGACCAGCCGCGTTGCTGGGAAGTGGACGTCTTTCACGGACGCCTGGACGGTTTGGTACTGGCAGAAATCGAATTAGGTAACGAGTTCGAGCCCTTCCAAAGACCTGCCTGGCTCGGTGAAGAGGTGACGGGTCAGCCGCAGTACTACAACGCCAACATGTAGCGTTACAGGCAGTTGCACTTATGCGGATTAGCCTTGTACGGATTATACGGCGAGATCGCATAAGCAATCTTGATACCCACATCGAACAGCGAACAGCGGTTCACCAGCGCCGCGCCCTGCCTGTTGGCGCCGAGCACCGTGGATGTCAGTTGGCGCTCCAACGGCACAAACGGATCTTGCGTCGCAGTCAGCATCACCAGACTCTCCGCCTCACTGCGGTTAATAGGCCTGTCGGTCAGCGACACATCCGTATAGAGTCCGAAAACGATGAACGAATGGTGATTCCGTCCGGTTTTGACATAGTGGGTATAATTGATTTCCGCCGCTATCCACCACTCCGGCTTCGGCAGTTCGGCCATCGTTATCTTCCCTTCGTCCTTCATCGCAAAATGCCGCGTGGCGCCTAACGGGACCGACTCATAAACCCTATTGTCGTAGTCGGGATAATAGACCGACAACTCTGCATCTTTGAGTGTCTCTTGCCATGACCCCATCAGCGGCAGTACCACTTTCGGTCCCGCAAAAAAGCTCCACTCTTTGAACGTCGCCCCTATCTGGACCGGTACACCCACTGACAACGTTGAATAGCGTTCCCGCAGACGACCTATCTTATAATCCACTTGCATCGTCTGCTTCTCGATGTCCTTCACCTGATAACTGTCCTCGTAATTACGCTTGCTGAAACCGCACATATGTTCGTCCACGGTCACGCCAACACGGAGTGAGAAATAATAGGGTGAATGATACCTATATGCCAGTTCCAATCCTCCATGGACATACGGCTGCATCACCACATAGTTCGTCGAAGCGCGCCAGCCTGCCAAGCCGCCACGCAAGCCCACTTCAAATATACTCTCCGCGTGAACCAACACCGGCAGCAGCACTAATCCTATGAGTAACTTACGAAGGGTCACGGCACAAACACTTTTTCGCTATACACGTTATCACCTTGCTCGATGAGCAACAGGTATATTCCTGCCGGCAACTGCGGCCTTTCCTCCGGATTCGCCGTCTGCCATGTCCCGAGCAGCACACCGCTGCTGTTATAGGCCCGAACGGTCGTCACGGCCGGAACTACCGTACTGCGCAGATCGATGATGTTCGAACATACTTCGGTGCTGTCGTCCAAGGTCAGGAACACCTGATAGACGCCATGCAGAATAGACTCTTCCGAGTAGTCATCTTCGGTTGCGCCCTCTATCAGCTCATCGTCCTTGAACCACCGGTAACTAACCACTTGCCTGTCAGGATACAACTCCCGCACTGTGACATTGTCCACTAACAGCACCCAGTCATATTTATTGACCAATATCGTCGGACAGGTCGGTTCTACAGGCGGATCTACAGGCGGATCTACCGGCGGCACTTCACATTCCTTGGTCACCAACTGCACCGGCTCGCTCGTCGCACGGCAGTTCTTACTGTCCAGATTGCCGGCATTGGCCACCGTCACCCGATACCAGCCTTCGTCCGTTTTCGCCACCTCGTCGATAGTCAAGATCTTTGCGCTCTCGCCGGCCAATATCGCCCACGAATTACCGTCCGCCGAATACTCCCACCTATACTCCGGACTGGTCAACGCGCTTGCGTCCTCCAGCTCCGCAGTTATTGTGTGTGATTCTTTCAGGCACACAGGACTCGCACTCTTAAGCGACACCGGCAGACAAAGTCGGATTTCAATGTCGTCAAGGGCAAAATCGTTACCTATAGAACTGGTGACATTATTGTAGATGGTGAGCGTCACCTCATCCACGCCATCAGGCACCGTGAAGTTCATTCCGACATGATTCCACTTAGCCGAGTACTGCCAACACGAGTAGTCACCCTCAAACGTTTCGTCATACGGTATATCTCCCGTGTCGTAAGCCGGTACCAATTCGTCGCCTGTCGTGGGATCCGTCAGCGTAAACAACAGTCGCGGATAAGCGTACTTGCCGGGACTGCCTACATATTGCCCCCATGTCATCACATTCGCCACATAAGCGGAGAAAGTTAGCCGCAAACCCGGGCAGAGGTCGGTAATGGTCGTCTGATAGAACTTGGCATTGTCGCCGCGCGCGTCAATTTCCATAAGATACCCGCGAGTGCGATCGTCCGGATAGGTATGGTCATCTTGCAAATGCCATTGAGAACGACGATTCTCCGGTAGATTAGTTAAAGAAGTATCGCCATTACAATACCCGGATTTCGTTATCAGATAAGCACCTGAATGCATCACTTGCCAAGCGTCAGACAATAACTGCTCATAGGTCATGCCTACCACAGGGTCTATTCCCACTCTCGGATCACTCGGATCGTTCCCGCCGAAGTCCTCGCGGAACAAGAGCGTACCGTCCGTACATAGTTCTGCCGGCTCTACCGGCGGCACTCCACATTCCTTGGTCACCAAGCGGAAAGGTTCGCTCGTCGCACGGCAGTTGACGCAACCGATATTCCCTTTGCCCGCAACAGCCAACTTGTACCAACCGGCTTTGTCCTTGCTCATCTTGTCAAACGCCAAATCCCGCTTGTTGCCGTCCGTCACTTCCGTCCAGTTGTCGCCGTCGGACGAATAGAACCATTGGTATTCAAGCGGTTCAGGGAAGGTACCATCGTTGTCAAACTCTACCGCAAAAGCGTACGCCTCTTGCTCGCACACCTCGTTGGCCGACACTATCTTAACCGGCGGCGCGCACAGACGAATCTCTATATCGTCCATTGCAAAATCGTTGCCGTTAGAAGCGGTGCAAGCGTTCTTAATAATCAGTTTAACGGCCGTTCTTCCGGGCGGCACCTCAAAATTCATACCCACCACGTTCCAATGCGCCGAATTGCGCCATTCACCGGGCATATCCGCGTAACTCCTGTCCACAGGAATAGGGCCTGTTTTGTACGGCGCTACCAGTTCGTCACCCGTTTTAGGGTCAACTAGCACGAAACTCAGTTGCGGATCGCCGTTGTTCCCATGATCGTACGAATAAGATGTCGTGATATTGGTCACATAAGCCAGGAAGGTCAGTTTGGTGCCTTCGCAAAGCCCGTCGATTACAGTCTCAAAGAAGGTACTTTGGTCCAATCTGCTGTCTATCTCGAGCAAGTACCCGCGCGAGTAGTCGTCCGGATAGGTATGGTCGTCCATAATGAACCAGTGCGAGTAGGAGTATGACTCCGCATTGCGGTAACCCACTTTGGTCAGCAGATAACACCCGCTGCTCATTCCGATACAAGGGTCTGTTCGGTGAGCACAATTGGCGGTGTCAAAAATCTGTGTGTATAATCTACTCATACCCGGCGCCGGATTTACTCCCGCTACGGGATCGTCCGGGTCATTGCCGCCGAAGTCCTCGCGGAACAAGAGCGTACCGTCCAGGCAAAGGTCATCCGTCTGCGCCGCCATCGGCAGCACAAAAAACAGGGATAGCAATATGACTTGCGCGTATTTTTTCATTTTAGTCTGCAAAGGTACAACAAATATTTGGAATATACAAGGATTTTGCAAAAATAATGATTTTTATTTGCACAATTCAAAAAAAAGTCGTACCTTTGTAGCCGTTTTTGCTGCAAAGCACGAATTTTTAATTCGTAATTTTTAATTTTTAATTCTATCATATGGATAGCAAATATAATCCCAAAGACATCGAAGCCCACTGGTATCAGTATTGGCTGGACAACAAACTCTTTCACAGCGAGCCGGACTGCCGCGAACCTTTCACCATCGTTATCCCGCCGCCCAACGTAACGGGCGTGCTCCACATGGGTCACGTGCTGAATGAGACCATTCAGGACATCCTCGTTCGTCGTGCCCGTCTCGAAGGCAAGAACGCCTGCTGGGTTCCGGGCACCGACCACGCGTCGATAGCCACCGAAGCCAAGGTCATCAAGCGCCTCAAAGAGCAAGGCATCAACAAATCCGACCTCACACGCGAGCAGTTCCTCAAACACGCGTGGGACTGGACCGACGAACACGGCGGCATCATCCTCAAGCAGCTCCGCAAGCTCGGCTGCTCCTGCGACTGGGACCGCACCGCCTTCACCATGGACGAGACCCGCTCCAAAGCCGTCATCAAAGTGTTCTGCGACCTGTACCGCAAAGGCCTCATCTACCGCGGACTCCGCATGGTCAATTGGGATCCGGAGCGCCAAACGGCTCTCTCCGACGAGGAAGTGATCTACCACGACGAGCATAACAAGTTCTACTACCTCCGTTACCGCGTGGCCGAAGACCCGACCAAATATGCCGTCGTCGCCACCACGCGTCCGGAGACCATTTTCGGCGATATAGCCGTCTGCATCAACCCTAAAGAGGAGAAGAACCAATGGCTCAAGGGCAAGCATGTGATCGTACCGGGTGTAGGCCGCGTGATACCGATCATCGAGGACCGCTACGTGGAGATAGGCTTCGGTACCGGCTGCCTCAAAGTGACGCCGGCCCACGATGTGAACGACTATATGCTCGGGCAGAAATACAAGCTCAAGACCATCGATATCTTCACGCCGGACGCGCATCTGAACATGGATACCATCGAGCCGGAACTGCAGCCGAATGTGCGCAAGTACCACGGAATGGACCGTTTCGACTGCCGCAAGGCCATCGTCGAGGACCTCAAAGCGCTCGACCTCGTGGAGAAAATAGAGGACTACGACAACAAAGTGGGTTACTCCGAGCGCACCAATGTGCCTATCGAACCGCGGTTGAGTCTCCAGTGGTTCGTCAAGATGCAGCATTTTGCCGACATCGCGCTGCCGCCGGTGATGAACGACGACATCGTCTTCTATCCCGCCAAATACAAGAACACCTACCGCAACTGGCTGGAGAACATCAAAGACTGGTGCATCAGCCGCCAGCTCTGGTGGGGACACCGTATTCCCGCATGGTACGATGCAGAACTTCTGGCACAGACAGGTCTCGAGAACTATCCTGATGACAAGATCCTTGTATGCGAAGGAGATCCAAACACCCAAATGGTAAATGGTAAATGTCAAAATGGTAAATGGATTCAGGACGAAGGCGCTCTCGACACCTGGTTCTCGTCATGGCTCTGGCCTATCTCGCTGTTCAACGGCATCGACGATCCCGGCAACAAAGAGATCAACTATTACTACCCCACTTCCGACCTCGTAACGGGTCCGGATATCATCTTCTTCTGGGTAGCACGAATGATCATGGCGGGCTATGAGTACGTCGGCAAGATGCCGTTCAAACATGTCTATTTCACGGGTATCGTCCGCGATAAACTGGGCCGCAAGATGTCCAAATCGCTGGGCAACAGTCCCGACCCGCTGGACCTCATCGAGCGTTACGGCGCCGACGGTGTCCGTATGGGTATCCTGCTCTCCGCACCTGCCGGCAACGACATCCTCTATGACGATGCCCTCTGCGAGCAAGGACGCAACTTCTGCAACAAGATCTGGAACTGCTTCCGTCTGATTAAGAGTTGGGAAGTAGCGGATAATGCTCCCTCTCTTGAGGAGAGGGCAGGGGAGAGGTTTGCGATCAAATGGTTCGAAGCCAAACTGGCGCAGAGCGAAGCGGAGATAGCCGACCTGTTCAGCAAATACCGTCTGTCCGAGGCCTTGATGGAGATCTACAAGCTGTACTGCGACGAGTTCAGCGGCTGGTACTTAGAGATGATCAAACCGGCTTATCAGCAGCCTATCGACCGCGGCACCTACGAAGCCACGCTCGCGTTCTTCGACCGTCTGCTGCGACTGCTCCATCCGTTCATGCCGTTCATCACCGAAGAGCTCTGGCACGGCTTAGAGCCGAGCAAGCAAGGCTGCGCGGTGAGGTCTATCATGAACGCCACCTTAGCGCCTATCGGCAACGTTGATACCGCTATCCTCGCAGAGGTCGAAGACCTCAAAGCCATCATCGCCGGTGTGCGTAACGCGCGCGCAGCGAAGAATATCCCGCCGAAAGAGCGTCTCACGCTCATCTCGCCGGTAGCCCTGAATCCGCTCGTGGAGAAACTGGCCAATGTAGAAATAAAGGTTACGGGTGACGGGTTACAGGTTACGGGCAACTGTTCCAAGTTCATCGTTGGCACCACCGAGTTCGCCATCCCGATGGACGCATTTATCAATGTGGAAGAGGAGCTCAAGAAACTGGAGGCAGACCTGCAGCATCAGCAAGGCTTCTTGCGGGGTGTGATGGCCAAACTGAGCAACGAGCGCTTCGTCCAGAACGCCAAGCCGGAGATCGTGGCCCTCGAGCAGAAGAAACGCTCCGATGCCGAAGCCCGTATCGCTGCCCTCGAAGAGGCCATCCGTGCACTCAAAGGATAAAAGAAAAAAGCAGTACCTTTGCAGCCGATTTTGAATAATAGCCTTATGACAACAAATACGATGTTCAATTTTACCCCCCCCCATATCGCGAATGGCGGTTTGATTGGTAAAGTAGGCACTTCGCAACGCATAGGCGGTGCACGGCTTTTATGCTGTGTGCTGCCTTTTTTGTGCGCGTTCCTTTTGAGCGCGTGTACGCGTAGCAGCCAACGCCCTGCCGACGAGGCACCGATGGTCGAGATCCCTGCCTCCGTCTTCTTCCATCCGGACTCGCTTGTCAAGTACGCCGAACTGGCGTATCTCCATGACGACCCCAAAGGTCTGTTCGTGACGGGCGCCGCCGCGTATCTTCGTGAGCAGGGCCAAATGCCGGATAGCTGCACCACGGTGCCGCTTGACGAAGCCGATATCATGCTCCTTCATGCAGCAGAGTTAGGAAATGTCGATGCCCTAAACCTCATCCGCTGCCTCGCCGCCCACGGCTGCTGGAAACATTCTATTCCTGAATCTAAATAAACCTAAACCATGAAAACAGAAGATCAAGTACGCGATGATGCGCACAAAATATTAGGCCTTGAGGATACCGAAACATCAAAAGCCGGTGTCGGACAACTGACCTCATTTGCCAAATTAGGCTTTAAGGGCGAAGGTTCCAACTACCGTCCCGACGGATGGTATCTGCCCAACGAAACGACTTTCCCTGCCATCATTCTCGAAGTCAAGAAAGAGGACTGCGATCTCAAACAGCCGCAGATAGATGAGTTGCTCAAGAATTGTGTTGTGGCGCACTCGAAGTATAAGAATGTCGTCGGCATTTTATATAACGGCCTTGATATTTTGGTGTATAAAAACGAGGAGCTGCTAGCAGATGAGAAAGAGTTGCAGAATAAGGAGCATTACCTGGGGCTCTTTGCGCAGAACACGATTGATAAGCAAAAGATCTATACGCTCACAAAGCGCATCAATGATTCTTTGCACACAAATTTCGGCATAAAAAATCTTAACCATCGAATGATTTTTACTGCCTGCGCTCTCGTAGCCAAACGGTATGGTGCTACGTTGGTAAAAGGCATGGATTATACTACCTTCCATACATCTATTCATTCGACGTTATCTAAATCTCTCGAAGAGGCAAAGCGACAAAATCAAAAGCTCGATCTGTTGCTTGATGTTTATGCCTCGATCAAAATGAACATTACGGATAATCAGCAGGCAATAGACGAATTCATTGATTGTGTAACGGAAATATCTGATAATATCAATTCTGACTTTTGGCAGGGTGAGGATGTTATGGCGATTTTCTTCAATGAATTTAACCGCTATAAAGGCAAATCTGATAAAGGACAGGTTTTCACTCCTGACCATATTACATCTTTAATGTATAATATAATCCATGTAGATAAAAATGATATCGTGCTGGATGCTGCGTGCGGTAGTGGTGCGTTCCTTGTTAAGGCGATGTGTAATATGATAAAAGATGCCGGTGGGAGCAACACAAACAAAGCTAAAGTCATTAAGCAAAAACAACTCTATGGTATAGAAGTAGACCGTGAAATATTTGCGCTTGCTTGTGCTAATATGCTAATTCATAAAGATGGTAAAACAAATATAGCACAATTAGATAGTAGATATGAAGAAGCCGGACGATGGATTGCATCTAAAGGAATTACAAAAGTTCTAATGAACCCACCTTTCGAATCAAAATATGGATGTCTTGAAATAGTTGGCAATGTGTTGGATAATGTGCCGCAGAATACATCTTGTGCGTTTATTTTACCCGATAAGAAATTAGAAAAGGATCGTCTTGGCAAGAAACTGCTAAAGAAACATACTCTCCTTAAGATTATTAAGTTGCCCGAAAAAGTCTTTACCGGCACAACGACTTCTGTATTTATTTTTCAAGCACAAAAGCCTCAGAACGATAAAGAGATTTTTGCCTGCTATATTGAGGATGACGGATTAGAGACGGTAAAGAACCAAGGCCGGCAAGATATCCGTAATAAGTGGAACGACATTGAAAAGTATTGGCTGAATGTGGTAGAGAAGCAGTCCGGCAATGATACCATCCAATGGCTCAAACCGTCCGAACACCTCTCCTACCAAATGCCCGAAAAGCCTTTTGAGATTTACGAGGAAGATTTCGTCAAAACTATGATGGACTATGAAATGTTCAAACAGGGCAAAGACGTCAAGGAGTTTAACGAACAACTCTTGCAGCATGTATTATACAGAAGTGCTGTCTCATTAATGGAAGACAAAGTAACAATAATTTTAGATTAATTTTCTTATGAGCAAAATCGACACATCGAATTGGATAGAGTTCTCGATGAAAGAGTTAGGTTTTGATAACTTTCACGGGAAACGTCTTACTAAGAAAGACAGAATAGTTGGTACTATTCCTTTCATTACGGCTGGTAAAGAAAATCAAGGTGTTGTAGGATATATTGGTAATAATTGGCCAACTTATCATAATCCAATAACGGTTGATATGTTCGGTAATGTATTTTATCATAAAGGGGATTTTGCGGGTGATGATAACATCTATTTCTTTGTAAATAATCAAATAAACGAGTATAGTAAATTGTTCATTGTGTCTTCTATACAATGTTCTCTAAAGGCAGTCTTTGCTTATGTTGATCAGTTTCGTCAAGATAATGCCGATGAATTAAAAATCCTTCTCCCTGCGAAAGGTAATGAGCCCGACTGGCACTATATGGAGATGTATATGCGAGGAGTGGAAGCCATCGTCAAAAACAAACTCTCTTTGCTCGTACCGCACAAAACGGAGGTAGCCATTAAGGACGCTGCAAATGTCACTTTTAACAACGCAAATGTGACATATATCGACCAAAGTAAGACCTTTAATGTAAAATAATATCGATTTTTCTTGCATATATCGGGAAAAAGTTGTACCTTTGCACCCGATTTCGCTGGTATCGACAGCGTAAAAAAGCGATAACATAGTATTTTTCAAGGCATATTCCTTTGTAAACGAATTCGGCAAATTTCAGTAAAGAAAAGAAATATGTCCCAATTATCCGTGACTTGCATGGGTAGGTGGGGCATCTTTACGCTTTGCCGAAAGCCGTTTACTGTTCCATCTATCTGTGCTTTTTTATGAAGCAATATGAGTAAACCTGTTTTCTTTAATTCCAAAGTCGTCTATCACGACAACAGCCGTGAGTACAACATTGATGCGCGCGGACGGGACCTCTCCGAGGTAATTCGTACTATTGACACCCAAGATGTCGTGCCCGTTCAGGAAGAAAAGCCGGAGTCGAAATCCGAGCATTTCCCGTATCTTACCCAAAAGTGTTTTGACGAGAAAAGAGTTTCGACCATAGAAGCCGAGATACAGGCAGCGCGCAAAGGTACTGCCGAAGATATGTGGCGCACACTTTGGAATAACGAGAACTTGGGATATGTGGCGGTTCAGTATATCAATGCTACTACCCTCTACCGCGAAATCGAAAAATGGTACGGAGAACTCCCCTATAAAGAGCGGAATTTTAGAGAAGCACGGAATAAAAGGTGACTGCCGTCCATTGCCGTTCACTGCCGCGTGATACTGCCGTCTATTGCCGTTTGACTGCCGTCTACTGCCGTTGAGTGCCATAATGACCTGCATTTTAGCGGGTCTTTTTTTTTGTATATACCTTTGCACCGCCTTTCGGGATTAACTAACTATCCCTCCCGTCTGGCGATGTTATGAATATATCTATTTTAGAAATCATGCACGAGGGCACACTCCTGCGCCTTGTGCCACACGAACCCGACAACGGCTACCGGTTCTATTGCTCCGGTGACGGCACCATCGGTCTGCGTATCGCACCCAATGGGCAAGAGACGGTAATGGTGGGCGCGCCTACTACTACCGAGAACAGTAAAGACCCAACCAATGCCCATCGCAAACAGCGGTATCTGAAATTTATGCATGCGTGGGGACATGAGGAACACATCCTTGTCTCTCATGCGGTCTATCTCGCCTGGGTAGGGCCTTTCGACGAACCTTGTATCGACCACAAGAACGGCATCACTACCGACAACAGGTGGCAGAACCTCGAACCGGTCTCATATGCGGAGAATGCCCGTCGTACCAAAGTCCTCAACGGCCTCCATAAGGTCGGTATTAACCCTGCTGAACTGCCGTTCGATGTCCTTGATCGCTACCTCGACCCCAAGATCCACCACGACCCCCACGACCTCTCCGACCGAGAAATATCCCGACATCAGGAGTCTTAGCTTGTTCCCTTTTGTGAAAAATCGACCTAAAAAGGATCATGGTAAAGAGATCTTTCTTCGAATTCCGTCGGGATTTGATCCCGACACCAAAATCTTTGTTAATTAGCGTCGAATCGTATTCGACAAAAGTATGTTAATTGCGTCCAAATTGCATTTGGACATCCAAAATCAGTGTTAATTTTGGCTTGTATCTTTTTTTATCCAAAAAGATCAAAAATAATTCGTAAAAAAGATACAAGCTATAGTATAAACAACTATAAATAAGTAAGTTATAAAATCTAAAAAAGTTATAAAAACTGAAAAAATTATGAAAACAGACAATTTAGCAGCTCTGCGTGAGTTGCGCTTGCAAGAAAAAGCCATCAAGGCACAAATCGATGAAATCAGTACGCCGGCTACCAATGAGGCGGTGGCGATTCTGGCAGAACAAGGCCTGGAGAAAGGCGAGTTTGAGATTGAG